>NZ_JBIVKT010000001.1:0-1028532 GCF_044750905.1 Streptomyces sp. NPDC088762
CCAGATGTGGAAGCCCGGTAACGGGTGGAGCTGACTGGTACTAATAGGCCGAGGGCTTGTCCTCAGTTGCTCGCGTCCACTGTGTTAGTTCTGAAATAACGAACGGCTGTGATGATGCCAGCGTTCTAATTTCATAGTGTTTCGGTGGTCATAGCGTTAGGGAAACGCCCGGTTACATTCCGAACCCGGAAGCTAAGCCTTTCAGCGCCGATGGTACTGCAGGGGGGACCCTGTGGGAGAGTAGGACGCCGCCGAACAATCATTGCGGGAAGCCCCGCACCAAATCCTTCGGGGTTCGGTGCGGGGCTTTTCTGCGTTCCGGGCCACGTCGCCGCCGCTTGGTGCGGCCTGCTTTACCAATCGGCGGGGTAGCTTTTGAGGTTGCTCGTGTCGAGGGCCCAGCGGCCGGCGGTGACGGTCTCGCCGAAGGAGTACGGAACCTTCTTGCGGAAGCGGATGCCGTCGGGCCCCTCCGAGGGGTCGCTGTGCACGGTGACTGTCTTTTTGTCCTTGCGGGGGTCTACGACGACGTACAGCGGGACTCCCATTTTCGGGTAGTCGTGCAGCTTGTCGCGGATGTCGGTGAGGGAATCGGTACGGGAGACGACTTCCACCACCATCAATACGTCGCGGGAGTTGACGGCTTTCGCCGTGTCATCGGTGTCTTCCTCCGCCATGACCAGGAGATCGGGGATCTTGGTCAGGCCGGTCACAGGATCGCCCATGTTCGTATCGCTGAGGGTCGCCGCGTCAGGCGTCTGGGCCTCGATCTGGCGGCGCAGCCGCATCACGTTGAGCCCATGCGGAACTGTGGGGGTCGTCATCGTGAGGAAGATCTGACCGTCGGTGGTCTGAACCTTCCACTGGTCTTCGTGGTGCTCGGCCAGCTCCGCCAGCTCCTCCGCGAAGTCGTGCAGGCGACGCATCTGCTCGGGGGTGAAGTCGGGCATGTGTCCTCCTGGCAGCTGACTTGCCAGAGTATCCAGTCGGACAACCTCTAGAGGCGGCCCGCGGCCTTCAGGGCCAGGTAGGCGTCGGCCAGGGCCGGGGCCAGGGTGTCCGGGGTCGCGTCGACCACGTGGACGCCGTGGCGGGTGAGTTCCGCCGCCGTGCGGGCGCGCTGGGACTGGGACTGGGTGCCGGCCGCGGCTTCGTAGACGGCGTCCAGGGAGCCCCTCGACTTGGTCATCTCGGCTACGTGCGGGTCGGCCACCGAGGCCAGCAGGACCGTGTGGCGCTGGGTGAGGCGGGGGAGCAGGGGGAGCAGGCCCTCTTCGATCGGGGCCGCGTCCAGGCTCGTGAGGAGGACGACCAGAGAGCGGCGCGGGGCATTGCGCAGGACGGTGGAGACCAGGGTGCGCGAGTCCGTCTCGACCAGTTCGGGTTCCAGCGTCGCCATCGCGTTGACGAAGGACGGGAGGACGTCCGCGGCCGCGCGGCCCATGACCTGGGCGCGGGGCCGGCGGTCGTGGGCCAGGAGGTCCACGCGGTCACCGGCCCGGGTGGCGAGGGCCGCGAGGAGCAGGGCCGCGTCCATGGCGGAGTCGAGGCGGGGGGCGTCGCCCACGCGGCCCGCCGAAGTGCGTCCGGTGTCCAGGCAGATCAGGATGTGCCGGTCGCGTTCGGGGCGCCAGGTGCGGACGGCCACCTTGTGCTGGCGGGCCGTGGCGCGCCAGTCGATGGAGCGGGTGTCGTCACCGGGGACGTAGTCGCGGAGGCTGTCGAACTCGGTGCCCTCGCCGCGGGTCAGAACGCTCGTGCGGCCGTCCAGCTCGCGCAGGCGGGCCAGGCGGGAGGGCAGGTGCTTGCGGCTGGTGAAGGGGGGCAGGACGCGGACCGTCCAGGGCAAGGCGTGGGAGCCCTGACGGGCCCACAGGCCCAGGGGCCCGTACGAGCGGATCGTGACGCGGTCGGCCCGGCGGTCGCCGCGGCGGGTCGGGAGGAGGCGGGTGGTCAGCCGGCGGCGCTCGCCCGCGGGGATCACCACCGAGTGACGGGACGCGGCCTGCTCGGTGCCGGGGAGCCAGCTGCTCGGGGGCCAGGCGTCGCGGACCCGGGCGCGCAGCGTGCGACCGCTCGGGTTGGTAATCGTGAGGTGGACGTCCGCCGGCTCGCCCAGGCGCACCGAGGTGTCGCCGGAGCGGGCCGACTTCAGGCCGCGGACGGGCGCCGCGAGAGCGCAGTCGACCGCGCAGGCCAGCGCGAGCGTGCCGTTGACCGCGAGCATCCCCGTCCAGCTCGGTTCGAGGATGCCGACGGGGAGGCTGCCGAGGGCCGCCAGCAGGGCGGCGCGTCCGGTGAAGGCCATCAGCGCGGGACGGGGACGTGGGAGAGGATCGCCGAGATGACGGAGTCCGCGGTGACGCCTTCCATTTCGGCTTCGGGACGCAGCTGGACGCGGTGGCGCAAGGTCGGCAGGGCGAGGGCCTTGACGTCGTCGGGAGTGACGTAGTCCCGGCCGGTGAGCCAGGCCCAGGCGCGGGAGGTGGCCAGCAGGGCCGTCGCGCCGCGGGGGGAGACGCCGAGGGTGAGGGACGGCGATTCGCGGGTGGTGCGGCAGATGTCGACGACGTAACCGGCGATCTCGGGAGAGACGGTCACCCGGGCCACCGCCTCGCGGGCGGCGTCGAGTTCCTTGGTGCCGGCGACCGGGCGGACGCCCGCGGCATGCAGGTCGCGGGGGTTGAAGCCGGCGGCGTGGCGGGTCAGGACACCGATCTCGTCCTCGCGGGAGGGCAGCGGCACGGTGAGCTTGAGGAGGAAGCGGTCCAGTTGGGCTTCGGGGAGGGGGTACGTGCCCTCGTACTCGACCGGGTTCATGGTTGCGGCGACGAGGAAGGGCTCGGGGAGCTTGCGGGGCGTGCCGTCGACCGTGACCTGCCGTTCCTCCATCGCTTCGAGGAGGGAGGACTGGGTCTTGGGGGGCGTGCGGTTGATCTCGTCCGCGAGGAGGAGGTTGGTGAAGACCGGGCCGTTCTGGAAGGAGAACTCGGCGGTGCGCGCGTCGTAGACGAGGGAGCCGGTGACGTCGCTCGGCATCAGGTCCGGGGTGAACTGGACGCGCTTGGTGTCCAGTTCGAGGGATGCCGCCAGGGCCCGTACGAGGAGGGTTTTGGCGACGCCGGGGACGCCTTCGAGGAGGACGTGGCCGCGGCACAGGAGTGCGACGACGAGACCGGTGACGGCGGAGTCCTGACCGACCACGGCCTTGCCGATCTCGGTGCGGAGCGCTTCGAGGGAAGCGCGGGCGCTGTCCGCGGTCACAGCCGCGGACTCGGTGGCCGGGTACGTCATGACGTACGGACCTCTCTTTCGAGGGCGTCGAGGTGGTCGGCGAGCGCGACGAGTGCCGCGTCGTCGGAGGGAGTTGGGCCGAAGAGGAGGGTGGTGACGTCCGGGGTCCCGGCCGGTCCGCCGGCGAGGTGCGCGGAGACCGCGGGCACCAGGGACGGTGGTTCGTGGGCCTGCGTGTGCGGTACGCCGACCAGGGCGGCGAGGCGTTCGCGGGCGGCGGCGCGCAGGACGGTGGCCGCGCGGTCGCGGGCCCCGGCCTTGCGGTAGAGGCGGGCGCGGCCCTCGGTGGCCTCGGAGGCGCGGATGACGACCGGCAGCTTCTCGGTGACGAGGGGGCCGAGGCGGCGGGCGCGCCAGAGGGCGGCGAGCGCGGCGGCGACGAAGAGCTGGAGCAGGGCCCAGTACCAGCCGGCGGGGACGAGGTCGAAGAGGCTCTTGTCCTGGCCGGCGGAGGGGGAGTCGGGGTCGGACCCGGAGTCCGCGAGGGACGGCATGTACCAGACGAGGTCCGGTCGGGAGCCGAGGAGTTGGAGGGCGAGGGAGGCGTTGCCCTGCTCGGCGAGGTTCTCGTTGAGGAGGATGGCGCTGGAACCCAGGAGGACCGTGTCGCCGGTTGCCTTGGCCGGCTTGGTTCCCGCGGTCCCCGTGCTTCCCGTGGTCCCCGTGCTTCCGGCGGGTCCCGTGGGGAGCAGGAGGAGGGTGGGGTGGCCGTCGCTGGGGTAACAGGCGGTGGCCCTGGGGAGGGTGGTGGTGTAGCGCAGGCCGCCTCCGGTGGTGGCGCGGCCGGCGGTGGCGGCGGCGGGCAGGCCGCAGGCCGGGGCGAGGTCGTCGGTGTTCGCCTCGCCCTTGGCGCGGACGCCGGGGACCAGGTCGGGAAGGCTGTGGCTGCCGGGGGCGACGAGGACGGTGCGGCCGCCGGACAGGTCCATCGCCGAGTGGATGGCGCTGCGTTGGGACGGGCCGAGCCGGTCCGGGTCGGTCACCAGGAGGGTGGTGCGGGGGCCGGCGGCCGCCGCGGCCTCGCGGGCGGTGGTGACGACGCGGGTGCTGACGCCGTGGTCCTTGAGGAGCTCGGCCACGGCGCGGCTGCCGAAGGGGTCGGCGGAGCGGGGGTCCAGGAGGCCGTGGCGGGTGCCAGCGTTGAGGATGGCGACGGCTACGGCGCCGGTGGCCAGTACGGCCAGGGCGGTGAGGGTGCGGCGGACGGCTTGGCGCCGCCGGGCTCGCCGTGTGGCTGCCGCCGGGGTGGTGGGGGCGGTCCCGCTGCCCGCGGGGGTGCCGCCGGCGGGGCCTGCGGGGGCGGCTCCGCCGCCTGTGGGCGTGTTGCTGCCCGGGCCTGCGGGGGCCGGGCCCGTCTGCGCGGGGGTTGCGGGGGCGGTTCCGGTGGGGCCGGGCGCGCGCCGGAGCGTCTCCTCGGGCACCGAACGTGGCCACGGGTCGGACAGTGGTGCGGAACTGTGTTCGGCGCCCTGCGGGGAGCGCCCCGACACACACCCGGCCCCACCGGAACCCCGGGCGGGGCCGGGCGTACCTCCGGCCTCGGGGGTGGCGGGGTGGGTCGGGTGGTGCGGGGAGCCGTCCGGCACGTGCTCGGGGCCGCCGGAACCCGGGGCGGGGCCGGGCGTACCTCCGACCTCGGGGTTGGTGGGGGACGGGGCGTTTTCGCGGGGGGCGGAGGGGCCGTCTGGCGGGGTGGGGGTCATGCGGTGGGTCCCGTCAGGAGCGGCTTCGTGCGGTCCAGGGTGAGGTCGAAGGTGCGCAGGCGGGTGTAGGTGTCGGCGTCGGCGGTGCGGCCGCCGTAGGTGACGTCGTCGAAGGTGCGGGCGGCGGCGCGCAGGTCCGCGGCGTGGGCCGGGAGGGATACGGCGGCTTCGGCCGCGGCCTCGTCGGCGGTGCGGCCGGGGCGGGGGTCGAGGAGGGTGCGTTCCTCCAGGGAGCGGACGACGGCGCGCATGCGTTCCTGGACGGCTTCGGTCCAGCGGCCGGCGGCGGCGTGAGCTTCGGCGGCCGTGCGGTGGTCGGCGGCGCTGCGGACGCCCTCGTCGAAGAGGTGGCCCGTGGAGGTGGCGAGGCGGCGTGGGGAGCCGAGCCGCCACCAGAGGGCGGCCACGGCCAGGACGACGAGCAGCGCGATGACGAGCAGGCCGAGCGTGCCTCCGGGGGTCGCCCCGGAGGCCGCGTCGAAGAGGTCGTCCAGCCAGCTCAGGACCTTGCGCAGGGCGCGGTCCAGCAGGCCGGGGTCGTTCTCGTGGTACATCGGCTTGGACAGTTCGCGCTCCGCCGCCTCCTGGGCGGGTTCGCGCGGAGTCGTCACCGGTGGTGTGTCCGCGCGGGTGATGAGGAGGCCCCCCGTACTCATCATCGGTGTGTCAGCCTCCGGTCGTCCCGTAGTTCTCGACGCCGGCGGCCCGGGCGAGCTCCAGGTCGAGGCCCTCGCGCCGGATGCGCTGGTCGACGTAGAGGAGGACGGTGACGCCGGACTGGATGGGCATCACGATGGTCGTCGCGATGATGGCGCCGATGCCGGAGAGGATGAGCGCTCCCCAGGCGGTGGAGGCGGTGCCGTCCTCGATTCCGCTCAGGCCGCCGCCGAAGGCGATCATGCCGATCATGGTCAGCGGCCAGACGATGATCGCCGAGACGATGCCGGTGATGATCTGGGTGAGGAGGGTGATGCCGAAGATGCGCCACCATGTGCCCCGGACCAGCTTGGAGGAGCGCGCGAGGGACTTGAAGATGGTGCTCTTCTCCAGCATCAGCGCGGGCGGGGCCAGGCTGAACTTGATCCAGAGCCAGGTGAACAGCGGGAGGGAGGCGGCGAGGGCCGCCAGGACCAGCCCCACGTTCTGGGTGAGGATGCCGGGCAGGAACAGCACGGTGATCAGCAGGATCGCGCCGACTGCCAGGAGGAACATCAGGCCCAGCAGGCGCAGCAGCTGGGGCTTGGCCTCGCGCCAGGCGCCGGAGACCGTGGAGGTGGTGCCGAGCACGGCCCGGCTGTAGATCATCGTCAGCATGGCCGTGGCGATGACACCGCCGAGGGCGCCGATGAAGCCGGCTCCGAGCATGAGCGCCACGGAGGAGCCGACGGAGCTCAGCGACGGATCGGTCTGCTCCGTGGCGACGGTGAGGTCCGACATCGCGTACTTCTGCGCTATCAGGCTGATGACCTGCACGACCGTGGCCACGACCAGCGTGATCGGCAGGACCGAGCGCCAGTGGGTGCGCATGGTGGCGACCGCACCGTCGAGGATCTCGCCGAGGCCCAGAGGCCGCAGGGGGATGACTCCGGGCTTGGCGGCGGGGGGCCTGCCCCACTGGCCGGGGCCGCCCGGATAGCCGTACTGGGGGCCATACGGGCCGCCGTACGGGGTACCGGGCTGCTGACCCCACCCCTGGCCGGGCTGCGGCTGGGGCGGTGCCTGGGGGGACGGGCTCTGCCACTGGCCGGGAGGCGGCTGCTCGGCGGACCAGCCGGGGCCGCCGGCGGGAGGTGCGGGCTGCCCGGCGGGTGCCCCCGGTCGCTCCCCGTCGGACGGAGAGGATCCGGGCGCTGCCCAGCCCGGAGAGTCGTTCATCGTCGCTCCTTCACGTGAACTGCTGCGGCGGGGGCGCTGGTCGCTGCCATCGTGCCACGTGGGATGACCCGGCGGACCGGCCGTACCCCCCGATCCCCGGCAGCCCGTACTTCAATTGTCACCCGGATCCGGGGCAGACTGGTCGGCCTGGACTCCACGCAGGTCCGAGGGGCGATTTCCAGCCCTTTTGGCTGTGGGACAGCTCACCGCCGGGTAACGATTAGCTAATGGGATGATGTCAACCATGAAGGGACGCGTCCTTGTCGTCGACGACGACACCGCGCTGGCCGAGATGCTCGGCATTGTGCTGCGTGGAGAAGGTTTTGAGCCGTCGTTCGTAGCGGACGGTGACAAGGCACTTGCTGCCTTCCGGGAGGCGAAGCCGGACCTGGTGCTGCTCGACCTCATGCTGCCCGGACGGGACGGCATAGAGGTCTGCAGGCTGATCCGGGCCGAGTCCGGGGTGCCCATCGTCATGCTCACCGCCAAGAGCGACACGGTCGACGTGGTCGTGGGCCTGGAGTCCGGGGCCGACGACTACATCGTCAAGCCGTTCAAGCCCAAGGAGCTGGTGGCCCGCATCCGGGCCCGCCTGCGCCGGTCGGAGGAGCCCGCGCCCGAGCAGCTGGCCATCGGTGACCTCGTGATCGACGTGGCCGGGCATTCGGTCAAGCGGGACGGTGTCTCCATCGCCCTGACCCCGCTCGAGTTCGACCTGCTGGTCGCCCTCGCGCGCAAGCCCTGGCAGGTCTTCACCCGCGAGGTGCTGCTGGAGCAGGTCTGGGGCTACCGGCACGCCGCGGACACCCGCCTGGTCAACGTGCACGTGCAGCGGCTGCGCTCCAAGGTCGAGAAGGATCCCGAGCGCCCCGAGATCGTCGTGACGGTGCGCGGTGTCGGCTACAAGGCCGGACCCAGCTGACGTGCAGGCCGGCAAGGACCGGGGAGGTTCCCGACCGGGGACCCTGCGGGCCGGCCGGCTGCTGCGGGCCAGGGGGCCCGTGGGCGCCGTGCTGCGGCTGTGCGTACGGCTCGCCCGCCGGCCGCTGCTTCCGGCCGTCCGGCTGTGGCGGCGCAACATCCAGCTCCGGGTGGTCGCCGCCACCCTGCTGATGTCACTGGCCGTGGTCCTCGCGCTCGGTTTCGTGGTCGTCGCGCAGGTCAGCAAGGGCCTGCTGGACGCCAAGGAGGAAGCGGCGCAGAGCCAGGCCGCGGGAGGCTTCGCGGTCGCACAGGAGAAGGCCAACGCCCCCGCCGCCGTGGACGGGTCCGACGCCGCCGACAACAAGGTCGGCCGGGACGCCAGCACCTGGATGAACTCCCTCGTCAAGCAGCTGGCCAGTGGCGGCCAGACCGCCTTCGAGGTGGCCGCGCTCGGCGCCGGCACCGGCGAGCAGGTCCTGCCCGGCACACAGGGCGTCAAGGGCGCCCGCGCCTCCGGCAACGTCGACCCGACGGCCAGCGTCCCGCTGAAGCTGCGCCGGGCCGTCAACAACGCCACCGGCACCTTCAAGACCTTCTCCGAGATCCGGTACACCACGGGGGCGGGGGAGAAGGCGCCCGAGCCCGCCCTGGTCGTGGGCAAGCGGCTCACGGACATCAACGGGGACCCGTACGACCTGTACTACCTCTTCCCGCTGACCCAGGAGGAGGAGTCCCTCAACCTGGTCAAGGGCACCTTCGCCACCGCCGGCTTGTTCGTCGTCGTGCTCCTCGGCGCCATCGCCTGGCTGGTCGTACGGCAGGTCGTGACCCCGGTCCGGATGGCCGCCGGGATCGCCGAGCGGCTCTCGGCCGGGCGGCTGCAGGAGCGGATGAAGGTCACCGGCGAGGACGACATCGCCCGCCTGGGCGAGGCCTTCAACAAGATGGCGCAGAACCTCCAGCTCAAGATCCAGCAGCTGGAGGACCTGTCGCGGATGCAGCGCCGCTTCGTCTCCGACGTCTCCCACGAGCTGCGCACCCCCCTGACGACCGTACGGATGGCCGCCGACGTCATCCACGACGCCCGGGTCGACTTCGACCCGGTCACCGCGCGCTCCGCCGAGCTGCTCGCCGGGCAGCTCGACCGCTTCGAGTCGCTGCTCGCCGACCTGCTGGAGATCAGCCGCTTCGACGCCGGGGCCGCCGCCCTGGAGGCGGAGCCCATCGACCTGCGCGACGTCGTACGCCGCGTCATCGACGGGGCCGAGCCGCTCGCCGAGCACAAGGGCACCCGGATCCGGGTCCTGGGCGACACCCAGCCCGTCATCGCCGAGGCCGATGCCCGGCGCGTGGAGCGGGTGCTGCGCAACCTCGTCGTCAACGCCGTGGAGCACGGCGAGGGCCGCGACGTGGTGGTCCGGCTCGCGTCCGCGGGCGGGGCCGTCGCCGTGGCCGTACGGGACTACGGCGTCGGGCTGAAGCCCGGCGAGGCGACCCGCGTCTTCAACCGCTTCTGGCGGGCCGACCCGGCGCGGGCGCGCACGACCGGCGGCACGGGCCTCGGCCTGTCCATCGCCGTCGAGGACGCCCGGCTGCACGGCGGCTGGCTCCAGGCCTGGGGCGAGCCGGGCGGCGGCTCGCAGTTCCGCCTCACCCTGCCGCGTACCGCCGACGAACCCCTGCGCGGTTCCCCGATTCCGCTGGAGCCCGAGGATTCCCGGGCCAACCGGGCCAGGGCCGCCGCCGAGGCCGCGGGCAGGGCTGCTCCGAAGCCGCCGGCGGACGGCGGGGACCGGTCGCCGATACCGCCCCGGTCGGCCGTCGCCACGGCGCTTCCCGTACCCGCCGACCCGACGGCCCTGCCGGGCAACGGGGCCAGGGTCGTGGCCCGGCCGGCCGAGCAGGCACCACAGGAGGACCGAACCGATGCCGAGGGCCATGCCGATGCCGATGCCGAAGGACGCTGAGCCCGGGAGCGGCGCCGGCCGTGCGCGCGGCCGGCGCACCCTGCGGGCGTACGCGCTCGGGGCGGCCGGGCTGCTGCTGGCCGGGTGCGCCTCCATGCCGACCAGCGGAGAGATCCGCCCGGTGCAGGCATCGCAGGGCGTCGACTCCCAGGTCCGGGTGTTCGGCGTGCCCCCGGCCGACAAGGCCGGGGCGGCCGAGATCGTCAAGGGTTTCCTGGAGGCGATGACCAGTGACGACCCGCAGCTGGAGACCGCCCGCAAGTACCTCACCGAGGAGGCCGCGAAGAGCTGGAAGCCCGGCTCCGCCGTCACCGTGCTGTCGGCCGGCCTCGACCGGTCGCCGATCCGCGGCGAGAAGGACCCCGACGGGCCCCGCTGGAAGGTGACGGGCACCAAGCTCGCGACCGTGGACGAGCGCAGCGCGTACCAGCCGGAGACCGGCGGCGGGAGGTACGAGGAGTTCCTCCAGCTGGTCCAGGAGAACAAGCAGTGGCGGATCGCGACCCCGCCCAAGAGCCTCGTGCTCAGCGAGTCCGACTTCCAGCGCATCTACATGCCGGCCAACAAGTACTACTTCGCGGGCGGCACGCTCGTCGCCGACCAGGTGTACGTGCGTCAGCGCACCGACCCCGACTCGCGGATGGACCCGACCACGCAGACGGTGCAGTCGCTGCTCGCGGGCCCGTCCAGGTGGCTCGCGCCGGTCGTCGAGACCAGCTTCCCCAGCGGCACGGAGCTGCGGACGGGCACCAAGTCCCTTTCGTACGACGGCCAGAACACGCTGCGCGTGCCGCTCAACGACAAGGCCGACAACGTCGCGCAGCCGCAGTGCCAGAAGATGGCCACCCAACTCCTCTACACGGTGCAGGATCTGACGGCATCCCGGCTCAACCGGGTCGAACTGCTGCGCAGCGACGGCAAGTCCTCCTCGCTCTGCTCGGTGACCGACGTGAACGCGGCCGCGATCGCGAACCGGCCCCGCTCGCCCGAGTACCAGTACTTCGTCGACGACGCGAAGCGGCTGGTCCGGATGAAATTCGACATCGCGAGCGAGGACCAGCCCAAGCCCGAGCCGGTGCCGGGGCCGCTCAACGCGCCGCCCGGCTTCAGGGCGGACTCGGCGGCTGTGTCCTACGACGAGCGGCGGGCGGCCGTGGTCTCCGAGGACGGTCACGGGCTGTACGTGGTGCCGCTGTCCGGGGCCGGGGTCATGCCGCAACCCGTGCTGACCGGCAAGGGGGCCAAGCCGAACACGCTGACCGCGCCCAGCTGGGACGCGGCGGGTGACGTGTGGATCGCGGACCAGGACCCGCAGCACCCGGGGCTGTGGCGGGTGCCGGGCGGCACCGGGATCCCGGAGAAGGTGCAGGTGGCCGGCCTCGACGGGCGGATCACCGCGCTGAAGGCCGCGGCCGACGGGGCGCGGATCGCGCTGCTCGTGGAGCAGGGCGGCCGCAAGAGGCTGTTCATCGGGCGGATCGAACGGCCCGACGGGAAGGGCGACGTCTCGGCGGTGTCGGTGCGCGAGCTGCGCCCGGCGGCCCCGCAGATGGCGGACGTGACGGCGATGAGCTGGGCGCCGCGGGGCCGGCTGCTGGTGGTGGGCCGGGAGAGCGGCGGGCTCGTCCAGGCCCGCTACATGCTGACGGACGGGTCGATGATCGCGGCGAGCCTGCCCGGGGCCACCGGGCTGACCGCGGTGGCGGTTCCCGCCTCGGAGGACGAGTCGAAGCCGAAGCCGGTGGTGGGCTTCTCGGACGACGACGGCATCGTGTGGCTGCCTCCGGGCGCTCAGTGGCGCACGGTCGCGGCGGGCGGCCGGGCTCCGGTGTACCCGGGCTGACCTGCGGATCCGGCTGGTTTTCCACAGGGGTGGCGGGCCGGGGGACGGCCCTGCAGAGTGGAGTGGGTGCGGGGGTGGCGGCAGGAGCTGGCCGGTCTGGTCCTGCCGGTCGACTGCGCCGGCTGCGGGGCCGCCAGGGTGCTGCTGTGCGCCGGCTGCCGGGAGGCGCTGAGCGGGGCCGGGGCGGTGCGGGCGCGACCGTCTCCGCCGCCCGCCGGGCTGCCGGCCGTCCATGCGGCGGCCGCCTACGACGGCGTCGTACGGGCCGTCCTGCTGGCCCACAAGGAGCGCGGGGCGCTCCCGCTGGCGGGGGCCTTGGGCGCTGCCCTGGCGGGGGCGGTGCGGGGGTCCCTGGCGGAGGCGGGGGCCGGGGAGAGGGAAGTGGCGCTGGTTCCGGTCCCGTCGGCGCCGCGGCAGGTCCGGGCGCGCGGGCACGATCCGGCGCGCAGGATCGCGCTGGCCGCGGCGGGGCAGCTGCGGCGGGCCGGCGTGGCCGCGCGCGTGGCCCCCGTACTGCGCCTGCGGCGGGCGGTCGCGGACCAGGCGGGGCTGGGGGCCGGGCAGCGCCGGGAGAACCTGGCGGGGGCGCTGGGGGTGTGCCGGGACGGGGCGCGGCTGGTGGAGGGGGCTGTGATCGTACTCGTGGACGACGTGATCACCACCGGGGCGACGCTCGCGGAGGCGGCCCGGGCGGTTCGCGCCGCGAATCCGGGGCAGGGGACGCTGCGAGCGGCGGTGGTGGCCGCAACCCGGACAGAGCAAAAAACTCGTGAATAGATTTGGAACCGCCGGGGAAGGCCCATCGTTGCAGGTAGTAAGAGGGATGAGCCACCGGGACGGAAGTACGTTCCGGTAGCGGGTGCCGACAACCGCCATAGAGGGATATGTTCGGTTGTGAGGACTGGCGAGCCTTGAGGCCCCACGCATCGCTGTCTCTCGACTCCGAAGTCGGTGGGGTGTTGATCTTGCCGATGGGGGAGGAGGAGGTGAAAGTCGCCAAGTCCGAGGCTCCGGCCTTCGCCGGAGTCTGGTGCGAAAGGGAGACGCTTCGCCCCGCGGGCGGAGCTATCCGGGAACGGAGTTCTGCGTGGACATCGTCGTCAAGGGCCGTAAGACCGAAGTGCCCGACCGGTTCCGCAAGCACGTGGCCGAGAAGCTGAATCCGGAGCGGATCCAGAAGCTCGACGCCAAGGTGATCAGCTTGGACGTCGAGGTGTCCAAGGAACACAACCCGCGCCAGGCCGACCGTTCCGACCGCGTGGAGATCACCCTGCGTTCGCGGGGCCCGGTGATCCGTGCCGAGGCCGCCGCCGCAGACCCGTATGCGGCTCTGGACCTGGCTCAGGACAAGCTGGAGGCCCGGCTGCGCAAGCAGCACGACAAGCGCTACACCCGCAGGGGCGCGGGCCGGATCTCGGCGGCAGAGGTCGCCGACGTCGTGCCGGACGCCGCGCATCTGAACGCGAACGGCGAGCCGATCGGCGAGGAGAAGGCCAACGGTGTACCGATCACCCGGATCGGATCGCTCGAAGTGCAGGGCGAAGGCCCGCTGATCGTCCGCGAGAAGACGCACGCGGCCGCGCCCATGTCCCTCGACCAGGCTCTCTACGAGATGGAACTGGTCGGCCACGACTTCTATCTGTTCGTCGACTCCGAGACCAAGCTGCCCAGCGTCGTCTACCGCCGTCACGCCTATGACTACGGCGTCATCCACGTGAACCCCGACGGGGCCTCCAGCTCGGAGGAGCCGCGGGGAGGCGCGGGCGGAGCGCTCGGCGGCTGACCACGTCATCGTCTGCCCCCGTGGGACGTTTCGGGCGTCCCACGGGGGCAGCTGCATGACGGGTATGCGCCAGGTGGCCGCTCGTAGGCCCCCGCGCCGTGGTGCGGGCATGGAATCATGGCGGGCAGTCAACCGGCGGCGGCGCCGCTCCGGTTGGCCCGGCAGTTCAGCACATGCAGGGGGAGGAACGATGGCGGACAGCTTCGGGCCGGTGCGCGGTGACGACGGTGCGGGCTGCCGTGAGGTGGCCGCGGCGGCGGATTCCGCGGGCACGCCGACCGGGGAGCCGATCCGGGTCCTGGTGGTCGACGACCACGCGCTCTTCCGGCGCGGGCTGGAGATCGTCCTCGCCCAGGAGGAGGACATCCAGGTCGTCGGCGAGGCCGGGGACGGCGCGGAGGCCGTGGACAAGGCGGCCGATCTGCTGCCGGACATCGTGCTGATGGACGTACGGATGCCCCGGCGCGGCGGGATCGAGGCGTGTACCTCGATCAAGGAGGTGGCCCCCTCCGCGAAGATCATCATGCTGACGATCAGCGACGAGGAGGCCGACCTCTACGACGCGATCAAAGCGGGGGCGACCGGGTACCTGCTGAAGGAGATCTCGACGGACGAGGTGGCCACGGCGATCCGGGCGGTGGCGGACGGGCAGTCGCAGATCAGCCCGTCGATGGCGTCGAAGCTGCTCACCGAGTTCAAGTCGATGATCCAGCGGACCGACGAGCGGCGGCTGGTGCCGGCGCCGAGGCTCACGGACCGGGAGCTGGAGGTCCTCAAGCTGGTCGCCACCGGCATGAACAACCGGGACATCGCCAAGGAGTTGTTCATCTCCGAGAACACCGTGAAGAACCACGTCCGCAACATCCTGGAGAAGCTCCAGCTGCACTCCCGGATGGAGGCCGTGGTCTACGCGATGCGGGAGAAGATCCTGGAGATCCGCTAGCCGCCTCCGCGGGGGTCGGCCGGGTGAGGGTCGCCTGCGGCTGAGTGCTCACTGCGGGCCCTCCATGGCTGGTCGCGCGGTTCCCCGCGCCCCTGACGGGGCGCGGCCGCGCGGGCCGTCGCCCGCGGACGGGCTTGCCGCCGCTACGGGTGCAGCGCGCGGAGTTCCGCCGTGACGGCCTGCGCCTCCTGCGGGGTCTGGGCCCGTTCGACGCGGACCTCCTCGCAGCCCACCCACTCCGCGGCCTCCCACAGGGCCTGCGCCATCGCGGGAGCCGCCTTGGGCGTGGCCAGCGAGAGCTGCCGGGCGACCAGGGTGCGGCCCTCGCGGGCCGGGTCGACGCGGCCCTGGAGGAGACCGCCCGCCAGCAGCGGCATCGCGAAGTACCCGTGTATCCGCTTCGGCTTGGGGACGTACGCCTCCAGGCGGTGCGTGAACCCGAAGATCCGCTCGGTGCGCGGGCGGTCCCAGACCAGCGAGTCGAAGGGCGAGAGCAGCGTCGTGCGGTGGCGGCCCCGGGGAGGCGTCGCGAGCGCCGCCGGATCCGCCCAGGCCGGCTTGGCCCAGCCCTCGACCTCGACCGGGACCAGCCCGGAGTCCGCGATCACCGCGTCGAACTGCTCGCCCTTGAGGCGGTGGTAGTCGGCGATGTCCGCACGGGTCCCGACGCCCAGGGACCGCCCGGCCAGGGCGACCAGGCGGCGCATGCACTCCCGGTCGTCCAGGTCGTCGTGGAGCAGTGCGTCGGGCACGGCGCGCTCGGCGAGGTCGTAGACCCGCTTCCAGCCGCGGCGCTCGCTGCACACCACCTCACCGGTGTCGAGCAGCCACTCCACCGCGATCTTGGTCTCGGACCACTCGAACCACTCGCCGCCGTTCTTGGCGCCGCCCAGTTCGGTGGAGGTCAGCGGGCCGTCGGCCCTGAGCCGGTCCAGCACCGCCCGCGTCGAGCGCTCCTTGTCCTGGAGGACGTGCCAGCGGTGGCCGCGCGCCCGGCGCTCACGCCGGCGGAAGGCGAAATGCGGCCATTCCTCGATCGGCAGGATGCAGGCCGCGTGCGACCAGTACTCAAAGGCGTGCCGGTCCGACCAGTACGCCTTCTCGACCGTGTCGCGGCCCACCGCCCCGAGGCGCGCGTACGGGATCAGCTCGTGCGAGCGGGCCAGGACGGAAATGGTGTCCAGCTGTACGGCGCCGAGGTGGCGCAGGACCCCCCGGACCCCGCCGCGGCGGTCGGGCGCCCCGAGGAACCCCTGCGCCCGCAGGGCGATCCGGCGGGCCTCATCGGCGGACAACGAGATCATGGTCATGCGCCGAGCCTAGGCGGCACCACTGACAACGGAAGGCCCGGACGGAACGGCCGGGCCTTCCGCCCGGGCCCTACACGGAGGTCGCGGGAAGGTACGGAAGGCGGGAGGGCAGGCCGAGGTCGGAGGGGAGCAGGCCGCCGATCCGGCAGTCGAACATGGCGCCGCGGTGCTCGATTCCGGCGCGCAGGATCCCCTCCACGCGGAAGCCGGCCTTCTCCGCGACGGCCCTGGAGCCGGCGTTGCCGACCTGGGCCCGCCATTCGAGGCGGGTCGCGCCGACCTCGGTGAAGGCCCAGCGGGCGACGGCACGGACGGCCTCGGCCATGTATCCGCGGCCCCGGTGCTCCTTCACCGTCCAATAGCCGATCTCGTAGGCGCGGGTGGCGAACACCTGGTGCACGTGGACGCCGACCGCCGCGACCAGCGGCCCGTCGGCGCCGAGGCGTACGGCGAAGCTGTAGCCGGTGTCCGCGCGCCAGCCGTCCGGGACCAGCTCGTTCACGAAGCTCCGCGCGTGCTCGCGCCCGTAGGGGGAGGGCACCTCGGTGAACCGCTGGATGTCCGGGTCCTGGCAGGCTGCGTACACCTCGTCCTCGTCGGAGGGGGCGAACGGCCTCAGTACGAGCCGGTCGGTGGTCAGTGTCGTGGGCTCCATGCACGGATTCTGCTGCCGGCGCCCTTCGCGGTGCGAACACTTTTCGGGAATCTCGCGGGGGGAGCGGCACCTTCCTTGTCACCCGTACGTTCTCAATACGGGCACCCGCGCCCTCGCGGCAACGGCGGACCTCCCGACGCGACCACGTCCTCGCTTACGATGGCCGTTGCGGTGGGGCCCACCTGCCGTGCCCGTGTACGTACAGTGCCCAGGCCCGACCGGCAAGGAGACAAACCTCGGTGTCCGTCTTCAACAAGCTCATGCGTGCAGGCGAAGGCAAGATCCTGCGCAAACTGCACCGCATCGCGGACCAGGTCAACTCCATCGAAGAGGACTTCGTCAACCTCTCCGACGCCGAGTTGCGGGCGCTCACGGACGAGTACAAGCAGCGTTTCCAGGACGGCGAGAGCCTGGACGACCTGCTGCCGGAGGCCTTCGCGACGGTTCGCGAGGCGGCCAAGCGCGTCCTCGGCCAGCGGCACTACGACGTCCAGATCATGGGTGGTGCGGCGCTGCACCTCGGCTACGTGGCCGAGATGAAGACCGGTGAGGGCAAGACCCTCGTCGGCACGCTGCCCGCGTACCTGAACGCGCTGTCCGGCAAGGGCGTCCACCTGATCACGGTGAACGACTACCTCGCCGAGCGCGACTCCGAGCTGATGGGCCGGGTGCACAAGTTCCTCGGCCTGGAGGTCGGCTGCATCCTGGCGAACATGTCGCCGGCGCAGCGCCGCGAGCAGTACGCCTGCGACATCACGTACGGCACGAACAACGAGTTCGGCTTCGACTACCTGCGCGACAACATGGCGTGGTCGAAGGACGAGCTCGTCCAGCGCGGCCACAACTTCGCCGTGGTCGACGAGGTCGACTCGATCCTGGTCGACGAGGCCCGTACCCCGCTGATCATCTCCGGCCCGGCCGACCAGGCCACCAAGTGGTACGGCGACTTCGCGAAGCTGGTGACCCGCCTGACCAAGGGCGAGGCCGGTCAGCCGCTGAAGGGCATCGAGGAGACCGGCGACTACGAGGTCGACGAGAAGAAGCGCACCGTCGCCATCCACGAGGCGGGTGTCGCCAAGGTCGAGGACTGGCTCGGCATCGAGAACCTCTACGAGTCGGTGAACACCCCGCTCGTCGGCTACCTGAACAACGCCATCAAGGCGAAGGAACTGTTCAAGAAGGACAAGGACTACGTCGTCCTCGACGGCGAAGTCATGATCGTCGACGAGCACACCGGCCGTATCCTCGCCGGCCGCCGCTACAACGAGGGCATGCACCAGGCGATCGAGGCGAAGGAAGGGGTGGACATCAAGGACGAGAACCAGACCCTCGCCACGATCACCCTCCAGAACTTCTTCCGCCTCTACACGAAGCTGTCGGGCATGACCGGTACGGCCATGACCGAGGCCGCCGAGTTCCACCAGATCTACAAGCTCGGTGTCGTCCCGATCCCGACCAACCGCGACATGGTCCGCAAGGACCAGCCGGACCTCATCTACCGGACCGAGGTCGCGAAGTTCGCCGCCGTCGTCGACGACATCGCGGAGAAGCACGAGAAGGGCCAGCCGATCCTCGTCGGTACGACGTCGGTCGAGAAGTCCGAGTACCTCTCCCAGCAGCTCTCCAAGCGCGGCATCCCGCACGAGGTCCTCAACGCCAAGCAGCACGACCGTGAGGCGACGATCGTCGCCCAGGCCGGCCGCCGCGGCGCCGTCACCGTCGCCACGAACATGGCCGGCCGCGGTACCGACATCAAGCTCGGCGGCAACCCGGACGACCTCGCCGAGGCCGAGCTGCGCCAGCGCGGCCTGGACCCGGAGGAGCACATCGAGGAATGGGCGCACGCCCTGCCTGAGGCGCTCGAGCGGGCCGAGGCCGCCGTGAAGGCGGAGTTCGAGGAGGTCAAGGCGCTCGGCGGGCTGTACGTGCTGGGCACCGAGCGGCACGAGTCGCGCCGTATCGACAACCAGCTGCGCGGCCGCTCCGGCCGACAGGGTGACCCGGGCGAGTCCCGCTTCTACCTGTCGCTGGGCGACGACCTGATGCGCCTGTTCAAGGCGCAGATGGTGGAGCGGGTCATGGCGATGGCCAACGTTCCGGACGACGTGCCGATCGAGAACAAGATGGTGACGCGCGCGATCGCGTCGGCCCAGTCGCAGGTGGAGACCCAGAACTTCGAGACGCGCAAGAACGTCCTGAAGTACGACGAGGTGCTCAACAGCCAGCGCGAGGTCATCTACCGGGAGCGCCGCCGCGTCCTGGAGGGCGAGGACCTGCAGGAGCAGGTGCGCTTCATGATGGACGACACGATCGACGCGTACATCGCGGCCGAGACGGTCGAGGGCTTCGCGGAGGAGTGGGACCTGGAGCGGCTGTGGGGCGCCTTCAAGCAGCTCTACCCGGTGAAGGTCACCATCGAGGAGCTGGAGGAGGCCGCGGGCGACCGGGCGGGGATCACCGCCGAGTTCATCGCGGAGTCCATCAAGGACGACATCCACGAGCAGTACGCGGCGCGCGAGAAGACGCTGGGCTCCGACATCATGCGTGAGCTGGAGCGGCGCGTGGTGCTGTCGGTGCTGGACCGCAAGTGGCGTGAGCACCTGTACGAGATGGACTACCTGCAGGAGGGCATCGGCCTGCGGGCGATGGCCCAGAAGGACCCGCTGGTCGAGTACCAGCGCGAGGGCTTCGACATGTTCAACGCCATGCAGGAGGGCATCAAGGAGGAGTCCGTCGGCTACCTGTTCAACCTGGAGGTCCAGGTCGAGCAGCAGGTCGAGGAGCTTCCGGTGCAGGACGCGGCGCCGTCGCTGACGAAGGAGCCGGTGCCGGGGGCGCGGCCGGAGATCCGGGCGAAGGGGCTGGACGCTCCGCAGCGGCCGGACCGGCTGCACTTCTCGGCTCCGACGGTCGACGGGGAGGGCGGGGTCGTCGAGGGCGACTTCGAGTCGGACGCGGCCGGGCTTGACGGGGACGGCATGACGCGTGCCGAGCGGCGCAAGGCGGCCAAGGCCTCTGGTGGGCGGCGGCGGAAGAAGTAACCGCTGCCGGTTGATGCGTTCTCGGCCGGGGCCGGACACCGTACGCGGGGTTCGGCCCCGGCCGCGTTTCGTGGGGCGTGTGCGGTGCCGCTGCGCGAGCGGCCCCGGCTCCGCCCGGTCCCCTGGGGCTCCGCCCCGGGCCCCCGCGCCTCAAGCGCCGGCGGGGCTGTTTTTGCCCCGCGCCTCGGGCGCCGGTGGGGCTGGTTTGGCTGCGGCTGAGCGGGTGGGTGCGGGTGAGAGATCGGGGCTCCGCCCCGGACCCCGCGCCTCAAACGCCGGCGAGGCTGTTTTTGCCCCGCGCCTCAAGCGCCGGTGGGGCCGTTTTTGCCCCGCGCCTCAAGCGCCGGCGGGGCTGTTTTTGCCCCGGGTTGGGTCAGGGGCGGGGGCCCTGGATTTCTACTGCTGCGCAGCGCCAGCGGAGGTCTGGGCCCTGTTCCAGGCGGAAGGCCATGGCGGTTACCCGGTCGCCCGTCGCGATGCGGGCGAAGGCCTCGATGACGCCCGGGCCCGGGGTGAAGCGGCCGCACTGGCGGACGACCGGGCGCAGGCGGTCGCGAAGGGGGTCCGAAGGGGCCAGGGTGACCAGCTGCTGGTAGGCGGGGCCGACGGTGTGGCCCAGGAGCGAGTGGACCGGTCGGTGGCCGCTGAGGACCGCCAGGAGGCGCTCGGCGAACCAGTGGTGCGGCCCGAGCCGCAGCGCCCGGGGCGGTCCCGCCGGTCGCCGGGAGTCGTGCCGGCCGGCGGGTCGGGAGCGCGCCGGTCCGCCCGGCCGGCGGCGGCTTCCCTCGCCGCCGATCGTGCCGCGCATCGTGGTCTCCATGGTGGCCTCCCTCGCGATCTGTCCCGTACCAAGCGGTAACTTGCTGTGGACCTTCTACGGCCGCCCGAACACGCTCCGCAACCGGCCGAGGCCCCGGTGCCCGCGCCCGCGCCGGTTCACCTATCCGAGTGCCCGGCCCGCCGCCCACGGCCCGCGGGGGCCCCGGTACGGGGACGGGAATGGACGGCACCGCGGGCCGGGCCCACAACCCGAAGGGGGACCGCGGCCGTCACCCACAGGGGCCGCCGGGGCAGCCGTCCCCCCGGGAACCGGTCCGGCAAGACCTCCGGGCCTGCGGGTGTCTCCCTCGGCGGGCCGGGGCGGTCGTATCCTGGGGGCGTTTCCGACTACCGAAAGCAGCCGGCCATGCGCGTGTACGTCCCCCTGACCCTCCCCGGGCTCGCCGAGGCGCACAAGGCGGGGGAGCTGGGCCCCGCCCCGCTGCGGGCGTACGCCGTCACGCCCGGGCTGCGCGAGTGGTACGTGTCCGACGACATCGAGGAGCTGGAGTACGCGGCCCTCAGCCGGGCCGCCGCCGCCTCCCTGCGGCTGATCGCCGCCGACCCGGCCGCACCGCGCCGGCGCGTCGTCGTGGCCCTGGACGTCGCCGACCAGGCCGCCACCGCCACCCCCGGGCTCGACGAGGCCACGCTCGGCCAGGTCGGCCTCGCCGAGACCGTACGGCTCGCCAAGGCCGCCGCCGTGCACGTGGACGCCGATGACGCCGAAGGCGACGTCGCCGCGGCCGCCGCCGCCCTCGACGCGGCCGACGGCGGGGACGACGACGCGCAGTTCGTCGTCGACGGCGCCGAGGACCACGAGCTGCTCTGGTTCGGGGTGCAGGAGATCCCGGGGCTGCTGAAGTGACCCGACCGACCGCGACCCACATAGTCTGGGACTGGAACGGCACCCTCCTCCACGACATCGATGCCGTCATCGTCGCGACGAACGCCAGCTTCGCCGAGCTCGGCCTCCCGCCGATCACCCTGGAGGCGTACCGCGACCTGTACGTCGTACCCGTGCCGAAGTTCTACGAGCGGCTCATGGGGCGGCTGCCCACCGACGAGGAGTGGGTGGTCATGGACGAGGCGTTCCACCGCCACTACTGGCTGGCCGCCGAGCACGCCGGGCTCGCCGAAGGGGCCAGGGAGCTGCTCCGGGACTGGCAGGGGGACGGGCTCACCCAGTCCCTGCTGTCCCTCGCGCCCCACGAGAAGCTCGTACCGCTCGTGCGCTCCCACGGCATCGACCGGCACTTCGTCCGCGTCGACGGCCGGACCGGGCCCTCGCACACCTCCAAGGCGGGACATCTCGTACGCCATATGGCGGCCATGGAGGCAGCCGGTGTGACGGCCGAGCGTACGATCCTGGTGGGAGACGCGGTGGACGACGCCCTCGCCGCCGCTCACGTCGGAGCGCGCGCCGTGCTCTACACGGGTGGTTCGCACAGCCGCCGCAGTCTGGAATCGGCCGGAGTTCCCGTCGTGGACACGCTGGCGGACGCCGTGCGCACCGCTCGCGAGCTGTCCGAATAGCCACTGGCACGACCGGCCTGCCGCGTCACTGCGCACATCGTCAAACTTGCGTACTCACTTTTGTACAGAACCGGCCGGTGACGTGGTGGGGGTCTGGCGAGATAGCCTTGTACCCGTGATCAGCGCGATAGTCATCGGGGGCGCCGAAGCCCCCGGCATGCGCCCGGCGCACAACCGTGCCCGGGCCCTCGCTGATCTCCGCCACCGGGACCCGATGACGATGTCTCAATCCCTCCCGGTCGGCCCTCTCGACGGCATAGCGTCGATTACGGACGGACACCCCGCCTCACCGCGGCGCCACGTCCTTTCTTCCTTCACCACCTACGTCACGCAATGGCGCGCGACAGGAGCCCGAGGACATGCAGACCAAGCTGGACGAAGCAAAGGCCGAGCTGCTCACGCGAGCGGCCCGGGTAGCTGAGAACAGCCCGGCCGGGGGGCTACTTCCGACTGGGTCCGAGCAGGGGGAGCGTCCGGACCAGGACACCGTGCTCGCCTACCTCCAGCGCTACTACCTGCACACCGCCCCCGAGGACCTCTTGGACCGGGACCCGGTCGACGTGTTCGGGGCAGCACTCTCCCACTACCGGCTCGCCGAGAACCGGCCGCAGGGCACCGCGAACGTCCGCGTGCAGACCCCCACGGTCGAGGAGAACGGCTGGACCTCCAGCCACTCGGTCGTCGAAGTGGTGACGGACGACATGCCCTTCCTCGTGGACTCCGTGACCAACGAGCTGTCCCGTCAGGGCCGCGGCATCCACGTCGTGATCCACCCGCAGGTCGTCGTCCGCCGTGACATCACCGGCAAGCTGATCGAGATCCTCGGCCCGGACTGCGACGCCCACGGCCCCCGCACCGCGCGCCCGCACGACTCCCTTGTCGAATCCTGGATCCACGTCGAGATCGACCGCGAGACCGACAAGGCCGACCTCAAGCAGATCACCGTCGACCTGCAGCGCGTCCTGTCCGACGTCCGCGAGTCCGTCGAGGACTGGGAGAAGATGCGCGACGCCGCGCTGCGCATCGCCGAAGGCCTGCCCGAGGAGCCCACCGCCCCGGACCTGCGCGAGTACGAGCTCGAAGAGGCCCGCGAGCTGCTGCGCTGGCTCGCCGACGACCACTTCACCTTCCTCGGCTACCGCGAGTACAACCTCGTCGACGGCGACTCCCTGGCCGCCGTGCCCGGCACCGGCCTCGGCATCCTGCGCTCCGACCCGCACCACAGCGGCAAGGACGACGGCCACCCGGTCTCGCCGTCCTTCAACCGGCTGCCCGCCGACGCGCGCGCCAAGGCGCGCGAGCACCGCCTGCTGGTCCTGACCAAGGCCAACAGCCGCTCCACCGTGCACCGCCCGTCCTACCTGGACTACGTGGGCGTCAAGAAGTTCGACGCCGAGGGCAACGTCGTCGGCGAGCGCCGCTTCCTCGGCCTGTTCTCGTCCGCGGCGTACACCGAGTCCGTGCGCCGCGTCCCCGTCATCCGCCGCAAGGTGAGCGAGGTCCTCGAAGGCGCCGGCTTCGCGCCGAGCAGCCACGACGGCCGCGACCTGCTGCAGATCCTGGAGACGTACCCGCGCGACGAGCTGTTCCAGACCCCGGTCGACAAGCTCCGCGAGATCGTCACCTCCGTCCTGTACCTCCAGGAACGCCGCCGGCTGCGGCTGTACCTGCGCCAGGACGAGTACGGGCGCTACTACTCGGCGCTCGTCTACCTGCCGCGCGACCGCTTCACCACCGGTGTCCGGCTGCGCCTGATGGACATCCTCAAGGAGGAGCTCGACGGCATCAGCGTCGACTTCACCGCCTGGAACACCGAGTCGATCCTCTCGCGCATCCACTTCGTCGTCCGCGTCCCGCAGGGCAAGGAACTGCCCGTCCTCACCGACGCCGACGTCGAGCGCATCGAGGGCCGCCTCGTCGACGCCGCCCGCTCGTGGGCCGACGGCTTCTCCGAGGCCCTGGTTGCGGAGCTCGGCGAGGAGCGTGCCGCCGAGCTGCTGCGCAAGTACGGCACCTCCTTCCCCGAGGGCTACAAGGCCGACCACTCGCCGCGCGCCGCCGTCGCCGACCTGTGCCACCTGGAAAAGCTCTCCGCCAGCGAGCGCCCGTTCGCGCTCTCCCTGTACGAGCCGGTCGGCGCGGGCCCCGGCGAGCGCCGGTTCAAGATCTACCGCACCGGTGAGCAGGTCTCGCTCTCCGCGGTCCTGCCGGTGCTCCAGCGCCTGGGCGTCGAGGTCACCGACGAGCGCCCGTACGAGTTGCGCCGCTCCGACCGCGTCAGCGCCTGGATCTACGACTTCGGCCTGCGGATGCCGCTGTCCTCGGGCACCGGGGACTCCTACCTCGGCGACGACGCCCGCGAGCGCTTCCAGGAGGCCTTCGCGGCCGTCTGGACCGGCGAGGCCGAGAACGACAACTTCAACACCCTGGTCCTGAGCGCCGGGCTCACCTGGCGGCAGGCCGTCGTCCTGCGCGCGTACGCCAAGTACATGCGCCAGGCCGGCTCCACCTTCAGCCAGGACTACATGGAGGACACCCTCCGCAACAACGTCCACACCACCCGGCTGCTGGTCTCCCTCTTCGAGGCCCGGATGGCTCCCGTCCGGCAGACCGCCGGCAGCGAGCTCGTCGACGCCATGCTGGAGGAGCTGGACGGGGCCCTGGACCAGGTCGCCTCGCTGGACGAGGACCGCATCCTGCGCGCCTTCCTCACCCTCATCAAGGCCACCCTGCGGACCAACTTCTTCCAGCTGAACTCGGCGGGCGAGCCGCACTCCTACGTCTCGATGAAGTTCGACCCGCAGGCCATCCCGGACCTGCCGGCGCCGCGCCCGGCCTTCGAGATCTGGGTGTACTCCCCGCGCGTCGAGGGCGTCCACCTGCGCTTCGGCAAGGTCGCCCGAGGCGGCCTGCGCTGGTCCGACCGCCGCGAGGACTTCCGTACGGAGATCCTCGGCCTGGTCAAGGCGCAGATGGTCAAGAACACCGTCATCGTGCCGGTCGGCGCCAAGGGCGGCTTCGTCGCCAAGAACCTGCCCGACCCGTCGGTGGACCGCGACGCCTGGCTCGCCGAGGGCATCGCCTCGTACAAGATCTTCATCTCGGCGCTGCTCGACATCACCGACAACATGGTCGCCGGCGAGGTCGTGCCCCCGAAGGGCGTGGTGCGCCACGACGAGGACGACACCTACCTCGTCGTCGCCGCCGACAAGGGCACCGCCACCTTCTCCGACATCGCCAACGGGGTCGCGGAGTCGTACGGCTTCTGGCTCGGCGACGCCTTCGCCTCGGGCGGCTCGGCCGGCTACGACCACAAGGGCATGGGCATCACCGCCCGCGGTGCCTGGGAGTCCGTCAAGCGGCACTTCCGGGAGCTCGGCCACGACACCCAGACCCAGGACTTCACCGTCGTCGGCGTCGGCGACATGTCCGGCGACGTCTTCGGCAACGGCATGCTGCTCTCCGAGCACATCCGCCTGGTGGCGGCGTTCGACCACCGGCACATCTTCATCGACCCGACGCCGGACGCGGCCACCTCCTACGCCGAGCGCCGCCGCCTGTTCGACCTGCCGCGCTCCTCGTGGGCCGACTACGACGCCTCGCTGCTCTCCACGGGCGGCGGCATCCACCCGCGCAGCGCCAAGTCCATCCCGGTCAACGCCCACGTCCGCGAGGCCCTCGGGATCGAGGCGGGCGTCACCAAGATGACCCCGGCCGACCTGATGAAGGCCATCCTCCAGTCCCCGGTCGACCTGCTGTGGAACGGCGGCATCGGTACGTACGTCAAGGCGACGACTGAGACCCACTCCGACGTCGGCGACAAGGCCAACGACGCCATCCGCGTCAACGGCTCCGAGGTGCGGGCCAAGGTCATCGGCGAGGGCGGCAACCTCGGTCTGACCCAGCTCGGCCGCATCGAGTTCGCCCGCAGCGGCGCCGGCGGCGAGGGTGGCAAGGTCAACACCGACGCCATCGACAACAGCGCGGGCGTGGACACCTCCGACCACGAGGTGAACATCAAGATCCTGCTCAACGCGGTCGTCACGGACGGCGACATGACCGTCAAGCAGCGCAACAAGCTGCTCGCCGAGATGACCGACGAGGTCGGCCGGCTGGTGCTGCGCAACAACTACGCGCAGAACACCGCCCTCGCCAACGGCGCGGCGCAGGCCCCCAGCCTGCTCCACGCGCAGCAGCGCTTCATGCGCCGCCTGGAGCGCGAGGGACGGCTCGACCGGGCGCTGGAGTTCCTGCCCACCGACCGGCAGATCCGCGAACTGCTGAACAACGGCAAGGGCCTGACCCAGCCGGAGCTGGCCGTCCTGTTCGCCTACACCAAGATCACGGTGGCGGACGAACTCATCCACACCGGGCTGCCGGACGACCCGTACCTGCAGCGCCTGCTGCACCAGTACTTCCCGGCCGCCCTGCGCGACAAGTTCCCCGAGCAGATCGACGCGCACGCGCTGCGCCGGGAGATCATCACCACGCTCCTGGTCAACGACACCGTCAACACCGGCGGTTCGACCTTCCTGCACCGCCTGCGCGAGGAGACCGGGGCCTCCCTGGAGGAGATCGTCCGGGCGCAGCTCGCGGCCCGCGAGATCTTCGGCCTGGCCGAGGTGTGGGACGCGGTCGAGGCCCTCGACAACGAGGTCGCCGCCAGCGTCCAGACCCGGGTGCGGCTGCACTCGCGCCGCCTGGTCGAGCGCGGTACCCGCTGGCTGCTGAACAACCGGCCGCAGCCGCTGGAGATCACCGAGACCATCGGCTTCTTCGCGGACCGGGTGGCCCAGGTCTGGTCCGAGCTGCCGAAGCTGGTGCGCGGCGCCGACCTGGAGTGGTACCAGTCGGTCATGGACGAGCTGGTCGGCGAGGGCGTCCCGGAGGAGCTGGCGGCCAAGGTGGCCGGGTTCTCCTCCGCCTTCCCGACGCTCGACGTCGTCGCGATCTCGGACCGGACGGGCGTGGACCCGCTGGCCGTCGCCGAGGTGTACTACGACCTCGCCGACCGCCTGGACATCACCCAGCTGATGGACCGCATCATCGACCTGCCGCGGGCCGACCGCTGGCAGTCCATGGCCCGCGCGTCCATCCGCGAGGACCTGTTCGCGGCGCACGCGGCGCTGACGGCCGATGTGCTGTCGGTCGGCAACGGCGACTCGACTCCCGAGGAGCGCTTCAAGGCGTGGGAGGAGAAGAACGCGGCGATCATCGGGCGGGCGCGCACGACCCTGGACGAGATCCAGGGTTCGGACGCCTTCGACCTGGCGAACCTGTCGGTGGCGATGCGGACGATGCGGTCGCTGCTGCGCGCGCACAGCTGATCGCTGCCCCCTTCTGAACGCCAACGGGCCGGGCCCGGGACCTGTGCGGGTCCCGGGCCCGGCCCGTTGTTCTGGTGGTGTGCCGGGTGGCGGGCGCGTGCGGCGCCGTTGCGGGGGCTCTGCCCCCGAGCCCCCGCGCCTCAAACGCCGGCGGGGCTGGAGGCCGGACACCCCCTAGCGGCGCGTAAAGGCTTCGTAGGCGGCGCAGACCTCCGAGGAGGGGCCGTCCATGCGCAGGGTGCCCGATTCCAGCCAGAGGGCGCGGTCGCAGGTTTCGCGGACCGTGCCGATGCCGTGGCTGACCAGGAAGACGGTTCCGGCGCGTTCGCGGAGTTCCTCGATGCGGGCCTGGCTGCGGCGCTGGAAGGCCGCGTCGCCCGTGGCCAGCGCCTCGTCGATCATCAGGACGTCGTGGTCCTTGGCGGCGGCGATGGAGAACCGCAGGCGGGCGCCCATGCCGGAGGAGTAGGTACGCATCGGCAGGGAGATGAAGTCGCCCTTCTCGTTGATCCCGGAGAAATCGACGACGTCCTGGTAGCGGTCCTTGATCTGCTGCCGGCTCATGCCCATCGCGAGGCCGCCGAGGATGACGTTGCGTTCGCCGGTCAGGTCGTTCATCAGGGCGGCGTTCACGCCGAGCAGCGAGGGCCGGCCGTGCGAGTAGACCGTGCCGCCGGCCACCGGCTGGAGGCCGGCGATGGCCTTGAGCAGGGTGGACTTCCCCGAGCCGTTGGAGCCGATGAGGCCGATGGCCTCGCCCTCGTACGCGGTGAAGCTGACGCCCTTCACGGCGTGCACCTCGCGGATGCCGGGGGCGGGCTTGCGGGAGAAGACCCGGCTGAGGGCGGCGGTGGCGCCGCCCTTGGGAGTGCCGCCGCCGTGGACCTTGTAGACGACGTGGACCTCGTCCGCGATCACGGTGGGGGTCGGGGTCGGGGTCGGGGTTGCGGTGTCAGCCACGGCCGTACTCCTCCTCCGCCTTCCAGAAGTAGACGAATCCGCCGGCGCCGGCGAGCAGGGCCCAGCCGACGGCGATCGGCCAGACGTGCCGGGGCAGCGAGTGCGCCTGGAAGCTGTCGATCAGGGCGAAGCGCATGAGGTCGATGTAGACCGCTGCGGGGTTGAGCTTGAGGGCCGTCGACACCCAGTGCGGGAGCTGGTCCGTCCTGAGGATTTGGTCGATGGACCACATGACGCCCGAGGAGTACATCCAGGTGCGCAGGACGAACGGCATCAGCTGGCTGACGTCCGGGTTCTTGCTGCCGATACGGGCCATGACCAGGGCGCAGCCGGCGGCGAAGACGGCCATGAGGAGGAGGGTGGGGGCCGCCAGGAGCCAAGCCGGGTTCGGGGTCTGGCCGAAGGCGAGCAGCAGGATGATCAGCGCGCCTATGGTGACGAGCAGTTGCTGGAAGAGCTGGACGACGGTGGAGAGGGGCAGGCTCGCGCGGGGGAAGTGCAGGGCGCGGACCAGGCCGAGGTTGCCGTGGACGGAGCGGGTGCCGGCGTTGACCGAACTGCCGATGAAGTCCCAGACGAAGACGCCCGTGATCAGGAACGGCACGTAGTCGGACACGCCGTGGCTGGCGCGCATGACGACGCCGAAGACGAAGTAGTAGACCGCCGCGTTGAGCAGCGGGGTCGCCAGGTGCCAGACCTGGCCGAGCTTCGCGGTGCTGTACTGCGCCTGCATGCGGGCGGTCGCGTAGGCGGTGACGAAATGGCGGCGATCCCAGAGCTGCGCCGCGTAGCGGTGCAGCGGGGGGCGGGCGCCGCTGGGGGTCAGGCCGTGGGCGGCCGCCAGGGCGGCGCGCTGTGCGGAGGTCGCGGGGGCCCGGGCGGGCCTCGGGGGTGCGGTCGTCGGGGTCACGGGGGTCGCTTTCGCCGGGGTCGGGGCGTCGCTCGACGATGGGACGGGTCCGTATCGTCGCTACGGTGAGACTAGGGATTCTGGCGTCGGGACGCAACCGTATCGTCGTGACGCATGGGTGACGGCGTGCGCGGCTATGCTCGGTGCATGACCACGGACCCTGACGCCACCGCCACCCCCGCCCGCCGTGCCCCCGCCGGGGCCGCCGTCCTGCGTGAGGACGTGACCGAGGCGATCAGGGAGGCGGTCGTCGAGGAACTGGCGTCCGTCGGCTTCGCGCGCATGTCCATCGAGGGCATCGCGCGGCGCGCGGGCGTCGGCAAGACGGCGGTCTACCGGCGGTGGAAGTCGAAGCTGCACCTGGTGCTGGACCTCGTGGCCGTCTTCGCCGTGGACGGACTGCCGGTGCCGTCGACGGGGTCGCTGTACGGGGACGTACGGGCCCTGCTGGAGGTCACGTCGCACGTGCTGCGGCACCCGGTGGCCTCGGCGGTCATCCCCGACCTGCTGGTGGAGGCGGCGCGGAATCCGGAGATCGCGGACGCGGTGCGGGGGGCGCTGCTGGACGGGCAGCGGCGGATGGCGTCGGGGATCGTGTCGGAGGCGGTCGCGCGGGGGGAGCTGGAGGAGGGGGCGGATCCGGAGCGGGCGCTGGACCTGGCGATCGGGCCGCTGTACTGGCGGCAGGTCGTCGTCCGGGACGCCGTCCCGGAGGGGTACCTCGACGAGCTGGCGCGGTCGGTGGTGGCGGGGCTGCGGGCCGCCTGACCGCCGGCTGGCGCTGCGCGCGGACTTCCCCCACCCCGCCCCTTCCGGAAACCGTGGGCTCCGCCCCCGGACCCCGCGCCCCACACGCCGGCGAGGCTGGAATTGCCGGGGGGTCCGCGCGGCTCAGAGATTCGGGGCTCCGCCCCGCACCCCGCTCCTCAAACGCCGGAGGGGCTGGATTTCGCTCCCGTCCGCACTCGGCCGCACCCGAACTCCCCTACGGCCAGGCCGGGGTGAGGGTCGGGGCCGGGGCCGCCGGGCAGGGGCGGCGCTCTGCCAGGGGGACGACCGCCGGGGCCGGGGCGGGGTGGCCCAGGAAGACGTGGCGGACCACGCGTTCCGCCGCGTGGCCGTCGTCGTACGAGCAGAAGCGGGCGCGGAAGGCCGAGCGCAGCTGCGCGGAGCGGGAGCCCTGCCAGTGCCCGGTGGCGAAGATGTCGATCAGCTCGTCCTCGGTCCGGGCGATCGCGCCCGGCGGGAAGCCGCGCAGGTCGAAGTAGGTGCCGCGGGCGGCCTCGTACGCCTCCCAGTCGTCCGCGTGGATCACGATCGGCCGGTCCAGCACCGCGTAGTCGAACATCAGGGACGAGTAGTCGGTGACGAGCGCGTCCGACGCCAGGCAGAGTTCCTCCACCGAGGGGTACGAGGACACGTCCAGCAGGCGGGGGTGCGGCTCCCACGCGCGATCGGTGTCCGCGTACGTCAGGTGGGTGCGCGTGAGCAGCGTGAAGCGGGGGCCCAGGTCGCGCAGCACCCGCTCGAAGTCCAGGTGGTCCGGCCGGCTGCGCCGGTAGTCGCGGTGCGTGGGCGCGTACAGGATCGCCGTCGTGCCGGGCGGGATGCCGAGCCGCTCGCGCAGGTCGAGGACGTCGGCCTGAGTGGCCCGGTGGAACAGGTCGTTGCGGGGATAGCCGTATTCCAGCGTCGTGTACGAGGACGGGACCGCCTTCTCCCAGACGAGCGTGGAGTGCCGGTTCGCGGAGAGCAGGTAGTCCCACTGGTCGGCGCCGCGCAACAGGCCCGCGAAGTCCGTCGTCGGCGTGGCCGCCGGGCGGTCCTGCAGATCGAGGCCGACCCGCTTGAGCGGGGTCCCGTGCTGGGTCTGGACCAGGACCTGGCCCGGGCGCTTGACCAGCGCGCGGTCGAAGTTGACGTTCGTGACCAGGTAGGAGGCCCTGGCCAGGGCGGTCCAGTACGCCGCCGAACCCGGCCGCAGCGCCGCGGTCTCCCGGGGGAGGGTCGAGGCGTGCGCCGGGTCGCAGATCCATGCGGTGCGCATCCGCGGCGCCAGCTCCCGCAGCTTCGCCTCGATCGCCGCCGGGTTGCAGGCGTAACCGCCGTGCCAGTAGGCGGAGAAGACGGCCAGCTCGGGGCGGAGCGGGAGGAGGCGCTGCATCCGGTAGTGCAGGCGCAGGGCGGTTTCGCGCAGGCCCCGCGACAGGGACGAGGCGCCGGCGCGCGCGGCCACCGCGGCCGAGCGCAGCGCCGACAGCAGCCCGTACGTGCGCCGGACCCCCAGCCGCATCAGGGTGTGCCGCAGCTGGTCGGTGCGGGACAGGGACAGGGGCAGGGCCCCGCCGCCGCCCGGGGCCCGGTGGCGGCGCAGCAGGGCGGAGGCCCGGCGGAAGAACTCGGCGCGGCCGGCGCGCGGGAGACGGCGGGGGTCGGCGTACACGGTGCAGAAGTGCTCGGCCATCCGCCGGTGCACGGTGGGACGCCAGCGCTCCAGTTCGGGACGGCCGGCGAGGTACCCGAAAACCCTCTCGTACTGGTCGAAGACGTCCAGGTGACGGGGGCTGGTGGTGGTCAGGATCGAGCCGGTCCGCCGCTGGCGGTAGTGCACGCACACCCGGTCCAGGACGGCGACGGACTCCGCCGCCAGCAGCGCCGGATAGGTCCAGGGGGTGTCCTCGTACAGGCCGGGCGGGAACCGGAGGCCCTCGCGTTCCACGTACTCCCGGCGGTACGTCTTGTTCCACACCACCATCAGCATGCCGAGCAGCGCCGGGCGGTCGGCGAGGCGGAAGCTGGCGGGGCCCTCCTCCGAGAGGCGGTGGGAGAGGCGGTTGCGGACCAGCTCCCCGGTCCAGAAGGTGCGCGCGTAGTCGTAGACCAGCACGTCGGGGGAACCGGTGGCCTTCAGCCGGTCGGTGATGGCCTGCAGGGCGCCGGGCGCGAGGGTGTCGTCGCCGTCGAGGAAGACGAGGTAATCGCCCGTGGCCCGGGCCAGACCCGCGTTGCGGGCCGGGCCCAGCCCGAGGTTGTGCGCCAGGTGTACGGCGGTGACCCGGGGATCCCGCGCCGCGTACTCGTCGATGATCGAGCCGCAGGCGTCCGGGGAGGCGTCGTCGACCGCGATCAGTTCCAGATCCGGGTACGACTGCGTCAGGACCGAGTCCAGACTCTCCTGGAGGTACGCCTGGACCTTGTACGCGGGCACGATGACGCTGAACCGGGGCACGGCACATCCAGGGGTCGGCGGGCGGGATATTTCCCTGGAACCCCCGGCGTGGTGTTCGGGTTACGCAGCGTGCGGCATTCGGGTTACGCAGCGTCAGCACCGCACGTCGGTCACTTGACGGCGCCCGCCATCACCCCCGTGACGAACTGCCGCTGGAAGGCGAAGAAGACGACGAGCGGGACCACCATCGACAGGAAGGCGCCGGGCGCCAGCACGTCGATGTTGTTCCCGAACTGCCGTACCTGCTGCTGGAGGGCGACGGTGACGGGCGGGTGCGCCGAGTCCGCGAAGACGAGGGCCACCAGCATGTCGTTCCAGACCCAGAGGAACTGGAAGATGCCGAGCGAGGCGATCGCCGGGCCGCCCAGCGGCATCACCACCCGGGCGAACAGCCGCAGTTCGCCCGCTCCGTCGAGGCGGGCCGCCTCCAGCAGCTCGCGCGGGATCTCGGCGAAGAAGTTCCGCAGCAGGAACACCGCGAAGGGCAGCCCGAAGGCCGTGTGGAAGAGGACCACGCCGGCGGTGGTCTCGAACAGCCCGATGGAGCCGAAGAGTTCGGAGACCGGGATCAGCGCCACCTGTACGGGGACGACGAGCAGCCCGACGACGACGAGGAAGAGCCAGTCCCGGCCGGGGAACTCCAGCCAGGCGAAGGCGTACCCGGCGAAGGCGCCCAGCACGAGGACGAGGAGCGTGGCCGGGACGGCGATCGCGACGGTGCTGAGCAGGGAGCCGGTGATCGTGTCGTTGGCCAGCAGGCGGGAGTAGTTCTCCGCCGTCAGCCGGGAGGGCGCGGTGAGCACCTGCCACCAGCCGCCCTGGTTGAGGTCGGTGGGGGAGAGGAAGGAGGAGACGAGCAGGCCGAGCGTGGGCAGCAGCCAGAAGAGCGCGGCGGCGACGAGGAAGAGGCGCAGCGCCCCGCCGGAGACCCGCCCCACCAGGCCGCCCGCCGTCCGCTTGGAGGTGGGCAGGCCGCCCCCGGCCCGGGCGGCTGCCGCCGGCCCGGCCACCGGTGATCCGGCTGCCGCCGGTGCGGGCGCGTCCGGTGCGAGCGCGGCCGGGGTGTGGTCGGGGACCGTCATCGGGAGCTCTCCTTTCGGAGGCGGCGGATGTTCACCAGCATCACCGGAATCACCAGCACCAGGAGCAGTACGGCGATGGCACTGCCCAGGCCCGGGTCGGCGTCCGTGCCGAAGGAGGTCCGGTACAGCTGGAGCGCGAGCACGTTCGCGTCGTCCTGCACCGCACCCGGCGCGATCACGAAGACCAGGTCGAAGATCTTCATCACGTTGATGACGAGCGTCACGAGGACCACCGCCAGCACCGGCGCCAGCAGCGGCACGGTGATCCGGCGGAACACCTGCCACTCGTTCGCCCCGTCCACGCGCGCCGCCTCCAGCAGCTCCCGCGGTACGGCCGCCAGCCCGGCCCCGATCAGCACCATCGCGAAACCGGCCCACATCCATACGTACGCCCCGATGACCGCCGGGGTGACGAGCGTGGGACCGAGCCACTCCACGCCCGCGTACGCCTCCCGGAAGTTCGACGCGGGCAGCCGCAGCCGCGCCCCGTCGGCCTTCGCGGACAGGGTGAAGGTGCCGTCGGCGCGGGTGGTCGCCGAATCGACCACCTTTCCGTCCTTCACCGCCTCGACGCGCATGCCCGCGAAGGCCTGCTCGCCGGGGCCGACCACGTTCGTGACGCCGCCCCCGCCGCGCGTGAAGTCCTGCCACGCGGTCCCGGTGACCTTGCCCGGTTCGGCGGCCGCCGCCCTGGCGGTACGGGTCCCTTCGGGCAGGGCCTCCGGAGCCACCCCGACCAGCGGCAGGAGCGCCACCGCGCCGGCCCGTACCGGCTCGCGCGTCACGAACGCGCCTCCCGCGGCGGGCTCCAGCGGCGAATCCCGGCCCGGGCGGGCCTTCGGGAAGGCCGAGGACTCCGCGAAGGTGTCGTGCACCCCGACCCAGACCGCGTTGGCGACGCCCCGGTCGGGGTCGTGGTCGTAGACGAGGCGGAAGATGATGCCGGCGGCCAGCATCGAGATCGCCATCGGCATGAAGACGAGGAGCTTGAACGCCGTGCCCCAGCGCACGCGTTCGGTCAGCACCGCGAAGATCAGGCCGAGGGCGGTGGCCGTGGTCGGGGCGAGCACCACCCACAGCGCCGTGTTCTTCAGGGCGGTGCGGATGGTGTCGTCGGTCAGGATCTCCCGGTAGTTGCCGGCGCCGACGAAGGCGTCCCCCGACCGGTCGAAGAAGCTGCGGTAGACCGAGTACCCGATCGGGTGCACGACGAGCGCGCCGAGCAGCACGAACGCCGGCAGGAGGAACGCCGCCGCGATCAGTCGGCGCCGCCGGGCCTCCGCGGAGCGGGCGGTCTTCCCTCCGGCCGCCGTCGGGGCCGGAGGGGTGGCCGTGGCCGTCACGGGGCTAGTTCCCGTAGGCCTTGGCCGCGTCCGCCTCCAGTTTCGCCTGGGCCCCCGCCACGTCCGCGGGGTTCGCCAGGAAGTCCTGGAGCGCCTTCCACTCGCCCGCGCCCGGGGTCCCGCCGAAGGCCGCGGGAGCCTGGTCCGACATGTCGAAGCGGAAGTCGTCGCCCGCCGCGATCAGCGCCTTGGCGATGCCCCGCTGGATGTCGTTCGGGTACGCGGCCGGATCGACCGCCTTGTTCGGGGAGACGAAACCGCCCGCGCGGGCCTGGATCGCGGCCGCGTCCGGCGAGGCCAGGAAGGTCAGCAGGGCCTGGGCGCCCTTCGACGGCTTCAGCGCGACCGCCACGTCACCGCCCGAGACCACCGGCGCCTTGGCCCCGACCGCCGGGAAGGGGAAGACCAGGGCGTCCTCGCCGACCTTGGCCTCCGTCTGCGCGATGTTCACCGCCACGAAGTCGCCCTCGTAGACCATCGCCGCCGCCGGCCGGTCCCCGCCGGTGAAGGTCTGCGTCACCGACTTCGGGAACTCGGTGGAGAGGGCACCGCTCGGCCCGCCCGCCAGGAAGTCCTTGCGCCCGAACAGCTCGCCCAGCGTGGTCAGCGCCTGCTTGACGCTGTCGTCCGTCCACTTGATCTGGTGCTTGGCCAGCTGGTCGTACTTCTCCGGGCCCGCCTGGGAGAGGTAGACGTTCTCGAACCAGTCGGTGAGCGTCCAGCCGTCCGCGCCCGCCACCGACACGGCCGGCGTGCCGGAGGCCGACAGCGTGTCGGCCGCGGTGATCAGCTCCTTCCAGGTGGTCGGGGGCTTGACCCCGGCCGCCTCGAAGGCCTTGGCGTTGTACCAGATCAGCGACTTGTTGGCGGCCTTGTAGTAGACGCCGTACTGGGTGCCGTCGACCGCGCCCAGCTTCCTCCAGCCCGCCGAGTAGTTCTTGTCGAGCTGGGCCTGGGCCTCCGGGCCCACCGGCTGCGCCCACTTGTTCTGCACCGCCGAGACCAGCGCCCCGACCTGCGGCAGCAGCGCGACGTCCGGCGGCTGCCCACCCGCGATCTTCGAACCGAGGAAGGTGACGATGGGGTCCTGGGCCGGCACGAAGGTGACGGAGGCGCCCGTCCGCTTCTCGAACTCCTTCAGGACCTTGGTGAAGTTCTCCTGCTCGGGGCCCGTCCAGACCGCCGCGACCTCCAGCTTTTCGCCGTTCAGCTGCGGTAACGCCAGCGACGACGGGGCCGACACCGTGCCGCCCTGCGCCGGTTCCTTCTTCTCGCCGTCCCCTCCGCACGCGGTGAGGACGAGGGTGCCCGCCGCCGCGAGCGCCGCCCAGCCGAGTGCCGTACGGCCCGTTCCGTGCCTGCGCATGGTTCTGCCCCCGATGCCCGTGGTGTGTCCCGGACCACAAGGTCTACGCCGACCCGCGCGCCCCCGCAATACCGCCTCGCGGGGGCGCGGTCGAGGTCACGGTGCGGGCGGGAACACCACCGGAGCCGCCGAGACCAGGTGCGAGGCCCGCTCCAGGGCGCTGGCCAGCAGCGCGAGGTCGGTCGGCCCGTTGCCCAGCTCGCGCACCGGGCGGCGGGCCGGTGGATCGCCCATCCGCTCCCACTCCACCGGGACCACAGTCGGTCTCTGGGTCGCCGTCCGCGGTATCCGGCCCGTGACCCGGCCCGCCTGGAACGGCACCGTACGGCCGTCGGCGTACCGCAGCAGGCCACGGCCCGGGCCCGGCTGGTCCGGGGCGTCGAGCTCCACGCGCAGGGTCGTCAGCCGGGCCAGCTCGGTGTCGGCCGTCCGGTCCGGGCGGGCGGTGGTGGCGACCAGGTGCACGCCGAGCCGGGCGCCTTCGCGGGCCACCCCCTCCAGGATCCGGACCACCGAACCGGCGGCGGGCCGGCCCGTACTGCCGAGGCCCGGCGCGACCAGCGCGTCGAAGTCGTCGACCAGGACCACCAGCCGGGGCAGCGGGCTCGGCCCGGCCGGATCGGTCCGGGTCGCCGCGGGGCGCAGCCGCAGCGTGCCGGAGCGCTGGGGATCCAGGTCGCCGAGCTGCTCGCCGGGGGAGGGCCGGCGGGGCGAGACCATTCGGTCGGACACCTCCCGCCGGGCGTGCCAGTCGGAGAACGGCACCCCGTCGAGCAGTTCGTGGCGGCGCTTGAGCTCCGCGCCCAGCGCCTGGGCGAACTCCCGCATGCGCAGCGGGTCGGAGGCCACCAGGTGGGCGGCCACGTGCGGGAGTTCGGTACAGGGCAGCAGCCCGTCGCCGCGCTCGCCGCCGGCGCCGTCCAGCAGGACCAGCCCGAGCCGGTCGGGCCGGGCGGCCGCGGCCAGCGACGCCGCGACCGAGCGCAGCAGCTCCGTGCGGCCGCTGCCGGCGGGGCCCTCGATCAGCAGGTGCGGGCCGTCGTGGACCAGCTCGGCGCCGACCGTGCCGCGCCGCCCGCTGCCGAGCACGACCTCGGCCAGGCCGCCCACGCCCTGCCCCTGCTCGGTGGCGGCGGCCCAACGGGCCATCAGGGACGCCGGGGTGGCCCGGGCCAGCCCGAGCTCGTCCAGCAGCCGGGCGGTGGCGGGCAGGGCGGCGGCGGCCGGCCGGTACGGCTCGGCGGGGCCGCCGTCGGCGCGCAGGGGCGCCAGTGCCCGGGCGAACCGCTCGGCCCAGGCCGCGGAGACGGCGTCGGCGGTGGCGGTGCCGCCGACCGGGGCGGGCCGGCCCCCGCTGACCGCGAAGGTCCGTACGGCCGTGGCCACGTCCCCGCTCAGCAGGGCGACGGTGGTGCAGTCACGGAAGGCGGGGGCGCTCGCGCAGGCGGCCTCGTACGTCTCGGTGACGGGGGAGGCGGGCGTGGCGGCGGGCGCCTCGGCCAGGACCAGCACGTGGATGCCCGCGGCCGGGCCGTGGGAGGCGAGCCGGCCGGTGATGTCGCGCAGCGGGCCGGCGCCGGGATCGCCGTCGAGGACGACGAGCGTGTACGGGCCCCCGTAGGCGTCGGCGGCCTGCCGCACCTGCGCGGGACCGGCGGCCGCCCAGTGCGGTCCGAGCGGTCCGTCGTCGAGGCGCCGGGTCAGTTCACCCGTACGGGCGACGGCCTGGTCGCGGTCGTAGGCGAGCAGCAGCCGGCAGTCCTGGCCGTGCGCGGGCCGTACGTGGGGCAGCCAGCCGAGCCAGCCCCAGTCGCGGCGCCGCTCGGGCAGGGGCCGGGCCCGGTCGGTGGAGAGCAGCACGATCTCCAGCTGCCCCGGTGCGTGCAGGCCGGCCAGCTGGGCGACGGCCCAGCGGGCCACCCCGGCGAGGCGGGCCCGCGGCCCGGCGACGCCGAGGGAGCCGACGGCGCGCAGCGGGACCCGGCTCCCGGCCCCGAGGCCCAGCTCCAGCACGGCGGGATGTCCGGGCGTACGGGACCACAGCCGCTCGGTGGGTCCCAGTGCGGCCAGCAACAGGGCCGCGGGGTCATCGGGGCCGGGCACGGCCGGGGCCGCCACCGCCGCCTCGGCCACCACCTCCTCGACGTCCTCCCCCCGCACCCACTTCCGAGCCCAGGCCCCCAGCCCCTTCCGCCGCCCGCCACCGCGCTCGCCGGCACCGGCCCCGGAGCCGCCCCCGCCACCCGGCCCGAAGCCGGACCCGGCACCCGGCCCCGACCCGCCACCCGGCCCCGACCCGGCACCCGGTCCGAAGCCGGACCCGGCTGCCGGTCCCGCGCCGGACCCGGCTGCCGACCCGGCTACCGGTCCCGGGCCAGAGCCGGGGTGCAGCCCCGCCCCTGCCCCGGGCGCCGAGCCGCCGCCCCAGCCGGCCTCGGCGGCCCCGGATTGCGCCGGCCCCAGCCCGGCGGGGTTGTCCCCCGCGACGGGCCCCCCTGCGCCGGAGGCGCCCGGATCGGCGGACCGGAACCCGGCGGGGTGCCCGCCCGCGACGGGCCACTGCGCGCCGGAGGCGCCGGGGTGTGCGGGGCGGAGCCCCGGTCGGTCGGGGTCGGGGGCGGAGCCCCCGTTTCGGGAAGGGGCGGGGTGGGGGAAAGTCTCCTGCGCCCCGCCCGAGGCACCCGGGCCCGAGCCGGAGCGGTACCCGGCCCCGGAGGTGCCCCCGCCCGCCCCGGAGGCACCCGCGCCCACCCCGGAGGCACCCGCGCCCACCCCGGAGGCACCCGCGCCCACCCCGGAGGCACCCGCGCCCACCCCGGAGGCACCCGCGCCGGCGGCCCCGCCCGGGCCGGAGCCCGAGCCGTAGCCCCCGCCGGAGGCGTCGGACGCCGAGTCGGACCCCCCGTACCCCCCGAAGGCCGGGCCGGACCGGTTCGGGAGCGAGAGGTGCCCCTCCAGGTCCGGAGCCACCGGCAGCGGAGCGGCGCCCGTACCCGCCGGGGCGAGCCGCAGGGTGGACTCCCCCACCCGCAGCAGCGCCCCCGGCGGCAGCGCCACCGGCCGGGGGCCCACCGCGACGCCGTCCAGCGCGGTGCCGTTCGTCGAGTCCAGGTCGGCCACCGCCACCCGCCCGTCCGCCAGCACCGTCACCGCGCAGTGCAGCCGCGACACGTCGGGGTCGTCCAACGGGACATCGGCGTCGGCGGACCGGCCGACCCGGATCTGCCCGCTGTGCAGCAGGTGCACCCCGCCCGCGTCGGGCCCGGAGACCACGTGCAGCTGGGGCGCCCCGAGGCTCTCCTCCGGCAGGACGTCCGGCACCGGCACGTGCAGCGCCAGCACCGCTCCGTCCACGAGCGGAGGCTCTCCCAGCACCCGCCGCTGGAGGTCGAGCCGCTCGGCGCCGGCGTAGAGCACGATCGTGCCCCCCGTATCGGGCCCGCCGACGGTCGCCGCGAGCCCGGAGGCGACCGCGGCCAGCGCGGTCCCGGCCGGCGCGGTGACGAGCACGTCACAGCTCACGGGTGCGGTCGCGGTCTGGTGGCCGCTGCGCGACCCAAGGACGGTCAGCCGGATCTGCATCGCCGTCAGCGGTCCCTTCTGCGCGGTGCGCGGTGCGTGCGCCCGGCAGGGGACGTCCCGGACACGGCTGCCCGCTCACACCCCCCACCCGGCACGGACGCGTGGTCCGGTCAGGTCTGCCGGAAGGCGGGGCTCCCGTCCCGTGCCGTTCCGTACGGGTGCATCCTCGCACCTGTCGCCCACAACACGCCCGGCACCCGCCGACAAGTGATCTTGATCGGTCGCGGCCTGGCATGGAGGTGAGGAAAGCAGAGGAAAATCGCCTCCGGCATACCCCCCAAACATCACTCTTCGTACATATGTACGGCAACCAACCTCCGGCACCCGGCGTCTTCCACGGGGACACCCCCTAGAGTGGGCCGGAAAAACCATCAGCGAATCGACCACAGCAGACGACAGCAGGGGAGCGCGAGACGTGCGGCCAGTCGGCAGCAAATATCTGCTCGAGGAGCCGCTCGGGCGCGGCGCCACGGGCACCGTCTGGCGTGCCCGCCAGAGGGAGACCGCCGGCGCGGAGGCGGCCGTCGCCGGGCAGCCCGGCGAGACCGTGGCCATCAAGGTCCTCAAGGAGGAGCTGGCCCAGGACGCGGACATCGTCATGCGCTTCCTGCGTGAACGCTCGGTCCTGCTGCGCCTGACGCATCCCAACATCGTGCGCACCCGCGACCTCGTCGTCGAGGGCGACCTGCTGGCCCTGGTCATGGACCTGATCGACGGCCCGGACCTGCACAAGTACCTCCGCGAGAACGGCCCCTTCACCCCGGTCGCGGCGAGCCTGCTGACCGCCCAGATCGCGGACGCGCTCGCCGCCAGCCACGCCGACGGCGTCGTCCACCGCGACCTGAAGCCCGCCAACGTGCTGCTCGACGAGCGCGGCGGCCAGATGAAGCCGATGCTCACCGACTTCGGCATCGCGCGGCTCGCGGACTCCCCGGGCCTGACCCGCACCCACGAGTTCGTCGGCACCCCGGCCTACGTGGCCCCGGAGTCCGCCGAGGGCCGCCCGCAGACCTCGGCCGTCGACATCTACGGCGCCGGCATCCTGCTCTACGAGCTCCTCACCGGCCGCCCGCCCTTCGCCGGCGGCACGGCGCTCGAAGTCCTCCACCGCCACCTCAGCGAGGACCCGCAGCGCCCCGCCACCGTGCCCGAGGCGCTGTGGACCGTCATCGAGCGGTGCCTGCGCAAGGAGCCGAACGAGCGGCCCAGCGCCGAGAACCTGGCCCGCGGCCTGCGCGTGGTCGCCTCCGGCATCGGCGTGCACAGCGCCCCCGCCGAGGTGGAGGCCGCGCTCGGTGTCGGCGCGCTGCTCGCGCCCGACCCCTCGCCCGCGCCCGTCCCCGCCACCCCCGGTGCCGCGGACGCCACCCAGGTCCTGCCCGGGGGCGCCGGCTCGCCCATGGGTGCCTACGACCCCAACGCCATGACCAGCGTCATGCCGCCGGTCGGCGCGTCCGACGCCACCTCCGTGCTGCCGAGCACCGGAGCCGGCGGGGCCGACCCGACCTCCGTGATGCCCCCGGTGGAGCGTCCGGACCAGCCGCACCCGTGGCAGACGCAGATGCGGGCCGCCCGCGACCGCAACGAGCAGACGCAGATGCAGTACCTCGACCCGAGCGAGGACCCCCTGCGCCGCCGCCCCCAGCGCCAGGCGCCCCCGCCGCCGCAGTACCGGCCCCAGCAGCAGTACCGGCAGGGCCCGCCGCAGCAGCAGCAGTATCCGCAGGGCCAAGGGCAGGGCCAGTACCAGCAGCCGCCGCAGCAGCAGTACGCGCCCCCGCCGCCGCCCCAGCACTACCAGCCACAGCAGCACCAGCCCCAGCCCTACCAGCAGCCGCAGACGCCCCGGCAGCAGCCCCCGCAGGCTCCGCCGCCCCGGCAGCAGCCCCCGCGCGAGCCGCGCGAGCCGCGCCGCCGCAGCGCCAACCCGGTGCGGATCCCCGGCTTCGGCTGCCTCAAGGGCTGCCTGGTCATGATCCTGCTGTTCTTCGTGGCGGGCTGGCTGATCTGGGAGCTGACCCCGCTCCAGGAGTGGGTCGGCACCGGCAAGGGCTGGTTCGACCAGGTGTGGACCTGGGGTTCCGAGGTCGTCGACTGGATCGGCACCATCGGGGACGCGGCCGGCTCCTCGGGGTCCAACGCGCCCTGACCGGACCCCCGTAGCGATGAGTTCGTGGATTTGTCGACTTCTGGGACAAGTTTTCGCTCGCAGAAGTGAAGGTCACCGCGAATCCGGCCCCCTGCTGGCCTCCAACGCCCACCCGGCCGCGTAGCTTTGGGTGCGTTGGGCCAGCCGCTGAGGGAGCAGTCGTGGCACGGAAGATCGGCAGCCGGTACACCGCGCACCAGATCCTGGGGCGCGGCAGCGCGGGGACGGTATGGCTGGGCGAGGGACCGGACGGGCCCGTCGCGGTCAAGCTGCTGCGCGAGGACCTCGCGTGCGACCAGGAGCTGGTCGGACGCTTCGTCCAGGAGCGCAGCGCCCTGCTCGGCCTGGAGCATCCGCACGTGGTCTCCGTCCGCGACCTCGTCGTCGACGGCAACGACCTCGCCCTCGTCATGGACCTCGTACGGGGTACGGACCTGCGCACGCGCCTCGACCGGGAACGGCGGCTCGCCCCCGAGGCGGCCGTGGCGATCGTCGCGGACGTGGCCGACGCGCTGGCGGCGGCGCACGCGGCGGGCGTGGTGCACCGGGACGTCAAGCCGGAGAACGTCCTGCTGGACATGCAGGGGCCGCTCGGGCCGGGCGGGTCCCATCCCGCGCTGCTGACCGACTTCGGCGTGGCCAAGCTGATCGACACCCCCAAGCGCGCCTCCGCGGGACGGGTGACGGCTCCGACGACCCGGATCATCGGCACGCCGGACTATCTGGCGCCGGAGATCGTGGAGGGCCTGCCGCCGCGTGCCGCGGTGGACATATACGCGCTGGCCACGGTCCTGTACGAGCTGCTGGCCGGCTTCACCCCCTTCGGCGGCGGGCATCCGGGCGCGGTGCTGCGGCGGCACGTCACGGAGACGGTCGTCCCCCTCCCGGGGATCCCCGACGAGCTGTGGCAGCTGATCGTGCAGTGCCTGGCGAAGGCCCCCGCCTCCAGGCTCCGCGCCTCGGAGCTCTCGGTCCGCCTGCGGGACCTCCTGCCGCTCCTGGCGGGGATGCCGCCGCTCGACGTGGACGAGCCGGACGACGCGGAGCCGGAGCCGGGCCCCCCGGAGGAACCGGCGGCGGCGGACCCGGTCCGCCGCCGGGGCGTCGTCCCGCTGGTACCGGGCTCCTCCACGGACTCCAACCGGGACACCCACACCTCGATGCGGGTACCGGGGCCGGACGAGCTGGCGGGCGGCGCGCTGGGCACCGCCCGGGTCCCCCGGCCGGCCGGCGGCCACCGGCCCGGCTCCGCCCGGCACCGCGCGGAGGCGGCCCGCAAGCGGCGGCTGGTCATGACCGCCTCGGCGGCGGCCCTGGCGGCCGCCATCGGCCTGGGCACGTGGCTGGCCGTGTCCGACGACGACGCCCCGCCCCCGCCCCGGGACACCACGCACTCGTCCCCCTCCCAGCCGTAGGGGTCACCGGCGCGCGGCTCCCGGAGCCGGGCGGAGGCCCGGGGTCAGGGTGCGAGGAGGTCCGGGTGCCAGCGGCGGGCCACCGCGGGGTGGGCCCTGACCCAGCCCTTGAGCTCGTTGCGGCCGTACTCCGCGTGGAGCGGATTCGCGGCGTCGTGCGCCACCCCCGGCGCTTCCCGCAGGTAGTCGCCCGGGACCGTGTCGACCACCGCGTCGAGCCGCGGGTTGTAGAAGAACGGCACCGAGTACCGCTCCACCGCCCCCGGCGGACTCACCACCCGGTGGTCGGTCGCCGTCAGGTAGCCCTCCGTCGCGATCTCCAGCAGCTCACCCAGGTTCACCACGAAGGCGCCGGGAAGGGGAGGCACGTCCAGATAGCCGCCGTCCCGGACCACCTGCAGCCCGCCCACCGAGTCCTGGAGCAGCAGCGTCAGGAATCCGTAGTCCTTGTGGGCGCCCACCCCCTGGTCCGCGCCCGACGGCGCCGACCCCGGGTAGCGGATCAGCTTGGTGTGCAGGTGGGGACGGTCCGCGAAGGCCGCGTCGAAGAAGTCCGACGGGGCGCCGATCGAGGCGAGGAGCTCCTGGAGCAGGCGGTGGGCCACCGCCGCGAGGCGGGACTGCCAGTCCAGGACCACCGTCCGTAGCTCCGGCAGCGCCGCCGGCCACTGGTTGGGACCCTCCAGCCACAGGTACGGCGGGTCCTGCGGCCCCACCACCGGCGCGGGCCGCTCGGCGCCCACGTCCAGCTGGTCCCGCCAGTCGGAGGCCCCGCCGGTCAGCTCGTGGCCGATCCGGGTGTAGCCGCGGAAGTGCGGGGAGTTCAGATTGCTCACGGCGAGCCGGTCGGCCTCCGGGAGGGCGAAGAAGGCCCTGGTCAGCTCCAGGATGCGGGCGCTCTCGGCGGCGGTGACGCCGTGCCCGGTGAGGTGCAGGAAACCGGTGTCCCTGGCCGCTGCGTGCAGCTGCTTCAGGAAGCCCGGCCGCAGCTCGGGATCGTCGGCCTGGGAGAGGTCAAGGACGGGCAGGGTGTGCGCGGACGGCATGACGGCTCCGTTTCGGGATGTCACGGGGTCCTGTTCCCCAGAGGTGGCGGGGGCCGCGGGTGGGGCGGGGCCGCCGGCAGGGTTGGCGCCGGGGCCGCATGGCCGCGTACAGGACCAAGTCGGATCGGTGTGGATCAGGCTTGGGGACGGTCCGGCGGCTGACAGCTCGTCGTCGTGACCCGCATGTGGTCCACATGGCGGCGCTTCACGAGGCGCGTGACGACGAGAACGGTCATACCGTGAGCGTACGCCCGTACGACCACCCCCCAGTACGGGTGAATCGGCCTGCCCGGACGGCCTTGCCCGCGGACCGGCTACGCTGGACCCGTGGCAGTCGTCGATGTTTCCGAAGAGCTGAAGTCCCTCTCCTCGACCATGGGGTCGATCGAGGCCGTCCTGGACCTCGACAAGCTGAGGGCAGAAATCGCCGTGCTCGAGGAGCAGGCCGCCGCGCCGTCCCTGTGGGACGACCCGGACGCCGCTCAGAAGATCACGAGCAAGCTTTCGCACCTCCAGGCCGAGGTCCGCAAGACCGAGACCCTGCGCGGCCGCATCGACGACCTCGCGGTCCTCTTCGAGCTGGCCCAGGAGATGGAGGACGCGGACACCCTGGCCGAGGCGGAGGCCGAGCTGGTCGCCGTCCGCAAGGCGCTGGACGAGATGGAGGTCCGGACCCTCCTCTCCGGCGAGTACGCCGAGCGCGAGGCCCTGGTCAACATCCGCGCCGAGGCCGGCGGCGTCGACGCCTCCGACTTCGCCGAGCGCCTCCAGCGCATGTACCTGCGCTGGGCCGAGCGCCACGGCTACTCCACCGAGATCTACGAGACCTCGTACGCGGAAGAGGCCGGCATCAAGTCGACCACCTTCGTCGTCAAGGCCCCGTACGCCTACGGCACCCTCTCCGTCGAGCAGGGCACGCACCGTCTCGTGCGCATCTCCCCCTTCGACAACCAGGGCCGCCGCCAGACCTCCTTCGCGGGCGTCGAGGTGCTGCCGGTCGTCGAGACCAGCGACCACGTCGAGATCGACGAGTCCGAGCTGCGCGTGGACGTCTACCGCGCCTCCGGCCCCGGCGGCCAGGGCGTCAACACGACCGACTCGGCGGTGCGCATCACGCACATCCCGACCGGCATCGTGGTCTCCTGCCAGAACGAGCGCTCGCAGATCCAGAACAAGGCCAGCGCGATGAACGTGCTCCAGGCCAAGCTGCTGGAGCGGCGCCGCCAGGAGGAGCAGGCCAGGATGGACGCCCTCAAGGACGGCGGCAGCTCCTGGGGCAACCAGATGCGCTCCTACGTCCTGCACCCGTACCAGATGGTCAAGGACCTGCGGACGGAGTTCGAGGTCGGCAACCCGCAGGCGGTGCTCGACGGCGAGATCGACGGCTTCCTGGAGGCCGGCATCCGCTGGCGCAAGCAGCAGGAGCAGACCGCGTAGCCCCGTACGCACCCGTACGCGCGACGCGAGGAAGGGCCCGGACACCAGTGGTGTCCGGGCCCTTCCCGTACGTCTGATCGGTGCGTGGCACGCGAGCGGCCGCGCGGGCTACGCGGTCTGCTGGGCCACCAGCACCAGAGCTGCCACGAGGATCACCATGAGCGCGATGAGCGCCACGGGGTTCAGGCCGGAGAAGGGGCCCTCCTGCTGGAGGCGCTCCCGGTTCGCCCGGCACACAGGGCAGCGGCCCTGGCTTACGGGTGCGGCGCAGTTCGCGCACACGAGCCGGTCATATGTCATGCGCTCCTCCTCTCGTCCCCATCTCGCTGCGCCGTTCACGCCGCGACGCTTACTACAACGCGGCGGGGAACGAGACCGTTCCCCCTCCCACTGTGCCAGCTTCGCAGGCGTTCGGCGCGGCCCGTCCCGTCAATCACACCCAGGACCCTCCGGGACCAGGGGATAAATGGGGCAAGTCCGGATGCCGGGTCCACACCCCGCGCCCGTTCGCGTATGGTCACGCACACCTACTCCCGGCGACCGTGGTGCACCCGTGATCCGATTCGACAGCGTCTCCAAGTCCTACCCGAAGCAGAACCGCCCCGCACTCAGAGATGTCTCCCTCGACATCGCGAAGGGCGAGTTCGTCTTCCTGGTCGGCTCCTCCGGCTCCGGCAAGTCCACTTTCCTGCGGCTCATCCTGCGCGAGGAGCGGGCGAGCCACGGTCAGGTGCACGTCCTGGGCAAGGACCTCGCCAAGCTCTCCAACTGGAAGGTCCCGCAGATGCGGCGCCAGCTGGGGACCGTGTTCCAGGACTTCCGCCTCCTGCCCAACAAGACGGTGGCCGAAAACGTCGCCTTCGCGCAGGAGGTCATCGGCAAGCCGCGGGGCGAGATCCGCAAGGCCGTCCCGCAGGTCCTCGAACTGGTCGGCCTCGGCGGGAAGGAGGACCGGATGCCCGGCGAGCTCTCCGGCGGTGAGCAGCAGCGCGTGGCCATCGCCCGCGCCTTCGTCAACCGCCCCGCCCTGCTGATCGCGGACGAGCCCACCGGCAACCTCGACCCGCAGACCTCCGTCGGCATCATGAAGCTGCTGGACCGGATCAACCGGACCGGCACCACCGTCATCATGGCGACGCACGACCAGCAGATCGTGGACCAGATGCGCAAGCGCGTCATCGAACTCGAACAGGGCCGTCTCGTGCGCGACCAGTCGCGCGGCGTCTACGGCTACCAGCACTGAAAGGGCCCTGAGAGGCAATGCGCGCCCAGTTCGTCATGTCGGAGATCGGCGTCGGTCTCCGCCGCAATCTCACCATGACCTTCGCGGTCATCATCTCCGTGGCCCTGTCACTGGCCCTGTTCGGCGGCTCCCTGCTCATGCGCGAGCAGGTCAGCAGCATGAAGGGCTACTGGTACGACAAGGCCAACGTCTCGATCTACCTCTGCAACAAACAGGACGCCGAGCAGGCCGGCGAGGCCGCCAACAAGGCGGGGGGCGGGGACCTGGGCGTCGCCACCTGCCGCAAGGGCGCGGTGACCGACGAGCAGAAGAAGCAGATCGAGACCGAGCTCAAGCAGATGACCCTGGTCAAGTCCGTCGCCTACGAGTCGGCGGACGAGGCCTACAAGCACTACCAGGAGCAGTACGGCCACACCGCGCTGGCCGCCTCCATCACGCCCGACCAGATGCAGGAGTCCTTCCGGGTCAAGCTCAAGGACCCGGAGAAGTACAAGGTCGTCACCTCCGCCTTCGTCGGCCGCGACGGCATCCACACCGTCGACGACCAGCGCCAGTCGCTGGAGGCCCTCTTCGGGCTCCTCAACTCCGTCAACATCGCGGCGCTCGGCATCATGCTGATCATGCTGATCGTGGCCCTGCTGCTGATCGTCAACACGGTGCGCGTCTCGGCGTTCAGCCGCAGGCGGGAGACCGGGATCATGCGCCTGGTGGGCGCCTCCGGCTTCTACATCCAGTTCCCCTTCATCATGGAGGCGGCCGTCGCCGGTCTCATCGGCGCCTTCCTCGCCTGCGGCATGCTCGTCTCCGTCCAATACTTCGTGATCGACCACGGCTTCGGACTGCGCCACCGCATGGAGCTCATCGACTTCCTGGGCTGGGGAGCGATGATCGGCAAGCTCCCGTACGTCCTCTTCATCGGCCTCCTGATGCCCTCCATGGCCGCCTTCCTCGCCCTGCGCAAGTACCTGAAGGTGTGACAAGCGCCCCGCGAGCGGTCCGGTCAACCCTCCGTACCGGCGCGGGGCTTGTCCTAGACTCGGCGCCATGCTGGGCTTGCCGAGTGTTCCGGCCTTCTGTCGCCGGCCCCGCGACCTGCGTCGCGGGGCCGTTTTGACGTTGGCCTTCCTCGCGGCCGTGGGCACCGCCGGGACCATGGGCTGCTGGGACCGCGAGGACGCCGCGGCCGCCGCGCTCTCCGCCCGTACCGGGGCCCCCGCGCCCGAAGCGCCCCGCGCGGCCGGCACCGCCGACCGGGAGGCCGTGGCCCGCGCCGCCGCCGAGGCCGTCGCCGAGGGGAAGTCGGGCAAGAAGGCCGCCCAGGAGGTGGTCAGCCGCAGCGGCGACCGCTGGGGCACCGTCTACGACCAGGGCGAGTACGCCGCCTTCGCCGAGGGCCTCGACGGCCGCTGGACCGGCGTCGGTCTGTGGGCCTTACGCGGCCGAGACGGCCGGATCACCGTCGACAAGCTCCAGCCCGGCGGCCCCGCCGCCCGGGCCGGCCTGCACGCCGGGGACCGGCTGCTGAGCGTCGACGGGCACGCCGTCACCGGCCTGGCCGTCACCGACGTCGTCTCCCTGCTGCGCGGTGAGGCCGGCACGCCGGTCGTGCTCCACCTGAACCGCGACGGCGCCGACCTCACCGAGACCCTGCGCCGCGAGGAGCTGCACACCGAGCCCGTGACCGTACGGCAACTCCCCGGCGGCATCACGGTCATCAAGGTGGCCTCCTTCACCCGCGGCTCGGGCGACCGGGTCCGCGAAGCCGTCCGCAAGGCCCCGGCCGGGGCCGGGGTCATGCTCGACCTGCGCGGCAATCCGGGCGGGCTGGTCACCGAGGCGGTCACCGCCGCCTCCGCCTTCCTCGACGGCGGGCTCGTGGCGACGTACGACGTACGGGGCGACCAGCGCGCCCTCTACGCCGACCCGGGCGGCGACACGGCCCGGCCACTGGTCACCCTGGTCGACGCCGGCACGATGAGCGCCGCCGAGCTGGTCACCGGCGCCCTCCAGGACCGCGGCCGGGCGGTGGCGGTCGGCAGCCGCACCTTCGGCAAGGGCTCCGTGCAGATGCCGACCGAGCTCCCGGACGGCTCGGTGGCCGAGCTGACGGTGGGCACCTACCGCACCCCGGGCGGCCGCAGCCTGGACGGCAGCGGGATCACCCCCGACCTGACGGCGGGCGAGGGCGTCGAGGAGCGGGCCGCGCAGGTATTGGGTGGCCTCGGGGTGGGTCCGTAGTGCGAAAATGACCGCACTATGGCTAAGGAAAAAGGGCGCAAGCTGATCGCCCAGAACAAGAAGGCGCGGCACGACTACACGATCATCGACACCTACGAGTGCGGTCTCGTGCTCACGGGTACCGAGGTCAAGTCCATGCGCCAGGGCCGGGCCTCGCTGGTGGACGGCTTCGTGTCGGTGGAGGGCCGCGAGGCGTGGCTCTACAACGTGCACGTGCCGGAGTACAGCCAGGGCACCTGGACCAACCACAGCGCCCGGCGCAAGCGCAAGCTCCTCATGCACCGGGAGGAGATCGACAAGCTGGAGCGCAAGGCGGACGAGTCGGGTCACACGATCGTGCCGCTGTCCCTGTACTTCAAGGACGGCCGCGCGAAGGTGGAGATCGCGCTGGCGAAGGGCAAGAAGGAGTACGACAAGCGGCAGACGCTCCGCGAGAAGCAGGACACCCGCGAGACGAACCGGGCGATCTCGGCGATCCGCCGCAAGCAGCGGGGCACGGTTTAACCTCCTGGCACACCGTGGTCCACTTCGCGTACCATGGCGTCAGCACCCGCCGTTCGCGGCCGGGGGCACATTGTTAACAAAACATGGGGATGATCGGTTTCGACAGCGGATGTCGATGCAGGGGAAGCGAGCCGAGGAAGCGGCAATGATCTCGCTAACCACATGTCGCAAAAAATAATCGCCAACTCCAAGAGCGATAACTCCCGCTTCACCCTCGCTGCCTAATAACAGTGAGCTGAAGCCTCTGTGAGGAGCGTCAGCCCGGAAGTGGTCCCGGTCCGGATCCTGGCGTCAACTAGGGATCTAAACCTCTAGCCCCGGTCACGGGGGCTGGAGGGAAATCAAACAGTGACTGAGCCCGTCGGAGACTTGTCCGTGTGATCTCCGGGGCCGAGAAAAGCGCAGCGGACTGCGCTCGGAGAAGCCCTGCTTCTGCACCGTTGGACGCGGGTTCGATTCCCGCCATCTCCACTCATCCCATGTGGGCAAGGCCCCTGGCCGCGACGAGAGTCGTGGCCGGGGGCCTTGTGCTTTTCCGCGCCGCTCGGGGCGAAGGGCCCGTGGGTCAGTCCGAGTAGTGGTACCGGGCCTTGAGGATCTTCACTTCCTTTTCGTCCGCCCGGTAGACGAGCCGGTGCTCGTCGTCGATCCGGCGGGACCAGTAGCCGGTGAGATCACCCTTGAGCGGTTCGGGCTTGCCGATACCCGTGAACGGGGACCGCTGGATCTCGCCGATGAGCCGGGTGATCCGCTTGGCCATCTTCCGGTCGGCCCCGAGCCAGAACAGGAAGTCTTCCCAGGCGTCCGGGTCGAAGTGGACGCTCCTCACTCGTCACCGGCCAGGGCTTGCAGCTCCTCCATGCTCTTGGTGACGGTCGCGGCACCTTCCCTGTCCCGGGCGACGGCTTCCATGAGCCTGCGGGCGTTCGCGGGGGACCGCAGCAGGTAGACGGTCTCCTGCCAGGAGTCGTAGTCGGCAGCCGACATGAGGACCGCGTCCCCGTTCTTCGAGCTGATGCGCACAGGAACGTGGTCGTCGTTGACGCGCTCGATGAGGGGGAACAGGGTCTTGCGTGCTTCGCTGGCGCTTATGGGCATTGCCGCCTCCGTCCGCTCTGGTACGACTTTATGGTACTCGGTACGTACCGGATTGTGGTACCGGATCTTTGTGCTGGATCGTGGTGAGGGCGAGGAGGGCGGCTGTGGCCGGGAGGAGGTAGGACGTGGTGGGGCCGAAGTGGTCGACTGCCAGGCCCGCCGTGGCCGAGCCGGCCGCGATGCCCCCGAGGATGGCGGTGACCGCGAGGGTCATGCCCTCGTTGAGGCGGCCCTCGGGGGTGCGGGCGTGGACCCGGGACATCGCGGTGACCATCGTCGGAGCCGTGGCCATGCCGGCCAGCAGCAGGGCCAGGCCGAGTGCGGGCACGGAGCCGGTGGCCGCCGCGGCCCACGGCAGGGTCATGAGGACGGCCAGGGCGCACACGCAGGCCCGCAGCGAGCGGGCCCGCAGCGTGCCGTAGAGCAGGCCGGCCGCGCAGGAGCCCGCCGCCTGGAGGGCGAGGACCGGGCCGGAGGCGGCGCCCAGGCCGTGCGCGGCGAGATAGGCGATCGAGGTGACCTCCATCGAGCCGAACACCAGGCCCAGGGCGAGGAACAGGGCGAGCAGCGGTCCCAGGGCGCGTGCGGGGGAGCCGCGCCGGGCCGCCGCCGCCCGGGTCGCGGGCGGCTCCGTGGCGCGCTGGGCGGTGAAGACCAGCATGCCGGTGAGGAACAGGCCCGCGCCGACGAGGGTGCCGGCCTCCGGGAAGACCGCGGTGCACAGGAAGGCGGCCAGGACCGGTCCGAGCATGTAGCAGAGCTCGTCGGCGGCCTGCTCGAAGGACATGGCCGTGTGGTGGCCGGCCGGTGCGCCGCGCAGCAGGTGGGTCCACCGGGCGCGGGACATGCCGCCGATGTTGGGGGTGGTGGCGGTCGCGGCGTACGAGGCGAAGAGGGTCCAGGCGGGCGCCTGCGTACGGACGCACACGATCAGGGAGAGGGAGCCGAGGACCGCGATGAGGGTGGCCGGGACGGCGATCCGGGCCTGGCCGTGGCGGTCGACCAGCCGGGCGGTCCACGGTGCGACCAGTGCGGTCGCGGCCATCCCGGTCGCCGTGACCGCGCCGGCGAGTGCGTACGAGCCGCGCTGCCCGGCGATCATCATGACGGCGCTGACCGCGAACATGCCCATGGGGAGCCGGGCGAGCAGGTTCCCGGCGGTGAAGGCGCGGGTGCCCGGCAGGGCGAAGAGGCGGCGGTACGGCCCGGGGGCGCGGCGCACCGCCCGGCCGGCGGTACGGACCGGGGCGGCCGGGGCGGTGATGACGAGCGTGCTGCCGGTGACGGTCATGCGGGGCGGACGGGCGGCGGGCGCGACGGCGGAAGGCGCGGTAGAGGGCGCGGCGGAGGGCATGAGGAAAGCCTCCGGTCCGGGCCCCGCCGCCGTCCAACACCTGTTGGGGAGCCATTCACGCCTTTGCGTTGTTAGTCTCCCGGGGTGATATCCCGTGACGTGGAACCCCGGCTGCTGCGCGGATTCGTCGCCGCCGCCGAGGAACTGCACTTCACCCGCGCCGCCACCCGCCTCTTCATCGCCCAGCAGGCCCTGAGCCGGGACATCCGCCGCCTCGAACAGGCCCTGGGTGCCGCGCTGTTCGTACGGACCACCCGCGCCGTCGAGCTCACCGCCGACGGGGAGCGGCTGCTGCCGCTCGCCCGCCGGGTGCTGGCCGCGCAGGAGGAGCTGACCGCCGCCTTCACCGCCCCCCGGGCGCTGCTCGTCGACCTGAACACCGACGGCCCCAGCACCGGGCGCCGGGTCCTGGAGCGGGCCCGGGAACTTGCCCCGGGCCAGGAGCTGATGGCCCGCTTCGAGAGCGGGCTGACGCACGCCGCCGCCGAGATCGCCGCCGGACGCCTCGACGTGTCCTTCGGGTACGTCCAGGGGCTCCCCCCCGGTCTGCGGGCCAGGCTCGCACACCGGCCCGTACGGTACGAGCCGCTGGCCGTGCTGCTGCCCGAGGGGCATGCGCTGAGCGGGCTGGAGGCCGTACCGCTGGACGCGCTCGCCGGGGAGACCGTGTACGCCGGGGCCGGGAACCCGCGGACGTTGGAGTGGACCGGGCTGGCCCGCGAGCTGTTCGCCGGGCGGGGGATCGCGCTCGCGCCGCCCGCGCCGGTGGCGGTCGGCAAGGAGGAGTTCGGCCGGGTCATGGCCAAGACCCGCAATCCGGTGCTCGTCACCGTCGACTTCCTCGACATGCCCGGCTGCGTCAAGCGGCCGCTGACCGACCCCGTGCCGCTGTCCCCCCTCTCGATGGTGTGGCGCAAAGGCCTCGGCCACCCCGGGCTGGACGCGCTGAACGAGGCCGCAGCCGGGCTCGCGGCCGAACGCGGCTGGCTGGACGTGCCCCCGGGAAGCTGGCGGCCCGCGCTCACACGCGGCCCCGCCGACGGGTGAGAGCAAGGTTTCCCGCCGGTCATCCGGCGGGGACCGGGGCCGAAACGCGCCGTTCCTACGGTCGTCACCACGGACGCGACAGCAGTGGAGGCGAGCGATGACCGGTACGACCGCACCGCGCAAGGGAGGCCGCTGGATCGAGCGGTGGGATCCCGAGGACGAGACGTTCTGGAAGGAAACGGGGGAGCGCACCGCCCGCCGCAACCTCCTCTACTCCGTGTTCTCCGAGCACATCGGGTTCTCCATCTGGTCACTGTGGTCCGTGATGGTCCTCTTCATGGGCCCGCAGTACGGGATCGACCCCGCCGGGAAGTTCTCCCTCATCGCGACCGCCACGCTGGTCGGAGCCGTCGTCCGCGTGCCGTACACCTTCGCCGTCGCCCGCTTCGGCGGCCGGAACTGGACCGTCGTCAGCGCCCTGCTGCTGCTCGCGCCGACCGTCGCCGCGCTGGTGGTCATGGAGCCCGGGACCTCGTACGGCACCTTCCTCGCCGTGGCCGCCCTGACCGGGGTCGGTGGCGGGAACTTCGCCTCGTCGATGACGAACATCAACGCCTTCTTCCCGCTCCGCAAGAAGGGCTGGGCGCTCGGACTGAACGCGGGCGGCGGCAACATCGGGGTACCGGTGGTGCAGCTCGCCGCGCTGCTGGTCATCGGGACCGCCGGGGCCGGACACCCGCGGCTGCTGCTCGCCGCGTACCTCCCGCTGATCGTGGCCGCCGCGGCGCTGGCCGCCCTGCGGATGGACAACCTGGCGCCCGTGCGCAACGACACCGGCGCGGTGCGCGAGGCCGTCCGCCAGCCGCACACCTGGATCATGGCCTTCCTCTACATCGGCACCTTCGGGTCCTTCATCGGCTACAGCTTCGCCTTCGGGCTGGTGCTCCAGACGCAATTCGGCCGCACCCCGCTCCAGGCGGCCTCGCTGACCTTCATCGGGCCGCTGCTCGGCTCGCTGATCCGGCCGCTGGGCGGGGCGCTGGCGGACCGCTTCGGCGGTGCGCGGATCACCCTCGTCACCTTCGTGGCGATGGCCGCGGCGACCGGGGTCGTCGTCCTCGCCTCGGTCCGGGAGTCGCTGCCGGTGTTCCTCGTCGGGTTCGTGTCGCTGTTCGTGCTGAGCGGGCTCGGCAACGGGTCGACGTACAAGATGATCCCCGGCATCTTCCAGGCCAAGGCGCTGGCCCGCGGCATGAGCGGCGAGGACGCGGCCGCCTACGGGCGGCGGCTGTCCGGGGCCGCCATGGGGCTCATCGGCGCGGTGGGCGCGCTCGGCGGGCTCGGCATCAACCTCGTCTTCCGGGAGGCCTTCCTGAGCTCCGGGTCGGGGACGGCCGCCTTCGTGACCTTCCTCGGTTTCTACGCCGTGGCCTGCGGCGTGACGTGGGCGGTATACCTTCGCCGGCCGGCCGCGGTGATCGCCGCGGAGCCGGGAACGGCCGCGAAGCCGCAGCTCACGTCCGTGTAACCGTGCTTTACCGCACCGAAATATCGTGGAACCGAGTCTGACACGCCGACTTGTCAGGCTCGGTTCCGCCGGCGCGAAGCGATACCGACCCACTGGGCAAGGCAGGTCACCATGGACGAGGTCAGGAACACCGGTCGCGACACGGGCCGGGGCTCCGGTCGGGACACGGGCCGGGACACCGCCCCGCTCGCGGGCTTCACCGTCGGGGTGACCGCCGCCCGCCGGGCCGACGAGCTGATCGCCCTGCTGCGCCGCCGCGGGGCCGCCGTACTGCACGCGCCCGCGCTGCGGATCGTGCCGCTGGCCGACGACGGCGAACTGCTCGGCGCCACCAAGGAACTGATCGGCTGCGCGCCCGACGCGGTGGTCGCCACCACCGCCATCGGGTTCCGCGGATGGATCGAGGCCGCCGACGGGTGGGGCATCGGCGAGGAGCTGCTGCAGCGGCTGCGGTCCGCCGAACTGCTCGCGCGCGGCCCGAAGGTGAAGGGCGCGATCCGCGCCGCCGGACTGGTGGAGGACTGGTCCCCGGATTCGGAATCCCTCGCGGAGGTACTGGAACGGCTGCTGGCGGCCGGGGTGGCCGGGAGGCGGATCGCGCTCCAGCTGCACGGCGAGCCGCTGCCCGGGTTCGTCGAGGCGCTGCGGGCCGGCGGGGCCGACGTGGTGGTCGTACCGGTGTACCGGTGGATGGCGCCGGAGGACCTCGGCCCGCTGGACCGGCTGCTGGACGCGGTCGTCGGCGGCGGGGTGGACGCGGTCAGCTTCACCTCCGCCCCGGCGGCGGCCTCGCTGCTGTCCCGGGCCGAGGAGCGCGGCGTACGGGAGCCCGTACTGGAGGCACTGCGCGGCGGGGTGCTCTCCGCGTGCGTGGGCCCGGTGACCGCACTGCCGTTGCAGGCCGAGGGTGTGGACACGGTGCAGCCGGAGCGGTTCCGGCTGGGACCGCTGGTGCAACTGCTCTGCCAGGAGCTGCCGGGCCGGGCACGGGTCCTGCCGGTGGCCGGGCACCGGGTGGAGATCCGGGGGCACGCGGTGCTGGTGGACGAGGAGCTGCGGGCGGTGCCTCCGGCTGGGATGGCCCTGCTGCGGGCGCTGGCGCGGCGGCCGGGGTGGGTGGTCTCGCGGGCGGACCTGCTGCGGGTACTGCCCGGGGCGGGGCGCGACGAGCACGCCGTCGAGACGGCCATGGCCCGGCTCCGGGCCGCACTGGGGGCGCCGAAGCTGATCCAGACGGTGGTCAAGCGGGGGTACCGGCTGTCGCTGGACGCGGGCGGCGAGGCCAAGTACGGGGACGTCCCGGCGGGTTGAGCCGGTGCGGGCGGGCCGCTAGCGTGCCCGGATGATCATTGACGGGGTGGAGATGAGGGGCATCGCACTCGACGATGCCGCCGCGCTGGCCGAGGGGTTCGCGCGCAACCGGGCGTACATGGCCCCCTGCGAGCCGGTGCGGCCGGAGGCCTACTACACGGAGCGGGGGCAGCGGGCCCGCATCGGGGGACTGCTGGCGGAGCGGGACGGGGGGCGGCTGGTCCCGTACGTGTTCGCCGAGACGGCCACGGGCGCGATCATCGGTGCGATCAACCTGGGTTCGATCGAGCGCGGGCCGCTGTGCAGCGGGGGCGTGGGCTACTGGGTCGACCAGGCCTGGCACGGCAAGGGGCTGGCCACCGCGGCCGTGGAAGAGGTGTGCCGGGTAGCCCGCGACGAGCTGGGCCTCCACCGGGTGGAGGCGGGCACCCTGCTGGACAACGCGGCGTCGCAGCGGGTGCTGACGAAGGCGGGCTTCGAGCCGTTCGGCGTCGCGCCGCGGTACCTCCACGTCAACGGCGCCTGGCGGGACCACCGCCTCTTCCAGCGCCTCCTCCACGACTCGCCCCCGCCGGCTTAGTCGGAGCGCCGTCGAGTCTCGCCTGCGGCCCGTCTGCTGGGGCTCCGCCCCAGGCCCCGCGCCTCAAACGCCGGCGGACGGCAGGAGCGAAATCCAGCCCCGCCGGCGTTTGAGGCGTGGGGGTCCCCCCGGACGGAGTCTGGGGGAGGGTCCGGGGCGGAGCCCCGGGGAACGGAGGAAGGGCGGGCAGGGGACGGCTCCGCGCAGCGGGAGCACCGGCACCCCCGGAGGGACCGGTTCGGGGGGTTCCGCTGCGAAGCGGCGCGCGGCACTCTGAGGAGGCGCCCCACGACGCGAGGCGGTGACGGGCATGCGGTTCGACTCCGGGCGGGTCTGCCTGGACCTGGTGGCCACATTCGCCCCCCACGAGGGGATCCGGGACGGCGACGAGCTACGGCTGTGGCTCGCCGGGGCCGGGCTGGTGCCCGACCGGACGCCGCTCGCCCGCGTGGGCCCCGACTGGGTCGCGGCGTTCCGGGCCCTGCGCGCCGACGTGGAGGTCCTCGTACGGGCCGAACTGCACGCGGCCGCGACCCCGTCCCCCGACACGGCGGCGGCCCTGGCCCGGGTCAACGCACTGGCCGCCGGGCCACCCCCGGGCCTGTGTGCCGTACGGGACCAGGAGGGCCACCTCGTACGGGAGTTCTGCGGCGGCGTGGAGTGCGGCGCCCTGCTCGCCGCCGTTGCCCGGGACGCCGTCGAGCTGCTGACCGACCCCGGCGAACGGGCCCTGCTGCGCGCCTGCGAGGGCGACGGCTGCACCCGCGTCTACCTGGACACTTCCCGCGGCCACCGCCGCCGCTGGTGCTCCAGCGAGCGCTGCGGCAACCGTGAGCGCGTCGCCCGGCACCGGCGACGCGCCCTCGCCGCCGGGCCCGCGTAGGCGCGCACGCCTCCCCCCCGGGCGGTTCCGGAACGGGCGTGCGGACAGGGCGCCGTTTCGCGTACGGTTGACGGTCGCCCATGCACGTCAGAAGGGGGCCTTGGTGGCCGCGCAGAATGCCGCTGTCGACAGCACGGCGGATTCCGTCCGAGATCGGGAGATCGCGGTCGAGCAGACGCATCTCGACCGGGTGTACCGACGCCTCGAGGAGAAGATCCACGAGGCCGAGTTCCTGATGAACGACGCCGCCAAGCGCGGGCAGGTCGGCACGCCCGGCGCCCTCGCCGAGCGCGACGCGCAGGTCTTCCGGGCGGGCATCCACCTGAACCGGCTGAACAACGAGTTCGAGGATTTCCTCTTCGGCCGCATCGACCTGGTGCTGGGGAAGGACGGGGAGCGCGGGGCGGACGGCGCCTACACCTCCGTCGAGCCCGCCGACGACGCGATCCGCGCCGATCTGACCGCGGACATCGCCGAGACCCTGCACATCGGGCGCATCGGCGTGCTCGACGCCGACTACTCGCCCCTGGTCATCGACTGGCGCGCGCCCGCCGCCGCGCCGTTCTACCGCTCCACGCCCAAGGACCCCGGCCGCGTGGTGCGCCGCCGCGTCATCCGCTCCAAGGGCCGCAGGGTGCTCGGCGTCGAGGACGACCTGATGCGCCCCGAGGTCACCGCCTTCCTGGACGGTACGGAGCTCCCCGCCATCGGCGACGGCGCCCTGATGGCCGCGCTGGGGCGGGCCCGTACGCACTCCATGCGGGACATCGTCTCCTCCATCCAGGCCGAACAGGACCTGGTCATCCGGGCCCCCGCCGCCTCCGTCGCCGAGGTCGCCGGAGGCCCCGGCACGGGCAAGACCGCCGTCGCCCTGCACCGCGCCGCCTACCTGCTCTACCAGGACCGGCGCCGCTATTCCGGCGGCATCCTGATCGTCTCGCCGACCCCGCTGCTCGTCGCGTACACCGAGGGCGTGCTGCCCTCGCTCGGCGAGGAGGGCCAGGTCGCCATCCGGGCGCTGGGCTCGCTGGTCGACGGGGCGGAGGCGACCACGTACGACGATCCGGCCGTGGCCCGCGTCAAGGGCTCCTCGCGGATGCTCAAGGTGCTGCGGAAGGCCGTACGGGGCGCCCTGGAGCTCGGCAACGCCCCCGACCGGCTGCGCGTCGTGGCCTTCGGCCGCCGCCAGGAGCTGGAGGCCGCCGAGCTGAACCGGATCCGGCAGAACGTCCTCAGCGGCACCGCCCCCGTCAACCTGCTGCGCCCGCGCGCCCGCAAGCTGCTGCTCGACGCCCTCTACGCGAAGTCCGGCGGCGCCGGCCGGCACAGCGATCCGGAGCTGGCCGCCGAGCTGCGCTCCGCGTTCGACGAGGACATCTCCACCGAGGACGCCTTCATCGACTTCCTCAATGCCTGGTGGCCCGAGCTGACCCCGCGCGGGGTGCTCGCCGCGATGGCCGACGAGCGCCGGCTCGGCCGCTGGTCGCGCCGGGACCTGAACCCGCGCGAGACCCGCATGCTGGCCCGCTCCCTGCGCCGTGTCGGCCCGGACGGCAAGGGCCCCCTGTCGGTGCACGACGTGGCGCTGCTGGACGAGCTCCAGCAGCTGCTCGGCGCCCCGGCCCGGCCCAGGCGGAAGCGGGAGATGGACCCGCTGGACCAGCTCAGCGGGCTCGAGGAGCTGATGCCGACCCGCGAGGAGACCCAGTGGGAGCGGGCCGAGCGGCTCGCGGCGGAGCGCACCGAGTACGCGCACGTCATCGTCGACGAGGCCCAGGACCTGACGCCGATGCAGTGGCGGATGGTGGGCCGCCGGGGCCGTACGGGCACCTGGACGGTGGTCGGCGACCCGGCGCAGTCCTCCTGGACCGACCCGGACGAGGCGGCCGCCGCCCGCGACGAGGCCCTGGGGACCCGGCCGCGCCGGCGGTTCACGCTGACGGTGAACTACCGCAACCCGGCGGAGGTCGCCGAGGTGGCCTCCCGGGTGCTGCGCCTGGCGATGCCCGGCATGGAGCCGCCGTCGGCGGTGCGCTCCACCGGCCTGGAGCCCCGCTTCACGGCCGCGACGGGCGATCTGGGCGCGGCGGTGCGGGAGGAGACCCGCAGGCTGCTGGAGCAGGTGGACGGCACGGTCGGCGTGGTCGTCGCCATGGACCGGCGCGCGGAGGCGGCGGGCTGGCTCGCCGACCTCGGGGAACGGGCGGTGGCGCTCGGCAGCCTGGAGGCCAAGGGCCTGGAGTACGACGCCACGGTGGTCGTCTCCCCGGCGGAGATCGCGGACGAGTCCCCGGCGGGCCTGCGGGTGCTGTACGTGGCGCTGACGCGTGCCACGCAGCAGCTGACGGTGGTCTCCGCGAACCGGGACAAGCCCGACGCGCACGGGGTGCCGGAGCTGCTGCTTCCGTAGCGCGCCGGGGCGGACCGGGGCAGGGCCGGGCCGCGTAGGGCCGTATGGTCCGCGGCCAGGAGCGTGGTGCCGCGAACTGAGTGCGGGCACGGGGATGACATCGGGCGATCCTTTGTTAGCCTGGGTACGGCACCGACTCGATCCAAGCCCCCGGGCCCAACCTTCGTCGCTTAGAGCGACCACTTGCCGCGAGGCGAGCATGGCGGGTCGGTGTCATCAGTCGAATCAACAGGTCCGCGCCCTCCCGAGTGGGGGCGCGGACCTGTTTTGTATGGACCCACCATTCCGAACCCTTCCGGTATCTCGTATGGTGGAAGAGTCTTTCCGAAATTTGTAGCTGGTTACCTTGTACCGGCTGGTAGGTGGGACGATCGGACAACAGGTCCTGCCACACCTGCCGTGTGCCGGGCCCTGTGCGTACAAGCGAAAACCAGGGACAGAAGAGGAACACGGCCATGGCAACGGCGCCCAGCGTCTCGTATTCGATGACGGTCCGCCTGGAAGTGCCCGCGAGCGGAACCGCGGTCTCCCAGCTCACCACCGCCGTGGAGTCCTCCGGTGGTTCGGTCACCGGCCTCGACGTGACCGCCTCCGGCCACGAGAAGCTCCGGATCGACGTCACCATCGCCGCGACCTCCACCGCTCACGCCGACGAGATCGTCGAGAAGCTGCGCGGGATCGAGGGCGTCAGCCTCGGCAAGGTCTCCGACCGCACCTTCCTGATGCACCTCGGCGGCAAGATCGAGATGTCGTCCAAGCACCCCATCCGCAACCGTGACGACCTCTCGATGATCTACACCCCGGGCGTGGCCCGCGTGTGCACCGCGATCGCCGAGAACCCCGAGGACGCCCGCCGCCTCACCATCAAGCGCAACTCCGTCGCAGTCGTGACCGACGGCTCCGCCGTGCTGGGCCTCGGCAACATCGGCCCGATGGCCGCACTGCCCGTCATGGAGGGCAAGGCGGCCCTCTTCAAGCGCTTCGCCGGCATCGACGCGTGGCCGATCTGCCTCGACACCCAGGACAGCGACGAGATCGTCGCCATCGTCAAGGCCATCGCCCCCGGCTTCGCCGGCATCAACCTCGAGGACATCTCCGCGCCGCGCTGCTTCGAGATCGAGGCCCGCCTGCGCGAGGCCCTCGACATCCCGGTCTTCCACGACGACCAGCACGGCACCGCCATCGTCGTCCTGGCCGCCCTGACCAACGCACTTCGCGTGGTGGGCAAGGCAGTTGGCGACGTCAAGGTCGTCATGTCGGGCGCCGGCGCGGCCGGTACGGCCATCCTCAAGCTGCTCCTTGCCGCGGGCGTCAAGAACGCCGTCAGCGCCGACATCCACGGTGTCGTGCACGCGGGCCGCCCCGACCTGGTGGACGCGCACGAGGACTCCCCGCTGCGCTGGATCGCCGACAACACCAACCCCGAGGGCTACACGGGCACTTTGAAGGAGGCCGTGGTCGGCGCCGACGTCTTCATCGGCGTCTCGGCCCCCAACGTGCTCTCCGGCGAGGACGTCGCCGCCATGGCCGAAGGCGCGATCGTGTTCGCGCTCGCGAACCCGGACCCCGAAGTGGACCCGGCCGTCGCCCGCCAGACCGCCGCCGTCGTGGCCACCGGCCGCTCCGACTTCCCGAACCAGATCAACAACGTGCTGGTCTTCCCGGGCGTCTTCCGCGGCCTGCTGGACGCCCAGTCCCGCACCGTGAACACCGACATGATGCTGGCCGCCGCGACCGCGCTGGCCGACGTCGTCGGCGAAGACGAGCTGAACGCGAACTACATCATCCCGTCGGTGTTCAACGACAAGGTCGCGGGCGCGGTCGCGGGCGCCGTCCGCAAGGCCGCCACGGCCGGCTGACGCCCCGGCGGCGGCCGCTGTGACCGCCCTCACGGCCCGCTGATACCGGCGCGTCGCGAGATGCAGCCCCGGCGGACCGCCTCTAGGGTTGCGGGGATGCCCGCGAGCTCCGCGGTCCGCACCGGCGCGTGAGCGAAGGCGTGGACGGAGCGTCACCGGGGCGTGACTGTGGCGCTTTTCGTGTGACCCCGGCGGGTGCCGGATTGGCTTTCCCGCCGCTGGTGGGGGCAGGATGCGTAACCGGGCGAGAGGGTCTGACGTTCAGACCCGGGTCCGGGGACTGTCCGAGGGCCCTGGCAGCATCGGCTTCGATCTCACGCCTCTAAGGCAAGTTGAACACGGGAGTACAACATGAACCGCAGTGAGCTGGTGGCCGCTCTGTCCGAGCGCGCCGAGGTGACCCGCAAGGACGCCGACGCCGTTCTGGCCGCGCTCGCCGAGACCGTCGGCGAGATTGTCGCCAAGGGCGACGAGAAGGTCACCATCCCCGGCTTCCTGACCTTCGAGCGCACCCACCGTGCCGCTCGCACCGCGCGCAACCCGCAGACCGGCGACCCCATCCAGATCCCGGCCGGCTACAGCGTGAAGGTCTCCGCGGGCTCCAAGCTCAAGGAAGCCGCCAAGGGCAAGTAGTCCTGCCCCCGGCGCCGAGGGCCGCACAGGTCTTTGGAACGGCAAGCACGGCAGCAGTGCAGCAGTAGTACGTAGTACGGCGAAGGGCGGCCACCCCGGGCGGGGTGGCCGCCCTTCGGCCTGTTCCCGGGCCCCGCACGGCGCCTGAGGGCCCGCCAGGCGCGGGAGACGCGGGAGGAGGCCCCGGAGGGCACGGGAAAGCCCCCCGGCCCCTGTGCGGGGCCCGGGGGGCTTCGGCGTACGCGAGGTGGGCGACGTGCCAGAGGCACGCGGCGCGCGCGGTACGGCTCAGACGAGGTCGCCGCCCGGGAGTTCCACCTTCGCACCGAGCTCCACGAGCTTTTCCATGAAGTTCTCGTAGCCACGGTTGATCAGGTCGATGCCGTGGACCCGCGAGGTGCCCTCGGCGGCCAGCGCCGCGATCAGGTACGAGAACCCGCCGCGCAGGTCGGGGATGACCAGGTCGGCGCCCTGGAGCTTGGTGGGGCCCGAGACGACCGCCGAGTGCAGGAAGTTGCGCTGGCCGAAGCGGCACGCGCTGCCGCCCAGGCACTCGCGGTACAGCTGGATGTGAGCACCCATCTGGTTGAGCGCCGAGGTGAAGCCGAGCCGGGACTCGTAGACCGTCTCGTGGACGATCGAGAGGCCGGTCGCCTGCGTCAGCGCCACCACGAGGGGCTGCTGCCAGTCGGTCTGGAAACCGGGGTGCACGTCCGTCTCCAGCGCGATGGCGTTGAGCGGACCGCCGGGGTGCCAGAAGCGGATGCCGTTGTCGTCGATCTCGAACGCCCCGCCGACGCGGCGGAAGGTGTTCAGGAACGTCATCATCGAGCGCTGCTGCGCCCCGCGGACGTAGATGTTGCCGCCGGTCGCCAGGGCCGCGGACGCCCAGGAGGCGGCCTCCAGACGGTCCGGGAGCGCCTTGTGGTTGTAGCCGCCCAGGCGGTCCACACCGGTGATCCGGATGGTCCGGTCGGTGTCGAGGGAGATGATCGCGCCCATCTTCTGCAGGACGCAGATGAGGTCCTCGATCTCCGGCTCCACCGCGGCGTTGCTGAGCTCGGTGACGCCCTCGGCCAGGACGGCCGTCAGCAGCACCTGCTCGGTCGAGCCGACCGACGGGTAGGGGAGGCGGATCTTGCAGCCGCGCAGCCGCTGCGGGGCCTCCAGGTACTGGCCGCCCTCGCGCTTCTCGATCGTCGCGCCGAACTGGCGGAGCACGTCGAAGTGGAAGTCGATCGGCCGGCCGCCGATGTCGCAGCCGCCCAGGCCCGGGATGAAGGCGTGGCCCAGACGGTGCAGCAGGGGGCCGCAGAACAGGATCGGGATGCGGGAGGAGCCCGCGTGGGCGTCGATGTCGGCGACGTTCGCGCTCTCGACGTGGGTCGGGTCGAGGACCAGTTCGCCCGGCTCGTCACCGGGGCGGACCGTCACCCCGTGCAACTGGAGCAGGCCGCGGACGACGCGCACGTCGCGGATGTCGGGAACGTTGCGCAGCCGACTGGGTTCACTGCCGAGCAGAGCGGCCACCATGGCCTTGGGCACGAGGTTCTTCGCACCGCGGACCCGGATCTCGCCCTCGAGCGGGGTGCCGCCGTGGACAAGCAGTACATCGTCACTGATGCCGGTCATGAATCTCGCGTTCCGGAGAGGATGGGCAGGGGACCAGAGGAAAGGGTAAGGGTCACCACCCCCTTGTTCGTAAGGCTGACGCGGCCGTAGGACTGTCATGAATTAGCCACAGCACCCTGTGTGTCCGCCAAGTGGCGGAGTGTCGCGTTCCGCCCGCGTTGCCCGCACGCGCTCCTTCCTGCTGCCGTGCGCCCTGACCTGTGCGCGATCCGATCTCTCCGCCGGCTCCCCGTGAAGGCCGAATGTGCGGGATCATGGCGGCATGACCGAGGTGTCCTCCCTCACAGGGCGGCTGCTCGTGGCCACCCCCCGCCTCGCGGACCCGAACTTCGACCGCGCGGTGGTGCTCCTGCTCGACCACGACGAGCAGGGCTCGCTCGGCGTCGTCCTGAACCGGCCCACGCCCGTGGGCGTCGGCGACGTCCTGCTGCCCTGGGCGCCCCTGGCCGGTGACCCGGGCGTGGTCTTCCAGGGCGGCCCGGTGGCACTCGACTCGGCCCTGGGCGTGGCGGTCATCCCCGGCGACGAGGGCCCCCTCGGCTGGCGCCGGGTGCACGGGGCGATCGGCCTGGTCGACCTGGAGACACCGCCGGAGCTGCTGGCGGCCGCCCTGGGCTCGCTGCGCATCTTCGCCGGCTACTCGGGCTGGGGCCCGGGCCAGCTGGAGGACGAGCTGGGCGACGGGGCCTGGTACGTCGTGGAATCCGAACCGGGGGACGTGTCCTTCCCGGACCCCGAGCGCCTCTGGCGGGCGGTACTGCGCCGCCAGCGCAGCGAACTCGCGATGGTCGCCACCTATCCGGACGACCCGTCGCTCAACTGACCCCGGCGGGGTTCAGTACCCTGGTCGCATGAGCACTCTTGAGCCCGAGCGCGGGACTGGCACGGGGACCCTCGTAGAGCCGACGCCGCAGGTGTCGCACGGTGACGGCGACCACGAGCGCTTCGCCCACTACGTCCAGAAGGACAAGATCATGGCGAGCGCCCTCGACGGGACCCCCGTCGTCGCGCTCTGCGGCAAGGTCTGGGTACCGGGTCGCGACCCGAAGAAGTACCCGGTCTGCCCCATGTGCAAGGAGATCTACGAGTCCATGGGCCCCGGTGGGGACAAGGACAAGGGCGGCAAGGACAAGTAGTCCGGCCCCTTCCCGGCGGGACGATGGCCCCCGGGGCGCGCATTGTCGCGCCCCGGGGGCCTCTCGCGTACTAGGGTCGGCGGCACGAGCACTCTGCGGAACGGGTGTTGCGCAGGGTGCAACAGATTGTGCCGGTGCTGCGGGTGCTGTTGGTGCTGCTGCCGAGAAGGGCTGACGCATGGACCTGATCCCCGCACCCTCGGTCGCCTCCTTCGACGAGGGCGGCCGCCGCTACGCATTCGGACCCGAGCCGCTCCTCGGAGCCGGGCCCGGCACGGAGGGCGTGGCGCGCCTGCTGCGCCGGGAGCTGGGCGCGGCCACCGGCTGGAGCCTGCCGGCCGCCGGCGCCGGCGCGGCCGCGGACGTGAGGCTGCGCCTGGACCCGCGGTACGGGCAGGAGGCGGGGCCCGAGGCGTACGGGATCACCGTGGACGGCACGGGCGTGGAACTGGTCGGCGCGAGCGGGGCCGGGCTGTTCTGGAGCTTCCAGACGCTGCGTCAGCTGCTCGGTCCGGACGCGTACCGCAAGGCGCCGCTGCCCGGGCGGGCGTGGAGCCTGCCCCACGGGCGGATCGCCGACGGGCCGAGGTTCGGGTGGCGCGGGCTGATGCTCGACGTGGCCCGGCACTTCATGCCGAAGGACGGCGTGCTGCGCTACATCGACCTGCTCGCCGCGCACAAGCTCAACGTGCTGCACCTGCACCTGACGGACGACCAGGGCTGGCGGATCGAGATCAAGCGCCACCCGCGCCTGACCGGAGTCGGTGCGTGGCGGGGGCGCAGCCGCCGGGGGCACCGGGCCTCGCCGCTGTGGAACGAGACCCCGCACGGCGGCTACTACACGCAGGACGACATCCGCGAGATCGTCGCCTACGCCGCCGAGCGGCACGTCCGCGTGGTACCGGAGATCGACGTACCGGGGCATTCGCAGGCCGCCATCGCCGCTTACCCGGAGCTGGGGAACACGGACGTGGTCGACACCTCGGCGCTGGAGGTGTGGGACGACTGGGGGATCAGCGAGAACGTGCTCGCGCCGACCGAGGCCGTGGTGCGGTTCTACGAGGGCGTCTTCGAGGAGCTGCTGGAGCTGTTCCCCGCCGAGGTCTCGCCCTTCGTGCACGTGGGCGGCGACGAGTGCCCCAAGGAGCAGTGGCGGGCCTCCGCGGTCGCGCAGGAGCGGATCGGCGAGCTGGGGGTGGACGGCGAGGACGGGCTGCAGTCCTGGTTCATCCGGCACTTCGACAGCTGGCTCGCCGAGCGCGGGCGGCGGCTGATCGGGTGGGACGAGATCCTGGAGGGCGGGCTCGCGCCGGGGGCGGCCGTCTCCTCGTGGCGCGGCTACGCGGGCGGGATCGCCGCCGCCGAGGCCGGGCACGACGTGGTGATGTGCCCGGAGCAGCAGGTGTACCTGGACCACCGTCAGGCGGGCGGTCCGCAGGAGCCGATGCCGATCGGTTACGTGCGCACGCTGGAGGATGTGTACCGGTTTGAGCCGGTACCGCCAAAGTTGTCGGCCGAGGCGGCGGCCCATGTGCTCGGCGCGCAGGCCAATGTGTGGACCGAGGTGATGGAGGACCAGGGGCGGGTCGACTACCAGGTGTTCCCGCGGCTGGCGGCCTTCGCGGAGGTGGTGTGGTCGCGGCTGCCGGAGCCGGAGGAGCGCGACTTCGCGTGGTTCGAGGGCCGGATGGCGGCGGCGCACTACGCGCGGCTGGACGCGCTCGGGGTCGGCTACCGGCCGCCGGGCGGCCCGATGCCGTGGCAGCGGCGGCCGGGAGTGCTGGGGCGGCCGATCGAGGGTGCGCCCCCGAACGTGTGACGGGGCGGAGGGCGAAAGGGAAGGGAACTCTCGCTGTATTCCTGGTGATACGGGGAAAAACGGTCAGTCGGGAGAGCGGGGTGGAGCGGGGCGGGGTGCAGGCGGGGTGAAGGTGGGGCGCGGGCGGAGCACGGGGGTGCGCGAGCGCGGCCCGGCGTTGAGCGGGCGGCATGAGGCGGGGTCCGGCGTTGAGCGGGCGGCGTAAGGCGGGGCCCGGGGTTGAGCGGGCGGGCGTGAGGCGGGGCCCGGGGGTCCCCTCGGGGTGCCGGGCTCGGCGAGGGGGGCGCCCGGTCGACCCTCGCGCCGGACGCCCGCGAAGATGTGCCAGAGTTGCCACCTCCCGGCGGTGAGCACGTACCGTACGGCGGACAGGCGTGAGCGCCGGGACCGGGACATCGGGAAGGGGCAGCTGGGTTGACCACGCACGCACCGCAGGCGGCGCAGTCCGTGACGCTGCCGGCCTCGCTCGAGGAGGCCGTGGCGGCGCTCGCCGCCATGCCCGCCGCCGTGCCCGTGGCCGGCGGCACCGACCTCATGGCCGCCGTCAACGCCGGGCTGCTGCGGCCCGCCGCGCTGGTGGGCCTGGGCCGGATCAACGAGATCCGCGGCTGGCAGTACCAGGACGGCCACGCGCTGCTTGGCGCGGGACTGACCCACGCGCGGATGGGCCGGCCGGACTTCGCCGCGCTGATCCCCGCGCTGGCGGCCGCCGCGCGCGCGGCCGGACCCCCGCAGATCCGCAACGCCGGCACCCTCGGCGGGAACATCGCCACCGCCGCGCCCACAGGTGACGCCCTTCCCGTGCTGGCCGCGCTGGAGGCCGTGCTGGTCATCGTCGGCCCGGGCGGATCGCGCGAGGTCCCGGTCTCGCACCTGCTGGCCGGACGGGAGATGCTGCGGCCCGGGGAGCTGATCGGCTTCGTACGGGTTCCGCTGCTCCACGCGCCGCAGGTGTTCCTCAAGGCCACGGGGCGTACCGGCCCGGGGCGCGCGGTGGCGTCCGTGGGGCTGGTGCTGGATCCCGCGCGCCGGGGCGTGCGCTGCGCCATCGGCGCGGTCGCCCCGATGCCGCTGCGGCCGCTGGAGGCCGAGCAGTGGGTGGCCTCGTTGATCGACTGGGACGGCGAGCGGAGCCTGGCCCCAGAGGCACTGGAGGCCTTCGGCGAGTACGTCGCGGCCGCCTGCGTGCCCGACCAGGGGGAACCGGTGGCTCCGGGTGTACTGCATCTGCGGCGGACGGTGGCCGTGCTGGCACGCAGGGCCCTGGGGAGGGCGCTGACCTCATGAGCGGGAACGAGAACGAGAACGTGAGCCAGGGCCAGGGGAACGGCGCGGCGGACTGGGGCTGGGAACCCGTCCCGCAGGGCGGCGAGTACGACTCGGACGCGACGGCCTTCGTGAAGCTGCCGCAGGACATGCTGGACGCGCTCGGCACGGGTGAGCCGCTCGCGGCGCCCGGGCACGGCTACGTGCCGCCGCCGATGATCGTGCCGCTCGGCACGGCCAGTACGGACCCGGCGGCCACGGGCACGTGGGCGATGCCGGTGCAGTGGCCGGAGGCGGGGGCCTCGGTTCCGGCCGACTCGGCGGGCGGCGGTGCGGCTGCGGCTGCCCCGGGCCAGGCGCCGGCGCCGGTCGGCGGGCCGATCCCGGCGTCCATCCCGATTCCGGCGTCGGTGGCCGCGGCGTTCGCCGAGGCCGAGCCGGAGCCCGATCCGGGGGCGACCGCGGAGTGGCGGTTCCCGGACGTGCCGCAGGAGCCCGAAGCCGGGGCGAGCGGCCAATGGGCCATGCCCGACATGCCGGAACTGTCCGGTCGCTCCGGCGAGTTCCGGCAGAGCGCGCTGGACGCCGACTGGAGCCAGGCCCCGGCGACGCTGCCGGGCGGCGCCCCGGCGCCCTGGGCCAACCACCCCGACTTCGAGGGCGCGCGCGGGTACGCGGCGCAGCAGCCGGCCGCGGAGCCGGACGCCGGCGTCCTGCCGGGCACGGACGAGGCGGTGGCGGCGGCCGCCACGGCCACGGCCACGGGTGCCGGGCGGCTGCTCGGCGGGCCCGGCGTCGGCGGCGCGGGGCGCGGCCCGCGCGTGCTGGGCGGCCCCGGCGTGGGGACCCCGCTGCCGGAGGGCGAGCCGGCGCATCCGGCTCCGCATGACATCGAGGCCTCCCACGGGCCGGCGGAGATGCCGGTCGAGGGGTCCCGGCCGGCGCCTTCGGCACCGCCGGTGCCGTTCGAGGCGCCGGCTCCGGTGCCCGCTGCGTCCGGGGAGACCGACGGGCACGGCTTCTCGGCGTTCGGGTACGCGCCGGAGGGCGGGCTGGAGGGCGGACCGGAGGCCGTGGGCGCCGTCGGGTCGGAGCCGGAGGGCGCGGGTGCCGCCGGGTCGGAGCCCGAGGTCGTGGGCGCTGCCGGGCCGGTGGGTGCGGCCGAGCCCGCGCCGGAGCCGGCCGGCACCGACGGGCACGGCTTCGCCGGAGCCGCCCCGGCACCGGCCGGAACCGGCCCTGAGCCCGTGCCGCACGCGGACACCGCCGACACTGCTGCGGTGGTCCCGGGTGCGGACACCGCAGGGGAGGCCCCGGCCGAGGGGCCGACGTACGAAAAAACCGGGGGGCTCGAGGGGCTCGACGAGGACGCGGGCGCCGGGCCGGTCGTCCATCACGAGCACCCGTCGGCCTCCTACGTCCTGCGCGTCAACGGCGCCGACCGGCCCGTCACCGGCGCCTGGATCGGCGAGTCCCTCCTCTACGTGCTGCGCGAGCGCCTCGGCCTCGCCGGGGCCAAGGACGGCTGCTCGCAGGGCGAATGCGGCGCCTGCGCCGTGCAGGTCGACGGCCGGCTCGTCGCCTCCTGCCTGGTGCCGGCCGCGACGGCCGCCGGGAGCGAGGTCCGGACCGTCGAAGGTCTCGCGACGGACGGGGAACTCTCGGACGTGCAGCAGGCGTTGTGCAGGTCGGGTGCGGTGCAGTGCGGGTTCTGCGTACCGGGCATGGCCATGACCATCCACGACCTGCTGGAGGGCAACCACGCCCCCAGCGAGCTGGAGACCCGTCAGGCGCTCTGCGGCAACCTCTGCCGCTGCTCCGGCTACGCGGGTGTCATCGACGCCGTGCGCGAGGTCGTGGCGGTGCGCGAGGCGGCGGCCGCCGAGTCGGCGGCTTCGGCTTCGGTCTCGGCCACGGCTTCGGTCTCGGCTTCGGCGGAGCCGCGCATTCCGCATCAGGCAGCGCCCGGCGAGGGCGGCATCCACCACGGAGGCACGGTGTGAGCGGGCAGGACGCGGCGACGGCGACGACGACGGTGAACACCACGGTGACCGCCCTGGCGGCCCCCACGGAGGCCGCGGAGCCGCAGGTACCGCGCGGAATCGGCGCCTCCGTCCCGGCCGCCGACACCGGCCCCAAGGCCGCGGGCACCTTCCCCTACGCCGCAGACCTGTGGGCCGAGGGCCTCCTGTGGGCCGCCGTGCTCCGCTCCCCGCACGCCCACGCCCGGATCCTGTCCATCGACACCTCGGCCGCCGCCGAGATGCCCGGCGTCCGCGCCGTCGTCACCCACGCCGACGTCCCCGGCGCCACCACCCACGGCCGCCGCATCGCCGACCGGCCGGTCTTCGCGCACGACGTCGTACGCCACCACGGCGAGCCCATCGCCGCCGTCGCCGCCGACCACCCGGACACCGCCCGCCTCGCCGCGGCCGCCATCGCCGTCGAGTACGAGCTCCTCGACCCGGTCACCGACCCCGAGCAGTCCTTCGGCGCCGCCCCGCTGCACCCCGACGGCAACCTGATCCGGCACATCCCGCTCCGCTACGGCGACCCGGAGGTCACCGGCGAGGTCGTCGTCGAGGGCCTGTACCGCATCGGCCGCCAGGACCCCGCCCCCATCGGCGCCGAGGCCGGGCTGGCCGTGCCGCGCCCCGACGGCGGCGTGGAGCTCTACACCGCCTCCACCGACCCGCACACCGACCGCGACCTGGCCGCCGCCTGCTTCGGGCTGGAGCCCGACCGGGTCCGCGTGGTCGTCACCGGGGTCCCGGGCGCGACGGCCGACCGCGAGGACGCCGCCTTCCAGCTCCCGCTGGGCCTCCTCGCCCTGCGCACCGGCTGCCCGGTCAAGCTGGCCGCCACCCGCGAGGAGTCCTTCCTCGGCCACACCCACCGCCACCCGACGCTTCTGCGCTACCGCCACCACGCGGACGCCGAGGGCCGCCTCGTCAAGGTCGAGGCCCAGATCCTGATGGACGCCGGCGCCTACGCGGACGACTCCTCGGAGTCCCTCGCGGCGGCGGTGGCCTTCGCCTGCGGCCCGTACGTCGTCCCGCACGCCTTCGTCGAAGGCTGGGCGGTCCGTACGAACAACCCCCCCTCGGGCCATGTCCGGGGCGAAGGCGCGATGCAGGTCTGCGCCGCGTACGAGGGCCAGATGGACAAGCTCGCGGCCGCCCTCGGCATCGACGGCGCCGAACTGCGCCTGCGCAACGTCCTCGCCACCGGCGACCTCCTGCCCACCGGCCAGACCGTGACCTGCCCGGCCCCGGTGGCCGAACTCCTGCGCGCGGTCCGCGACTACCCCCTGCCCTCCCTCCCGAAGGACACCCCCGAGGACGAATGGCTGCTCCCGGGCGGCCCCGAGGGCGCGGGCGAGCCGGGCGCGGTGCGGCGCGGGGTCGGGTACGGCGTCGGCATGGTGCACATGCTCGGCGCGGAGGGCACGGACGAGGTCTCGACGGCGACGGTCAAGGTCGTCAACGGGTCGGCGACGGTCATCTGCGCGGCGGTGGACACCGGCCAGGGCTTCTCCACGCTCGCCCGCCAGATCGTCCAGGAGGTCCTGGGCGTCGACGAGGTGACGACGGCCCCCGTGGACACCGACCAGCCGCCGGCGGGCGCCTCCGCCCACGGCCGGCACACGTGGGTCTCGGGCGGCGCCGTCGAACGGGCCGCGAAGATGGTCCGCACCCAACTCCTGCAGCCCATGGCCCACAAACTGGGCATGTCGACGGAACTGCTCCAGATCACGGATGGCCGGATCACGTCGTACGACGGCGCGTTCTCCACGACGGTCGCGGAGGCGATGGAGGGCAAGGAGCTCTGGGCGACGGCCCAGTGCCGCCCCCACCCGACCGAACCCCTGGACGGCGACGGCCAGGGCGACGCCTTCGTGGGCCTCGCCTTCTGCGCGATCCGCGCGGTGGTCGACGTGGACATCGAGCTGGGCTCGGTCCGCGTGGTCGAACTGGCGGTGGCCCAGGACGTGGGCCGCATCCTCAACCCCCGCCAGCTGGAAGCCCGTATCGAAGCGGGCGTCACCCAGGGCGTGGGCGCGGCCCTGACCGAAAACCTCCGCACGGTCGCGGGCCTGGTCCGCCACCCGGACCTGACGGGCTACGCCCTGCCGACGTCGCTGGACGCCCCGGCGATCCGCATCGTCAAACTGGTCGAAGAGCGGGACGTGGTGGCCCCGTTCGGCGCGAAGGCGGCAAGCGCGGCCCCTGTGGTGACGACCCCGGCGGCGGTAGCCTCGGCCGTACGCGCGGCCACGGGCCGCCCGGTGAACAGGCTCCCGATCAGGCCATCGGCGGCGGTCGCCGCGCCCAACTCGTGAGCTTGTGACCCGCATTGCACGTGCAACACCGGACTTGGGACTGTCGGCGCCGGTCGCTAGAGTGATCGGTGAGAGTGTGCACGTGCGCGTGCGAACGGGTGCGAACGGGGACGGGGAGCGGCGTCGGTGACGCCGTGACCACGGGGAGACGGGGAGTCGGGGAGGCCATCGTGGCAGTGGAGAGTGGGCCGAGTCTGCTCGGAGTAGGCGCTTCGGCGAGCGTAGCGGCGGCGGCGATCAGTGCGCAGGCGGCGGCACAGGCGGCGACCGCGGCGGCGCTGAAGGTCGAGTACGACTCGCTGACGGAATACAAGAACATGGTGACGGCCCTGCTGGACGACCTCACCGGCTCGGACGCAGACCACAAGAAGCTGGCACACGGCACCCTGCCGGCGGGCAAGCTCGGCCATGGCTTCCCGGAGGCGGACGCCCTCTTCAAGTCGTATGACACCGTGATCACGGAGCTGCAGAAGCTTTCGAAGGGGCTGGCGGACCAGATCGAGGCGCTGGGGATCGCGATCTCGACGGCGGGCAAGGGCTTCAGCGACGTGGATGACGACACGAAGCGTCGTATGGCCACCATCGCCCAGCAGGCAGAAAAGCAGTACGTGCCGGAGCGCGACCCGTATCCGGAGGAGAAGCGCAAGCTGGAGGCCTCGCAGCACCCGGGTACTGCTGGCAAGGGGGGTAACCACTGATGGTTGCAACGAACTTTGACGGTTACTCGCACCAGAAGCTGCGAGAGATGATCGCTTCGCTGGACCCGGCCGCGGTCAAGGAGCGGGCCGACCAGCTGGCGAAGGCGTCCGATGACATCAAGAAGATCGGCGAGGCGCTCAAGAAGCACCAGGTCACCGGCTGGGAGGGCGAAGCGGCTACCGCCTTCCAGGAGTGGGTCGGCAGGGCCGGCAACGCCACGCTGCGGCTGAGCGACTACAGCGCAGCGGGGTCCAAGTGGATGGGCGACGCCGTACAGGTCATGACCGAGGCGCAGAAGATGCCCGCGTACGACACGGGCGCTGCGAAGAACTTGGAAGCGGCCAAGAAGGCGCACAACGACCCTGACGCGCCGGCGGTCAGCAAGGAAGCGGAAGCGAAGCTGGACGCCGACCACCGCGAGGCGGTCAGGCTGATGAACAACCTGGCGCAGAAGTACGAGCAGTCGTCCTCCGAGATGAACAAGGCGGAGATCCCGACGTTCCCGCCGCCGCCGAAGGAGTTCGTGCCGGACGGTTATGGCGGCGGAAGTGAGGACATGGCACGACCTGGCGGTGTAGCGGCCAGCTCGGGTGGTTCCTCATACGTGGCTTCCGCCGGTCCCGGAGCAGGGCAAACGAACGAGCCTGGGTGGGTTCCTGGCCACCAACCGCAGCCGGACAGCACGGTGCCTCGGACGACCGGGCCGGCGCCGCTGCCCGGGATCCCGGATCCCAACGTGAGCGTGGACCTCGACCACGTGACGACGCTGCCACCCACGACGACCTTGCCTCCGCCGACGGGTACTCCCGTTCCCCAGGTGCCCGTCACCCCCGGTGGACCCAGCCCCCTTCTCCCGATCCCGCCCGTAACCCTCCCACCGACCAGCGGCCCGAAGGTGCCCGGCCTTGGCCCCGGTGGCCAGGGACCGCTCCAGGGACTCGGTGGCGCCAAGGGCCTGGGCAAGCCAGGCCCGTTCGCCGGCCTGCCCCCGCAGGACAACGGGATCCTGGGCGGCCGCCAGGTGCCGACCAGCGGTCCCAGCAGGAGCATCCCGCGTGGCACGGTCATCGGTACGGAAGGCACGCAGACCGGTCGCGCGATGGGCGGCACTCAGGCCGGTCGCGGTATGGGCGGTATGGGTGGAGGCATGGGCGGCAGCGCCCACGGTGGCGTGGCCGGTTCCCCAGTGGGCCGTCGGCTGGCTTCGGAGCCGGGAGGTATCGTCGGCGGGCGTCAGTCTGCGGCGGGCGCTCACCCGGCCAAGGGCGGACAGCCTTTTACCCAGGGCGGTTCGGGCCTAGTGCGTGGTGGAGCAGCCGGCACCGGTGCGGGCGCGCACACTCCGGGCAGGCGGCGCGAGAACCAGGGCGGCGAACGCCCCGATTACCTGGCCGAGGACGAAGAGACCTGGCAGGGCGACCGTCGTGTTGTCCCGCCGGTGATCGACTGAGCAGAACGGACGTTGTACGGGATGCACATGCGCAAGGCGACCTCGGCCCTGGTGGGCCTGCTGCTGGCCGGGGTCGCTGCGACCCCGGCCCACGCGGAGACCATTCGCTCGCAACAATGGCATCTCGACACGATGAAGGCCGACGACATCTGGAAGATCAGCACTGGTAAAGGGATCACCGTCGCGGTGATTGACACCGGCGTTAAGACCATCCCGGAGCTGGAAGGGCAGGTGCTTCCCGGCAAGGATTTCCTGGCCGGGAAGGCCGACGGCGACGAGCACACAGACTATGACGGCCACGGCACCGGCATGGCTGCACTCATCGCCGGAACCGGAAAGCACCCGAGCGGCGACGGCGCCTATGGACTGGCACCCGGCGCCAAGATCCTGCCGATCCGTGTGCCAAACGTGCTGGAGGGGGACGACACCCCCTCAAAGACCGCGGCCATTCGGTGGGCGGCGGACTCGGATGCCAAGATCATCAATATCTCCTCTGGGAGGCCCGGCAAGCCCGAGGCCGACCGGGAGCGGGCCGAGGCGGTGAGGTACGCGCTTTCGAAGGGAAAGCTGATCTTCGCTGCTGTCGGCAACTCCGGCGATACGCTTAACGAGGTCGCATATCCGGGTGCGACGCCAGGAGTCGTGGGCGTTGGTGCGGTGGATGCCGACGGCAAGCCGACCAAGGAGACACAGCACGGCCCCCAAGTAGACCTGGCTGCTCCGGGCATCGATATCGTCATGGCTTGCACCGGCAAGTCGGGTCTGTGCAAGACCCACGGCACGAGTGACGCCAGCGCCCTAGCCTCAGCCTCGGCGGCCCTCCTCTGGTCCGCCCACCCCGACTGGACCAACAACCAGGTCCTCCGAGTCCTCCTGAACACCGCCGGCAAGCCCACCGACGGCGCCCAGCGCAACGACTACATCGGCTACGGCATCGTCCGCCCCCGCATCGCCGTCCCCAACCCCGGCGACCCCGGCCCGGCCGACGTGTACCCGTTGCCCGACCTGGCTGCCGCGGACCCGGCGAAGAACCCCTCGCCCTCCACCGACGGCAAGGCCCCCGATACGGCGGCCCCCAAGCCGGCGGCCCAGGCCGAGGAGAAGAAGAGCGGCAGCAGCCTTCCCTGGATCGCCCTCGGTCTGGGAGCCTGCGTGCTCATCGGCGGGGCCGTCACCGCGGTCGTCGTAAGCCGCAACAGGCGCTGACTCGCGCCGACCACTCACAACTGACCCGCTGACCGGACCTGCCCCCCCACAGGAGTTCACGCGATGTCGTTCGACGAGGAATGGGCGGCGGCGCGCGCCACGGCCACCGCCAATGTCTCAATGAGGCTGAACCACGTCCCCGTCGAGCCGGGCGGCGGTGGCGGCGGCGACCTCGAACTCAACCAGGACCACATCGGCGCCATCGGCTCCGAGGCGTACAAGCTCCACACCCGCCTCCAAACCGACGGCAAGCACGCCGCCACGGCCACCACGGAGGCGGCAGGCGCCCTCACCAAGGAGAGCTTCGCGAGCGGGGCGGCACTCCTCAAGGCCCACACCACCTGGGAGACCCAGGTGAAGACCCTCGTCGCAGCCTGCGCGAACATCTCCAACGGCCTGAACTACTCCCTCAAGTCCCACGCCAAGGACGAGCAGCAACTCCACGCCGACTTCACCTCCTCCGCCATCGACCAGTACCTCAAGTAGGGCAGCCGACATGCTGACGTACGAGAACGTGCTCAACGCCCCGGTGGACAAGCTGCAGACGGCAGTGGCCGACTGGCAGGCGATGGCGACCAAGCTGGACGAGCTCGCCGAGGCCGCCCGCAACGGTATGAAGGCCAAGGCTGCCAAGGCGGAGTGGAACGGGGTCACGGCCTCCGTCGGTCGGGCCTTCGTCGACAAGACGGCCAAGGAGTTCGAGGACGCCGCCAAGGAAGCCAAGGGTGTCCACACGGCCTTATCCCAGGGGTTGGCCGTCTTCAAGTCCTCCCGCGACCAGCTCAGGAAGATCGCGAACGAGGAGGCCCCCGCCGCCGGATTCCGGGTCGACGCCTCCGGCCGGGTGTCCGAGATTCCCCCGGCCACCGAGGGCGAGCGGAATGCCGCCCGGCACGACCCCGACTACCAGCGGTCCATGCGTGAGAACCGTGGGCTGTGGCAGCAGAAGATCGATGCGATCATCGACAACTGCGACGACACCGACCAGTCGCTGGCCCGCATGCTCAGCGCCAACGTGACGGACTCCCACAACTTCAGCGGGCCCACGTACGGCAGCCTCGACGCCGAGCAGGCCGGCCGTGCCGCCGACCTTGCGAAGAAGGGGCGGGAGCTGAGCCACGACGAGCTCGTGGAGCTCAACGAGCTGCTGGCGGACAACGCGAAGGTCCCGGAGTTCTCCAAGAACTTCTACGAGAAGCTCGGCCCCAAGGGGTCGCTCGAGTTCTTCGGATACATGTCTACCGACACCTACGACTACTCCGAGCTCGACAAGCAGCGGCTCAAGGACGTCCAAGACCTCCAGAAGAACCTGGGGCTCAACCTCGCGACCGCCACCAACTCCAAGAACGAGCCGCACCTGCCGGACTCGTTCGCGAACGATCTCCGCAAGCTCGGCACACAGCACATCCCGCTCGCCAAGTACGACCAGAATCCGCCCTACGGGTATCAGCTGCTCGGCGGCATCATGCGGTACGGAAACTACGACCCGAAGTTCCTGGTCCCGATCGCCGAGCACGCGACCCAGATCCACGCGAAGGACCCGGACTTCTTCAACTCGACCCGGCACATCAACGGGTACGGCAAGAACCTGTTCAACCCCTCCGGCGTCAACGGCGCCGGCTACGACCCGGTGGTCAGCTTCCTGGAGGCGATGGGCCACAGCCCGGACGCCGCGAAGGAGTTCTTCGACCCTGAGCGGACGCCGCACGCGTACAACCAGGACGGGACCGAGAAGTCCGGTCCGGCCGACCTGGGCAAGGGCGAGGACAAGAAGCCGATCAAGAACTACCTCGACTTTTTCGGCAACGAGAAGTACGACTTCACGATCGACACGGAGAGCACGAATCCGGACGACATGAAGAAGGTCCAGCAGTACATGCCGGACGCGCTCGGTCACGCCCTGGAGGCGGCGACCCTCGGCCACGCCTGGGACGACCCCAAGCCGGAATTGGTGAGGGATGAGACCTCCTCGCGCATCATGCAGGAGGTCGTCTCCAAATACGGAGGGAGCGCCGAGCTGCTGAAGAACCAGGAGTCACTGGCGGATAGCCTGGGGAACATGGGCGCGGGGTACATCGACGACCTGAACCACGGGCTGAACGACAACCGTTCGGACAGCGTGTTCGCCAAGGCGGCTGAAGGGCACGCGAACTTCGAGCGCGACGCCGCGCGGAAGTTCCTCAGCAGCCTCGGTCAGCATCCCGATTCCTACCTCACGATGTCCCAGGCGGAGTCGGTCTTCCAGGCTTCGATGCTGGAATCCCAGGTGGGGCATGACGGAAAGCTCAATCAGAGCGGGCTCATGGAGGCGGCGCGGACCGGGGGAGAGTTCCAGGGCATTCTGGATGAGTCGCGCGGCAAGCAGATCGAAGCCGACGCGAAGAAGTGGACGGAGGACTACGACAAGGCCGCGGAGAAGCGCTCCGGGTGGATCGAGTTCGGCACCACGGCGGGGATCGCGGCGGGTGTCGCGTTCCTGCCCGCCACGGCGGCGGCGGCCGGAGTGGCAGCCGTCGTCGTGCCGCTGGCGGTCGACACGGGCAGTGGTGCGCTGGAGCAGGTCGCAGGCAACCTCATCGGGGACTGGTCCGAGGCCGAGGGTGACCGTGAGAAGGACCGCAGGGAAGCCCAGGCGCACCATGACAAGCAGAGCGTGTACACCCAGGGTGAGGCCAATGCCTCCGGACCGGTGGACCGGTTCCTGACCCGTCACCCGGTCAGCGAAACCGACCCGCTCGACGAGGTCCTCAGGCAGTCCTCGCAGACCGGCTACAACACGGGCTGGGGACTCGAGCGGCACACGGGCAATCAGCCCGTCACGGAGGACTGAGGGACGATGGTGACTCCAAAGAAGACGGGCATCGCAGACCGGCGTGTCGTGGCACTGGCCGTGGCCGTCGTGGGTGCGGTGCTGCTCGCTGGCTGTTCCGGCGACGGCGACGGGCCCAGCGGGCCTGCCGAACTGTCCGGGGCACAGGTCTGTCCGGAGGGCATGCTCGCTCCCGACGCGGTCCGCGGTATCGAGAAGCTCACCGGGGCCACTTTGTTCGCGCAGCCAGAGGAGGGAGACAGCGCGGGTGTCAGGTGGGTGGCCGGAGTGCTGTCGCGCGGCTACGCCAAAATCGGCGCCTCGCTCGGCGGGCAGGCTTGCAAGGCCACTCCACTGGACGAGAAGAACCGGCGGAAGGTCTCGGTGAGTTTCGAGATTGAGAGTGAGCTGCAGCGGACGGGCGAGAACAGCGAAAGCGGCAAGGGCCACTACTGGGAGTACGACCTCGGCCGCAACGCCCTGGCGGTCTCGCGCCAGGCGAGGCTGTACTTCGACTGCGCCAGCAGCAGGCTCGCAGGACCCGACAAGGCGGTGCCGGTCGAGGCCAGCGTCAACGTGTCGGAAGGTTCGAAGGGTGATGAGCCCGAGCTGCGCGAGGCCAACCTCGCCATCGTCCACTCGGCGGCCCTGGCGATGGCCAAGGAACTCGGCTGCAAGAACAACGGCGGGCTGCCGGACAAGCTGGTCGTCAAGGAGAAGGCCGCGCCGACCGTGTGAGGCCGCGAGGCCCGCGGCCCGGGCATGGCGAAGGCCGCTCAGGGGTGCGCCTTTCCCTGAGCGGCTTGCCTGGAAGCCGTGACCGGAATCGAACCGGCGTAACTCGCTTTGCAGGCGAGTCCCTCAACCACTCGGGCACACGGCTGTGTGGTGGTGACGAGTAAGACCGTACGGGCCTGCGCCGGGCGGCGGAAGGGATGCGCCGGGGGCGCAACACGACTGCCATGTCGCGTTCACAGTCGTAGGTCCGGAGGAGGAGTTCGGCTCCGACTAATTGACAGGGGTGAATGGGCGGGGTGCGCCTTACTCTGGGGCGATGAGTGCCCTTGAACCCTCCGCCCCCGAGAAGACCGGCTCGGTCACCCCGGTCCCGCTGTCCGGCGGGATCATGGGGGTCGCGTACCGGACGCTCAGCATCGGGATCATCTCCGTCATCTTTCTGATCGCCTTCGAGGCCACCGCCGTGGGGACGGCCATGCCCGTGGCGGCGCGGGAGCTGGACGGGATCGGGCTCTACGCCTTCGCCTTCTCCGCCTACTTCACCACCAGCCTCTTCGGCATGGTCCTGTCCGGGCAGTGGGCCGACCGGCAAGGGCCGTTGCGGCCGCTGACCGTCGGGATCGGGGCCTTCGCCGCCGGGCTGGTGGGGGCGGGGACCGCGCGGGACATGTGGGTGTTCGTGCTCGGGCGGGCCGTGCAGGGCTTCGGTGGCGGGCTGGTCATCGTCGCGCTCTACGTCGTCGTCAGCCGGGCCTACCCGGAGCGGCTGCGGCCCGCCATCATGGCGGCCTTCGCCGCGAGCTGGGTGGTGCCGTCCATCGTCGGGCCGCTGGCCGCGGGGACGGTGACCGAGCACCTCGGATGGCGGTGGGTGTTCCTCGGGATACCGGCCCTCGTGGTCGTGCCGCTCGCCGTCGCGCTGCCCGCGATCCGGCGGACCGCCTCCGGGCCGGTGGACACGGGCGCGCCGCCCGCGGCGTTCGACCGGCGGCGGATCCGGCTGGCCTTCGGGATCTCGGTGGGTGCGGGGCTGTTGCAGTACGCCGCCCAGGACCTGCGGTGGCTGTCGCTGGCGCCCGGCGTCGCCGGCGCGGCCCTGCTCGTGCCCGCCGTGCGGGGGCTGCTGCCGCGCGGGACCTACCTGGCCCGGCGCGGGCTGCCGTCCGTGGTGCTGCTGCGCGGGGTCGCGGCCGGGTCGTTCATCGCGGCCGAGAGCTTCGTGCCGCTGATGCTGGTCACCCAGCGGGGGCTCAGCCCGACCCTGGCCGGCTTCTCCCTCGCGCTGGGCGGGCTCACGTGGGCGGGCGGCTCGTGGGTGCAGTCGAAGGGGCGGATGGCGCCGTACCGGGAGCGGCTGATGGTGGCCGGCATGGTGATGGTGGCCTTCGCGATCGCCGCGGCCCCGGCGGTGCTGATCCCGTCCGTGCCGGTGTGGACGCTCGCGCTCGCCTGGGCCGTGGGCTGCCTCGGCATGGGGCTGGTGATCGGCTCCACGAGCGTGCTGCTGCTGAAGCTGTCCGCGCCGGAGGAGGCGGGCGCGAACTCCGCCGCCCTGCAGATCTCCGACGCCCTGGCGAACGTGGTGCTGCTGGCCGCGGGCGGGGCCGCCTTCGCCGCGCTGGGCGGGGGAGCGGTGGGGGCCGCCCACACGGTCGCCGCCGACGGGGCGGCCGCGCACCCGGCCGCCTTCACCGTGGTGTTCCTGCCGATGGCCGCGATCGCGCTCGCCGGGGCCTGGGTCGCCACCCGTCTGAACGAGCACGCGCCCGCGAAATCCGGCTGACCGGGCCGCCCTGCCGTCCTTACGCTGTGTGCATGAACGAGTTGACCGTGCGGCTCTCCGCCGCCGAGCAGGCGGAGCTCGCCGACCTCGCCGACGCCACCGGCACCACGCCCGAGGACCAGGCCCTCGCGGCGCTGCGCGCACACCTGCGCCGGGAGCGGGAGCACGTCGGCCACGCGGCGGCCCGGCTGGCGCAGCGGCACGCCCCGCTCCTGAAGCGGCTCGGCACGTGACCGCGACCGACAGCGCGACCGACCGCGCGACCGACCGGGCCGCCGACAGCACGGCCGACCCGGCCGCCGACAGCACGACCGACCGCACCGCCGACCGCACCGCCGACCGTCCCGCCCCCAGCCGCGCGGCGGTGCGCCACCTCACCCTCGCCGAGGTGCTCGACCTGGCCCGGCTCGCCTGTCTCGCCCAGGACCAGCCCGTCGAACTGCGCGCCCCCGGACTGATGGAGTCGGCGGTGCACCGGCCGCGGGCGCGCATGTTCGGGACTCCCGCGTACGAGGACCCGTACGAGCAGGCCGCCGCACTGCTGCACGGCATCGCGACGAACCATCCCCTGGTCGACGGGAACAAGCGCACCGCCTGGCTCGCGGCCGCGACCTTCCTCGCCGTCAACGGGGCAGACCTCGCGGACTGCGACCAGGACGCCGCCTACGGGCTGGTCGTCGACGTGGCCGCCGGTGCCGAGACCGACGTGCCGGTGATCGCGGGCCGGTTGCGGGCGTTGCGGCCGGTGTGACCCTCGCCGCACCGCCCGAGGTCACGGGCCTGTCCCTCCGCGAGGGGCGGGCCCGCCCCGGTAAGGTGGCCCGGTTGTCCTACGTACGACCGCCGAGAGCTACGAACCGGAGACCGTGACTACTACCGCCTCCCACCACCTCTCACCCGCCTTCCCCGGCCGTGCGCCGTGGGGCACCGCCAGCAAGCTGCGTGCCTGGCAGGAGGGTGCCCTCAACCGGTACATCGAGACGCAGCCGCGGGACTTCCTCGCGGTGGCGACCCCGGGCGCCGGCAAGACGACCTTCGCGCTGACCCTGGCCTCCTGGCTGCTGCACCACCACGTGGTCCAGCAGGTGACCGTGGTCGCGCCGACCGAGCACCTCAAGAAGCAGTGGGCGGAGGCGGCGGCGCGGATAGGCATCCGGCTGGACCCCGAGTACTCCGCCGGGCCGCTCAGCAAGGACTACCACGGGGTCGCCGTCACCTACGCGGGTGTCGGCGTACGGCCGATGCTGCACCGCAACCGCTGCGAGCAGCGCAAGACCCTCGTGATCCTCGACGAGATCCACCACGCCGGCGACTCGAAGTCCTGGGGCGAGGCCTGCCTGGAGGCCTTCGACCCCGCGACGCGACGGCTCGCGCTGACCGGCACGCCCTTCCGTTCCGACACGAACCCCATCCCCTTCGTGACGTACGAGGAGGGGAACGACGGGATCCGGCGGTCCTCCGCCGACTACACCTACGGCTACGGGAACGCCCTCGGCGACGGCGTCGTCCGGCCCGTCATCTTCCTCTCCTACAGCGGCAACATGCGCTGGCGGACGAAGGCGGGCGACGAGATCGCCGCGCGCCTCGGCGAGCCGATGACCAAGGACGCCATCTCCCAGGCCTGGCGCACGGCGCTGGACCCGCGCGGCGACTGGATGCCGAACGTGCTGCGCGCCGCCGACCAGCGGCTGACCGAGGTCAGGAAGGGCATCCCGGACGCGGGCGGCCTCGTCATCGCCTCCGACCAGGACTCGGCGCGCGCGTACGCCAAGCTGATCCGCGAGATCACCGGGACGAAGGCCACCCTGGTGCTGTCCGACGACGCCGGGGCCTCGAAGAACATCGACACCTTCAGCGGGAACCAGGACCGCTGGATGGTCGCGGTCCGCATGGTGTCCGAGGGCGTCGACGTGCCGCGCCTCGCGGTGGGGGTGTACGCCACCACCATTTCGACGCCGCTGTTCTTCGCGCAGGCCGTCGGGCGTTTCGTGCGGTCCCGCAGGCGCGGCGAGACGGCATCCGTGTTCCTTCCGACCATTCCCTACCTGCTCGGCTTCGCCAACGAGATGGAGGTCGAGCGCGACCACGTCCTCGACAAGCCGAAGAAGCAGGGCGAGGAGGACCCGTACGCCGAGTCCGAGAAGGAAATGGACGAGGCGAACAAGCTGGAGGACGAGGACACCGGCGAGGACGAGCAGATGTCCTTCGAGGCGCTGGAGTCCGACGCGGTCTTCGACCGGGTGCTCTACGACGGCGCCGAGTTCGGCATGCAGGCGCACCCGGGCAGCGAGGAGGAGCAGGACTACCTCGGCATCCCCGGACTGCTCGAGCCGGACCAGGTGCAGATGCTGCTGCAGAAGCGCCAGTCGCGGCAGATCGCGCACAGCCGGCGCAAGCCGGACGCGGAGGCGGACCTGCTGGAGCTGCCGGCCGACCGGCGGCCGGTGGTCTCGCACAAGGAGCTGCTGGAGCTGCGCAAGTCCCTCAACACGATGGTGGGCGCGTACGTCCACCAGAGCGGCAAGCCGCACGGGGTGATCCACACGGAGCTGCGCCGGGTGTGCGGCGGGCCGCCGAGCGCGGAGGCGACGGCGGGACAGCTGCGCGAGCGGATCAAGAAGGTGCAGGAGTGGGCCACCCGTATGCGGTGATCCATTCCCACAGGGGATGAAACGGGGTCCGTGCGGAGGTTCGCACGGACTTCGTCCGGCTCAGGGTCGTACGACCGCGTTTCGGTGCACGTGGGCGGCGGGGCCGTGGGGCCGGGGGTCTTCCGGAATCGGTATATAGCGGTAGCAGGCGCCCGGATTCTGGACGAGCCCTTCCGCTGAGCGGACCTGCTCGCTACTGTCCCCGCATCGAACGCACCGTGGCAGCGCCGCCGCGGGAGCGCAGCCGGTGCCATGGCCGCTACCGGCGGCCTCTCCATGCGTCGCCGAGGGACCGGCGGCGTGCCACCCAGAGAGTCACCGCCGCTCACCGAAAGAGGGAGAGGCGTCGTGACCGCGGAAACCTCCCAGACTCTCGACCGAGGGCTCAGAGTCCTCAAACTGCTCGCCGACACCGACCACGGTCTGACCGTCACCGAGCTCTCCAACCGCCTCGGTGTCAACCGCACCGTGGTCTACCGGCTCCTTGCCACGCTCGAGCAGCACGCCCTGGTCCGCCGCGACCTCGGCGGGCGGGCCCGGGTCGGGCTCGGGGTGCTGCGGCTGGGCCGGCAGGTACATCCGCTCGTGCGCGAGGCCGCCCTGCCCGCGCTGCGGTCCCTCGCCGAGGACATCGGGGCCACCGCGCACCTGACGCTCGTCGACGGCACCGAGGCGCTGGCCGTCGCCGTCGTGGAACCGACCTGGACGGACTACCACGTGGCCTACCGGGCCGGCTTCCGCCACCCGCTGGACCGCGGGGCCGCCGGGCGGGCCATCCTGGCCGCCCGTCAGGGACAGCTGATCGAGCCGGGGTACACGCTGACCCACGGGGAGCTGGAGGCGGGCGCCAGTGGCGCTGCCGCGCCGCTCGTGGGGATCACCGGGCTGGAGGGCAGCGTGGGGGTCGTGATGCTGGCCGACGCGGTGCCGGAGCGGGTGGGGCCGCGGGTGGTGGATGCGGCGCGGGAAGTCGCCGACGCCCTTCGCTAGGCGCGGCCTTGGCGGTTCCTCGTGTGCCGCCGGTGCGTTGCCGGGTGCGGCGCCGTTGCGGGGGGCGCTGCCCCCGGGCCCCCGCGCCTCAAACGCCGGCGGGGCTGGAGTTGCCCCCGGCCGCTGGAGTTGCCCCCGCCGCTGGAGTTGCCCCGGCCGCTGGAGTTGCCTCCGCCGCTGGAGTTGCCCCGGGAGTGCTCCGGTGGGGTCGGTGGGCCGGGTGGGGGTGAGGGGGCCGATAGATTGGGGGCGTGCTCTCTCGTCTCATGCGTCTGCCGCGTCCTGCCGCCCTGGCCGTTTGTGCCGTGCCGGTCATCGGGCTGTTCGCCGCCGCGGTGTTCGCGCCGCTGCCGTTCGTGATCGCTCAGCCGGGGCTGACCGCCGACGTGCTCGGGGAGCGGGACGGGAAGGCCGTCATCGTCGTCTCCGGGGCGCCCGCCCGGCCGACGAAGGGGGAGCTCCGTATGACCACCATCCAGGCGACCGGGCCTTCCACCAGCGTGAACCTGTCCGAGCTCGTCAGGCACTGGTTCGACACCACCCGGGCCGTCCTGCCCAGGGAGGCGGTCTACTCCTCGGGCGGAAGCGACAAGGACATCGAGGCGCACAATCTGGAGGAAATGGCCAAGTCGCAGTCGACGGCCACCCAGGCCGCCCTCGGCTTTCTCCACAAGGACCCGAAGGACGTGAAGGTGGAGCTGAACCTCGCCGACGTCGGCGGTCCGAGCGCCGGGCTGCTCTTCTCCCTCGGCATCGTCGACAAGCTCGACGGCGACGGCTCCGGCGGCGACCTCACCGGCGGCCGCTCCATCGCCGGTACGGGCACCATCTCCGCGGACGGAGCGGTCGGCGCGGTCGGCGGCGTGGCCCTGAAGACCCAGGCCGCGCGGCGCGACGGGGCGACCGTGTTCCTCGTACCGAAGGCGGAGTGCTCGGACGCCCGCGCGGAACTCCCCGAGGGGCTCCGGCTGGTCCCCGTCACTTCGCTGACGGATGCGGTGAACGCCCTTCGTGCGCTGAACCGGGGAGAGGCCGTTCCGGCCTGCTGAGCGGGGTACGGTCCCGTTCCAGTCCGCGCCAGGCCGGAAAGACCAGCGGGGCGAGCGTGACCAGCAGGTACGCGCCGCCGAACAGCAGCAGCGCCCGGGGCGCCCCGAAACCGTCGACCAGCAGGCCGGCCGCCAGTCCGCCGAGCGGCATGGTCAGTTCGCAGCCCGCGGTGCTCACCCCTGACACGCGGGTGCGCAGCTCCTCTGGGATCCGCTCGTACATGACCGTGGTCAGGACCGGGTTGAGCACGCCCGCGCCCAGGCCGGCCAGCGCCATGACCACCGCGAGCGGCAGTGCGGTGTCCGTGAGGGCGGCCGTCACGTACCGGGGGGCCCCGCACAGCAGGAACGCCGCCGCGAAGACCACCCGGCGCGGGAACCGCTCGCCCCACGCCCCGTAGAGCAGGGCGCCCAGCAGCGCGAAGCCGCCGAAGAGGGAGATCATCAGGCCGAGCGCGGTGGCGCCGCCGAGGGCTTCCCGGCCGTGCACCGGCAGGAGGACCGAGGACCAGCCCTGGTCCAGGCCGTTGGTCATCATCACCATCAGGGTGATGCCCGTCAGCAGCCGTGACCGGGTCAGGAAGGCCCAGCCCTCGGCCAGTTCGGCCCGGTAGGTGGCGAACGAGGCCTTACCGGTGGCCCGTTGTGGTTCGGCGGCCGCGATTCCGTGCAGGAAGGCGGAGACCAGCAGGGCGGAGGCCCCGAAGGTGGCCGCGTCCAGCAGCAGTACGGTCTCGGCGCCGAAGGCCGCGATCAGTACGCCGGCCAGCGCGGCGCCGATCATCCGGGCCCCGCGGGAGACCGCGTCGTAGAGGCCGGCCGCCCGGGCGAGGGTGGTGCCCGCGTGCGCGGCGAGGTCGGGGAGCAGGACGTAGCGGGCGGTCAGGCCCGGGGTGTGCACGAGGCCGCCGACGGCCATCAGCGCGCAGAGCATCCAGAACTCCAGCACGCCCGCGCGGTGCAGCAGCGGGATCGCACCGACCGCGACGCCGCAGATGACGTCGGAGGCGGCGGAGACGCGGCGCCGGCCGATCCGGTCGATGACCGGGCCGCCGGCGAGCGCGGCGATGACCACGGGCAGGGTGGCGCAGAAGGCGACGATGCCGGCCCGCCCGGCGCTGCCGGTGGTCTGGAGCACGAACCACGGGACACCGATGAGGGTGAGTGAACTCCCCGCGATGGAAATGGTGTTGGCGGCCAGGACGGCCGTGAACGGCCGTCTGCTCATACCGCGTGGGGGTGCTGGACGCGGGCGTGGATGTGGGCCGGCTCGATCAGGCGTATGCCGGCGCCGATCAGGGCCTCGCCGAGCCGGTTGCGCAGGGCGGGGGTGGCGGGGGCGGTCTGCCGGACGAAGTGCCAGGCGGCGGCCTGGGCGGCGAGCTCGGCCGTGCGGGCGGCGTGCGTGTGGGCATGGAGGAAGGCGTGCATGGCGGGACTCCTTCTGCGAAGTGGAGTGTGGGTGCGCGCGGCAGAACTACTCGGCGGAGCGGCGCGGGAAGGCGTGCGTGTGGAAACGGACCGTCTCCACGCCTTCGGCGTCGGGCGCGTGCGGCAGGTCGCGGTAGCTGTTGATCAACTCATGGAGCCTGTTGACCAGTTCGCGACTCTGCTCGGCGGTCAGCCTGAGCGTGAAGTCGCTGAGGTCCGAGGCGCCGCGCCACTGGGGCGTCCAGCTGTGCGCGGTGCCGAGCCAGGTGGTCAGCTCCTGCGCGTGGACCTTGGTGATCTCGGAGAGGAAGACGTCCGCCGCGGCGCGCGTCGCCGGGTCGTCCTCGAAGATCAGGGCCTCGTCGAAGGCCGTGCCGTCGTGGGCGGCCTTCCACCAGCGCTCCCGGCCCTTGCCGTGCTCGGGTGCGTCCTCGACGAACCCGTGCGCGGCGAGTTGGCGCAGGTGGTAGCTGGTGGCCCCGCTGGACTCGCCGAGCTTCGCCGCGAGTTGGGAAGCGGTGGCCGGACCGCCCTGGCGCAGGGCGCTCAGCAGGCGCATGCGCAGGGGATGGGCGAGACCGCGCAGGGCGTGCGCGTCGAGCACCCGGATCTCGGGCTCGGCGGCCGCCTGGGCGGACGCGGGGCCCGTGACCGCTCCTGCGGCTTCGGCGGCTTCCGCTCCGGTGGCGTCCGCTCCGGCGGCTTCAGCGGCTCCTGCGGCTTCGTTCTTCTCGGGCATGCCTCGACGATAGAGTTGCAAAGACTCCTATGCAAGGGTTTCTTTGCAACTACTCCTTTGGAACTTCCGCTGCGCGCGCACCGCGCTCGCCGGCTCCGCTCAACGGCTGTCGTCCCCGGCCGCCTGCTCGACCAGCGGGATGATCCGCAGGGGCACGGGGTTCTCCATGACGATGGCGGTCGAGGCCCGCACGATCCCCTCGAACCCCACCACCCGGTCGATCACCCGCTGCAGGTCGGCGTTGGACCGCGCCACGAGCCGGCACAGCATGTCCCCGTGCCCCGTGGTGGTGTGCAGCTCCAGCACCTCCGGGACCCCCGCCAGATGGGTCCGTACGTCGGCACCCTGCCCCTGCTTGATCTCCAGGGTGGCGAAGGCGGTCACCGGGTAGCCGAGGGCCGCCGGATCGACCTGCGGGCCGAAACCGCGGATGACCCCGTTCGACTGGAGCCGGTCCAGCCGGGCCTGCACGGTCCCGCGCGCCACGCCGAGGCGGCGCGAGGCCTCCAGGACACCGATGCGGGGTTCGCGGGCGAGCAGGACGATGAGCCGGCCGTCGAGGTCGTCGATGCCCATGGGTGCCTCCCTGGCTCCGGGGTGGTCATAGTGCACAGATGTTTCAACCATCCTCCGGCGATGCTGGGCAGTCTGTACAGCAGAAAAGGAAACTATTGCGCAGCTTGTGGATCGGCGGGACTCTGCGCTCATGACTGAGACCCTCGACACCACCCCGCACACCGCGCGTGAGGCAGACCCCTTCCCGGTGAAGGGCATGGACGCGGTCGTCTTCGCGGTCGGCAACGCCAAGCAGGCCGCGCACTACTACTCGACCGCCTTCGGCATGAAGCTGGTCGCCTACTCCGGACCGGAGAACGGCGTCCGCGAGACCGCCAGCTACGTCCTGACCAACGGCGCCGCCCGCTTCGTCCTCACGTCGGTCATCAAGGCGACGACCGACCGCGGCCGCTTCCTCGCCGAGCACGTCGCCGACCACGGCGACGGCGTGATCGACCTGGCCATCGAGGTCCCGGACGTCCGCGCGGCGTACGCGTACGCCGTCGAGCACGGCGCACGCGGCCTGGACGAGCCGTACGAGGTCAAGGACGAGCACGGCACGGTGACGCTCGCCGCGATCGCCACCTACGGCCAGACCCGCCACACGCTCGTGCAGCGCGGCGACTACACGGGCCCGTACCTGCCCGGCTTCGTCGCCGTCGACCCGATGGTCGAGCCCCCGGCCAAGCGCACCTTCCAGGCCATCGACCACTGCGTGGGCAACGTCGAGCTCGGCCGCATGAACGAGTGGGTCGCCTTCTACAACAAGGTCATGGGCTTCACGAACATGAAGGAGTTCGTGGGCGACGACATCGCGACCGAGTACTCGGCGCTGATGTCGAAGGTCGTCGCGGACGGCACCCTGAAGGTGAAGTTCCCGATCAACGAGCCGGCGATCGCGAAGAAGAAGTCGCAGATCGACGAGTACCTGGAGTTCTACGGCGGCGCGGGCGTCCAGCACATCGCGCTGGCGACGAACGACATCGTGGCCACGGTCCGCTCCATGCGGGCGGCGGGCGTGCAGTTCCTGGACACCCCGGACTCGTACTACGACACGCTGGGGGAGTGGGCCGGCGAGACCCGCGTCCCGGTCGAGACCCTGCGCGAGCTGAAGATCCTCGTGGACCGCGACGAGGACGGCTACCTGCTGCAGATCTTCACCAAGCCGGTGCAGGACCGGCCGACGGTCTTCTTCGAGATGATCGAGCGGCACGGCTCGATGGGCTTCGGCAAGGGCAACTTCAAGGCGCTGTTCGAGGCGATCGAGCGCGAGCAGGCGAAGCGCGGCAACCTCTGACCCGCTGCCCCTGACCCGCTGCGCGGCGCTGCCCTGACGCGCGCGGCACCGATACGGCCCGCCGGTTCGTCCGGCGGGCCGTTTCGCATGTCCGGACACCGCCCCGCCGGCCGGCGGCCCCCCTCCGACCGGCGGGGATCCGGCCCCGCCGGTCGGGGGGCCGGGCCGGCACCGGCGGTCCTTCCACGGGATGAAATCGGCTGGTCCAGGGGATGGAAACATGGCCGGTGAGCGCCCTGCCGCCGACCAACGGCGGGGCCTCACCGTCTTGTTCGCGAATGACCACGGGGGACCATTCATGGCTTTCGAGACTGTCCGTACGTCCGGTGCCTGCGACCGGCAGGACCGGCACCCGCACGACCCCTTTCACGACTGCGATCTGGGGGCGCCGAACCTGATGTCCGTGGCCGCTCCCGACCTCGACCGGCTGACCCGCCGGGAAATGGAAGTACTGCATCTCCTCGGGCTCGGTGAGAGCAACCGGCTGCTCGCCCGGCGCCTCGGAATCGCCGAACGCACCGTCAAAGCACACGTGTCCAGCATCATCACAAAGCTCGATCTGCGGTCGCGCGGCGATGCGACGGCATTGTCGATACTCCGGCACGCCGAGGTGCACGGAAGCCTGACCCTCCCGAACGGCCAATAGAGAAAGGGATACCCGGCTGGCGAAAGTTGTCTCTGTTCGAGTGATCATGTCGCTGAAAGAGAGAACAGCATGACCAAGTCAGCCCGTATCGCAGCCGCTTCCCTCGTCGCGGCGCTGGCGATCGGCGTGGCCGCCCCGGCGGCCAGCGCGGCCCAGACGGCCGCCCCGGCGGCCGCGGTCGCCACCTACACCCCCTCCGGCGCGGTGACCTCCGCCGGGGTGCTCGGCGGCACCGCCGAGGCGCCGGCGGCCGCGCCGGCCGACGTGGCCGCCGTTCAGCAGGCCGCTTCGAACGCCAAGGGCAAGGCGTTCATGGAGCTGCTGAAGCGGACGGGCGGCCTCTTCAAGAAGGCCGCGTCCAAGGCCAAGGAAGGCCGCAACGCCTTCAACAGCTGGATGGGCAACCAGCACTGGACCGTCCGGGCCGCCTGGTGGGCGCTCAGCGGCGCCACCCAGACCTGGGTCTTCGACCAGCTGCTGAACTGGATCGGCTGATCACCCGGCCGCCCCCCGAGCACCCCCGGGGGGCGGCCCCCATGACGACGACAAACGGAGGCGCGACATGACCACAAGGAAATCCGGATCCACCCCGGTGGACTCATTCTTCGCCGTACCCATGGTCGTGCTCGCGCTGACCTTCCCGGTGTTCTTCCTCATTTCCAACGCCACCGGGCGCACCATCGGATGGCTGCTGTACGGGGCGGGACTGATCCTGACCCTCGGCGGAATGCTCTACTGCGCCCTGTCGAAGAAAAGCCCGAGCTGGGGCGGGGCCACCTGTGCCGTGGCCCTCGTCATCATCGGACTCTGCGCCTGGAACCTGCACGGATGGCCGTGGTGAATACGCCGGGAGAAATATCGGAAACCGGTCTGACCGCGCATTCCCTGGGGCGCACATTCGGCCCGAAAACCGTTCTCAACCGAGTTTCCCTCCAGGTTCCCGCCGGTTCCGTGACGGGATTCCTGGGCGCCAACGGAGCCGGCAAGAGCACGGCGATCCGGCTGATGCTCGGACTGCTCCAGGGCGAGGGGCAGACGTATTTCCTCGGCCGCCCGCTGGCCTCCTGGCGCTCCCCGGGGCACGTGGTGGGAGCGGTACTCGGCGGTCTCGCCGGTCACCCCGGCCACCGGGTGCGCACCCACCTGGAGATGGTCGCCGCCGGCATGGGGCTGCCCCGCCGCCGGGTCGACGAGGTGCTCGCCCTGGTCGGTCTCGGCGAAGCCGCCCGGCTGCGGCTCGGCGCCCTCTCCCTCGGCATGGCCCAGCGGGCCGGCATCGCCCAGGCCATGCTCGGCGATCCGCGCGTCCTCATCCTCGACGAACCGGGCAACGGTCTCGATCCGCACTCCCTGCGCTGGCTGCGCACGTTCCTGCGCGGCCTCGCGAGCGAGGGGCGGGCCGTCCTCGTCTCCAGCCACCTGCTCTGGGAGACCGAGCAACTCGCCGACCGGGTGATCGTCCTCGCCCAGGGCGAGGTCGTCGCCGAAACCACGGTCCAGGAGATAGCCGCCCGGACCGGGACGGTCACCGCGGAGAGCCCGCAGCCCGAGCGGCTGGCCGAGCTCGTCACGCGGGCCGGCGGTACGACGCACGGGCCGGCCGGCGGCCGCATCGAGATCCGGGGGCTCGACCGCTTCCGGGTCGGGGCCCTGGCCGCCGAGGCATCGGTGCCGCTGAGCTGGCTCGACGAACGGCCGCCCTCCCTGGAGGAGTTCTACCTCTCCGTCGCGCACGAGGAGTTCCACATCCGATGAGCACCCCGACCAGGCAGCCGCCCGCGCCCGGTGCGACGCCGGCGCCCCCGGCCCCCCTGCCCCAGTCCCCGTCCGCCTCCACGGCCCTGCGCCGGGCCGCCGCCTACGAGTGGCGCCACCTGCGCGGTCTGCGCTCCACCTGGGTGCTCCTGGCCCTGGCGGTGGTCCTGGCCGTCGGAAACGGCGTGGCCCTGCTGCTGGTGGCCGGTGCGGACGCCGCCCCCACTCCCTCGGCGGTCGCCGACGCGCTCCAGTGGTCGCCCGCCGCGACCCAGGTGCCGATGCTCGCCCTGCTCCTCATCGCGATCGGCACCGGGCCGGTCAGCACCGACCTCGCGCGCGGCGCCGCCCGGACCACCTGGCTGACCCTCGCCTCCCGTACGACGGCGTTCGGAGCGAAGATCGGCGTGGGTGCGGCGCTCACCGCCGCCGTGGCGGCCGCCTCCGCGCTGTCGGCCGGGGCCGCCGGCGCCCTGTCCCTGGCCCTGGCCGGACTGCCCCAGCCCGCGTGGGGGCAGACGCTGCCCGCACTGCTGCGTTTCGTCCTCGTGATGGCCTGCTGGCCCGTCGTGGCCGGCTCGGTCGCCGCGCTCGTGCGCAACCGGGCCGGCACCGTGCTGGTCCTCGTCGTGTGGCCGCTGATAGCCGAGCGCCTGACGGGGCTGCTGCTGGGCCGGCTGACCGGCGCCGACGGGCTGGGCGGATGGCTGCCCTTCGCGGCCGCCCGCGCCGCGATGGCCGGCTCCCCGGACGGCGCCGCGACCGCCGAGGACGCCGCCTTCGCACGGACGATGCTGGGCAGCGACCTCACCCCCTGGGCGGGGCTGACGGTGTACTGCCTGTTCACCCTGGCCCTCGCCGTCGCGGGAGCCTGGGCCTACCGCAGGCGGGACACCGCCTGACGGTTCCTCAGGCGACGGGACAGGGCAGCGTCGCCCGGACCAGGAAACCGCCGTCCGCCGTCGGCCCGGCCTCCAGGCTGCCGCCGAGCGACCGCGCCCGCTCGCGCAGCCCGGCCAGGCCGTGCCCACCGCCGGGCAGCGGTTCCGGCTCCCGCCCCGCCGCGCCCTTGCGGGCCGACGGCACCGGCATCCGGCTGCGGACCTCGACGAGCAGCCCGTCCGCGGCCGGCCCGCGGGCGGGGGCGAGCGTCACCGCCGTCGTCGACCCGGGCGCGTGCTTGAGTACGTTCGTCAGCGCCTCCTGGACGATCCGGTACGCCGCCTCCTGCACGGCCGGCGGCCATTCCCGGGCCAGCACCCGCCCCAGGTCCGCGGAGACGTCGAGACCGCTCTCCTCGATCAGCGCGGGCACCTCCCGCAGCCCCACCCGGCCCCCGGCTCCGCCGGGAGCCTCCTTCAACACGCCCACGAGACGGCGGAGTTCGGTCATCGTCGCCGCACCCAGCTGCCGGATCGTCGCCGCCGCCTCCCTGCTCTCCGGCTGGTCGGCCGTCCGCTCCCACGCACCGGCCCGTACGGTGATCAGGCTGACGTGGTACGAGACCGAGTCGTGCATGTCCCGGGCCAGCCGGGCCCGTTCCTCGGCAACCGCCGTACGGGCCAGCAGCAGCCGCTCCCGCTCCTGCGCCGCGACCAACGCGGCTATGTGCGTGGACAGTTCACCCTTGGCCCGCACGAGCGAGCCGAGTGCCGTCGGGCCCGCGCTGCCCAGGGCGGCGGACACCAGCCCCATCAGCCCGTACTCCGGCGTCCAGTCCTCCGGCAGCTCCGCCGACGTCCAGTAGGCCAGGGTCGCCGCGAAGAGCAGGACCGCGCAGGTCAGCGTCACCTTGCGGGACCGCGCCGCGACGGCCACCTGGTACATCGCGAACATCGGCGCGAGGACCAGATAGCCGGTGTAGGCGACGGGCAGCGTGGCCAGCAGCGCGGGGACCGGGTAGCGCCGGCACACCAGGACCACGCCCAGGCTGAACCCGTACAGGGCGAGGTCCCACGGGCCGCTCTCGCCCCAGACCGTGCCGATCTCCGCGGCCGAGACCGCGACGACGACCGCGGTCTGTGCCGCGTGCGGGAACCTCATGCGCCGGGCCGGGACACCTGCCCGGCCAGACCCGCCTGGTGGGCGAACACGGCGGCCTGCACCCGGTTCGCCAGGCCGAGCTTGGCGAGGATCGCACTGACGTGGTCCTTGGCGGTGGCCGCGCCGACCCCCAGCCGGCGGCCGATCTCGGCGTTGGCCAGACCGTCCGCCAGCAGCGCCAGCACCTGGCGCTCGCGCCCCGTCAGGGACTCCGTCCGGGCGACGGCGTCCGGCACCGCGGGGCCCTGCGCCAGGTAGCCCTGGACGACGGACCGGGCGACGGGCGCCGACAGCACGGTGCCGCCGGCCGCGAGCAGCCGTACCGAATGGATGAGCTCCTCGGGCGCGGTGTCCTTGAGCAGGAAGCCCGACGCCCCGGCACTCAGCGCGCCCGCGACGTCCTCCTCCGCCGAAAACGTTGTCAGCACGGCCACGGCCGGCGGCGCCGCCTCGGCGCGCAGCGCCGCCAGGACGGTCAGACCGTCGGTCTGCGGCATCCGCAGATCGAGCAGCACCACGTCGGGGCGGTGCTCCGCGACCGCCGCGAGCGCCTCGGGACCGTCGCATGTCGCGGGCACCACGATGTCCGGTTCCGACTCCAGGATCTGCTGCATGCAGGTGCGCAGCAGCCGCTCGTCGTCGACGATCAGCACCCGGATCACTGAACCATCCCCCCTGGCCGGCCAACCCGTCGAACATAACAACCCCCGCCCGTGCAGGGCCAATACGACCGCGGCCGGACCACCGGACCCACGGGCGGGAGCGTCCGGTCCGGGCCCTACGGCGTGGCGGTCGGGGCGGGCTCCTCCGGTTTCGGCGCCGGTTCCCCCGGCTTCTCCGGCTTCCCGGGCTTCGCCGGTTTCGCCACGGCCGGCTTCGGGTTCGGCGCGGCCTTCGGGAGCTCCGGGGCCACCCACGGGGTGGTCGGCAGGAGGTTCTCCGGGCCGCCCGGGGGCGGTTGGCCGATCGCCGTCAGGGCCTCCTTCGCCAGCGGCGCCCGCAGGGGCGAGAAGTACGGGTTCGTCCGCATCGCCTCCTCGAGGTGGCGCCGCGTCGCCGCCTCGTCGCCGAGACCCCGCTCGATCATCGCCCGGTGGAAGGAGAAGTCGGCGCTCCGCAGGCCCAGTTCCGTCGCCTTCTTCGCGTACTCCAGCGCCCCCGTGTCGTCGCCCGTCCGGTGCAGTGCCCACCCCAGGGCATCCGCCACCTGCACGCTCCTGTGCCGCTGCCACTCCTCCGACAGCCGGCGCACCGCCGCCGCCGGATCCCCGTGGTCCGCCTCGTACAGGCCCAGCACCACGTCGTCGTCGACCCCGTTCGCGTCGTCCCGCGAAGCCAGCGCGCCCAGCAGCCCGTACGGCGCGCGCGCCTCCTCCCCGCGGCCCAGCGAGTCCAGCAGCTCGCCCAGCTCCAGCGCCAGGCGCGGCAGCGGAGTCCGCCCCAGCGCCAGCCGGTAGTCCCGCACCGCCTCCCCGTCGCGCCCCAGCGCGGCCAGCGCCCGCGCCCGGCCGCCCAGCGCCTCCGCCTGCGCCGGATCCGTCCGCAGCGAGCCCTCGTACAGCCGCAGCGCCTGCGCCGGGTCGCCCCGCTCCCAGGACAGCTCACCGAGCCGGAACAGCGTGTACGCCTTCTCCGCCGGGGTCTTCGCCGCGGCCGCCGCGTGCTCCATCGCCACCGCCGCGTCCTCGCGCCAGCCGCGGTCCCGGTACACCTGTGAGGCCCTGACGTACGCCGCCAGGCCCGTCCGCAGCTCCAGCAGCTGCTCCATCGCCTTCTGCGCGGCCTTGTAGTCGCCCAGGCCCGTGTACGCGTCCACCAGCACCGGGTACGCCGACCACCGGCGCGGCGCCTGCGCCCGTACGAGCTCGCCCCACTTCTTCCCGGTCCCGAAGTCCCGCCGGGCGTTGGCCAGTGCGCCCATGCCCGCCATCGCGTCGAAGTTGCCCTTCTCGGCCGGGCGCACCGCCAGCGACCGTTTCAGCGCCTTCTCCGCCTTCGGGAACCAGGCCGAATCAGCCGTGCGCCGCGCCTGCTCCAGATAGGCGGCGCCGAGCACCGACCACGACGCGTCGTCGTCCGGGTGCGCCGCGACCCACTTCTCCCGGTCCGTGACCAGCGCCGTCACGTCCACGGCCGCCGCGGGCGCGCCCATGCCGACCGCCTCCGCGGCCCGCTCGCTCGGCCCCGGCGGCCGGGCGTCGTCACCCGCCTTGGCCGGGCGGATCAGCAGGGCCCCGGCGATCAGGACCACGGCGACCGCGGCCGCCACGAGCGTCTTGCGGCCGGTGAAGGTCACGGGCGGCGCCGGTGTCTGCGATTCCTCGTCGATGAGGTCGCTGACGTCGATAACGTCGATACGGTCGGAACGGTCCATGGGGTCACTGTGCGTCAATATGAAGAGTACGCGGAGGTGTCCGAAGAGGGTCGCGGGCGTGTTCACACCGATGGCCCCGGGTGTCACGCTGGCCCCATGGATGATGACGTCTCCGCACGGCTCACCGCCCTCCTGCGCGAAGGGCTCCCGCCCGAGGCCCTGATCACCGACCCCGGGGTGGCCGTCTCCTACGCCTCCGACATGGCCGGCTTCTGCGCCGCCGGCACCCCCGCCGCCGTCGTCCTGCCCCGGACCGTCGAACAGGTCCGCCACGTCCTGCGCACCGCCACCGCCCTGCGCGTCCCCGTGGTCCCGCAGGGCGCCCGGACCGGCCTGTCCGGCGCCGCCAACGCCACCGACGGCTGCATCGTGCTGTCCCTGGTCAAGATGGACCGGATCCTGGAGATCTCCCCCGTCGACCGGATCGCCGTCGTGGAGCCGGGCGTGGTCAACGCCGTCCTCTCGAGGGCCGTCGCCGCACACGGCCTGTACTACCCGCCCGACCCCTCCAGCTGGGAGCAGTGCACCATCGGCGGCAACATCGGCACCGCCTCCGGCGGGCTGTGCTGCGTCAAGTACGGGGTGACCGCCGAGTACGTGCTCGGCCTCGACGTGGTCCTGGCCGACGGGCGGCTGCTGCGCACCGGCCGGCGCACCGCCAAGGGCGTCGCCGGATACGACCTCACCCGGCTCTTCGTCGGCTCCGAAGGCACCCTCGGCGTCGTCGTCCGCGCCGTCCTCGCGCTGCGCCCCGCGCCGCCCCGGCAGCTCGCGCTGGCGGCCGAGTTCCCCTCCGCCGCGGCCGCCTGCGAGGCCGTGTGCGCCGTCATGGAGGCCGGACTGACGCCCTCGCTGCTGGAGCTGATGGACCGTACGACCGTCCGGGCCGTCAACGCCCTCGGCAAGATGGGCCTGCCCGACACCACCGAGGCCCTGCTGCTCGCCGCCTTCGACACCCCGCACGCCCCCGAGGACCTCGCGGCCGTGGCGGAGCTGTGCACGGCCGCCGGAGCCACCGCCGTGGTGCCCGCCGAGGACGAGGCGGAGTCCGAACTGCTGCTCCAGGCCCGCCGGATGTCGCTGACCGCCCTGGAGACGCTGCGGCCCGCCACGATGATCGACGACGTGTGCGTCCCGCGCTCGCGGCTCGCCGAGATGCTCGACGGGACGGCCGCCATCGCCCGTGCGCACGACCTGCTCATCGGGGTGTGCGCGCACGCGGGCGACGGCAACACCCACCCGGTGGTCTGCTTCGACCCGGCCGACGAGGACGAGACGCGGCGGGCCCGCGCGTCCTTCGACGAGATCATGGCGCTCGGGCTGGAGCTGGGCGGGACGATCACCGGAGAGCACGGCGTCGGGGTCCTGAAGAGGGAGTGGCTGGCCCGCGAGCTCGGCCCGGTGGGCGTGGAGATGCAGCGCTCCGTCAAACGGGCCTTCGACCCGATGGGACTGCTCAACCCGGGCAAGCTGTTCTGACGGGGCCCTGCGGCCGCCTCACAGGTCCCCGTCGGCCGACTCGTCCGACGGCCACGGGTCGCGCAGCCACAGCTCGTCGGCCGGGGTCGGGGTGAGCAGCTCCGCCAGCGCGTCGTCCAGGCCCAGCCGTTCGGCCTCCGTACCGGGAGGGACGATGCGCAGGGTCCGCTCCAGCCAGGCGGACACGGCCCCGGCGGGGGCCTCCAGCAGGGCGTCGCCGTCGGGGGAGCTGAGCGCCATGCAGAGCATGGCCGCGTCGTCGACCTTGGTGGGCCAGATCCGCACGTCGCCGTGACCGCACGGGCGGAACACCCCCTCCACCAGCAGCTCGCGGGCGAACGTCCAGTTCACGGGGGCGTTGGAGCCGGTGTGGAAGGTGATGTGGACGGCGTACGGGTCGTCCGTGAGGTAGAGCAGCCGGGCGGGGACGGGGACGCTGCGCTCGGGGGACAGGACCAGCTGGAGTTCCAGCTCGCGCTCGATGACGGGGTGGTGCATGGCGGCCTCACTTCGGTGCGCTGCGCGCGCTTCGCTTCGCTTCGGTGTGCAGGGGCGGATCGCGCCCCACGACCGGAGAGAGCCGCGTCGTGCCGGGCCATGACGCGACTTCGTGCACATTGGCCGAATTCTGTCGGCTGACCGAAAACCGTCGTACGGACCGGCGTTCGCCCGAAGGCTTGCATTCTCCCGTTACCGGACCTGTCGGGGGGAGGTTCTTGGCTATGGTCCTCCCTTGCACAAGCCTCAAGCCACGATCGGAGTTGGGGACATTGACGGCCTCCCCTGGTGACGGCGAGCACGCGGCCCGCGAGGGCTACTACCCCGATCCGTCCATTCCCGGGTATGTCCGGTACTGGAACGGTGCCGCCTGGGTTCCGGGTACGAGCCGCCCCGCGCCTCCGGCCGACGAGACGGGTCCGGTGTTCCTGGACCAGACCTCGGCGACGGAGGTGCTGCCCGAGCGGTCGCCCGAGCCCGCGGTGTGGCAGGCCGATCCCCTCCACCAGGCGGGCTTCGGCGGCCCGCGCGACCACCGCGTGTCGTGGGGCAACCCGCCGGAACCGGGGCCCGCCGAAGCCCGGCCGGCGGGGATCTCCCTCGCCCGTACGCCCGAGACCCGGCTGCCCGCCCAGGCCGCGGCGGGCATCCTGTCGGCCCGCTCCCCGGCGGCCCAGGCCCCTGCGCCCGCGCCGACCGCGCCCGGCCCGGGCCAGGATGCGTACGGCCCGGGTTCCGGCGGGGCCGGGTGTGTGCCGGGGCGCCCCGGCAGGGCGCCGAACGCACTGCCGCCGCCCCTCTCCGACCCCGCGCCCCGTTCGGCGCCCGAGGAGGTGCCCCGGCGCGCGCCCGGCCCGGCCGGAACCGCCCCGACAGATACAGCCCCGGCAGCCCCCGCCCCCGCCCCGGCGTGGCCGGAGGCTCCCGGGGCCGGCACATCGGGCGCCACGTCCACCTGGCCCGAGGCGTCGGCCGCCTCCCCGGCGCCCCCGGCCGGTGCACCCCGCCGGGAGCCGGCCGTCCAGCCGTCCCGCCCCGAGCCCTGGCCGCCCCGCAGTGGCGCCTCCCGGCCCACGGCTCCGCAGACCCGGTCCGAGGCCCCCGCCGCGGCCCCGGCCCCCGCCCCCGCCCAGCCGGCCGAGCCCTCCCGCCCGGAACCCCGGGAGCCCCGTAACGGCGGCGCGGCCCGGCCCTCGCCGTCAGGCGGCCGGGCAGCGGACCAGGCGGAGGCCTGGGCGCCGCGCGGCCGCGTCGGGGCGCCCAGGCCCGCGGAAGCGTCGCCGGCGTCCGAGGACTCCGCGGAGCCCTCCGGGCGGCCCGCCGCACCCCGCCCCGAGGGGACCACCCCCCGGGCCGTGTTCGAGCGGATGGCCGAGCGCGCCGTACGCCCCGCCGGGCTCGTCCGCCGGGCGGTCGCCCGCGCCCTGGACTCCGTCGTCCACGCGGCGGTCGCGGCGGCGGCCGCCTGGCCGCAGATCCCCGCCGCCACCGCCCACCTGGAGGCCAAGGTGGACGCCGCCCGCGGCCGCGGCCGCACCACCACCGTCTGGCTGCTGGACGGAACCATCGCGGGCCGGCTCGCTCTGGTCCTGGGCGCGGTCCTCCTCTTCGGCGTCCTCTACGAGGCCCTGCCCACCGCCCGTTGGGGCCGCACCCCGGGCAAGAAGCTCCTCGGCGTCCGCGTGCTGGCGACCACCACCCTCCGCCCGCCGGCCTTCGGTGCCGCACTGCGCCGCTGGCTGGTGTACGCCCTCCTCGGCCTCCCCGGCAGCCTCTGGTGCCTCGTGGACCGCCCGCGCCGCCAGGCCTGGCACGACAAGGCGGCCAAGACGTACGTGAGCCGCTGAAGCGCCTGCGGGGCCCCCGAACGGACGCGGTCCCGTTGCGGGGTCACCGGAGCCGGGTTCGACTCGGGCCATGAGTACCGATCAGCCGCCGCCGGGCGAGCCGCCGGAGAACGACCCGTTCTTCAAGAAGCCCCAGGAACCGACGCCGCCGTCGGGCGGTTCGCCGTACGGTTCGCCGCCCCCGGGCGGGCCCCCGCCCACACCCCCGGGCAGCCCCTACGGTGGCTCCGGCGCGGGCGGCGGATATCCGCCTCCGCCACCCCCGTACGGCGCAGGCGGCGGCCCGGGTGACCCGTACGGCGGGAGCGGCTACAGCATGCCGGACCCGCTCGCCGGCATGCCGCCGCTCGCGGACATCGGCAAGCGGCTCCTCGCGCGCATCATCGACTGGCTGGTCGTGGCCATCCCGCTCGCCGTCCTCTGGGTCATCACGGCGTTCGCCACCAGCTGGTACACCGGCGACTCCTACGACGAGGAGGAGATGTCCGACGCCGCTGCCGCCTGGTCGTTCGGTGTCTTCCTGCTCTGGCTGCTGTTCGGGGTGGTCGTCTGGATCGCCTACGACTGGTACTTCACCCGCAAGAGCGGCCAGACCCTCGGCAAGAAGGCGATGGGCCTGCGCGTCGCCATGCTCAACGACGGCAGCGTGCCCACGTCGAGCGCATCCCTCGGCCGCGCACTCGTCCTGTGGCTGCCGTCCATCTTCTGCTGCGGGTTCGTCTGGTGGATCATCGCGTTCATCACGATCGCGGTCGACAAGCCCTACCAGCAGGGACTGCACGACAAGGCGGCCAAGACCGTCGTCGTCCAGACCACCTGACGCCCCCGGGCGTCACGGCGGCAGAGCAGCACACAGCGGGCGGTCTCCCTCCGGGGAGGCCGCCCGCACCGCGTCGTTCAGTGGTGGACGGGATGTTCGGCGGGGGCCGGCCTGGGCTCCGGCACGCGCACCGCCTCGGGCCGGGCAGCACGGACGGCGCCGGCGGCGGGGGCCGCGTGGCGACCGCGGCGGCGGGGGAGGGGCACGGTCACGGCGACGAGCAGACCGAGGCCCAGGGCGGCCGCGCAGATGACCGCGATCCCGAGCCCCGTACCGGTCTGGGAGAGCAGCAGCATGGCGATCGTCGACACGACGACGGTGGCGGACCCGTACGCGAGCTGTGCGGCAGTCGGACGCGGCATGGCGATATCCGTCCTCGGAGAGGGGAGGGGGAGTCGGCTCAACTAGGTCGCGCGTCAAGTGACTCTACGACGGGGGATGCCCGAGCGGAACAACCGGTAAGCGTGACCTAACCCACGGTGCCGGAGCACGGGGGGCGCACAGGATCACATCGCGCGTACCGGACGGGCCCGAAGCGGCCCGAAGCAGGCCCAAATCGGGCCGAAACACTGCCCGGAGGGGTTCGAGAGGCTCTCGAGGCCGGTCGGGAAGCTCCGTTCGTCCCATCTGGCAGCGGAACGTCCGAATAACGGAACTGGCTGACCGCATAGTGCAGTTGTAAGGAACAAGTCAAGGTCTGTCTTTTCTCTCGACTCTCCGGTCAAATGTCGTCACTTGAGACGCGCGCCGCGCGGAACCCCCCGCTCCTATGGAGACGTTCCGACCTACGTTGCGGCCGCGGGAGGGGAACGACATCAAGTGACCAGCATTTCCGCCAGACGGCGTGCGATCCGCGCTGCCGCCGTCGCCGTGACCATGGCCGCGTGCGCGACCAGCGCCACCTTCTTCACCGTCACCGCTGCCCAGGCCGAAGACCGCGGCCCGGCGGCCCCGGCCTCCGACCGCCAGGACCCGACGGCCCCCGCGAAGGTCGTCGAGCACGACCTCAAGGGTCCGTTCAGCGACCAGCAGGCCAAGCAGAAGAAGGCCGCTCTCGAGCAGGTCCTGAGCGGCAAGAAGGACGTCCAGCAGCGCGGCGCCTCGAAGGTCGTCAAGCTCGACGAGAACAAGTACGTCGAGCTCGGCCGCGAGAAGACCGACAAGATCTTCACGATCCTCGTCGAGTTCGGCGACCAGGTCGACAACACCACCATGTTCGACCCGGACGGCCCGGGCCCCAAGCCCTCGGTCCCGAAGTACGGCGGCACCCCCGGTCCGCTGCACAACACGATCAAGGAGCCCAACCGCGCCGTCAACAACAGCACGGCCTGGCGCAAGGACTTCAGCCGGGACTACTTCCAGGACCTGTACTTCGGTACCGGCCAGGGCAAGAACTCCCTGAAGACCTACTACGAGAAGACCTCCTCGGGCCGCTACTCGGTCGAGGGCGAGGTCGCCGACTGGGTCAAGGTCCCGTACAACGAGGGCCGTTACGGCTCGAACTACTGCGGCCAGACCAACTGCTCCAACGTGTGGGACACCGTCCGCGACGGCGTCACCGCGTGGACGGAGGCCCAGAAGAAGGCCGGCAAGACCGACGAGCAGATCAAGGCCCAGCTGGCGCAGTACGACCAGTGGGACCGCAACGACTTCGACGGCGACGGCAACTTCAACGAGCCCGACGGCTACATCGACCACTTCCAGATCGTCCACGCGGGCGAGGACGAGTCGGCCGGCGGCGGCGAGCAGGGCACCACCGCGCTGTGGGCCCACCGCTGGTACGCCTACGGCACCGACGTGGGCAAGACCGGCCCGTCGAACAACAAGGCCGGCGGCACCCAGATCGGCAACACCGGCATCTGGGTCGGCGACTACACGATGCAGCCCGAGAACGGCGGCCTCGGCGTCTTCGCGCACGAGTACGGCCACGACCTCGGTCTGCCGGACCTCTACGACACCTCCGGTGGCGGCGAGAACTCGGTCGGCTTCTGGTCCCTGATGTCGGCCGGCTCCTGGCTCGGCAACGGCAAGGACTCCATAGGCGACCTCCCGGGCGACATGACCGCCTGGGACAAGCTCCAGCTGGGCTGGCTGAACTTCGACAAGGCCAAGGCCGCGACGAAGTCCACCCACAAGCTGGGTGTGTCCGAGTACAACACCAAGGACAAGCAGGCGCTGGTCGTCGACCTGCCGAAGAAGCAGGTCAAGACCGACATCGTCGCTCCCGCCGAGGGCTCCTCGCAGTGGTGGAGCAACATGGGTGACGACCTCAAGAACACCCTCACCCGCTCGGTCGACCTGACGGGCAAGGCGTCCGCCGCCCTGTCCCTCAAGGGCTGGTGGGACATCGAGGCCGACTACGACTTCCTCTACACCGAGGTGTCCACCGACGGCGGCGCCACCTGGACCGCGCTGGCCGGCACCGCCGACGGCACGGCCATCCCGGCCGACGCCTCCGGCAGCCCGTCGCTGACCGGTGTCTCCGGCGCCTGGAAGTCGCTGAACTTCCCGCTGGACGCCTACGCGGGCAAGAAGGTCGACCTCCGCTTCCGCTACCAGACGGACGGCGGCGCGGGCGGCAAGGGCTTCACCGCCGACGCCGTCACCCTCACCGCGGACGGCTCCGCCCTGTTCACCGACGGCGCCGAGAACGGCGACAACGGCTGGACGGGCAAGGGCTTCTCGCGCATCGGCGCCGGCTTCACCAAGGAGTACGCGCAGTACTACCTGGCCGAGAACCGCCGCTACGTCTCGTACGACTCCACCCTCAAGGTGGGTCCGTACAACTTCGGCTTCGCCAACACCAAGCCGAACTGGGTCGAGCACTACCCGTACCAGGACGGCCTGCTGATCTGGCTCTGGGACACCTCCCAGAAGGACAACAACACCAGCCAGCACCCGGGCTCCGGTCTGATCCTTCCGATCGACGCCAACGCCAAGCCCATGAAGTGGGCCGACGGCACCCTGCTGCGGAACAAGATCCAGCCGTACGACGCGCCCTTCAGCGCCTACTCGACGGACGCGTTCACCCTGCACAAGAACGGCGAGGAGCTCTTCCTCAAGCCGAAGCCCGCGAACCTGGTCTTCGACGACCACAAGGGCAAGTACTACTACGACGAGAACCCGACCGGCTCGGTGAAGGTCACTGACACCAACACCAAGATCAAGATCGCCAAGGAGACCTACGACGGTCTCGTCATGACGGTCGAGGTCGGCCCCGCCGTCAAGTAATTCGGTAAAGCCGCAGGTCAAAGCATGATCGGCCGTCGCCCTCTAGCGGGCGGCGGCCGATCGCGTTTAGATGCCCGGTACGAGTTTCTTATTGACGGGGGAGATGACCGCCGTGCCAGGTGGAGGTTTCGTCAGATTGCCGGGAGGCAGCGTGGTGGTCGCGCTCATGCTGCCGAGGCCGTCCGGAGAGGACGGAAATGTCCGCGTGCTGGTGCACGCCGCGAACCGGGCCCGCGCCCTGACCAGGCTGCGGAACCTCGGCATGCGGGCCGTGTACCTGCGGGGCAACGCGCACCCGCCGACGCCCGACGAGGTCACGGCCGTCCTGCACCACCCGGACGGGCTGCTGTGGCGCGGAGCCCCGGACCGGGCGGAGGAGCTCTGGCACCCCATCCGGGCCCTGCTGGGCACGTAGGGGGCCTCTGCCCGCCTTCCCGCCTCCCCTCAGGCCCCCGCGGCCCCTGGAGCGCCCTGGCCGCCGGTGAGGACCACGCCGGCGGCCCGCAGCTCCTCCAGGGCCCGGGCGGTGGTGTGCGGGGCGACCGCGGCCGTCAGGTCCAGCAGCACGCGGGTGGCGAAGCCGGCGCGGACCGCGTCGAGGGCGGTGGCCCGGACGCAGTGGTCGGTGGCGATGCCGACCACGTCCACCTCGGTGACGTGCCGGTCCCGCAGCCACTGGGCGAGGGCCGTGCCGTTCTCGTCGGCCCCCTCGAAGCCGCTGTAGGCGGCCTCGTACGCCCCCTTGTCGAACACGGCGGCGACCGCGCCGGACGCCACCGCGGGCGCGAAGTTCGGGTGGAAGCCCACGCCCTCGGTGCCGGCGACGCAGTGCACCGGCCAGGAGGTCTCGTAGTCCGGCTCGGCGGGGGCGTGCGCGAAGTGGGCACCCGGGTCGATGTGGTGGTCGCGGGTGGCGACCACGTGCCGGTACGCGGGCACGGTCTGGCCGATGAGCTCGGTGATGGCGGCGGCGACGTCGGCCCCGCCGGCGACCGCGAGGCTGCCGCCTTCGCAGAAGTCGTTCTGGACGTCGACGACGATCAGTGCGCGGTGCATTTCGCGTGCCCTTCGGCTCGGTGGTGTCCTGTGGGGGCCTCCGGGGGCTCTGCCCCCAGACCCCTGCGCCTCAAACGCGGGCGAGGCGAGTGTGCCCGCCCGGCTGGGCCGGTGCGGCTCAAAGACCGGGGCTCTGCCCCGCACCCCGCTCCTCAAACGCCGGAGGGGCTGGATGTGCCCGCCCAAGTGCGCGGGTGCGGCTTCAGACCCACGGTGTGCACGTGCAGGCCAAGCCGGCAACATCCAGCCTCGCCGGCGTTTGAGGCGCGGGGTCCGGGGCGGAGCCCCGGCAGCGGCGGCGCGGCCGCTAGGCGTACTCCGTGGGGATCACGGCCTCGCCCCGCGAGAGCTGGGTCGCGGAGAGGGGGAGACCTGCGCGGGCGGCGCGGTGGCGGTCGCGGGCCGCCTCCAGCGGCTCGCGGGCGATGACCTCGCCGGACTTGACCAGCTGGGTCAGCAGCTGGTGGCCCGCCAGGGCCGACGGGACCGGCCCGGTCCCGACGACCTCCGCCTCGGCCACCCCGTCCGCGTCCACCCGGCGGGCGGCCCACTTGCGGCCCCCGATCGACGTCTTGCCGCCCGAGGACTTCTTGGCCACCGGCACCAGCGGCGCCTTCGGGTCCCCCGACGCGGCCCGCGCCACCAGCTTGTAGACCATCGAGCACGTCGGGTGCCCGCTGCCCGTCACCAGCTGCGTGCCCACCCCGTACGCGTCCACCGGCGCCGCCGCCAGCGAGGCGATGGCGTACTCGTCGAGGTCCGAGGTGACCACGATCCGCGTGCCGGTGGCCCCCAGCTCGTCGAGCTGCTGCCGCACCCGGTGGGCCACCAGCAGCAGGTCGCCGGAGTCGATCCGGACCGCGCCCAGCTCCGTGCCGGCCAGCTCCACCGCCGTGCGGACCGCCTCGGCCACGTCGTACGTGTCCACCAGCAGGGTCGTGCCGCGGCCCAGCGAGGCCACCTGGGCCGTGAAGGCGTCCCGCTCGCTGTCGTGCACCAGCGTGAAGGCGTGCGCGGAGGTCCCGACCGTCGGGATCCCGTAGCGGAATCCGGCCGCCAGGTCGGAGGTGGAGGTGAAGCCGCCCACGTACGCGGCCCGCGAGGCCGCCACCGCCGCCAGTTCGTGCGTGCGCCGCGCGCCCATCTCGATCAGCGGCCGTTCGCCCGCCGCCGAGGACATCCGGGAGGCGGCCGCAGCGATCGCGGAGTCGTGGTTCAGGATCGACAGGATCACGGTCTCCAGCAGCACGCACTCGGCGAAGCTGCCCTCCACCCGCAGGATCGGCGAGCCGGGGAAGTAGACCTCCCCCTCCGGGTAGCCCCAGATGTCGCCGGAGAAGCGGTACGAGGCCAGCCAGTCCAGCGTCCGCATGTCGACGACGGCCCGCTCGCGCAGGAACTCCAGCACCGCGCTGTCGAAGCGGAAGTTCTCCACCGCGTCGAGCACCCGGCCCGTTCCGGCCACCACCCCATAGCGGCGCCCCTCCGGCAGCCGCCGGGTGAAGACCTCGAAGACCGAGCGGCGGTCGGCGGTGCCGTTCGCCAGGGCGGCCTGCAGCATCGTCAGCTCGTAATGGTCCGTGAAGAGCGCTGTCGACGGCACGTCCACCGGCAGGCCCAGGTCCGCAGGGTTCATGCCAAGGATGCTAGCGCACATTTCGTCAAAGTGACGAGATGTAGGGCCCGTTTGTGCGACCGACCGGTCACAGTGGCAGCATGGGACGAGTGAGTGTTGCTCCTGCAGAGATCGAACGCACCGAATCGGCCGAAGAGACCTTCGCGGTCCCCGAACCCGACGTCCCCTGGGTGACCCTGGTGCACAACGACCCGGTCAACCTCATGAGCTACGTGGCGTACGTGTTCCAGGCGTACTTCGGCTACTCGAAGGACAAGGCGCACAAACTGATGCTCGACGTGCACCACAAGGGACGCGCGGTCGTCTCCAGCGGCACCCGCGAGGAAATGGAGCGCGACGTGCAGGCCATGCACGGCTACGGCCTGTGGGCGACCCTCTCCCAGGACCGCGTCTGATGGGGCGCTCCGCCGGGATGTTCGAAGCCCTCAAGGGCGGCGGCGCCGCCATCGCGCTCGACGAGATCGAGATCTCCATCCTGCGCTCGCTGGCCGTCCAGCTGCTGGAGCTGATCGGGCCGGGCGAGCCGGAGCCCGCCGAGGACGCCGACCCGCTCGCCGTGCTGTTCGCCTCCGACGGCCCGACCGAGCCCCCGTCCGACCCCGCGCTGGCCCGGCTCTTCCCCGACGCCTACGGGTCCCCCGACGGCCTGGGCGACGAGGGCGTGGACCCGGCCGAGCTGACCGCCCGGTCCGCGGAGTTCCGCCGCTTCACCGAGAACGACCTGCGCACCCGCAAGCGGGAGGACGCGCTGGCCGTCGTACGCAGCCTGGACGGGCTCACCCCGGCCGGCGACGGGGCGGCGGTCCTGGAGCTGACGGGGGAGCTGCCGCTGCGCTGGCTCGGCGCGCTCAACGACCTGCGCCTGACGATCGCGGCCCGCCTCGACATCACCGAGGACGAGGAGAGCGCGATGCTCTTCCGGCTGCCGGACGACGACCCGCGCAAGCCGATGGTGATGGCCTACCTCTGGCTCGGCGGCCTCCAGGAGTCCCTCATCGAGACCCTCTGAGGATCCTCAAGGGCGCGCCGCGTTCGCTCAGCGGACGCTCAAATCCGGATAACGATCAGATCACCGCCATGCGGTGGTCTGATCTGTTTCGGCACCTATGTCCCGGATTTCCCGTGTCCTGCGTCACATTTCCGCGCCCCGGCGACCCGTATGCCCGTGATAAATCTTCACGACCGCCGACGGGACGCCACCCATGTCCCGCGGCCTGCTTGAACCGGCTGACCGCCGGGTGCAACTCCATCCGTATCCGGGGGGATCGAGGACCCGATCCGCAGCCAACCAAAGGCGCGGGTCGGCGTGGAGAAAGGCGCACCAAGACATGACCTCTGTGCAGGTCGAGCAGCACGACGAGACGCCCGGCGCGGGCGCGCAGGGCGAAGGCGGCGAGGGTTACCACCGCGCGCTCGGCGCCCGCCAGATCCAGATGATCGCGATCGGCGGAGCCATCGGCACCGGCCTGTTCCTGGGCGCCGGCAAGGCGATCTCCAAGGCCGGTCCCAGCCTGATCCTGGCCTACGCCCTCGCGGGCCTGGTCATCTTCTTCATCATGCGGGCCCTGGGCGAGCTGCTCATGTACCGCCCCGTCTCCGGCTCCTTCTCGGACTACGCCCGCGAGTTCCTGGGCCCGTTCTGGGGATACGTCACCGGCTGGACATACTGGCTCTTCTGGGTGGTCACCGGCATCACCGAGGTCACCGCGGCCGCGCAGTACATGGCGTACTGGACCCACGACAGCTTCCCGCAATGGGCCTATGCGCTGATCTTCACGGTCATCCTCTACGCCGCCAACCTGATCTCCGTGAAGCTCTTCGGTGAGCTGGAGTTCTGGTTCTCCATGGTCAAGGTCACCGCCATCGTCGGCATGATCCTGATCTGCGCCGGCATCCTCACCATCGGGTTCTCCGACGCCGCCGACACCGCGACCGTCACCAACCTGTGGAACGACGGCGGCTTCTTCCCCAAGGGCATCGGCGGCACGCTGATGACCCTGCAGATCGTGATGTTCGCCTTCCTCGCGGTCGAGCTGGTCGGCGTCACCGCCGGCGAGTCCAAGGACCCCGAGAAGACCCTGCCCAAGGCCATCAACACCGTGCCGTGGCGCATCGCCGTCTTCTACGTCGGCGCCCTCATCATGATCCTGTCGGTCGTCCCCTGGACGCACTTCCAGCCCGGAGTCTCGCCCTTCGTCGCCGCCTTCGAGCGCATGGGCCTCGGCGTCGGCGCCGCGATCGTCAACTTCGTCGTGCTGACCGCCGCCCTGTCCTCCTGCAACTCGGGCATGTACTCCACCGGCCGCATGCTGCGCGACCTCGCCCTCAACGGCCAGGGCCCGAAGTTCTTCACCAGGCTCACCAAGAGCGGCACCCCGCTCGTCGGCACCACCTTCTCCGCCGCGCTGATGCTGGTGGGCGTCTGGATCAACTACGTCGCCCCGGGCAAGGCCTTCGACTACGTCGTCTCCTTCGCCACCATCTCGGGCATGTGGGCCTGGATCATGATCCTGGTCTGCCAGATCCGCTACCGCGCCAAGTCCGACCGCGGCGAGCTGCCCGCCTCCCCCTTCCGGGCGCCCGGAGCCCCGTGGACGAGCTGGTTCGCCCTGCTCTTCATCGGCATGGTCATCGTGATGATGGGCATCGACAAGGACGCCCGCGTCTCGCTGTACTGCGCCCCGCTGTGGGGCCTGGTCCTGGGCCTGTCCTACCTGGTCCTGAAGTCCCGCAACCCGAGCGGCGCCGCCTTCACCAAGGCCTCGTAACCCGCTCCGTTCAGGGCGCCTGTCCACCATTCGGGCCCTGCTGTACCACTCCTCGGTACGGCAGGGCCCGTCTGCTTATCCTTTGGCTCATGCTGACCCTCACCCAGGCCCTGTACGACCAGATCGTGGAGCACGCCCGCCAGGACCACCCCGACGAGGCGTGCGGCGTCGTGGCCGGCCCGGCGGGCACCGACCGCCCCGAGCGGTTCATCCCGATGCTCAACGCGGCCCGCTCGCCCACGTTCTACGAGTTCGACTCCAAGGACCTGCTGAAGCTCTACCGCGAGCTCGACGACCGGGACGAGGACCCCGTGATCGTCTACCACTCGCACACCGCCACCGAGGCCTACCCCTCGCGCACGGACGTCACGTACGCGAACGAGCCCGGCGCGCACTACGTCCTGGTCTCCACGGCGGACAAGGACGGCCTCGGAGAGTTCCAGTTCCGCTCGTACCGCATCGTCGACGGCGTGATCACCGAGGAAGAAGTGCAGGTCGTAGACGCCTACTGACCACGATGTGAGCGGTGGACGTCCACGATGCGGGATCACACTCCAAACCGGTGACCGGGAATCGTTAACATGACCGCATGGTTTCCCACGACGTGAGCATCGAGACGCCCGGCAGGCTGCTGCTCGTGGCGCGGCTGCACGTCGACCTGTGCCGCCTCGCCAGCGCCATCTGTCCTGCCGTCTGAGCACAGAGCCCCCTTGCGCGGGGGGCCGGACGCACCGCGCGCCTTCCACGTTTCACGCACCCTGCTCAAGCACCTGCCCACGCCCTGACGACTGGAGCCCAGCCATGGCCATCGAGGTCCGCATCCCCACCATCCTCCGCACCTACACCGACGGCGCGAAGGCCGTGAACGGCTCGGGCACCACGCTCGCCGAACTCTTCGCGGACCTGGAGACCCGTCACAAGGGCATCCAGGAGCGCATCGTCGACGGCGGCCAGCTGCGCCGCTTCGTGAACGTCTACCTCAACGACGAGGACGTCCGCTTCCTGGAAGGCATCTCCACCGGGGTCAAGGACGGCGACAACGTCACCATCCTTCCTGCCGTGGCCGGCGGATCGAAGTAATGCGCTACGACTCCCCGCTGGCGGCGGTCGGCAACACGCCGCTGGTACGCCTGCCCCGGCTGTCGCCCTCGGACGACGTCCGCATCTGGGCGAAGCTGGAGGACCGCAACCCGACCGGCTCGATCAAGGACCGCCCCGCGCTCCACATGGTCGAGCAGGCGGAGAAGGACGGCCGGCTGTACCCCGGCTGCACCATCCTCGAGCCGACGTCGGGCAACACCGGCATCTCGCTGGCGATGGCGGCCAAGCTCAAGGGCTACCGCATCGTGTGCGTGATGCCGGAGAACACCTCCCAGGAGCGGCGCGACCTCCTGGCCATGTGGGGAGCCGAGATCATCTCGTCGCCGGCGGCGGGCGGCTCCAACACGGCCGTCCGCGTGGCGAAGGAACTGGCGGCCGAGCACCCGGACTGGGTGATGCTCTACCAGTACGGCAACCCGGACAACGCGGGCGCCCACTACGCCACCACGGGCCCGGAGATCCTCGCGGACCTCCCCTCGATCACCCACTTCGTGGCGGGCCTGGGCACGACCGGCACCCTGATGGGCGTCGGCCGCTACCTGCGCGAGCACGTGCCGGGCGTGAAGATCGTCGCCGCGGAACCGCGCTACGACGACCTCGTCTACGGCCTGCGCAACCTCGACGAGGGCTTCGTCCCGGAGCTGTACGACGCGTCCGTCCTCACCACCCGCTTCTCGGTCGGTTCGGCCGACGCGGTCACCCGCACCCGCGAACTCCTCCAGCTGGAGGGCATCTTCGCGGGCGTCTCCACCGGGGCCGCCCTGCACGCGGCGATCGGCGTCGGCCGCAAGGCGGTGGCGGCGGGCGAGAGCGCGGACATCGTCTTCGTGGTCGCCGACGGAGGCTGGAAGTACCTCTCCACCGGCGTCTACACCGCGGCCACCACGGAAGAGGCCATCGAGGTCCTCCAGGGCCAGCTCTGGGCGTAGCGCCCGGTGTGCCGTAGCGGTGTGCCCCTCCCTTACGCGGAGCCCGCGACCCGCCTCCCCCCACAGGGGAAGGCGGGTCGCCGCGTTTCGGCGTGAAATCACCCGAATGGCCCGCATGAGTCGCCGGGACGGCGGTACGGGTCGAGGCTGAAACGTGCCCGACCCCCCCACAGAGAGGCTGGTGCCTCGATGACCACCGCTCCCAACCCCGCAGCTCCCGGGAATCCCCGTACCCCGCCTCCCTCGGAGGGTGCGGCCGGCTGGGCGGCGGGCGGCACGATGTTCGCCGCCGTCCTGATGATGATCAACGGCGTGTTCGCGATCTTCGAAGGCATCGCCGCCCTCGCCAAGGACGACGTCCTCTTCCGGGTCCGCAACTACACGTTCAAGTTCGACGTGACCGCCTGGGGCTGGATCCACCTCATCGTCGGCATCGTCGTCCTGGTCATCGGCCTCGCGATCCTCAAGGGCACGACATGGGGCCGGGCCCTCGGCATCGCCCTGACCGGCCTGATGATCATCCTGCACTTCCTGTGGCTGCCCTACCAGCCGATCTGGTCCTTCATCTCGATCGCCATCGGCGTGTTCGTGATCTGGGCCCTGTGCACCGACCGCAGCCCCAGCGTCATCTGAGCACCTCCGACCCTCGAGCCCCGCTGCGGGCCGGGACGCCGAGCGCAGGCCCCGGCCCGCAGCGTGCCAGGGCCCCGGCCCGCAGGCGTCAGAGCCCCGGCCGGCCCGCAGCGTGTCAGGGCCCCGCGGCCCGCAGCGTGTCAGGACCGCCCGGACCGTGCGCCCAGCAGCTCCGCGAGGATCGCCGCATGGCTCGACTCCGGCTCCTTGACCGCGGTCAGCAGGGTGACCGGGCCCGCCGCGACCAGCGCGCGCAGGCGGTCCAGCTCCGCCACCGCTTCCGGCTCCGCCAGCTCCGCCTCGTACCGCTTGCGGAACTCCCCGGCCGACCCTCCGTCGTGGAACCACTTGCGCAGCTCCCCGGACGGCGTCACCGCCTTCGGCCACTCGTCCACCCCCGCCGCCTCCTTCGACAGACCCCGCGGCCACAGCCGGTCCACCAGCACGCGCACGCCGTCCGCCTCCGGCTCGGGCGCCTCGTACACCCTCCGCATCCGGATCGCCTTCTTCACCCGCCACCTCCCAGTCCCCTGACCTCGTCCCACACCGCCGGATCCAGCACGCCCATCCGCGTACGGAACTCCCACAGCGACACCTCCACCGGCCGGTCCGCCTCCAGGAAACCGGCCCGGCCGTGCTGCGCGCCCACCGTCCCCGGCGGCAGCGGGATCACCCCGGCCCGCCGGTCGTCGTACTTGCCGGTGATCCACGCGACCCGCGCCCGCCGCACCCGTACCGGCCCCAGCGCCAGGACCAGGCACATCCGCCCGTCCACCAGAGACCACATCTCACCCGGCCGGGGCCGCGGCGGCGGCCCGGTCCCGTGCCCGGGCGGCGGCTCCGGCGCGGGCGGCGCCCGGCGCGGCGGCCCCGGCCGCGCCCCGGCGACCAGCACCACCAGCGCCACGGCCACGACCGCGGCCACCGCCGGCCACCAGGACGTGTCCATGCTTCGACCGTAGCCGCGCGGGAAGGCCCCGGCATGGCAACGTGGGGCAACGTCCGTACCCACCATCGCTCCCTCGGGTGACAGCACAGGTGATTCCCCCCACAACGGCCCGCCGCGGAGGAGCGACCGGCCGTTTCGCGCCTTACGCTCGACCCACGCACGGCCCGCATTCCGTCCACGGACCGTCCACGGAGGTTCACGCTCCATGAAGCTCACCGTCGTCGGCTGTTCGGGGTCGTTCCCGTCCGCGGAATCGGCCTGTTCGAGCTACCTCGTCGAGGCCGACGGCTTCCGGCTGCTCCTCGACATGGGCAACGGCGCCCTCGGCGAGCTGCAGCGCCACATCGGCCTCTACGACCTCGACGCGATCTTCCTGAGCCATCTGCACGCCGATCACTGCATCGACATGTGCGCCTACTTCGTCGCCCGCTTCTACCGGCACGAGGGCGGCCGCTGCGGCACCATCCCGGTCTTCGGGCCCGAGGGCACCGAAAGGCGCCTGTCCGCCGCCTACGACGACGTGCCCGACGAGCGCTCGATGAGCGAGGTCTTCGACTTCCGTACGCTCAAGCCGGGCAACTTCGAGATCGGCCCCTTCCAGATCCGCGCCGAGCGGGTCAGCCACCCGGTCGAGGCGTACGGCATCCGCATCGAGCACGGCGGCCGCTCGCTCACGTACTCCGGGGACACCGGGGCCTGCCCCGAGCTGGGCCTGCTCGCCCAGGACACCGACCTCTTCCTGTGCGAGGCCTCCTTCACGCACGGCAAGGAGGACATCCCCGACCTCCACCTCAACGGCCGCGAGGCCGGCGAGTACGCCCGGGGCGGCCGGGTCGGCCGGCTCGTCCTCACCCACATCCCGCCGTGGACGGACGCCGAGCAGAACCTCGCCGACGCCCGCGCGGTCTACGACGGCCGCGTCGACCTGGCGTACTCGGGCGCCGTCTACGAGGTCTGAGGCGCCGGACGTACGACGATGCCCCGCCCTCCCTTCCGGGAGAGCGGGGCATCGTGGTGGAGCGGGGCTGCCTACTTGGCCTCGGCCTTCGCCATCTCGGCGAGCTCCTCGTCGGACTCGCGGCCCGGCGTCGGAAGGTTGAACTTGACGATCGCGAAGCGGAAGACCACGTAGTAGACCAGGCCGAAGGCCAGGCCGACCGGGATCAGCATCCACGGCTGGGTCGACTTGCTCCAGCTCAGGCCCATGTCGATCAGACCGGCCGAGAAGGTGAAGCCGCCGTGGATGCCCAGCGCCCAGGTGATCGCCATGGACAGCGCGGTCAGGACGGCGTGGATCGCGTACAGCAGCGGGGCGATGAACATGAAGGAGAACTCGATCGGCTCGGTCACACCGGTGACGAACGAGGTCAGCGCGAGCGAGACCATCATGCCCGTGACCACCTTGCGGCGCTCGGGACGGGCGCAGTGTGCGATGGCCAGGGCGGCGGCCGGCAGACCGAACATCATGATCGGGTAGAAGCCGGTCATGAACAGACCGGCGTTCGGGTCGCCCGCGAAGAAGCGGTTCAGGTCACCGTGGACGACCTCGCCCGCGGCGTTGTTGAAGTCACCGATCTGGAACCAGGCGACGGTGTTGACGAACTGGTGCATGCCGATCGGGATCAGGCCGCGGTTGATGAGGCCGAACAGACCCGCGCCGCCGGCGCCCAGGCCGGTCATCCACTCGCCGAAGTCGGAGATGACCCCGCCGATCGGCTCCCAGACCAGGCCGAAGAAGACACCGACGATGACGCCGACGAAGGCCATGATCATCGGGACCAGGCGGCGGCCGTTGAAGAAGCCAAGCCAGTCGACCAGCTTGGTGCGGTGGAAGCGCTGCCACAGCACGGCGGCCAGCAGACCCATGATGATGCCGCCGAGGACGCCCGGGTTGTTGTACGTCGCGGCGACGTCGACACCCTTGTTCTCGGTGGTGTTGACGACGGCCTCGGTCACGGGGAACGCGGTCAGTACGTTCTTGTAGACGAGGAAGCCGACCATCGCCGCCAGGGCGGTCGAGCCGTCGGCCTTCTTGGCGAAGCCGATGGCGACACCGATGCAGAAGAGCAGCGGAAGGTTGGCGAAGACCGCGTCACCGGCGGTGGCGAACACCGAGGCGACCTTGGTCCAGCCCAGACCGTCCTTGCCGAACACGTCCGGCTGGCCGAGGCGCAGCAGGATGCCGGCGGCGGGAAGGACCGCGATCGGCAGCTGAAGGCTGCGGCCGATCTTCTGCAGGCCCTGCATCAGGCCGGCGCCCCACTTCTTGGCGGGCGCGGCGGTAGCCGTACTCATCAACTTCCTCCATTGGGCAAGGCACCGCCAGGGAAAGAAGAAGGGGACGGCGGCGGCGTCTCAGAAAGGGAGACCACGGCTGCTCCGCATGCGCATGGTCTACACCATTCGGTGGTGTAGACCAGTTGTAGCACGGTCGGGGTTAGATAAGGAACCTTCGATTTCCTATGGTCTAAACCACATGGCGAAGGGCCCTCGGATCGAAGGATCCGGGGGCCCCTGAGGCCCGGGCCGCAAGGCCCGACCACTCCTACGCCTTCACGTTCTCCGCCTGCATCGCCGCGATCTCCTCATCCGACTCCCGCCCCGGCGTCGGGATGTCGAACTTCGTGATCGCGAACCGGAAGATCACGTAGTAGACGAGCGCGAAGCACAGCCCGATCGGGATGATCAGCCACGGCTTCGTCGCCAGCTTCCAGTTGATGACGTAATCGATCAGACCCGCCGAGAAGGTGAATCCGTCGTGCACACCCAGGGCCCACGTCACCGCCATCGACACCCCCGTCAACACCGCGTGGACCGCGTACAGGGCCGGCGCCAGAAAGAGGAACGAGTACTCCAGCGGCTCGGTGATCCCGGTGACGAAGGACGTCAGGCCGACCGACAGCATCAGGCCCCCGATCTCCTTCCGCCGCTGCGGCTTCGCGCAGTGCGTGATCGCCAGCGCCGCCGCCGGAAGCGCGAACATCATGATCGGGAAGAAGCCGGACAGGAACAGGCCGGCGTCCGGGTCACCGTGCAGGAACATGTTGACGTCGCCGTGGTACGTCTCCCCCTGCGGCGTGGTGTACGAGCCGAGCTGATAGAAGAGCGGCACGTTCAGGAACTGGTGCAGGCCGATCACCAGCAGCGCCCGGTTCGCCACCCCGAAGATGCCCGCACCCCACGAGCCCAGGTCGGTCAGCCAGTCGGACAGGCTCTCCAGCGCATCACCGACCGGCGGCCAGATCCACAGACACAGGACGGCGAACGCGATCGCGACGAAGGACATGATGATCGGCACCAGCCGCCGGCCGTTGAAGAAGCCGAGCCAGTCGACCAGCTTCACCCGGTGGTACCGCTGCCAGAACCAGGCCGCCAGCAGCCCCATGATGATGCCGCCGAAGACCCCGGGGTTCTGGTACGTGAACCCGTTGAAGGTGTCACCCTGTCCCAGGCAGCCCCCCGCGAGGGTCTTCGTCCCGGCCGGACACTCGTCCGGGAACGCGTGCAGCACCCCCCGGTAGACCAGAAAGCCCGCGACCGCCGCCAGCGCCGTCGAACCGTCGGCCTTCTTGGCCATCCCGATCGCGACGCCGATGCAGAAGAGGAGCGGCAGGCCCAGGTCGGCGTTCAGCAGCGCTTCGCCCGCGCCCTTCATGACCCTGGCGACGTCCGTCCAGTTCAGGCCGTCCTTACCGAAGACGTCGTCCTGCCCGAGCCGGTTGAGGATCCCTGCCGCGGGCAGGACGGCGATCGGAAGCTGAAGACTCCGCCCCATCTTCTGCAGCCCCTGGAACGCACCGTTCCACCGCTTCTGCTCCGGCGCTGCTGCGGCGCTGTTCGCGCTCATCGGCGTCCTCCCTGACCGGCCCGTTTTTGGCAGCCGCGGCACGTGCGGCACACTGGTGTAGACCAGTCGTGGGCAGGCTGCTTCTGCTGATCGTCATCCTTCGGCAGATACCGGTCATGTGCTCGTGTAGATGGGCCAACCGTGCGTTAACGTGACGAAGCGGAGCGCACAGGTGGGACACCGCGAACCTGGCCGCCGAGACCCGTTCTTCGTAAAACGCAGGGAGAAACACATGGCCACCAAGGCTGAGAAGATCGTCGCCGGGCTCGGCGGCATCGAGAACATCGAAGAGGTCGAGGGCTGCATCACCCGCCTGCGCACCGAGGTCATCGACCCGAGCAAGGTCGACGAAGCCGCACTGAAGGCCGCCGGCGCCCACGGCGTCGTCAAGATGGGCACCGCGATCCAGGTCGTCATCGGCACCGACGCCGACCCGATCGCCGCCGACATCGAAGACATGATGTAACCAGGGCCCCCAAGCCCACCTGGGCTTACCAGCCCACCCGGGCCCATGAGCCCACCCGGGCCCACCAGCCCGCCGCGGACCCCGTACCGGACCCACCCGGACGGGGTCCTCGCGTACCACCACAACGGCTAGGCTCGGGAGCATGTCTCGCATCGACGGCCGTACGCCCGAACAGCTCCGCCCGGTCACCATCGAACGCGGATGGAGCAAGCACGCCGAGGGCTCCGTCCTCATCTCCTTCGGAGACACCAAGGTCTTCTGCACCGCCTCCTTCACCGAAGGCGTCCCGCGCTGGCGCAAGGGCAGCGGCGAAGGCTGGGTCACCTCCGAGTACTCGATGCTGCCCCGCTCCACCAACACCCGCGGCGACCGCGAATCCGTCCGCGGCAAGATCGGCGGCCGCACCCACGAGATCTCCCGCCTCATCGGCCGCTCGCTGCGCGCCGTCATCGACTACAAGGCCCTCGGCGAGAACACCATCGTCCTGGACTGCGACGTCCTCCAGGCCGACGGCGGCACCCGCACCGCCGCCATCACCGGCGCCTACGTCGCCCTCGCCGACGCCGTCGCCTGGGGCCAGAAGAAGAAGCTCATCAAGGCCGGCCGCAAGCCGCTCACCGGCACCGTCGCCGCCGTCAGCGTCGGCATCGTCGACGGCGTCCCGCTCCTCGACCTCTGCTACGAGGAGGACGTGCGCGCCGAGACCGACATGAACGTGGTCTGCACCGGCGACGGCCGCTTCGTCGAGGTCCAGGGCACCGCCGAGGGCGAGCCCTTCGACCGCAAGGAGCTCAACGCCCTCCTCGACCTCGCCGCCGGCGGCTGCGCGGACCTGGAAGCCCTTCAGCTGAGCGCGCTGGAACTGGAGCTCTAGCCCCCGCGTCTACGAAGATACGGGCGCACGGTGTCACAGCCGTGCGCCCGTCCACGTATCCGAGCACCCCCGGGGGAGAACCGAATGAAGCTCCGCATCGCGGCGGTGGCCGCTGCCGCCGTACTGACCCTGCCGGCCCTGACGGCCTGTGACGCGATCTCCACGGCGATGGACTGCGCCAACACGGCGGTCGCCATAACCGACGGCGCCAACGACCTCCAGCAGGCCGTCTCCCAGGCCGGCAACAGCCCGCAGGACGCCCAGAACGCGCTCAACCAGATCGAGACGAACCTCAAGAAGATCGGCGACCAGACGGACAACGCCGACCTGGGCAAGGCCATCAACTCGATGAACACGGCCGTCAAGAACGTCCGTACCGCCATCGAACAGGGCAACCCGACCCCGGACATCAAGCCGGTCGCGGACGCCGCGAGCGAGATCTCCAAGGTCTGCACCCCGGGATAATGAGGGCATGACCTCGACGCCCGAGAACCCGCCCGCCCGCCTGATCCTGGCCACCCGCAACGCGGGCAAGGTCTCCGAACTGCGCGCCATCCTTTCCGACGCCGGCCTGCCGCACGAGCTGGTCGGCGCGGACGCGTACCCGGAGATCCCGGACGTCAAGGAAACCGGCATCTCCTTCGCCGAGAACGCCCTCCTCAAGGCCCACGCCCTCGCCCGGGCCACCGGCCTCCCGGCGGTCGCCGACGACTCCGGCCTCTGCGTCGACGTCCTGAACGGCGCCCCCGGCATCTTCTCCGCCCGCTGGGCCGGCCGCCACGGCGACGACAAGGCCAACCTGGACCTGCTCCTGGCCCAGCTGTCGGACATCGCGGACGAACACCGCGGAGCCCACTTCGCGTGCGCGGCGGCCCTGGCCCTCCCGGACGGCACCGAACGCGTCGTCGAGGGCCGCCTCCTGGGCACCCTCCGCCACACCCCGTCGGGCACGGGCGGCTTCGGCTACGACCCGATCCTCCAGCCCCTGAACGACACCCGCACCTGCGCGGAACTCACCCCGGCGGAGAAGAACGCCATCTCCCACCGAGGCCAGGCCTTCCGCGCCCTGGTCCCCTTCGTCCGCGCCCTCCTGGGCTGAAACGGCGAGACCGGGTCCCCCGATCAGGGACCCGGCCTCGTTTGGTACGCCCGGTCGGATTCGAACCGACATACGTGGCCACCTAAAGACCACCGCTAACCAGGTCGCGTACGGGCGCGAGCACTGGACACTCTACTGCGCACCGCGCCGTACAAGGGAAACGGCATTACCGATTGTGTCGTCCACCACGACACCACGTACTGGTGACCGCATGGCAGTTGGGGCACAACAGGCGCAGGTTCTCTCGCCGGTCGTCGCTCCGGTCGCCATTGATGTGGTCAACCTCCAGCGTCATGGGGCGCCCCCGCCACTCAGGAGGGGTGCCGCACCGGTCGCAGCGGTCAGGGGTTCCGATATCCCGAAGGGCACGGCGTAAGAGCTCAGTGCCCGTTCGCTGGGTTCCGCTCCGGTCGACTAGGACGTCGTCTGCCGCCTTGGGCGGCCTGGTCCCGGCCTTGCCGCGTTGATGCCCTTGGCCGAGGAAGTGCGACGTGTCGTGTCCCTCCTCCGTGATCCACCTGCGCAAGTGGGCGCGCTGCCCGCCATGATCGGGGAACCCCAGAATCCGGAGGGTTCCTGCGAAGCTGGCCGACTCGGCGATTGCCTGGGCCAGTTCCTCTCGCGAGGGTCGATCGTGGCGTTGGTTTTTCATCGCCGCCCCTTGCCACGGCCTCGGTACGAATCCGTCGTGGAGTGGCAGTTGGGGCACAGTAGCCGCAGGTTTTCCCGGCGGTTGTCGCGCCAGTCGCCGTTGATGTGATCGACCTCCAAGGGTAGGGGCTGACCCATCCACACAGTGGTGGTGCCGCAATCGGCACAGCGCTCCTCAACGCCGAGATCAAGCAGCGCGCGGCGGAGCATGGTGTTCGGGGTGCGTCTAGCCTGACGCGTGTCGTCCCTGCGGAGGATCTCGTCCGCTGTACGCCGTCGATTGCTGTCAGGCGAGCGGTTCGTCCGGGACGGACCGGTGAAGTGCGACGTGTCGATGCCCAGCACGCGGACCCGGCGGCTGATGTGGGCGTGGTGCCCGCCTACAGCGTCGAGCCCCAGGCGCCGCAGGACCTCGTACATGTTGCTGGAGGCGCTGACCGCCTCCTCCAGGATCGCGCGGGTCCAGCGGTTCCCGTCGCGCTCGAAGTGCGAGGTGTCCACTCCGAGCTGGTTCATCCGCCTGCGTATGTACTCACGCGAGCCGCTTTTCGGGTCGACTCCCAGTTGCTCCAGTGCCTCCGTCAGAGTGCGCGACGTACTCGCCACCTTCGCCAGGCGTTCCTGGGTGTATGGGCTGATCGGCATACCGACCCCTCTCCGTCCCCGGCCGCGTGTGCGGCTCTCGTACGGAGTAACGGACCGATAGTCGGACGGTTACGGGCTGTTTTGGCCGATAAACGGAGCGGCCCGCACCGGTTGGGTGTGGGCCGCTCCGAGGGGGGCTGGGTCAGATGCCCAGGTCCTTGATGATCTTGGCTACGTGACCGGTGGCCTTGACGTTGTAGAAGGCGTGCTCGACCTTGCCGTCCTCGTCGACGACCACCGTGGAGCGGATCACCCCGGTCACCGTCTTGCCGTACAGCTTCTTCTCGCCGAAGGCGCCGTACGCCGCCAGCGTCTCCTTCTCCGGGTCGCCGACCAGAGTGACCTTCAGGTGCTCCTGCTCGCGGAACTTCGCGAGCTTCTCCGGCTTGTCGGGGGAGACGCCGATGACGTCGTAGCCGGCCGTGGCCAGGACGTCCAGGTTGTCCGTGAAGTCGCAGGCCTGCTTCGTGCAGCCCGGCGTCAGCGCCGCCGGGTAGAAGTAGACGATGACCTTGCGGCCCTTGTGGTCGGCGAGGGAGACCTCGTTGCCGTCCGCGTCCGGCAGGGTGAAGGCGGGGGCGGTGTCGCCCGGCTGAAGTCGTTCACTCATGTCCACAGTCTCCTCGGGAGGGCATCGGTATGCCACGAGACTAAGCTGACAGCCTGTTCACTTACGAGCACGACCACGACCACGACGACGGAGGCAGCGCGGTGCCGGAAGCCAGGACCCCCGCACAGATCGAGGCGGACATCGTCCGCCGCCGCGAGCAGCTCGCCGAGACGCTCGACGAGATCGGTGTGCGCATGCACCCGAAGACGATCATCGGGGACGCGAAGGCACGGGTCGCCTCGACGGTCGACCACACCGCCGGGCGCGCGTTCGTCGCGGTGAACCGTCTCGTGACGGACGTGTCCGACGGACTGCGCCACGAGGACGGGGCCCCGCGCGTGGAGCGGATCGTGCCGGTGGCGCTGCTGGCCGCCGGTGTGATCGGGCTGGTCGTGCTGTCGGTGCGGCGCAAGCGCCGATGACGTCCTCAGGTAGGTTCAAGGCGTGAGCGAGAACACCACCCACGACAAGCTGCCCATCCGCATGCTGCACGACCGCGTGCTCGTGAAGTCCGACCTGCCGGAGGGCGAGCGCCGCTCCGGCGGCGGCATCCTCATTCCGGCGACGGCCGCGGTGGGCAAGCGGCTGGCCTGGGCCGAGGTGGTCGCGGTCGGGCAGAACGTCCGCACCGTCGAACCCGGTGACCGGGTGCTGTACGACCCGGAGGACCGGGCCGAGGTCGAGGTGCGGGGGGCGACGTACGTGCTGATGCGCGAGCGGGACCTGCACGCCGTGGCCGCGGAGCGGCTGGAGGGCGCGAAGGATTCCACCGGGCTGTACCTCTGACTCTGAGGCGGTGGAGAGAGCGGGAAAGGGCCGGTGGCGGACGTCACCGGCCCTTTCGCATGCCCTTTGCTACGGTGGTGGGGAACCCCGACGAGACGCGCCGTACCGGGTACGACAAGACGACGCACCCCGTATCGCTCGACGTCTCGGAGGTGCCGTCATGGCATGGGTTCTTCTGATCGTGGCCGGTCTGCTCGAGGTCGGCTGGTCGATCGGCATGAAGTTCACGGAGGGCTTCACCCGGCTGTGGCCCAGTGTGTTCACGGGTGCCGGGATCGTCGCCAGCATGGTGCTGCTCTCGTACGCCGCCAAGTCGCTGCCCATCGGTACGGCGTACGGGGTGTGGGTGGGCATCGGTGCCGCCGGTGCGGCCGTGCTGGGCATGGCGGTGCTGGGTGAGCCCGTCACCGCCGCCCGGATCTTCTTCATCTGTCTGCTGCTGGTCGCCGTGGTGGGGCTGAAGGCGACCTCTGGTCACTGACCTTCACACTCACTACTCGAGGAATGCCGAGGGCGGTGCCGGGCGCAGGCCCTCTCTGCCGCCGGTGGAGCCCCTGCCCGCCGTGGTGCCGCCTTCGGTGCCCGTGCCCGTGCCGGCGCCTCCCTGGGTGCCCTCGGTGGCGCCGCCGTTGTCCTGGCCGCCCTGGGTCTGGCCGCCCTGGGTCTGTCCGCCCTGGGTCTGTCCGCCGTTGGTCTGGCCTCCTTGGTTCTGGCCGCCGTTGTCCTGGCCGCCGTTGTCCTGTCCGCCGTCCGGGGGTGTCGGGCGCCCCGGCCGGTTCGGCCGGTTGGGACGGCCCGGGCGGGTCGGGGGTTCCTCCTCCGGTGTCGCCTCCTCCGTCGGCTGCTCGGACGGGGCGGGCGGGAGGGTGGGGAGCGGCGCCCCGCCCGGCTGGAGTTCGAGGTCGAAGTCGACGGGGTCGGTGCCCTCGAGGGCCGTCTTCGTGTACTGGGCCCAGATCCGGGCGGGGTAGCCGCCCCCGCCGATCCGGGCGTCGCCGAGGGCTCCGTAGAGCGACTGGAGGGTTCCGGTGTCCGGGTCCTGGCCCATCATCGCGACCACGGTGACCAGGTCGGGGGTGTAGGCCGCGAACCACGCCGAGCGGTCCAGTTCGCCGGTGCCGGTCTTGCCGGCGGCCGGGTGCCCGGCGGCGAGGGCGGCCGTACCGGTGCCGTTGTCGACGACGCTGATCAGCATGGAGGTGGTGGTGTCGGCGGCCTCGCGGCTGACGGCCTGGGTGGGGGTGCGGTCGGGCAGGCCAATGGGATCGCCGCCCTTGGTGATCTTCTCCACGAAGGTGTAGGGGGTGCGGCGGCCGTGGTCGGCGAGGGTCGCGTAGGCCTGGGTCATGTCGAGGACGCTGGCCTGGAGGGTGCCCAGTGCCATGGCGGGGCCGGGGTCGAAGTTCGGGGTGTTCTCGGGGATGCCGAGGTCGACGGCGGTCTGTTTGACCTTCGTGGTGCCGACGTCGACGACCATCTGGGCGAAGACGGCGTTCACGGAGAGGTCGGTGGCGGTGTTGACGGTGATGTTGCCGTAGGAGACCTGCCCCTCGTTCTCGGGGGCGTAGGGGATCCGGGTGCCGACGACGCGGCGCCTGTTGTCGCCGTTGTAGATCGTGTTCGGGGTGATGCGGCGGCCGTCCTGGGTGCGGGAGTCGTTCTGGACGGCGGCCGCGAAGACGAACGGCTTGAAGGTGGAGGCGACCTGGTAGTCGTGCCGGGTCGCGTTGTTGACGTACTGCTTGGTGTAGTCGATGCCGCCGTACAGGGCGACGACCTTGCCGGTGGCGGGGTCGATGGAGACTCCGCCGGCGCGCACCAGGCGGTCGGCCTTGCGCGTTCCGGGGTCGAGTTTGCCGACCATCTGGTCGTCGACGGCTTCGACGAAGGCGTTCTGGCGGCGCCTGTCGATGGTGGTGGTGATGCGGTAGCCGCCTTCGGCGAGGGTTTTGTCGTCGAGGATCTCGCGTTCGACGAGGTAGTCCTTGACGGCCTCGACGAGGTATCCGCGCTGCCCGGACAGTCCGGCTGCGGCGCGGACCTTGCCCGGTTCGGGGAATTGCGTCGTCGCGCGTTCGGTGGCGGGCAGCCAGTCCTTCTTGACCATGCCGTCGAGTACGTAGTTCCAGCGGGCGAGGGCGCGGGCGCGGCTCTGGGGGTGGGAGACGACGTCGAAGGCGCTGGGGGAGTTGAGGAGGGTGGCGAGGTAGGCGCCCTCGGCGGTGGTGAGCCGGCCGACGTCCTTGCCGTAGTAGGCCTGGGCGGCGGCCTGGATGCCGTAGGCGTTGCGGCCGAAGTAGCTGGTGTTCAGGTAGCCCTCGAGGATGTATTGCTTGGACTTCTCGCGACCGAGTTTGATCGCGATGAAGAACTCCTTGACCTTGCGTTTGATCGTCTGTTCCTGGCCCAGGTAGTAGTTCTTGACGTACTGCTGGGTGATGGTGGATCCGGACTGGGTGCCCTTGCCGGTCGCGGTGTTCCAGGCGGCGCGGAGCATCGCCTTGGGGTCGACGGCCCGTTCGGAGTAGAAGTCCCGGTCTTCGGCGGCCAGTACGGCTTCCTGGACGGTCCGGGGGATCTGGGACAGCGGGACGTTGACGCGGTCGACCTCGCCGTCGCGGGCGATCTGGGAGCCGTCGGAGTAGAGGTAGACGTTGGACTGGGCGGTGGCGGCGGCGTTGGCCGGGGGGATGTCGACCAGCAGGTAGCCGGCGACGAGGGCGCCGCCGATCAGCAGGGCGAGGAGCAGGATGCCGCCCAGGAGCATGCGCCAGGTGGGCAGGGCGCGGCGCCAGCCGGTGCGCCTGCGGCGGGCCTTGGCGCCGGGGTGTCCCGGCCTCTGTGTGTGGTGGGTCTGCTGTACCGGGTGGGGTTGGTGTTCTTCGGGGGTGTCGGGGTCGCGAGGGGTCCAGCCAGGGGGTGGTGACTGGTCGCTCATCTCCGGGACTCCTCGACGCCGTGCGAAATATCCACTTCTGTACCTCATGGTGTCTACCCGATGACCGGTCATGACGCGCCGGACGGGGGTAAATCGGTCGCGTGGCTCGCCCCTCCGCACTAAGCTCGCGCGCTTTGGCCGACGTAGGAACGACGTGGGAAACGGAGGGATACGGTGCGTCAGGGCGCGCGTGAGAGGGCGGGGCTCTACCTGGCCGTCGCCGCGGGCGGGTTCCGCCGCTACGCCACCTACGGGATCGCGACGGCGGCCGGGGTGTTCACCAACACCGTGTTCGGGTTCATCCTCGCGTACACGTACATCGCGCTGTGGGACGAGCGGCCCGGGCTCGGCGGCTACGACCAGGCGCAGGCGCTGACCTTCGTATGGGTGAGCCAGGCGCTGCTCGCCGCGGGGGCGTTGATCGGGGGCGGGTTCCAGGAGGAGCTCCAGGAGCGTGTCCGTACGGGGGACATCGCCGTCGACCTGTACCGGCCGGCGGACCTCCAGATGTGGTGGCTTGCGGCCGACTTGGGGCGGGCGGCCTTCCAGTTGGCGGGGCGCGGGGTGGTCCCGCTGGCGGTCGGGGCGCTGGCGTTCCGGCTGGCGCTGCCCGCCGATCCGGTGCGCTGGCTGCTGTTCCTGGTCTCGGTCACGCTCGGGCTGGTGGTGAGTTTCGCGGTGCGCTACCTGCTGGGGCTGCTGGCCTTCTGGCTGTTGGACGGGGCCGGGATCAACATGGTGGCCACGGTCGTCTCGATCTTCTTCTCGGGGATGCTGCTGCCGCTGACCGTGTTCCCGGGCGGCTTCGGCGAGTTCGTCCGGGCGCTGCCGTGGGCGGCGATGCTGCAGGTGCCGATGGACGTGCTGATGGGCAGGCACGCGGGGGCCGGGGGCGCGGCGCAGGCGCTGGTGTTCCAGGCCGGGTGGGCGCTCGTACTGCTGGGCGCGGGACGGCTGTTGCAGTCGGCCGCGACGCGGAAGGTGGTGGTCCAGGGTGGCTGAGGCGGTACTGGAGCGGGAGCCGTCCACGGCGGTCCCGGAACTGCCGCGGCGCAGCCGTGCGCGGGAGGGGCTGCGCGGCTACGGGCTGATCGTGGCGATGTGGATCCGCTCGACGATGACGTACCGGACGTCGTTCCTGCTGTCGGCCTTCGGGAACGCGGCGATCACCCTCCTCGACTTCGTCGCGATCGCCATCATGTTCTCCCACGTGGACGTCCTGGGCGGGTTCACGCTGCCCGAGATCGCCCTGCTGTACGGGACCTGCACGGCCTCCCTGGGCCTGGCCGACCTGTTCCTCGGCAACACCCACCGGGTGGGCGTGCGGATCCGCGACGGCTCGCTCGACACGATGCTGGTGCGGCCGGTCCCGGTGCTCGCGCAGGTGGCGGCGGACCGATTCGCGCTGCGCCGCCTGGGGCGGTGCGTGCAGGGGCTGGGGGTGCTGGGCTGGGCGGTGTCGGTGCTGGACGTGGAGTGGACCGCCGGCAAGGTGCTGCTGGTGCCCGTGATGATCACGGCGGGGGCGGGGATCTTCGGGGCGGTGATGGTGGCGGGGGCGGCGTTCCAGTTCCTGGCCGGGGACGCGGCGGAGGTGCAGAACTCCTTCACGTACGGCGGCTGCACGATGCTCCAGTACCCGCCGTCGGTGTTCGCGAAGGACCTGCTGCGCGGGGTGACCTTCGTGGTTCCGCTGGCCTTCGTCAACTGGCTGCCGGCGCTGCACGTGCTGGGGCGGCCCGATCCGCTGGGGCTGCCGGAGTGGGTCGCGTACGCGAGCCCCCTGGTCGCCTTCGTGGTGTTCCTGCCCGCGTCGCTGGCGTGGCGCGCGGGAGTCCGTTCGTACCGAAGCACGGGGAGCTGAGTGCAGATGGCGGCCGAGGCACTGATCTCGTTGGACGGGGTCGAGAAGGTCTTTCACGTACGGCGCCGGGTGGGGCTGTGGCGTAGGGAGAAACGCCAGGTCAGGGCGGTGGACGGGATCGGCTTCGAGGTGGCGCGGGGGGAGATGGTGGGCTACATCGGGCCCAACGGCGCCGGGAAGTCGACCACGATCAAGATGCTGACCGGCATCCTGACGCCGAGCGGCGGCCGGCTGCGGGTGGCGGGCATCGACCCGGCGCGGGAGCGGATGCGGCTCGCGCACCGGATCGGGGTGGTCTTCGGGCAGCGCACGACGCTGTGGTGGGACCTTCCGCTGAAGGACTCGTACGGGCTGATGCGGCGGATGTACCGGATCCCGGCGGCGCGGTACCGGGAAAACCTGGAGCGCTGCGTGGACCGGCTGGACCTGGGCGAGCTGCTCGACGTCCCGGTGCGGCAGCTGTCGCTGGGGCAGCGGATGCGGGGGGACATCGCGGCGGCGCTGCTGCACGATCCGGACGTGCTCTACCTGGACGAGCCGACGATCGGGCTGGACGTGGTGAGCAAGGCGAAGGTACGGGGGTTCCTGCGGCAGCTGAACGAGGAGCTCGGGACGACGGTGCTGCTGACCACGCACGACCTGCAGGACATCGAGCAGCTGTGTGAGCGGGTGATGGTGATCGACCACGGGCGGATGATGTACGACGGGCCGCTGGACGGGCTGCACTCGGTCGCGGACGGGGAACGGACCCTGGTGGTGGACCTGGAGCGGGAGCTGGCGCCGATCGAGCTGGCGGGCGCGCGGGTGGTGAAGGTGGACGGGCCGCGGCAGTGGCTGGCGTTCCCGGCGGGGGCCTCGGCGGCGCCGCTGGTGGCGGAGGTGGCGGCGCGGTATCCGCTGGTGGACCTGTCGGTGCGGGAGCCGGACATCGAGGACGTGATCGCGCGGATGTACGCGGGGCGGGGCTGAGGCGGGGGCGGGGCCGGGGTCGGGGACCGGGATGCGGGGCGGGGCCGGGCCCAGGACCCCGGGGGCCGGGCCGAGGCGGATCCCGGGGATGAATCAGGGGGAAGCCGGGGACGGAGTAGGGGTCGACCCGTACAACTCCCCGCCCGCCCTGCATAGTCTGGTGCGCATGAGTGACGAGCGGCCGGAGAAGCCGTTGCCGGAGCTGAGGGCGTCGGATGCCGACCGGGACCGGGTGGTGGAGCGTCTGCGGGACGCCGTCGCCGAGGGCCGGCTCGACATGGAGGAATTCGAGGAGCGGCTGGAGGCGGCGTACACGTCCCGCACGTACGCGGAACTGGAACCGCTGACCAAGGACCTGCCGGCGGCGCCGATGCCGATGCCGATGCCGATGCCGGTGTCCGGGCCGGGGTACGCCTCCGCCCCGGCTGCCGGCTCGGGGTGGCCGGCCCGGATCGGTGGTACCGGCACGTCGGCGACGGCGGTCGCGGTCATGTCCGGCTTCCAGCGCAAGGGCCGCTGGACGGTGCCCGCCCGCTTCGACGCGGTGGCGTTCTGGGGCGGCGGGGAGCTGGACCTGCGCGAGGCGGACTTCGCGCAGCGCGAGGTGGTGATCAACTGCGTCGCGATCATGGGCGGCATCCAGATCACGGTGCCGCCGGGCGTGGAGGTCGACGTACGGGGCTTCGGCCTGATGGGGGCCTTCGACCAGTCCGACAGTCCGGGGCCGCCCGAGCCGGGCGCTCCGCGAGTGGTCGTCACGGGCTTCGCCTTCTGGGGCGGCGTGGAGATCAAGGTCAAGCACCCCAAGCAGCCGGTGCGCCCCGTGGACGGCGGGCCGCCGCGCAAGGAGCTGTAGCGCCACAGGGGAGGGCGGGGCGGGCCGGCCCCGGGAGGCCGGGCGCCGCTGCCCTTGGGGGAGCGGGGGCTGCCTTTCGCGGGAGCGGTGGGCTGCCCTTTCCGGGAGCGGCGGGCTGCCTTCCGCGGGAGCGAAACGGCGTGCCGGGAACTCCTCCCGCCTCCCAGTAGTCGGATGCTATGCAGACAAAACCGGCGCCCCCGGGGGAAGGCAGGACCACATGAGCAACCGCAGCAGCACCAGAGGAGCCGCCCCGCCGGCGGAGCCGCCGGCCGCGCCCGCCCGCGGAGTGTTCGTGTTCAGCGCCGCCGACGAGGAGCGCCGCCGCGGCGTTCGCCGTATGAAGACCACCGCGACCGGCCTGCTGGTCCTGGTCGCGCTGGTCTACGTACTGGCCACGTACGCCCGGCACGCCTGGGGCGCCGGCGACTGGGCCGGTTACGTCGCTGCCGCCGCCGAAGCCGGCATGGTCGGCGCGCTCGCGGACTGGTTCGCCGTCACCGCGCTCTTCAAGCGCCCCCTCGGCCTGCCCATCCCGCACACCGCGATCATCCCGACGAAGAAGGACCAGCTCGGCATCTCCCTCGGGGAGTTCGTCGGGGAGAACTTCCTCTCCTCCGACGTCGTCAAGGCCCGCCTGCACGCCCTCGGCATCGGCGGCCGCCTCGGCGCCTGGCTGGCCGAGCCGGCCCACGCGGACCGCGTGACCGCGGAGCTCGCCACCGCGCTGCGCGGGGCGCTGACCGTACTGCGCGACTCCGACGTGCAGGCCGTCGTGGGCGAGGCCATCACTCGGCGCGCCGAGACGGCCGAGATCGCACCGGGCATCGGCAAGACGCTGGAGCGGGTCGTCGCGGACGGCGGGCACCACCGGGCCGTCGACCTCGTGTGCGCCCGCGCGGCGGACTGGCTGGTCACGCACGGGGACTCGATTTCGGACGCCGTCCAGGGCGGCGCCCCCGGCTGGACCCCGAGGTTCGTGGACCGCAGGGTCGGCGAGCGCGTGTACAAGGAACTGCTGCGCTTCGTCACCGAGATGCGCGACATGCCGGAGCACCCGGCGCGCAGCGCGATCGACCGCTTCCTGACGGACTTCGCGGCCGACCTCCAGTCGGACACGGAGACCCGGGCCCGCGTCGAACGCCTCAAGTCCGACATACTCGCGCGCGACGAGGTCCAGGACGTCATCGCCTCCGCCTGGTCGGCGGTCCGCGCGATGATCATCTCGGCGGCGGAGGACGAGCAGAGCGAACTGCGCCTGCGGGTGCGTTCCTCGCTGCTGTCCCTGGGCGCGCGGCTCGCCACGGACGGGCGCCTCCAGCGGAAGGTGGAGGGCTGGATCGAGGGCGCGGTCGTGTACGTCGTGACCACCTACCGGGCCGAGATCACCTCGCTGATCACGGACACGGTGGCGGGCTGGGACGCCGAGCACACCTCCCGCAAGATCGAGGCCCACATCGGCCGCGACCTGCAGTTCATCCGCATCAACGGCACGGTGGTCGGCGCCCTGGCGGGCCTGCTGATCTACACGGTGTCGCGCGCGTTCGGGGCGTAGCCGGCCGGGGGCCGGGGCGGCCGGACGCGATCGGCGGCCAGCGCCGGCGGCCGGCGGCCGGCGGCGGCAGTCGGGTGTCGGCGGTCGGGGGGCGGGGCGGTGTCGGCTATCGGGGTCGGGGGTCGGGGCCGTGAAGTCGGCGGCCGGGGTCGGGGGGTCGGCGGTCGCGAATCGGCGGCCGCGAGGTCGGCGGCCAAGGTCGGGGTCGGGGTCACATCCGGCGGGCGGGCGGCCAGCCCGACAGGCGGTTGGTACGCCCGAACACTGGCGGCGCATTGGCCCGGTGAGGAGACTCCACCCCGGGTGTTCCCCGCTTGTGCGCTGCGGTCGCACCCAAAGGCCACCCAAAGGCTTAAAGACTGACGCAGGCCACATCCAGCCTCGCCGGCGTTTGAGGCGCGGGTCCGGGGCGGAGCCCCGATCGTGTGCCTGCACCCGTACAGGCGACGGGGACACATCCAGCCTCGCCGGCGTTTGAGGCGCGGGGCCCGGGGCGGAGCCCCGTTCTTGTGCCCGTGCCAGCGCATCCGGAGCGGGGGTAAAACCAGCCTCGCCGGCGTTTGAGGCGCGGGGTGCGGGGCGGAGCCCCGATCTTGTGCCTGCACCCGTACACCCGGCGAGGGCACATCCAGCCTCGCCGGCGTTTGAGGCGCGGGCTCTGGGGCGGAGCCCCATGAAGCCCGGGCGCAGCCAGGGGCCGCGCACGCGGCGGCGCCGCACCCGGTTGAAGGGCGGTTCCGGCGGGGCCGGTCGCGCGCCGGGGCACCTCTTCGGGCGCCGAACGCGACCGGAGGTCCGCCCGGTGGGGACACCCCGGCACACCCCCGGCCCCACCGAAACCGCCGGCGGCAGCCCCCGCAGACGCGGTCAGCCGCGGTCGGCGACAGCCCAGGACGCGGCAGCCACGACCCCCGCGGCCCCGAAGACGGCCGGCCACGCGCCGACCTTCTTGGCCAGCGGATGCGCCCCCGCGAAGCCCGCGAGGTACAGCGCGCCGAGCCCGGCCGCCGCCGGCGCCCCGCCCTGCCGGTGCCACTCCCGCCCGGCCGCGAGCCCGGCGGCGCCCAGGACGACCCCGCCCAGGGGCCGCTTCTTCGTCCACCGGGCGACGGCGTACCCGCCGACCAGCCCGGCCGCCGCCACCACGGAACTCGGTACCCGCGCCATGTTCAACTCCCTGTCTCCTCTGGTGCCACGAGGCTAACGCGGCCGCCCGGCGACCCGGCGGGCGCCCAGCACCCACACCACCACCAGCACGGCTCCGCCGATCACGCCATCCGGCACCGCGTCCCGTACCGCCCGCGGCAGCAGCGCCACGAGACCCAGGACCAGAACGAAGGCGAGGGCGCACCGGCCGGCCGCCCGAAGCAGTCTCTCCACGCTTGCTCAACGCGGGCGCGCCGACCCCGACACGGAGGGCGGAGAGGGGATTTGTCGCACACTCGCCGGATCCGTGCGATGTGCGCCGTGGGGAACCCGAAGCGCATAAATTCACTCTCCCCACCCAAAGAGGAAAATCCCCCCACGCCCCCCACCCCCACCCCGACATCAGGAGCCCGGACATCGTGATCTGCTACGGACAGGCCGTCCTCGACCTCGCGGACGAACTGCTCGACGCCTACGCCGACGTCTTCTCCGCCCCGCCGTGGAACGAGGACGAAGAAACCATTCGCCACTTCGCGACCCGCCTCCAGACCGACACCCGGCGCCGTGGATTCCGTACGGCCCTCGCCCAGTCCGAGGCCGGGATCGACGGCTTCGCCACGGGCTGGATCACACCGGCCGCCTTCCCCAGGGAACGGGCATACGCGCAGGTCGCCGCGCAACTCGGGCCGAAGCGCGTGAAGGAGCTCCTGACCGGCGCACTGGAGATCGACGAACTCGCCGTACGCCCCTACGCGCGCGGCCGCGGAACCGGCCGGACCCTGCTCACCGAGATCACCGCCGACGCCCCGGACCGGCGCGCCTGGCTCCTGACCTCCCGCCTCGCCACCGACACCGTCGCCACCTACCGCCGCCTGGGCTGGCACGAGGTCGCGGCCCGCCCCGGCACGGAGACGGGCGTCATCGTCTTCCTGTCCCCCGACCACCCGAACCGCTAGACCGCGCCGACGAAGTCCCGCCTGCCGAACGGGCCTTGGTACGCCCGCTCGCCCGCGTCGCCGTCGGTCAACGACCTCCCAGCGGTAGCGGCCGGACGGGCCTTGGTACGCCCGCTCGCTGCGTGGCCGTCGGTCAGCGACCTCCCAGCGGTAGCCCCACCAGCCCCGCCCTCCGGGCGGCCGCCGCCATCGTGACGACCCTCCCCGGTACAACAGCGGAAGGTTCGCCTAGCTTGGGCGTCCGGCACGGCACCCCGCCGCTTGGCCGGACCGCGCATGCACGCCCCGTACGCCCCACAGCTCTCCGCCTTCCGATGCACCGCACCGCACCGCACCGCACCGGACGCCGCGCCCTCCCTCCGAAGGCCACGCGTCCCGCCGGCGAGGACCAGAAGACGGTCCCCGACTGGGGTGTCTTCCCCGTGAGGCCGGGCATACCGGCCGCATGATGATCACCGCGCAGCAGTCCAGCGCCCCCCGCCGTCAGCTCAACCTGGCCACGCGCCACCAACTCACCACCGCCGGCGTCCCCGGCGGCACGATCACCTCCCGGACCCGCCCCGGCGGCCCCTGGCAGCGCCTGCTGCCCCGGGTCTACCTCCTCCAGACCGGTCCCCCGGACCGGCGCCAACGCGCCCTGTCCGCCGTCCTGTACGCCGCCGAACCCACCGTGGACCCCCTCTCCGGCGACACCGCCGCCCTCACCGGCGGCGCCGCCCTCGCCCTCCTCGGCATCCGCGACGCCCCGGACACCCCCGCCGACGTCCTGATCCGCGCCCCGCGCCGCCTCGCCGGCACCCCCGAGGTCCGGCCCCTGCCGACCTCCCGCTGGCCGCGCACCATCACCGTCTCCGGCATCCCCAGCACCCGCCCGGTCCGGGCGGCGGCCGACTTCGCCTCCCGCGCCGAGGACCCCGACCGCATCCGCTCGACCCTGGCCCACGTCGTCCAGGCCGGCTGGTGCCACCCGCACGACCTGCACGCCGAACTCCGCGCCTCCCGCCTCCTCGCCCGCCCCGCGATCCGCGCGGCCGCGGCGGAACTGCTGGCCGGCATCCGCTCGATCGCCGAGGCCCGGGCCCGCGACGCCCTCACGGCGACGGACCTCCCGACCCCCCTGTGGAACGCCCGCCTCCACACCCCGGACGGCACCTTCCTGGCCAGCCCCGACGCCTACTGGCCCGACGAGGGCGTCGCCCTGGAGATCGACTCGGCGGAGTACCACTACACGCGCGACGCCTGGCACGCCACCCTCCGCCGCCGCCTCCGCCTGGAGTCCCACGGCATCCTGGTGGTCAGCGCAACCCCCTCAATGATCCGCGACACCCCCACCGAAGTCCTGGCCGCCCTCCGCACCCTCCTGACCCTCTCCGCCTCCCGCCCCACCCCACCGACCGTCATGGTCCGTGGCCACGTCCAACTCGCATTGCCGCTGGAAGGAAGGCTCTAGCCGAAGGGAAACGCGTTCGCGGGCATCGGCCGGCCCGGGCTGCCTCAAGGCCCGGGCGCGCGGGTGCTGCGCAGGGGAGCTGTCAAGATCGAGCCAGGTATGGGCCAAAAATACTCGGCAGGTATGGACAGGTGTTGATCTCTACGTAGCGTCGGTCCATGACGATGCGGGATTTGCTTCTTGAGGTAGCGCAGACTTACGAGCAGAAGGCCGGCACGGGTGCAGGTGTACCTGGCCAGAAGGTTCTTCGAGCAGTCTCCAGCCGTACCGACCTGGGGGTGCGGGAGGGCTGGGAAGTGGCCGGATTCGGCGGTAAGGGAACCGCGGCCAGTGCGCCGTGGATCGGGATCTTTGACCCAGAGATCAATACCGATCCGAAGGCGGGGCTGTACCTTGCCTACATTTTCAGTACGGATCTCAAGTCCGTGACGCTGACCCTCCAGCAGGGGGTCACTGAGCTGAGAGAAAAGCTCAAAGAGCAGAAAGCTTTCCGCACGCATCTTGAACGGCATGCTGAGAGGCTGTTCGGGGCGCTTCCGGCAAGCCTGGCCGAGCAGTGGAACCATCGTCCGGTGTTTGGTCGTGGCGAACGCCCCGAGTCGTATGAAGCGGCGAGCGTCGTGGCTCGCCGCTACGAGACGAGCGACCTACCGGCGGAGGGGCAGCTCCGGCAGGACCTGCGAGTGGCAGAAAGCCTTCTGCAGCGCGCTGCTGCCGCTGACGCTGCTTGGCGTGCTGCCAGGGATGAAGATCAAGACGATCGAGAGCTTTCGGATTCCCGGCAGGGGGTGGGGAGGCGTGCGACGACGGCGTTGGCTGGGTTCAAGCCCCGCAATAGCAGCGGGTATGTGGCGAACATCGCTGCCCAGCAGCAGGTGAAGAGCCAGAAGCACGAGACGCTGATCAGAGACTTCGGCGCGTACATCGTGACTCGCGACTTCACACCGACGAACCTGCGCATCCATCCCAAGGATCTGATTCTCCGGCAGAGTGACGGTACGGGCGAGGGTGCCCCGGAGTGGCTCGTAGAGGTCAAAGTCATCAGGCGGGGGGACGCGGCCACAGCTGTACGCGAAGCCGTAGGACAGCTTCGCGAGTACAGCTACTTCCTCTATCGAGAGCAGCGGCTTGCTGCTCCCCACCTCATGGGCCTGTTCTCCGAGGAAATCGGCGTATACGCCGCCTACCTCGAGGACCAAGGGATCGCCGCGATGTGGCAGAACGGTGGTGGTTGGGGCGGGACGAGCACCGCTGCCGCCTGGGGCATGATCGATTGATCAAGCGGTAGGCGCTCCGTGGCACTCGTTGTACGGCTTGCCCGACGTGCACCAGCACGGGGCCGTGGGGGTGGGGGGCCAAGGGGTGGCTTTGCCTCGGGCCGCCAGGGTGGTGGCGTATTCGGCCAGGAGGGACGGGGAGGCCGGGGAGGTCTTCTCCGAGGCGGCGAAAGCCTCGTACGAGGGGACGCTCGCGGTGACGATGCCGAGGTTCGTGGTGCCCGAGGCGGCCAGGGCGCGGAGGGAGGTTTCGATGTCCCGCAGGTGGGCCTCATGGGAGGGGTAGTCCGCGGCCAGGGTCGGGTACGAGGTGAGCAGTTCGGCCAGTTCGCGCGCGGGCCAGTGGAGGATCGCCACCGGGAAGGGGCGGGAGAGGGCGGCGCGGCGGTCGCCCAGTTCGGCGCGGAGGCGGGCGATCTCGGCGCGGAGTTCGGAGGGGTCGTCGGAGCCCAGGGCCCAGATGCGCTTCGGGTCGTGGAGTTCGTCGAGCGGGATCGGGCCGATGTGGCGGGTGTCCGCGACCATGTCCCAGTCGTCGTGCGGCCGTCCGAGGAGGCGGCGGACCCGGTGGCGGCCCGTCAGCAGGGCGGTGGTGGCGGCCGTGAGGGGCTCGTCCTCGGTGATGAGGAGGCTCGCGGCTTCGGTGAAGCAGTCGTGGGCGGCCTCCAACTCGTCATGGGTCTCCAGCGTTTCCGCGATGACCTCCCACGGAGCCGGGTCCCTGGGCGCGGCGGCACGGATGCCCGAGATCAGGGCGCGGGCCTCCGGCTCGTGGCCGTACTCCCACAGGTTCGCCGCCTGGAGGGCCTTGATCAGGTACGGGTTGGCGGGGGAGGCCGAGAGCAGCCGGTCGTAGAGGGCGCTCGCCCGATCGCGTTCGTCGGCCAGTTCGAGGTGGGCCGCGGCCTGGAGGAGCAAGGGCTCCTGGTCCTCGGGGTAGCGGGTCGCCGTGCGGATGAGGCGCTCGGCTTCGGCGATGTGCTCGGCAGGCGTGTCGGGGCGCATGGTTTACACCGTACTGCTGCTGGTCAGTTGACGGGGGAGGACTTAAGGTGCCGCCCGTGCGAGATCGCATACCTGTGGTGGTGCACGGGAGCGGCCGGCGGGTGCGCCGGGCCGGTCTCGCGGGTGTGCTGTGGGCGTGCGCCGAGGTGATCACCACGGCGGGTGTGGTGGTGGCGTTGCTGGTGGTGCACCAGGTGTGGTGGACGAATCGGCAGGCCGTGGCCGCCGCGCGGGAGCAGGTCCAGGCCCTGGAGAGTGAGTGGGGGGATTCCTCGCCGTCCTCCTCCGCCTCTTCCGCCTCTTCCTCCCATTCTCCTTCGCCTTCCCCTTCTTCTTCCGTTTCCGGTTCTTCCCCCTCCGATGCGCGTCCTGTCAGTCCTTCCGTCGTGCCGTCGGGCGGAGGGTCCCCGTCGGCCGCCGTTCAGGAGCGGGCCTACGCCGTGCTGCGCATCCCGCGCCTCGGGCTGGCGGTGCCCGTGGCGCAGGGGGTGGACAAGCGCAGCGTGCTCGACAAGGGCTACGCCGGCCAGTACCCCGGGACCGCCCGGCCGGGTGAGCGGGGGAACTTCGCGCTGGCCGGGCACCGCAACACCCACGGGGAGCCGTTCCGCTACATCAACCGGCTGCGGGAGGGGGACCGGCTGATCGTCGACGTGAAGGGGCGCCGGTACACCTACGTGGTGGGGAAGGTCCTGAGCGAGACGACGGAGCGGGACACCGGGGTCATCGCGCCCGTGCCGCGGAGCGTCGTGAAGCCGGACTACGGGTACGGCGAGCCCGGCGCGTACATCACGCTCACCACCTGCACGCCCGAGTACACCTCCAAGTACCGTCTCGTGGTCTGGGGCACGCTGCTCTCCTAGGCCACCGTCTGTGCCGGGGGTCCGTTGTCAGTGGGCGCGGTTAGTATCGATGACGAGTTCGATCACGAGGACCCGCATCTCGTACGGGATTTGGTGCGCGGGAGAGGAAGGGGGAGGTCCGAATGGCTCGGTCAGCACGTGGTGAGCGGCGTCGCTCGCTGTTCTCCTCCCTGCTCTCGTCGCTGTTCTCGCGCGCCCTGGGTGGCGGGGCGGTCGTGCTGCTGCCGCTGGTCCTGCTCGGGGGAGCCCTCGGCCTGTTCGCCGGGGAGAGCGGGCCGGGCGCCGTGGTGGTCGCCCTCGCGGCCGCCGTCGCCGCCGTCTCCGTGGGGACCGAGGCCCTGGCCGCGGCCGCGCGGCTGGTGCGGCCCGTGCCGCCGCACCGAATACGCACCGCCATCCGCGATCGCGAGCAGCGCACGGCCTTCCTGCCGCAGCGCGATCCCGATGCCTCGGGCCGGTCGCGGCCCAGGGCGCCCGGCCGTCTCGTCCTGACGGCCGCGTAGGGGCGCGCAGTACACCTCGCCTTCTGCTGCACTGACTGATCACTGTTGTCGCCCCTCGCGGGTCGTCACGCCGAAATGCATCTCTTTCGACGTTCGACGAGACCCCTCGGAGGGCCCACGTGTCCGTTTTCACCCATCTTGTTGTCGAGCTGGGCCGGTTCCTGGAGCCGGTGCTGGCCGAGTCCGCGACCGCTGCCGCGATCGTGCTGTTCACCGTGCTCGTACGGCTCGCGCTGCACCCCCTGAGCCGCGCGGCCTTCCGCGGCGCGACGCCGGTGGCGGGCTGCCTGCCCGTGCTGCTGCAGCTGCCGGTGTTCTTCCTGATGTACCGGGCCTTCTCCTCCGCGGACGAGCTGCTGAGCCACCGCCTGTTCGGCGCGCCGCTCGGAGCGCGGTGGACCGAGGTGCTCGGGGAAGGCGGCCTGTTCGGGGCGCAGGGGCTGGTGTTCCTCGGGCTGTTCGCGGCCATCGGCGTCGTGGCGGCCTGGAGCGCGGTCCGGGGCCGGCGGGCCGCTGCGGCCGCGCCCGTGCCCGCGCCCGTACCCGCCGTCGTCCCCACCGTCGGGCGGGGTACCGCCCGCAAGGCCGCGGGCCGGGGGACGGCCGGGGCGCCGCCCGCGCTGAGCGCCGAGCAGCAGGCGGCCATGCGCAAGCTGGGCGGCGTACTGCCCCTGCTGTCGTTCGGCACGCTGATCACCGCTGCCGTGGTGCCGCTGGCCGCCGGGCTCTATCTGCTGACCACCACGGCGTGGTCGGTGGCGGAGCGCGCCTGGCTGCAGCGCCGGGCGGGTGGTGCCGGAGCTGCGCGTTCCAGCCTGTGAACAGGGTCTTGCGGATTGTCCGGACTTCTTGGAGGATTCACCAATCCTCCGATGGCCGCAACCCATCGGCCGGCCCGGGGCATGCCCATGGGCCGACCACCCTCGACCACGGGAGAATGCCCATGAAGCTGCTGCGTGTCGGACCGGTCGGGTCGGAGCGCCCCGCGCTGCTCGACCAGGACGGGACCCTGCGTGACCTGTCCGGCCTGATCACGGATGTGGACGGCGCCCTGCTCGCCGACGACTCCGTGCTGTCCCGGGTACGGGAAGCGGCCGAAGCGGGCGAGCTCCCGGTACTCGACGCCGAAGGGCTGCGCATCGGGTCGCCGGTCGGCCGTATCGGCAAGATCGTGGGCATCGGGCTGAACTACTTCGGGCACGCGGCCGAGATCGGCGCGGAGCCGCCGGCCGAGCCGATCCTCTTCCTGAAGGCCGCGGACACCGTGGTCGGCCCGGACGACACGGTGCTGATCCCGCGCGGCAGCGTGAAGACCGACTGGGAGGCCGAGCTCGGCGTCGTCATCGGCAGCACCGCCCGCTACCTCGGCTCCGCCGAGGAGGGCCTCGCGCACGTCGGCGGGTATGTGCTGGTCAACGACGTCTCGGAGCGCGAGTTCCAGATCGAGCGCGGCGGCACGTGGGACAAGGGCAAGAACTGCGAGACCTTCACCCCCCTCGGCCCGTGGCTGGCCACCGCCGACGAGATCCCGGACCCGCAGGTCCTGGACGTGAAGCTCTGGGTCAACGGTGAGCTCAAGCAGGACGGCAACACCGCGGACCAGATCTTCCCGGTCGGCGAGGTCGTCCGGTACCTGAGCCAGTTCATGACCCTGTACCCGGGCGACGTCATCGTCACCGGTACGCCGGGTGGCGTGGCGATGGGCCAGCCGGAGCCGAAGCCGTACCTGCGGGCCGGTGACGTCGTGGAGCTGGAGATCGAGGGCCTGGGCCAGCAGCGCCAGGAGTTCAAGAGCGCGTAACGCGAGCACGAGGGAAGGGGCGGGGCCGCCGGTGGCGGCTCCGCCCCTTCGCGCGCGTGCGGGCCGCCGCGCCTCCGCCGGAGCCGGCCCCTCGCCGTCGTCCCGTCTCCCTTCCCGGCACCTCCCTGGGGGCCTGCCGCTACGAAGCGGCCGGTGCGGCGGGGATCTCCACGACCACCCCGTCCCGGGACGAGACGCGGGCCGCCTCCAGTACGTCGAGGCAGTGCGCGGCCTCGTACGCGGTGACCGGAGCCGGCCCGCCCCCGCGCAGGGCGGCGGCCACCGCCGCGTAGTACGCCGGATAGTCGCCCGGCACCGTCCGCACCGGGGTCCCGCCGCCGGTCAGCGGGGACTCGCCGGAGCCCAGCTGCCCCCAGAGGTGCTCGGGTTCCTCGCCCCAGGGCGCGTCCTGCCCGGGCCGCAGCCCCTCGCGCAGGGCGACCTCCTGCGGGTCGAGGCCGTACTTCACGTAGCCGGCCCGTGAGCCCAGGACGCGGAAGCGCGGACCGAGCTGGGCGGTGGTGGCGCTGACGTAGAGGTGGGAGCGGACGCCGTTCGCGTGGGTGACGGCGAGGAAGGTGTCGTCGTCGGCCTCGGCGCCGGGGCGGCGCAGGTCGGTCTCCGCGTAGACCCGTACGGCCGGGCCGAACAGCACCAGCGCCTGGTCGACGACGTGGCTCCCGAGGTCGTAGAGCAGACCGCCGATCTCCTCGGGGGCGCCCGACTCGCGCCAGCCGCCCTTGAGCTGGGGGCGCCAGCGCTCGAAGCGGGACTCGAAGCGCTGGATGTCGCCGAGTTCTCCGCCGGCGAGGAGGCGGCGGAGGGTGAGGAAGTCGTTGTCCCAGCGGCGGTTCTGGAACACGGACAGGAAGGTTCCGGTCCGCTCGGAGAGGGCGGCGAGTCCGCGGGCCTCCGCGGCCGTGGCGGCGAGCGGCTTGTCCACGACCACGGGGATGCCGGCGGTGAGGGCGGTGGTGGCCAGCGGGACGTGGGTCCTGTTAGGAGAGGCGATCACGACGAGGTCGAGGGTGTCGCCGTCCTTCGCCTCCCACAGCTCGTCGGCGGACGCGGCGATGCGGACGTCGGGGAACTCGGTGCGGGCCTGGGCCTGCCGGCCGGGGTCGGAGGTGACGACGGTGTCGAGGACGAGTCCGTCGGTGGCGGCCACGAGGGGGGCGTGGAAGACGGAACCGGCGAGTCCGTAGCCGATGAGGCCGACGCGGAGGGGAGGGGCGGGGGTGGAGGCGGAGCCGGAGGGGTTCATACCGGCCACTTTGGCAACAGTGTTGCCGAAGTGCAAGGAGAGTGGACAATGGGCAGGTGAACAGGGGTAGCGGGGATTGGCGGGGCATCGGCGCGGGCGGTGTCGGTGGCGGCGGTGGCGTGAACCTGCCGGTGCTGCGCGGGCACAACGAGGCGCTGCTGCTGGGCCTGCTGCGCGGGGCCGGGCCCACGGGCCTGGGCCGCAGCGAACTCGCCGCCCGTACGGGTCTCACCCCGCAGGCCGTCAGCAAGATCGCGGCGCGGCTGGTCGCGGAGGGGCTGGTCGCGGAGGCCGGCAGGGCCCCGTCCACCGGCGGCAAGCCGCGCACCCTGCTCCGGCTGGTACCGCAGGCGGGGCATGTGGTGGGCGTGCACGCGGACCGCGACGAACTGCGGGCGGTACGGGTGGACCTCGCGGGCGGGGTCGTCGCCGAGAGCGGCGGGCCGCTGGACTTCGGGGCGGGGCCGGAGGCGGTGGTGGAGGCCGTCGTACGGGAGGTCGCGCGGGTATCCGATCCGGCCGGGCCCGCGCCGCTGGGCGTGGGGGTGGCGGCGCCGGGGCCGCTGGACCACCGGACCGGGGTGATGGGCCGGGTGACGGGGTTCCCGCGATGGGAGGGCTTCCCGTTGCGGGAGGTGCTGGCGGGGCGGCTGGGGGCGCCGGTGCTGCTGGACAAGGACACCAACGCCGCCGCGGCGGCGCCGCAGGACTCCTCCGCGCCGGCCTCCACCTCGGTGTACCTCCACGTCGGCACCGGGCTCGGCGCCGGCCTGCGACTGGGGGGCGAGGTGTACCGGGGGATGCGGTCGGGGGCGGGGGAGTTCGGGCACCAGGTGCTCCGGCTGGACGGGCCGCCGTGCCGGTGCGGGGGGCGGGGGTGCGCGGAGGTGCTGTGCCTGGAGGCGGTGGCCCGGGGGGACCTGGCGGAGGCGGCCCGGATCCTCGGCGAGGGGGCGGCCAACCTGGTCGCGCTCCTGGACGTGGACCAGGTCCTGCTGGGCGGCCGCGTGGTGGGCGCGGCCCCGGAGGTCTTCGTGCAGGGCGTACGGGCGGTACTGGCCGCGCGGGCGCTGACCGCAAAACCGGCGGCCGTGGGCCTGGCCGTACGGGGCGTAGCCGAGGGCGCGGCGGAACTGGCCCTCGCCCCCTTCTTCGGCCGAGCGTCCTAACGACCCCCGCCGCCGGAGGCGGCCCCCGCGCCCGACACGCCGACGAGGCAGCAAGGACCCGGCCCCGGGAAGGACCTGGGGCCCCGCCCCGGGCCCCGCGCCTCAAACGCCGGCGAGGCTGGTGGCGCCCGGTGCGGTTGGGGCTGGGTGTGGGGGAGGACCCGGGGCTCTGCCCTGGACCCCGCGCCTCAAAGGCCGACGAGGCAGCAAGGAGCGGGCGCGGGGAAGGACCTGGGGCTCCGCCCCAGACCCCGCGCCTCAAACGCCGGCGAGGCTGGCGGCGCCCGGCGCGGTTGGGGCTGGGTGTGGGGAGGACTTGGGGCTCCGCCCTGGACCCCGTGACTCAGAGGCCGACGAGGCAGCAAGGAGCCGGCCCCGGGAAGGACCCGGGGCTCCGCCCCGGACCCCGCGCCTCAAACGCCGGCGAGGCTGGTGGCGCCCGGCGCGGGCGGGGCCGGGGTGTGGGGCAGGACCTAGGGCCTGTCCGCAATGTCTGCTGGGAGCCATAGCCGCAGGCATGCGAGGGTGACCAGGGCTTTGTAGTGGCGGGCGCGTTTGTCGTAGCGGGTGGCGAGGGCTTTGTTCTGCTTGAGCTTGTTGAAGCAGCGTTCGACGACGTTGCGGCGCCGGTAGACGCCACGGTCGAGGCGGCACAGGCTCTCACCGCGTCGCAGGCGTCCGCTGATCTGGTCGACGCGTTCGGGGATGGTGCAGGCGATGGCGCGCCTGCGGAGGTAGGCGCGGATCTTCCGCGACGAGTAGCCCTTGTCGGCGACCACCCGGACCGGACGGGTGCGGGGCCGGCCGGGCCCTCGGCGCTTGATGCGGATGCGGGCCATCACGGGCTCGAACTGGCTGCAGTCGTTGACGTTCCCGCCGGTGACCGTGAACGCGAGAGGGCGTCCCTGGCCGTCGCAGGCCAGGTGGATCTTCGTGCTCAGCCCGCCGCGGGAGCGTCCGAGAGCTTCACCGGTCCAGGGCCCCCTTTTCGGGCCCCGGCCGCATGCTGGTGGGCCCGCACGATCGTCGAGTCGACACACACGATCGACCAGTCGACCTCGCCGACCGCGTCCGAGTGCTGCTGGACGTGGGACAGGAGCCGGTCCCAGGTACCGTCCGCTGACCAGCGGCGGAACCGTTCGTAGACGGTCTTCCACGGTCCATACCGCTCGGGCAGGTCCCGCCAGGCCGCACCTGTGGACAGCTTCCACAGGATCCCGTTGAGGACCTGCCGACGGTCCCGCACCGGACGACCCATCCGGGACGGGGCCACGAGCGGCTCGATCACCGCCCACGCCTGATCAGTCAGTTCATGACGTCGCACCACGAACGGCGTAACGACCAACCCACTTTGCGGACACGCCCTAGGGCTCCGCCCTGGACCCGTGCCTCGAAGGCCGGCGAGGCTGATGGCGCCCGGCGCGGTTGGGGTTGACGTCGGTGATGCGACCCTCGTTGACTCCGGAGTCGTAGGGGCTGGTGATCCCCTGGGCGACCGCGTACCGGTCTTCGCGTAGGGCGGTGGCGATGCTGGCGAGGGGCGGCAGTCCGCTGTTGGTGATGGGGGGCAGGGGCCCCAAGTCCTTCGCCACGCCAGCCTACGGCCGGGGGTGGGGAAGGACCGGGGGCCCCGCCCCGGGCCCCGTGCCTGAGAGGCGGGCGAGGCTGGTCGCGCCCGGCGCGGTTGGGGCTGGGGGTGTGGGGGAGGACTTGGGGCCCCGCCCCGGACCCCGTGCCTCAAAGGCCGCCGAGGCTGATGGCGCCCGGCGCTCCCGACGGCAAGCTCCGGAAACGCCTCATGGCGAGCCGCGCCGGGGGGCCGCCGGATACGGAAATCAGGAGCCCGTAGGCGAACGCGCTCACGGTTGAATGGGCTCTGCCGGGGGCCGGGTGGGGTCATAGGTGGCGCGGGCGAAGGCATCGTCGGCACGGTGCACGACATCGGGCTGCGGCGGCGCAGGCCACACGCTCAAGGAATGCTCCTCAACCGGATCGTCGCCCCCATGCCCCTCACCCTCATCTCGTCCGCGTGCCTGAACCCGGACTCGATACCAGCCCTCGCCGGCAGTCGCGAAGTTCCCCGCCGCCTCCTCCACATCCCCACCCCACCGGAACAGCCGCAGATTTCCGCTCGTGCTGTAGATACTCACGTCCACCGCGGTTGCCCACTCCGGCCCCGGCGAAGGAGGTTCCTCTGCGCACTGCTCGGTCGTGAGGCGGATCCAGCCGGTGTGCGTGCCGGCGAACACCGTGAGGTGTTCAGGGCCTCCGGCCGCCAGGCTGTTGCCCTCGAAGATCCGCCCGACGGTGTCGGTGTCGTCGTAATCAGTGAGGAAGTCGTCGCCCTGTAGGTAGTACTGGCGGTACGAGACAAACATGCGATCCAAAGTCCACCGTGTGTAACTCATTCGCCGGATCATGCCCTGCCCCACTGACACCCCCGAGTAGCCCCCCAAAGAGTGCGCGTCGGCTTCGCGGGCTCAACCCGCCGGCGCGGGATGCGCGGGGTGTGGGGCGAGCCCCGCGGCTCAGGTGCCCCCGAGGCGCCCGCGCCCCCGGCTCCGCGCCCCCGGCTCCGCGCCGTCGGGGTGGGCGGTTTGACCTCGTCGGCCGTTCGGGCGTAAACCGGAGCAGGTCGGGCGCGGCGGGCGGTTCCGGGTCGTGCGGGCGTGTCACCGTGCGGGCAGGGCCGGGGTGATTGTCACCTCGTCCGACCATCATCCCGTCCGGCGAGCAGCGAAGGTCTTCCATGCGACTGCGCAAAGCCCTTGCCCTCACCGCCGTACTCGTGGCCGCCGCCGCCACCGCCCCCACCGCGGCGGCGGACATCGGGGCCGGGGGCGGTGCCCGCCCCGCGCCCGCGCTGCCGTCCCGCGCCCAGGCCACCTGCGGAGACGGGAAGAGCACCGCCTTCCCCATCGGGGCCCGCATCCGCGGAGGCCCGGCCGTGTACCGCACCGGCGGCGAGCCGCAGACCTGGTACCTGGACCTGACCAACACCACCGACTCCACCTGCACCGCCATCCACCCCGTCGTCGTCCTCACCGACAAGACCCGCGCCCTGCGCCCCGCCCACCTGCGGATGGAGTTCGAGGCCCCGAGCGGCACCCTCCCCGTCAGCCTGGAGCGGACCGACCGCGACGAGATCATCGCCGTCTTCGACGGCGGCGACGCCTTCCCCGGCTTCACCGTCGGCCCCGGCGGATCGCTGACCGTCAAGGTCGGCCTCTCCTTCGCGCCCGACGCCCCCACCGGCGAGGTCCTCGCGGACGCCGCCCTCGTCCAGCGCAAGGGCGACGACGGCGACTGGATCGGCGAGGCCGGCGGCTACCGGTTCTCCGTCGAAGGCCCCGAGGACCCCGGCGAGGCCGGCTCCCTCGCCCACACCGGCCCGGGCGAACGGGCGTACGGCGCAGGGGCGCTGGCCGCCCTCGCCGCCGGCGGCGGACTCCTGCTGGGGGCCCGGCGGCTGCGCCGACCCGCGCCCTGATCCCGTACGGGCACGCGCGAAGCGGCCCGTACACGCGGCCCCGCCCCGACACCGCCGCCCGCGGCTACGAACTGGTCACCGCCGCCCGGGCGCGGAAGATCGACCCGGCCCTGCGCGGCGACTCCCGCTACTACCCCGCTTACCGGTCCGCCGCCCTCGACGAGCTCAACACCGGGCAGGCGTAGGCCCCGACCGCAGCCGCCCACAGGATGCAGCTGCTCATGGTCCAGCGCCAGGACGGCGGACCGACCATCGGCGACACCCACGAGTACGAGCACCCCTTCGCGTTCGACACCCTCGAAGACCCCTACGACCACTTCACCGAGGCGGTCGAGTTTTTCCTGGGCCGCCCCCCGCCGAAGATCCGGCACCGCCGGGCGGGCGTGTACGCGCAGGGCACCGACCCCACCCGCGTCGTCCACCGCCGGCAAGTGGCCGACGGCGTACGGCTGATGACCGGACCCGGCGGCCGAGGCATGACCTGTTCGCCCGCCCTTGCCGAGACCACCGCGAACGAACTGGGCTGGTGAGCGACATGACCACCACGGCCACCACCGCCGCCGCACCGGCGAGCCGGCTGATCGTCCTCGACATGGCCGGCACCACCGTCGCCGACGGCGGCCTCATCGCCCCGGTCCCCGGCGCCCGCGCCACCATCGAGGAACTCCGCGCCGACGGCCGCACCGACATGGTCCTGGCCGCTTTCCTGCGCACCGGCGCCGTGCCCGACGTATGCGGCCTCGTGGTGGCCGGCGACACGGCGTACGACATGCTCAGTGGCCGCCGCGCCGGAGCGGGCATCGTGGCGGACGTCCTCCACGCCGGCCACACCTCCGGCGCCGCGAGCCAGGAGTACCTGAATGCCATCGGCCGCGTGGACACGCTCATCGGCCAACCGCTCACGGCCGTCCACAACCGACCGGCCTACGCCCGGGAGAACTGGACGATCCTGGTCACCACCGACCACGGCCACACCGACGCGGGCGGCCACGGCGGCTCCACCATCCAGGAGCGCGGCACCTTCGTCATCGCCAAGGGCGCGGGCTTTCCCGCCGGTTCGGTACGGGACGACGTACGGCTCGTCGACGTGGCGGCGACCGCGCTCCAGCAGGTCGGCGTCCCCACGACCGGGCTGGACGGCGTCCCGCTGAACGCCCCGGACGACGCGACGCCTTCGACGGCCTGCGCCCCAGCCTCCGGGCCCGCGTGGACGAGACGGGCATCCCGTCGGGGGTGAAGGGCTTCACGCACACCCCGCCCGCCGACCGGTCCGTGGACAACTCCGGGAGGGGCACGGGCGGTGTCACCGAGCGGGCCGGATGGGCCTTCCCCACCGACGAGTTCTGGAGCCGGACGCAGCGCGACCAGTGGCGGGAGCCGAACGTCCGCTCCCGTGACGTCTTCGCCGTCGCCGACTCCGACGAGTGGGACGGATCCCGGCGGGCGCCACGGACATCCAGATCCGCTTCCGCTACAGCGGCGACAACCGCTGGTACTGGACCGTCGACACCGTCCGGCTGGGCTGATCCCCGCCCTCCCGGTCCGGGCTGTGGACGCCCCCGGCGTCCGCCGCCCGGCCCCGATAGGGTGGTACAGACCAGACGTCACAGACCGCAGGTCACAGGTCCCGGACCACGGGCCGCCGGTCAGGTCCCACGCCACCGAGAGCGGAGAACAGTCCAGTGGCAGAGCGCAAGCCGATCGAATCCTGGCTCACCGACATGGACGGGGTCCTCATCCACGAGGGCACGCCGATCCCCGGCGCCGATACCTTCATCAAGCGGCTGCGCGAATCCGGCAAGCCCTTCCTGGTGCTGACCAACAACTCCATCTACACCCCCCGCGACCTCCAGGCCCGCCTCAGCCGCATGGGCCTCGACGTCCCCGTCGAGAACATCTGGACCTCCGCGCTCGCCACCGCCAAGTTCCTCGACGACCAGCGCCCGGGCGGCACGGCCTACGTCATCGGCGAGGCCGGCCTGACCACCGCGCTGCACGACATCGGCTACGTCCTGACCGACCACGAGCCCGACTACGTGGTCCTGGGCGAGACCCGCACCTACAGCTTCGAGGCCATGACCAAGGCGGTCCGCCTGATCAACGCGGGCGCCCGCTTCATCTGCACCAACCCCGACGAGACCGGCCCCTCCACCGAGGGCCCGCTCCCGGCCACCGGCGCGGTCGCCGCGCTGATCACCAAGGCCACCGGCAAGATGCCGTACTTCGCCGGCAAGCCGAACCCCCTGATGATGCGGACCGGGCTGAACGCGATCGGCGCGCACTCCGAGACCAGCGCGATGATCGGCGACCGGATGGACACCGACGTCCTCGCGGGCCTGGAGGCGGGCATGCAGACCTTCCTCGTCCTGACCGGCCTGACCACGGCGGCGGACACCGAGAAGTTCCCGTACCGGCCGACCAGGACGGTCGCCTCGATCGCCGACCTGGTGGACCTCGTGTAACGCGTACGGCTGACACGTACGGCGCCGCTCCGGATGCGGAGCGGCGTGGCGCGCGTGAATCTCCTTGTTGAGGAGGTTCACCATGCGCAGTGTTCTGTTCGCGCTCCGTGTCACCGGGGTGGCCGTCGCCGTGACGGCATTGACCGCCGTGGCAACGCCCACCGCCCTCGCGGGCGAGGAGGACCGCTGGGGGAGCGGCGGCGATCGCGGCAGCATCTCGGTCGATCCGGACCCGGCCCACCCGGGGGCGCAGGTCAAGCTGCGCGTCCACGGCTGTGACGGTACGAGGGGCACGGCCAAGTCATCCGTCTTCGCGACGGACGTGGAGCTGTTCGGCCGCAGCGGCGACCACAGCCCGCTCTACGGCGAGGCGGTGATCAGCTCGCACGTCGAGCCGGGCCGGCACTCCATCCGGGTGTCCTGCGACGGCCACGACAAGGTCAGCGGCTCCATCGAGATCGGCCACCACCGCCCGAGCCACCACGCGTCGCCCGTCTGGCCGGTCCACGCGGGGGGCGGTGGCATGGCCGCCGAACTCCGGCAGAACTCCCAGGCCGCCGCGGCGGCCAAGAAGGAGCACGGGGGTGACGGACCGGGTCTGCCGCACACCGTGATCGGCGCCGTCCTGGCCGCCGCAGCCACGCTGGCGGTCGCGGGCCGGGCGCTGACCCTGCGCCGCCGCCGAAACGGTGACTGAGAGCAGGGCCTCCGGCGGCGGCCGGCTGCTGACCCTCGCGGCCTGGTCGGTGCTGGTGCTGGGCCTGTGGCTCTGGGGCCGCCAGCTCACGGGGGTCCCGGCCCCCCTCGCCGGTCAGGCCGGCGGGTCGGTGGGCCGGGGCCTGCCGGCCGCGCACGCCCCCCTCCGCGTGGTCCTGCCCCAGCGCGTCGACGTGCCCTCCATAGGCATCCAGGCCCCGGTGATCTCCCGGGGCCTGGACTCCGACGGTGCGATCGAACCGCCCCCGTACGACAGCCCGGGCACCGTGGGCTGGTGGGGCAACGGCACCGTGCCGGGCGCCGCCGGGACCGCGCTGATGGTCGGGCACGTGGACACCAAGTCCAAGCCGGCGGTGTTCTACGGGCTGAGCTCGGCGCAGCCGGGCGACAAGGTGCGGGTGGTGCGCACGGACGGTTCCGTGGCCGAGTTCACCATCGAGGACGTACGGGTCTACGAGCGGGCGGGCTTCGACCCGCACAAGGCGTACGGCCAGCGGGTCGAGGGCCGGGCCGAGCTGAGGCTGGTGACCTGCGGGGGTTCCTATGACAAGCGGGCCAAGGAATACACGGCGAACGTAGTGGTCTCCGCCTATCTGACGGGGGCGGGCGTCCGCCCGGGAACGGCGGCGTAGGCACCGCCGTTCGGCGGAAGTCCGGCAGCAACGAAGAAGCCCCTCACAGCTTTCGCTGCGAGGGGCTTCCTCCGTCTGTGCGCCGCCAGGGACTCGAACCCCGGACCCGCTGATTAAGAGTCAGCTGCTCTAACCAACTGAGCTAGCGGCGCTTGCTGACAGGGAAAACTCTACCCCACCTCCGCGGGTGCTCATGACCAGCCACGCCCGCCTTGTCCGATTAACCCATGTTTGGGGGGTTTATCGTGCACGATATGTCTGGCCGCGCAACATCTGACGCCCCGCCAGGTGTGGTCGCGGCCGACCAGTGGACGAGCAGGGGAGTGGACGGAACCGCATGACGATGCAGCCGCCGAGGCATGTGCCGATGCCGATGCCCGTTTTCGAGGAGTACGAGCCCGCGGGCGACTGCGCGTGCCGGGGGTGCGCCCAGCGCCGACGCTCCCTCGCCCGCGCCCGTGCCATACCGCTCCGTGACGGCGGCCATCCCGCCGCGCGCGGCGCCCGCCGGGCGCTGGTCCTGGCCACGGCCGCCGGGGTGGTCCTGAGCGGGGGCGGCGCGGCCGCGGCGGCGGTGACGACCCCCGCCCCGACCCCGACTCCCGGCCCGCTCGCCCTGGACGACCCCGGGTCCCCGCAGGGCGGCCGGGGCCCGCTGCACGGCCCCCACAAGGGCCCGGTCGGCAAGCCCGGCGCACCGGCCGGCCTGAAGCGGATCGACCGGACGACGATCGTCAACCGGGCGAAGCTGTGGCTGGACGCGCAGGTCCCGTACAGCATGTCGGAGTACTGGACGGACGGATACCGGCAGGACTGCTCGGGCTACGTCTCCATGGCCTGGAACCTCGGCACGAACGAGTGGACCGGCAGCCTGGACAAGTTCGCCACCAAGATCACCAAGGCGGAGCTGCTGCCGGGGGACATGCTGCTCTTCCACAACCCGGCGGACCCCAACAACGGCTCGCACGTCGTCCTCTTCGGCGGCTGGGTCGACGAGACGCAGACGCACTACATCGCCTACGAGCAGACGCGGCCCACCACCCGGAAGCTGGCCACGCCCTACGGCTACTGGGCCAACGCGAGCAAGTACATCCCGTACCGGTTCAACGGGGTCACGGGCGGGATCGTGCCCGAGGTCCCGGCACCGGGGCCCAAGCCGGGGGAGTCGACGGCCTTCCCGGGCGCCGCGAAGTTCGGACCGGGGCAGACCAACGACCACATCGCGCAGCTGGGCCGGATGCTGATCGAGCGCGGCGCGTACCGGTTCTACCCGAAGGGGGTGGCCGACCGGACGTGGAGCGAGCACGACCGGCTCGCCACCCAGGCCTTCCAGAAGGCCCAGGGCTGGACGGGCGCGGAGGCCGACGGCATCCCCGGCGCCCACACCTGGCGGCTGCTGGTGGAGCGACAGGGCCGGGACATCCCGCCGACGGTGGCGGGCGCACCGGGTCCGGGCGGCGTACGGGCCTACCCGGGGCCCGGGGTGTTCCGCCCGGGCCGGTCGCACGCGGCCATCGCCGCCCTGGGCCGCCAGCTGGTGAAGAAGGGCTTCGGCAAGCACTACACATCCGGTCCGGACTCCCGCTGGAACGAGGCCGACCGCCGCAACGTCGAGGCCTTCCAGCGCGCCCAGGGCTGGCGCGGTGCCGCGGCCGACGGCTACCCGGGCCCGGAAACCTGGCGACGGCTCTTCGCATGACGGAGGAAACGATGTACCCGACGCACACCACCTCGACGACAGGCACCCTCCGGGTCCCGCCCGCCCCGACCCCGGGACGGGCAACCCCGCCGCCCGCGCCCCGGGCAACACCCTCGACGTCATCCACTCCGGCGGCCACGTCCCTGGGAGTGACCTCGACGCCCGCCCCGGCGCCCGCGTCCGTGGGCATGACCTCGCCCCCCGCCCCGGCGTCCGCGTCGGTGGGCATGACCTCGTCCCCCGCCCCGGCGTCCGCGGCCCTGGGAATGACCTCGACTCCCACCCCGGCACCCATGTCCCTGGGAATGACCTCGCCCTCCGTCCCGGAGTCCACGTCGGCGGGACCGACGCTCACCTCCGTTCCGGCGGCTTCGCCCCAGGCGCTGACCGCTGCCTCCGGCGCGGAGAGCGCGCCACAGGCAGCGACCTCGGCCGCCGTCCCGGAGTTCCCTGGTGCGGGACCGACGTTGACCTCCATCCGGGAGGCCGGGCCCGCCGGAACGACCTCGGCCCCGGTCCGGGAGGCCGCGCCCCGGGGAATGACCTCGGCCTCGGCCCCGGCCCCTGCGTCCGCGCCCGCGGGAATGACCTGGACCTCCGTACCGGAGTCCCCTCATGCGGGACCGTTGGCCTCCGTACCGGAGCCCGTGACCCCGGCGGCGCCCTCGGCTGCCGCCCCGGCGGAGGTGCCGTCCGGGGCCGCGCGGGCGGCCTCGGCCCCTGTCCCCGCCGTCACGGACTCCCGGCCCCCGCTCGGCCACCTGGCCCCGGCAGCGGTCCCCGCGCCGGGCCCGGCTGCGGCCGTCGCGCCCGACCGCGCAGCAGCCGGCGTGGCGCCCGCGCCCGCGGGCCCGGCAGGGGTCTCGCCGGATCCGGCGGTCCCGCACGCATGCGCCGCGCAGGCGCCGGCAGCGGTCCCGGCCCCGGACCGGCCCACCGCTCCTGCCCCCGCCGCGGCGCGGTCCGCGGCCCCGCCGCCGGTCACCCCGGCCCCTGCCCCTGCCCCGGCCGCGTTCGGGTTCGCGGCGCCGCGCGTTCAGCGGGGCACCGGTCCGGCGCCGGCCTCCGATCGGGCGGCCGGCGGTGCGGCCACCGGCCCGGGCGGGACCGAGGTGCGAACTGCCGGCGCACCTCAGGGCACGGGCCGGGCCGGGGAGCCGGCGGCCGGGCGGGGCGTCGGTGCACCCCGGGAGGAGGCCGGGCCGGGCGTGTCCGAGGGTGCTTGCGGCGCGCCGGCACCGGCCGCCGAGGCCGAGGCCGAGACCTCGACCGGCTGGGCCGGCGCGCTTGCGGCGCTCCTGGTGGAGACTCCCGCCCGGGAGGTCCGCCCGGAGCCGGAGCCGTGGTCGGAGCCGGAGCCGTGGTCGGAGCCTCCGCAGTCCGGGCCGCAGTCGGTTCCGTTGGCGCTGCCGGCCGCCCGGGGCCGGACCGGGCCCGAGGCGGTGCATCCGTACGCGGACGTTCCGCACCCGCAGGAGCAGGAGGCGGCGACGGGCGACGCCCCGGCGGGCGTCGCGCGCCCGCGGACCGCCGACGGGGAGCCCGCGATCCCGCATCCCCAGGACCAGAGGCCCACCGAGCCGGACCCCGACGTGGACCCCGACCCCCACGCCGATCCCGAGGCCCGGCTCACCGCCGAAAAGGAGCCGGAGCAACCGCACTCCGGAGTGCCCGGCCCCGGCGTGGCCGAGATCGTCGCCCGGGCCGTGACCCGCGGGATGCGGCGCGAGCCGAAGCGGGGCCGGGTGCCGAAGCCCGGACGCGAGGGCGGCACCGAGGACATCGCGCCCCCCGGCCCGCACCGGGGCTCCGCGGTCACCGAGGTGCCGGTGCGCCTGCCCTTCCGCGCCGAGCCGCAGCGGCCGACCCCACCCGCCGACCCCGACCCCGACCCCGGCCCCCGCGCCCCGCGGACCACCCGGCGCCCGGCCGCCCCCGGCCGCCGGGTGCCGCCGGGCGACGAGCGGCTCCGGGAGCACCGCGGCCCGGTCCTGCCCGGCTGGGTCGGCGTCGGCGTCGGCGGCCTCGCCCTCGCCGGCTGCGCGGCCGTGTTCTGGCGGGCCGGAGTCGTCCCCCCGGTGATCGTGGCCGCCTTCGGGGCGAGCCCCCGCGCCTACCACGGCCTGCGCGCCACCCACTGGCCCCCGCTCGCCTTCCTCGGCATCGTCGCCCTCCTCGCCCTCGGCGGCCTCGGCCGCATCCGTACCGGCCACGCCTGGGTGCTCACCCTCTTCGGCCGCTACCGCGGCACGGTCCGCCGTACCGGCCTGACCTGGGTCAGCCCGCTCCTCCTGCGCCGCAGGGTCGACGTACGACTGCGCCACTGGCGCAGCGAGCCCATGCCCGCGGTGGACTCCGGCGGCCTCGCCCTCCAGGTCGTCGTCCAGGTCGTCTGGCAGGTCAAGGACACGGCCCGGGCCACCCTGGCCGTCGAGGACCACGTGGAGTACTTGGCCGAACAGGTCGAATCGGCCATGGCCCGCGTCCTGTCCCAGCTTCCCGCCGACGCCTTCCACGAGGACGCCCCGACCCTGCGCGACGCCGAGGCCGTCGGCGACGCGCTGACCCGGATGCTGGCGGCGGAGACCGAGGCCGTCGGGATCGAGGTCTTCTCGGCCCAGCCGACCCGGATCGAGTACGCGGCCGAGGTGGCCGAGGCCATGCGCCGCCGCCGCGTCGCGGCGATCGACGCCAAGCACCGGGACACCGTGCTGACTTCGGTCGTGGACGCCGTCGACGACACCGTCCACCGGCTGACCTCGCGCGGGCTCGTCGAGCTCGACGACTACGAGCGCAAGGCGCTGGTGAAGGACCTCACCGTCGCCTTCTACACGGGACGCGCCGAGTAGGGCGGCGCGGGGCACGGGAACGGGTGGCCGGAAAGGACCGGACCACCCGTTCTTCCGTTGGTATGGACACGGCCAACTCGCGTCAATAATCTGGGACTTGGTCTAGACCTGAAGTATCCCCACGCGTGCGCACGCTCACCGAACTCCCCCCACGTTCAAGGAGCATCATGCGTAGCCTCCGCATGCCCGGACGACGAGCCGGAGCAGCCCTGCTCGGTCTCGGCCTCGTCGCCGGCGTATCCGTCCTCAGCGCCCCCACCGCGAGCAGCCACGGATACACCGACACCCCCATCAGCCGCCAGAAGCTCTGCGCCAACAAGACCGTGTCGAACTGCGGCTCCATCCAGTGGGAGCCGCAGAGCGTCGAGGGCCCCAAGGGCTTCCCGGCGGCCGGGCCCGCCGACGGAAAGATATGTTCCGCCGGCCTGCCGCAGTTCGCCGAGCTCGACGACCCGCGCGGCGGCGCCTGGCCCACCACCAAGGTGACCAGTGGCCAGAGCTACGGCTTCCGGTGGCAGTTCACCGCCAACCACTCCACCACCGACTTCAAGTACTACGTCACCAAGAACGGCTGGACCGGCACCAGGGCCCTCACCCGCGCCGACCTCGACCCGCAGCCCTTCCTCACCGTCGCCTACAACGGCGCCCGCCCCGCCATGACCACCGTCCACCAGGGCGCCATGCCGAGCGGGAAGTCCGGCCGTCACATGATCCTGGCCGTCTGGACCATCAACGACACGGCGAACGCCTTCTACGCTTGCTCCGACGTTCAATTCTGACGCTACGTCAGATACTCTCCGGCGGCATGCGGACGACGACTGCACCCGAAACCGTCGCGGAGCTCATCGCGCGCCAATGGGGCGACCACCGGCCCGGGCTGATGTACGGGGACGCCGAACGGCACGTCCTCACCCACCACCGGACCGCCCAGGAGGCCGCCGCACGCGCCGCGCTCCTCGTCGACCTCATGCCGCCGGAGGCCGAACCCCACCTCGGGGTGCTCCTGGACAACACCCCCGAGTTCCCCTTCTGGCTCGGCGCGGCGGCCCTCGCCGGGGCCGCCGTCGCCGGGATCAACCCGACCCGGCGCGGCCCCGAGCTGGCCCGCGACATCCTGCACACCGACTGCCGGATCCTCGTCACCGAACCCGTCCACCTCCCGCTGCTGCGCGGCCTCGACCTGCCGGGGGTACGGATCCTGGTGACCGGCACCGAGGAGTACGAGACCCTGCTCGCCCCGTACGCCGCCGCCAAGCCGGGCGAGGCGGTGCTGGCCGGCCCCGGCCCGGCCTCGCGGCTGCTGCTCTACTTCACCTCCGGCTCCACCGGCGCGCCCAAGGCCGCCATCTGTACCCAGGGCCGGCTGGCGGCGGCGGGCTCCGCGCTGGCCCGCCGGTTCTCGGTGGGCCACGACGACGTCCACTACGTCTGCATGCCGCTCTTCCACGGCAACGCGGTCATCGCCGACTGGCTACCGGCGCTCACCGGCGGGGCCGCGGTGGCGCTGCGCCGGCGCTTCTCGGCCTCCGCGTTCCTGGACGACGTACGGGCTTACCGGGCCACGTACTTCACGTACGTCGGGCGGGCGATCCAGTACCTTCTGGCCACCGAGCCCCGCCCCGACGACCGCGCGCACACCCTGCGGCTCGGCTTCGGCACCGAGGCCGGGGCGGTCGACGCGGCCCGCTTCACCGAGCGGTTCGGGGTCCGGCTGGTGGAGGGCTACGGAGCCACCGAGGGCGGCGCCTCGGTCCAGCACACCCCGGACACCCCGCCGGGCGCCCTCGGCCGGGCGGGCGCCGGCGACGACCTGGCGGTGATCGACCCGGAGACGGGTCTCGAGTGTCCGCCCGCGGTCCTCGACGCGCAGGGCCGCCTGCTGAACGGTTCCTCGGCCATCGGCGAACTGGTCAACCGGGGCCGCAGCCTGTTCGAGGGCTACTGGCGCAACCCGGAGGCGGAGGCCGCGCGGACGCGGGAGGGCTGGTACTGGACGGGAGACCTCTTCTTCCGGGACGCCGACGGGTACCTCTACTTCGCGGGCCGTACGGACGACCGCCTCCGGGTCGACAGCGAGAACCTGGCGGCCGCGGTGATCGAGAACATCCTGGCCCGCTGGTCCGACGCGGCGGCGGTCGCGGTGTACGCCGTCCCGGACGAGGTCGCGGGCGACCAGGTGATGGCGGCCGTGGCCCTCCGGGAGGGAGCAGCCTTCTCCCCCTCCTCCTTCGCGTCCTTCCTGGCCGCCCAGCCCGACCTGGGCACGAAGATGAGCCCGCGCTACGTCCGCGTGGTCCGGGCCATGCCGGTCACGGCCACCAACAAGATCCACCGCGCGGCCCTCCGCCGCGAGGCGTTCCTCCCCCAGCCCAGCCCGGACCCGATCTGGCACCGCACCCCCTCGGGCCCCTACGAGCCCCTGACCCCCGACATCCTGTCCACCCTCCTCACGACGTACGAGTCCCACGGCCGCAGCCACCTCCTCGTCCAGACGGGTCGGAACGCCCCCTGAGGAGGCTCTGCCCCCGAACCCCCCGCGCCTCAAACGCCGGCGGGGCTGGAGGGTGCGCGACCTCCGCCGTCAGGTGTGCCGCCGCTGCGGGGCTCCGCCCCGGACCCCGCGCCTCAAACGCCGGCGAGGCTGGATTTTGCTCCCGTCCGCCCTTCAGCTGCGGGAAATCCAGCCCCGCCGGCGTTTGAGGCGGATCTTTGAGCCGCGCCGAAAGGCCGGGCAGTGGCCACAACCAGCCCCGCCGGCGTTTGAGGCGCGGGGGTCCGGGGGCGGAGCCCCGGGGGTAGGGCCAGGGCTACCTCCGGGACGCCCGCAGGGGCCATCGCGGCCCGGCAGCCCCGCGGCTAGCGTGCCCGCATGGACGACGACGGCCGCAGCCCCCGGCAGGCACCGACCCCCGCCCCCCACCACCTCCGCACGGCGCAGCCCTGGCGCGCCGCCGGCTACCTCGCCGGGAGCGCCCTGACCGGCATCCCGGTGCTGCTCGCCCTCGTCCTGCTCGCCACGGCCGGAGCCGCCCTCGGCGTCGTCCTCGTCGGCCTGCCCCTCCTCGCGCTGCTCGGCCTCGTCGGCATCCCGACCGGCGCCGTCGAGCGCCGCCGGCTGCGGCTCGTGGACACCGAGCCCGCCCCCACCCCCCACCGCACGCCCGCCGAGCCCGGCCTCGCCGCCTGGGCCCGGCTGCGTTACCGAGAGCAGGCCACCTGGCGCGAGCTCGGCTACGCCGTCCTGCACGGCTTTCTCCTCTGGTGGGTGGACCTCACCGTCCTCGCGGCCTTCCTCGGCCTCCCGCTGCTGCTCCTCGCGACCCCGCTCCTCCTCGCCCTCGCCGCCGACCACGAGGTCAAGGTCGTCAAACTCTGGCTGGTCACCGGCTACCCCGCCGCCTTCGCCTGCGCCGCCGCCGGCGCGGCGCTCCTCCCCGCCCTCCTCCACCCCCTCTCCGTCTACGCCGGCGCCCGCGCCGCCCTCGCCCGCGTCCTCCTCGTCCCCCGCGAAGGCGAGCTCCGGGACCGGCTCGACGAGGTCACCCGCTCCCGGGCCCGCCTCGTCGACGCCTTCGAGGCCGAGCGCCGCCGCATCGAGCGCGACCTCCACGACGGTGCCCAGCAGCGGCTCGTCGCCCTCACCATGACCCTCGGCCTCGCCCGCCTCGACGTACCCCCCGGCCCGCTCGCCGACCAACTGGCCACCGCCCACCAGGAAGCCGGCCGGGTCCTCACCGAGCTGCGCGAGCTGATCCACGGCATCCACCCCCAGGTCCTCACCGACTACGGGCTCCCCGGCGCCCTCGCCGACATCGCCGAACGGTCCGCCCTCCCCGTGGACACCGACGCCGTCGATCCCGCCCTGCCCCGCCTGCCCGAGTCGGTCGAGGCCGCCGCCTACTTCGGTGTCTGCGAGGCGCTCGCCAACATCGGCAAGCACAGCGGCGCCGGCCGCGCCGCCGTCGCCGCCCGGCACACCGGCGCCGCGCTGCTGATCGACGTACGGGACGACGGCCGTGGCGGCGCCGATCCGGCCGCCGGCTCCGGCCTGACCGGACTCGCCGACCGGATCGCGGTCCTCGATGGCACACTGACGATCACCAGCCCGCCCGGCGGGCCGACCGTCCTGAGCCTGGAGATCCCGTGCCCGGTGAGCCCCTGAGAGTCGTCCTCGCGGAGGACAGCGTGCTGCTGCGGGAAGGGCTCGTCGGCCTGCTGACACGTTTCGGCCACCAGGTGGCGGCCGCCGTCGGCGACGCCGACGGACTCCGCGCCGCCGTCGCCTCGCACGATCCGGACATCGTCGTCACCGACGTACGGATGCCCCCGGGCTTCACCGACGAGGGCCTGCGCGCCGCGGTCGAGCTCCGCGCCGCCCGCCCGGCGCTGCCGGTGCTCGTGCTCAGCCAGTACGTGCAGCGCTCGTACGCCGCCGACCTGCTCGACTCGGGCGACGGCAGCGGCGTCGGCTACCTCCTGAAGGACCGGGTCGGTCAGGTGGAGCAGTTCCTCGACGCGGTGGTCACGGTGGCCGCGGGCGGCACTGTCGTGGACCCCGAGGTCGTACGCCAGCTGCTGCGCCGGCGGCGCGACCCCCTCACCGCCCTGACCCCGCGCGAGCGCGAGGTGCTGGGCCTGGTCGCGGAGGGGAAGTCCAACGGGGCCATCGCCCGGGAGCTGGTGGTGACCGAGGCGGCCGTCGGCAAGCACATCGGGAACATCCTGGGGAAGCTGGACCTGCCGCCGGCCGAGGAGACCCACCGCCGCGTCCTGGCGGTCCTCGCGTACCTCCGCGGGTAATGGTTTTGAGCACCCCTGAGGACCAGGTAGTATTTTCTCTGTCAGCAGGCGCCGCTAGCTCAGTTGGTTAGAGCAGCTGACTCTTAATCAGCGGGTCCGGGGTTCGAGTCCCTGGCGGCGCACCTGTCCTTCGGGCGGTTTCCGGTTCACCGGGAACCGCCCGAAGTGTTTTCCGGGCCGGGCAACCAGGGGCTTCCGGGACCTTGCCCGGTTGCCCCCAACCCCCTAGGTCGTGTCGTCAAAGTCCCGCCTGGCCGGCGGGGTCTGGCACGCACGCTCGCCGCGTTGTCGTCGGTCACCGACGCTCCGCGTCGATTCCCTCCTCCGCCTTGCGACCGCACGCACCAGACCCCGCCGGCCCGCCCTTCGGGCGGCCGGCGCTACTTTGACGACACTCCCTAGAGCGTGAGCGACAGCAGCAGCGGCGCCGCCTTCCGGTTCAAGGTGTCGGCCGCGGCCCGCAGCCGGTGCGCGTGCTCGACCGGCATCGACAGTGCCAGGCAGCCCACCGACGCCCCGGCCGTGATCGGCACCGCCGCGCAGACCGTGCCCACGGCGTACTCCTGGAGGTCCAGCACCGGCACGGTGGCCGGCTGGGCGTCCAGCTTGGAGAACAGGATCCGCTCGTTCACGATCGTCTTCGACGTGAGCCGGGCGATCTTGTGACGGGACAGGTGGTCACGCCGCCCGTTCAGGTCGAGCTGGGTGAGCAGGCACTTGCCGACCGCACTGGCGTGCGCGGCGGAGCGGAAGTCGACCCACTCGTGCACCTTGGGAGTCCGCGGGCTGTCCGCGAACTGTGTGATCCTGACCTCACCGTCCACGTACCGGCTGATGTAGACGGCCGCGCCGACCGAGTCCCGCAGCCGGTCCAGGGTCTCCTGCAGCTTGTCGGTCAGCGCGCTTGCTGCCGGTCGACACCGGAACCGAGCAGGACGAGGGAATCCCCTATGGCGTAGGCGCCGTCGGACACCTGCAGGACGTATCCCTCCCGGCGCAGCATGAGCAGCATCGGGGCGAGATGGACGGCGGGCAGGCCGGTCTCACGCGCGATCTGCACGTCGGTCACACCACCGGTGTGCCGGGCAATCGTTTCGAGTACGCGCAGGGCGTACTGCACCGAGTGGAACGGCGCGGTCGGCTCGGGCTTCAGCGCCACGGTTTCCCCCTAGCAGGTTGTTACCGCTTGCCCTACCACGATAGCCATCAAGAGGCCCATGTGGAGCGCCTGTTGAGGAGATTAATGGCTCAATCATGTCTCTCTGCCAGGACCTACTCCATTGGCATATGCCATGGTCAAGGGCGCTGCCCCGTGTGCCGGGAATGCCCGGGCCCCGCGCGCGGTTCGAAGTCTCCGTACGGACGGGAACCGAGACGGGAGCGACGATGAGTGACACCGGGGACGGGCATCGGCAGGAGGGTCGCGACGCGATCCGCGGCACCGCGAGGGGCCGGGCGCCCGTACCGCTTTCTGTCCTGGACCTCGTGACCGTGGGCGCCGGCAGCACCGCCCACGCCTCCCTGCGCACCAGTGTGGACATAGCCCGGCTCGCCGAGTCCCGGGGCTACCACCGCCACTGGGTCGCCGAGCACCACTCCATGCCCGGGGTCGCCAGCTCCTCCCCGGCCGTGATCCTGGCCCACCTCGCCGCGCACACCTCCCGCATCCGGCTCGGTTCGGGCGGGGTCATGCTGCCCAACCACGCCCCGCTCGCCATCGCCGAGCAGTTCGGCACCCTGGAGGCGCTCGCCCCGGGGCGGATCGACCTCGGACTCGGCCGGGCGCCGGGCACCGACGGGCGCACCGCGGCCGCGCTGCGCGGGCCCGGACGGCTGGACGAGTCCGCGGAGGCGTTCCCCCGGCAGCTCGCGGAGCTCACCCGCTTCCTCGACGACGACTTCCCCGACGGGCACCCGTACGCGCGCGTGCACGCCGTACCCGGTCCGGTGCAGGGGCCCGCCGGGCGGCCGCCGCTGTGGCTGCTGGGCTCCTCCGGGTTCAGCGCCCGCCTCGCGGGGGAGCTCGGACTGCCCTTCGCCTACGCCCACCACTTCTCGGCGGCCGGCACCCTGCCCGCGCTCGACCTCTACCGGCAGAGCTTCCGCCCCTCGGCCGTCCTGGACGCGCCGTACGCCCTCATCGGTGTCTCGACGCTCGCCGCGGACACCGAGGAGCGGGCCCGCGCCCAGGTGCTCACGGGCGCCCTGTCGATGCTGCGGCTGCGCAGCGGCCGGCCCGGCCTGGTCCCGACGCCCGAGGAGGCGGCGGCGTACGCCTTCTCCCCGCTGGAGCGGGAGTTCGTGGACGGCTGGCTCGCGAACATCGTCCACGGCACCGCCGACGAGGTGCGCACCGGACTGGACGACCTCGCCAAGAGGACGGGTGCGGACGAGCTGATGCTGACCGCCAACGCCCACAGCGGCGCCGCCAGGTTGCACTCCTACGGCCTCGTCGCAGATGCGTACGGCATGCCCACGGAGGCGCCCGCCGCCGGTTGACCGCAGGCGAACGGGGTTCGGCTGGTTTGTTGCCGAAACCTTGCCGCGGGCCGTCCTGAAACACCGTTAAACCGCTCGTCACCCGGGGTGGCGGGCGGTTTCTGATGTGCGCTCAGGTCTCTGACGAGGGCATTTGCTGCAGGAGTGGTCTAGTCCTTCTTTGGTCCAAACCATTGACGGAGGACGGCGGTGATCGCTATCACTTCTCTCACCCGCCAGTGATGCCCTCCCCCCACCTCCGGAGGCAGTTCCATGCACATCCGTAAACCCCTCATCGCGGCCGCCGCCACCGCCGCGCTGGCAGCCGGGGCGCTCGCCTCCTTCGCGGGGCTCGGCACCGCCCAGGCCGCGGACGCCTCTGCGACCGCCGCGGCCGGCGGCGTGCGCATCGCCTACTACGACCAGTGGAGCGTGTACGGGAACGCCTTTTACCCCAAGCACCTCGACACCCGCGGCATAGCGGGCAAGCTGGACGTCATCAATTACTCGTTCGGCAACATCCACCCCACCAACCTCACCTGTTTCGAGGCGAACAAGGCGGCGGGCGACGACAACAACCCCAACGCCGGTGACGGCGCGGGCGACTCGTACGCCGACTACCAGAAGTCCTTCAGCGCGGCCGACAGCGTCAGCGGGGTCGCCGACAAGTGGGACCAGCCGATCGTGGGCGTCTTCAACCAGTTCAAGCAGCTGAAGGCCAAGTACCCGCACCTGAAGATCAACATCTCGCTGGGCGGCTGGACGTACTCCAAGTACTTCAGCGACGCGGCGAAGACCGACGCCTCCCGCAAGAAGCTCGTGTCCTCCTGCATCGACCAGTACATCAAGGGCAACCTGCCGGTCGAGGGCGGATACGGCGGCGCGGGCAGCGCGGCCGGCATCTTCGACGGCATCGACATCGACTGGGAGTACCCCGGCTCCTCCGGCGGCCACCTGGGCAACCACTACGCCCCCGAGGACAAGCAGAACTTCACGCTCCTGCTCAAGGAGTTCCGCACCCAGCTCGACGCCTACGGCGCGGCCAACGGCGGCAAGAAGTACCTGCTGACCTCCGCCCTCCCGGCCGGCCAGGACAAGATCAAGTACATCGAGACGGACAAGATCGGCGCGTACCTCGACTACGCGAACATCATGACGTACGACATGCACGGCGCCTGGGACGGCGACGGGCCGACGTACCACCAGTCCCCGCTGCAGCCCTCGGCGGCCGACCCGACCGACCCGATCGCGCCGGGCACCGAGAAGTACAGCATCGACAACGCGATCGACTCCTGGATCGACGGCAACCCGGCCTACGGCATCGCGGGCGGCTTCCCCGCCAACAAGCTGACCCTGGGATACGAGTTCTACTACCGCGGCTGGAAGGGCGTCCCGGCCGGCACCACCAACGGCCTCGCCCAGACCGCGACCGGTGCCTCGGGCGCCCGGCCCACCAGCCAGCAGGCCGGCATCGCGATGTACAAGGAGCTCGGCGGCATCGTCGACAACCCGGCGACGACCTTCTGGGACGACCGGGCCAAGGCCTCGTACTTCTACAAGGACGGCGAGTTCTTCACCGGCCTGAACCAGAGGTCCATCCAGGCCCGGGTCGACTACGGCAAGCAGCGAGGCCTGGCCGGCGCGATGATGTACTCCCTGCTCGGCCTGGACGCCAACACCACGCTGCTGAACCAGATCTCGGACGCCCTCGGCGGAGCCACGCAGCCGCCGGTCACCACGCCTCCGACGACCACCCCGCCGACCACGACCCCGCCGACGACCACTCCGCCGACGACGACCCCGCCGACCACCGGCTGCGGTTCCACCCCGGCGTACGTCGCGGGCACGGTCTACACGGCGGGCAACGAGGTCTCCCACAACGGGCACAAGTGGAAGGCCCAGTGGTGGACGCAGAACGAGACGCCGGGCACCACCGGTGAATGGGGTGTCTGGAAGGACCTCGGCGCCTGCTGATCTCCCCCCACCCCGCGCCGAGCGCCGGCCGCCCCCGTCCTCGTCCGAGGCCGGGGGCGGCCGTGTCGGCGCCACCGGCGGCCCGCCCGCGCGCCCCTCAGACGAGGGGGTGCGGGGCGGGGCCGTCCTGTTCGGCGGAGGAGGCCTGGCATGCCGCAGCCGGTGCCGGTGCCGGTGCCGGTGCCGGGTCAGGGGCCGTTTCCGGTTCCGGTGTCCCCGTGGCGGCGGCCGCCGCCACCCTGCGGCCGATCATGCGGGCGATCACGTCCGGGGCCACCGCCCGTGAGTAGAGCCAGCCCTGGCCCGTGTCGCAGCCGACCCGGCGCAGCCGGGCCGCCTGCCCGGCGGTCTCCACGCACTCCGCCGTCACCGTCAGCCCCAGCCGGTGCGCGAGCTGGACCAGCGCCTCGACGATGGTCTCGTCCGCCGGGTTCGGGTGCGTGCCCTCGTCGTAGCGGAAGCCCCGCACGAAGGAGCCGTCCAGCTTCAGCACCGAGACCGGCAGCCGGCTGAGGTAGGCGAGGTTCGAATAGCCGGTGCCGAAATCGTCGATGGCGATCCGTACGCCCATGTCGCTCAGCGCCTGGAGCGCCTGGAGCGGCCGGCCCGCCGAGCCCATCACGGCCGACTCGGTCAGCTCCAGCTGGAGCAGCTGCGGAGCCAGGCCCGTCTCGGCCAGGATCTCGGCGACATCGCCCACCAGATCCGAGTCCCACACCTGCCGCACCGCGACGTTGACGGACACGAAGACCGGTGAGTCGCTGGGCTGTTCGATCTGCCAGCGCCGCGCCTGCCGGCATGCCGTGCGCAGCACCCATCGTCCCAACTGGACGATGGAGCCGTCCTCTTCGGCGATGCCGATGAACCGATTCGGCGTCAACGTGCCGAATTGCGGGTGGTTCCAGCGCACCAGCGCCTCGACCCCGCGCAGCGCGCCGCTCTCCAGGTCCACCAGCGGCTGGTACTCCAGCTCGAACTCCCCGCGCTCCACGGCCGGCCGCAGCGTCGAGGACAGGGCCTGCCGGGTCATGCGGTGTGCGTTGCGCTCCGGGTCGAAGAGGGTCCAGCGGGCCTTGCCGTCCGCCTTGGCCCAGTACAGGGTCGTGTCGGCGGCTTGCATCAGACAGGTCGCGGAGGTCCCGGCCACCGCCCGCTCCACCACCCCGATCGACGCGGAGACCGACAGCCGCTGCCCGGCCAGGTCGAACGGCTCCTGTACGGCGGCCAGTACGCTCCGGGCCAGGTCGGCGAGCTGTTCGGTACCGGTGGAGTCCTCGACGAGCAGGGCGAATTCGTCGCCGCCGAGCCGTGCCACGAGGTGCCCGCCCGTGCGCCCGTATCCGGACTGGTCGGCGCAGTGGGTCAGCCGGGCCGCGACGGCGGCCAGCAGCCGGTCGCCGACCCGGTGGCCGAGGGTGTCGTTGACCGCCTTGAACCCGTCGAGGTCCAGGTAGCACAGCCCGATCCGCCCGGTGCCGCCGCCGTGTTCGTACGAGGACGCCTCCAGGGCGGCCGAGAGCCGCTCGAAGAACAGCGCCCGGTTGGGCAGCCGGGTCACCGGGTCGTGCATCTGGAGGTGGCGCAGCCGCGCCTGGAGGTCGCGCCGGTCGCTGATGTCGGCGACGGACAGCAGGACTTCGCCGGTCCCGGGCACGGGTCCGAGCGTGACCTCGGTCCACAGCGAATGCCCGTCGGGATGTTTGAGGCGCCGGGTGCAGCGCAGCCGGGCCTGGCGTCCGCGCAGCACCTCCTGGTACGAGGCCCAGGTGCGGGCCTCCGCCGCCAGGTCCACCAGGTCGGCGGCGCACCGGTGGACCAGTGCGTGCGGTTCGGAGCCCAGCAGTCCGGCGAACGCCTGGTTGGCGGTGACGACATAGCCGTCGCGGTCGACGACGGCCATGGCGAGGTGGGCCGCGTTGAAGGCGGCCTTGTAGTCGCGCAGATCGGATTCGGCGCGCGACGGGGATGCCGCCGCCGACACTGCAGGGTGACGCTCCGTAATGGCCGATCGGATGCTGTCGGCCGCCGAACCGGTTCCCTCTGAGGTTCCGCTCACCGTTGGCTCCCGCAGTGCTCGTGAGTGTCCGTGCAGGAAAGTCTGCCGATCATAGAGGCTGCCGGGAGGCCCTATCCAGCGGCGTCGCCGCGCGAGACGCGGGAGTTCGGTGTGATGACGGATCGTCGGTCCAAGATCGCTTGATCGTTTCTGCGCAGCTGTGAGCGTGCATGGACCCCTGCTGATCTCGGGTGATCGGTCGTGACGTTCTGTAGGCAAGGGCGTGAAGTCCGGGGGTCACCGGCTTGCCGTACCGCTCACTCGTGTGGGGCAGCGGAACAGGGCATAAGCAAGACGACCGCCCCAAGGTGGATGAACAGGTACGAATCCACCACCGGAGGTCGATGTGCCGCGACAGCAGACACCCGGGGGAGTGGAACGCTCCCGCGTCCGAAGTACGGCGGCAGCGCTCACTTCCCTGACGGCGCTCGCCGCCACGTCGCTCGTCGCGGGCCCCGCGGTGGCCGATCCGGGAGCCGGGCCGTGCGCGCTGACCCGCACTGCGGCGCACCACTCCCTGGGGCTCGACAGCTGGAACGGCGCCTACCCGCGGCCCGAGCGCCCCCTGCACGCGGTCATGGTCTTCCTGTCCTTCCCGGACCACCGGACCACCCTCACCCCCGCCGCGATCGCGGGCGACTACTTCCCCGCCACCAGCGACTTCTTCGAGCGGGCCTCGTACGGGCGGTTCCGCCTGGTCCCGCACCCGCAGAAGCAGTGGATCCGGATGCCCAAGCCGTCCACCGCGTACGGGATACGGCGCGACTGGGCCCCCGAGGACCGGGCGGCGTACCTGCGGGACGCGGTCACCACCGCCGACGCCGAGGTGGACTTCGGTAAGTACGACGTCGTCTACTTCGTCGCCGATCCCGATGCGCCGGGCGTGGACTCCGACGCCACGAAGGTCGTCAACTTCGACCGTCCGATCCGCGCGGACGGCACCGACCTGCGGCGGATCGTGACCGTCTTCGAGCGGCACCCGCCTGACCGGAACGTGCTCGCCCACGAGACCGGGCACGTCTTCGACCTGCCCGACCTCTACCACCGGCCGTCGGACGGCAAGGGCGACTGGGACACGTACGTCGGGGACTGGGACGTCATGGGCAGCCAGTTCGGGATGGCCCCGGACCTCTTCGCCTGGCACAAGTGGAAGCTGGGCTGGCTCGACCCCCGCCAGGTGGACTGCGTGCAGTCGGGCTCCTCGCTGCACACCCTGCAGCCGCTGGCGCAGACCCCGCCCAGCGGCGGCACGGGCGGGACCCGGCTCGCGGTGATCCGGACCGGCCCCGGCAGTGCGATCGCCGTGGAGGCGCGCGGCTCGGCCGGCAACGACGGGGACACCTGCACGGAAGGCGTGCTGGTCTACCGGGTGCGCAACGAGGCCGCCTCGGGCGGCGGCCCCATCGAGGTGCTCGACGCGCATCCGTCGACGGAGGCGTGCTGGGACCGCTCGGTGTACCCGCCACTCGCGGACGCGCCGCTGGAGGTGGGCGAGACGTTCACCGTGCCGGGGGAGCGGATCACCATCGAGGTGGCGGACCGGACGCAGTCCGGCGCGTACACGGTGAAGATCACGACGTAGGCTCCGCACCCCCGCTGGTGCCGGACACGAAGAAGGCCCCCACTCTGACGAGTGGAGGCCTTCTTCCGTCTGTGCGCCGCCAGGGACTCGAACCCCGGACCCGCTGATTAAGAGTCAGCTGCTCTAACCAACTGAGCTAGCGGCGCTTGCTGACGTCGTAGACATTAGCATCCCGATCGGCGGAACGAAAAATCGATATCCGCAGCTCGGGCGGCGCGGACGAACGCCCACAGCAGGGCCTCGGGCCCGGGCAGCCACGGCGTGCGGGCGTCGGGGGCCACCAGCCAGCGGGAGGCGCCCTGAGTGCCGGCCAGCGGGGGCACGGTGACGGCGTCGCCGTGTCCGTGGCACAGGGGCGCCGGTACGGTACGGGACCCTCCCCACTCCTCCCACGCGAGCAGCGCGGGCAGCCGGTCGGCGGTGCCGGTGGCGGCGAAGAGCAGCATCCGGCCGCGGTGCACGGCCACCGGGCCGGAACCGGGGCCTTCGGCCCAGAGCAGGTCCAGCAGCCGCCGGCCGAGGACGAGCGGGACGTTGACGACGTCGAAGGCGCTCCCGCAGGGCAGCACGGCGGGCGAGGCCGGCTGCGCCTGCCACAGCGCGAGGGTGCGCTCCGGGCGGGCGGAGGCGGAGGCGAGCCAGGCGGCGCCCTGCGCGGTCACGTGGGTGGCGGGCGCGGGACGCACATCGAGGGCGGGGCAGGTCGTCATGCCACCAGGTCTACCCGGCGTGACATTCCGGTTTCCCGGAGTTACCGGAAACCGGGACAGCGCGGGCGGGCGTGGGGTATGTTGCGCCCCGCATATGCCAGCCGCTGTGCGCGTGGCCGCAGCGCCCCGCCGGCCACCGGCCTCGCCGCCCCGCCGTGGGCCGCCCCGCACCCCTGCCCCGCACCCCCTGCCCCGCACCCCGACCGCCGGTGAAGGTGCGGGCCTAGGCGGTTTCCGGGCCCGCGTCCCGCTGGAGGGACTCGCCGAATTCGATCATCTTCCGCGCGTAGTCCTCGGTCCATTCCGCCCGCTCGGCGATCGTCCCCGGCGACAGCCGGTCGAACCGTCGCGGATCCGCCAGCTGCGCGGCCGCCAGTGCCTGGTACTCCACCGCCCGCTCCTGTGCGGCCCGGAAGGCCAGCGTCAGCTCGGTCGCCCGGAGCAGCAGTTCCAGCGGGTCCTCTATCGACTCCAGGTCGAAGAAGTGCTCCGGGTCCGTGGCGGCCTCCGACGGCTCGAAGAGCAGCGGCGCGGGCCGCAGCCTCCGCTCGGTCCGCTCGGGCTCTGCCATGCGTGTCCTCCTGCTGCGCGTGCGAAATGCTTCCGGGCCACCGTCCATTGTCCCGCGACGCGCAAGACCGCACAGCGGCCGACCGCTGCACCCGTATGAGGCCTTACGCGGTGACGGTCTCCGCGGCGCGAAGCGAGGCCAGCCCCGCCACGTCGTCGAGCACGCCTGCCAGCTCGCCCGCGAGCCCCTCGGGGGCCTCGAACCCCTCGGCGCCGATCAGCCGGGGGATGCCCGGGACGGCGACCGACCGCTCGGCGGGCAGCATGCCGAGCTGGGTCAGGACCGGCAGCAGCATCCCGGCGGCCGGCGCGCCGCCGGAGGGGCCGGCGCTGTAGCTGACGAGGCCGACCGGCTTGCCCTTCCACTCGTTGTAGAGGAAGTCGATGGCGTTCTTGAAGGGGGCGGTGAACCCGCCGTTGTACATCGGCATGACGAAGAGGAAGGCGTCGGCCGAGTCGATCAGCGCGCTCCAGTCGCGGGTGTGCTGGTGGGCGTAGTTTCCGGTGGACGCGTACTCCGGTTCGTCCAGGAAGGGGAGGGCGATCTCGGCGAGGTCGACGGGGGTGACGTCGAAGGCGCCGTGGAGGCGGGCCTGTTCGGTGACCCACCGGGCGAAGGGGCGGCCGGAGGAGGTGGGACGGGTGGCGGCGGAAATGACGTGCAGGCGGGTCATGGAGTGGACTCCCGGTCCTCGGTGCGGTTGTTGATGTGTCACCTATAAAAGCCCGAATGTGGGTGACGTGTCAACCAGATAGGTGATGTGTCATCGATCTGGCTACTGTGGAAGACATGACCCCCCCACCCGAGCCGCGCTGGCTCACCGAGCCCGAACAAGCCGCCTGGTACGCGTGGCGGCGGATGTTCCCCCTGGTCAACGCAGGGATCGCGCGCGACCTCAACCAGGACAGCGGCCTCTCGGAGGCCGACTACGACGTCCTGTCGGTGCTCGGCTCCACGGACGGCCACCGCATGCGGATCAGCGCGCTGGCCGCCCTGATGCAGTGGTCGCGCAGCCGGCTGTCCCACCAGCTCACCCGCATGGAACAGCGCGGTGTCGTCCGCCGCGAGGAAGTCGCCGAAGACGCCCGCGGCGCGGAGGTGGTCCTCACCGAGGCCGGCGTCGACATGATCACGGCGGCGGCGCCGCTCCACGTGGAGTCCGTACGCCGCCACCTGATCGACGTCCTCACGCCGGAGCAGCTGCGCACCATGGCCGAGGTGGGCGAGGCCCTCCGCATCCGCATGGGCATCGCCCGCAAGCAGTAGCGGCGCCCTCAGGGCCGCCAGGGCACGCGGTGTTCGGCGAGGTGGGCCAGCACGGCGTGGTTCGCCTCCCAGCCGTCCGGGAACTTCACCGTCACGCCCAGCTGCACCGGCTCCGTCGAGGGGTGGTCGTCCAGGAGCTCCGCGATGCCCGCACGGGCCACCACCACGCACGCGTGCCGGTGCCGGGAGGCCAGCACGCACAGGCGGCCCGTCTCCAGGTGGAAGGCCGTCGCGTCCGGGCGGCCCGACAACGGGTGCAGGATCACGGTGAGGTCGTACTCGCGGCCCTGGAGCCGGTTCGCCGTGTCCACCGTGACGCCGGTGACGCCGAGGCCGGTCAGGGCCGCGCGGACCGCCGCCGCCTGGTCGCGGTGGGCGGTGCCGACGGCGATGCGGTCCGCCGTCAGTGCGGCCGGCTCCGGCGACTGCTCGTCGGAGGTCACCGCCCCTCGGTCGAGGGCGCGGCGGACCACCAGGGCCACCGCCCGCACCGCCTCCGGGTCGGTGCGCGGGGTGTGCCGCGCGGGCAGTTCCAGCAGGCCCCAGCCCGACTCCGCCGCCTCGTCCAGCACCCGGTCGGGACCCGACCCGTCCGCGGGGACCCCGTACGACAGCCGCCGCTCGCCCGGGCCCGTACCGCTGCGGAACTGCGTGTACGGGTAGAACGCGCGGGAGACCAGCGGCGCCGCCGTCGCCGGGAGCCGCCAGGACACGGGCAGCCGGTGCTGCGGCAGCTGCGGGTTGTGGGCCAGCAGGGTGCTCACCGCCGAGGCGGAGGGGTCGTAGGACAGGCCCGCCCACTGCTCCGCGCCGACCACGCTGAAGGGGTCCAGCTGCCCCGGGTCACCGACGAACAGCGCCCGCTCGAACAGCCCGGCCACGGCCAGCAGCGCGTCGGAGCGCATCTGGTAGGCCTCGTCGACGATGGCGTGCTCCCACGGCTCGGCGTCCTTGACGAACGCCCACTTCGCCGCCGTCGAGAGGGTGATCGGCAGCTCCGCGAGGTCGCCCGGCTTGGCCGACAGGGTGACCGAGGGCAGCTCGCGCAGGGCCGGGTCGTAGGAGTCCCCCTCGCTGCTGTGCAGCCGGCCGACCTTCAGCCCCGGATCCTTCTCGGCGAGCCGCAGCACCAGGTCGTCGACCTGCGCGTTGGTCTGCGCGACCACCATCAGCCGGCGCCCGGCCGCGGCCAGCTCGCGGGCCGCCCGCACGACGAGCGTGGACTTGCCGGCCCCGGGCGGGGAGTCGACGACCACGCCCCGCTCGGTCCCGTGCAGGGTGTCGTGCAGGATGGCGGCGGTCGCCTCGGCGGCCGCGGCCCCCGGGTCGAAGGGCGCGGTCACAGGAGGTCCTCGTCGGTCACGGCGTCGGGCAGCGGAAGGGCGGTGTCGGAGCCGGGCGGGCCGCCGTGCGTCCACGGGGTCTGCTCGCGGTCCGGGAGCTTCGGGCCGCCGCGCGCGTCGTGCTCGAAGAGCGTCCAGCACACCCGGTCGCCCTTCTCCGGCACCGAACCGGGCTCCGGGTCCCGGCCGCGGCCCATCTTGTCCAGCAGGCGCAGCACCAGCCCGCCGTCCTCCTCGACGCGCACGAACTGCGCGCTCTGCGGACGTCCGTCCAGCGAGCGGTAGACCTTCCCGCCACCGCCCTCCGCGAGCTGCGGCCGGTCCTCCGTCGCCACCGTCACCAGCGGGCGCGGACTCGGACGCTTCGAGTCCGTCCACTCCATCACCACCTCGGTGACCTCGCCGGCGAAGGCCTCGCCCGCGAGGCGCCGGCCCGCCATGACGAGCGGATCGTCCAGGGCCTCCTGGGCGTCGAGCCGTACCTGCTCGGTCTCGCGCGTGGCCAGCTTCTGCGCCGCCGTCACCGCGTCGTCCCGGCGCGGCTGCGGCGGCTCACCCGCCCGGACCCGGTCCCGGTGGCCGGTGTAGGACCAGCGGTCGCGCGTCCAGCGCTCCTCGGCCCGTTCGCCGGGCGGAAGGGCGCGGAGCAGCTCGACGGAGCGCCACACCGCGTCCCACGTGGGCCGCATCTGCGCCTCGACGAGGGCCCGTACCTCCGCTTCGGCCCGGGCGAGGGCCCGCTCGTCGCGGGGCTCGGCGGAGCGCGCGGCGTCGTACCGGGCGACGGCCGGGGCCAGCAGCTTGTTGTCGAAGGCCGGATCGGTGGCCGGGCCGGCGGGCGGGACCAGCAGCGAGCCGTCCCGGTCCCGGGCGAGTTCGGCGTGCAGGGCCGCCTCCGCGCCGGACGTCCCCTCCGGCGGGCTTATCCAGGCCAGCAGTGCGCCCAGGTGCTGGTCCTCCAGGTTGCTCTGGCCCGTGGCCCAGTGCCGGGACAGCAGGTCCGTCGCCGCCAGCAGCATGGCGGATCCGGGCACCCGGGAGCGCTCGCCGAGGTGGGTGAACCAGCGCCCCAGCATCGGCACCCGCGCGGGCGCCGGGTACGGGTTCTCCGGATCCTCCTCGGCCGTCCGCCGGAACCGCATCGACCGTCCCAGCAGCCGTACGTACTCGATGCCCGCCCGGCTCGGCACGATCAGCTGGGGTGCGTCCAGGCACAGTTCGGCCTCGACCCTGACCTTCTTGCCCGTCTCCGGATCGGCCTCGCTGCGCTCCACGAGCTCGACCTCGTCGCCGTACGCGTCCACGTACGGCAGGACCTCGTCCGCGAGGTCGGCCAGGAAGGACCAGCGCAGGTCCCGGTCGCGCGGCTGTGGCACGACCAGCAGCCGGGGCTCCCGCGGATCCGTGCCGACCAGGGCGCCCAGCGGGGCCCCCGCCTCGCCCGCCGTCGTCAGCGGTACGAAGACCAGCGGCCGCTCGCCCAGATGCCGGTGCCGTACGGTCGCGAGCGGCTGGGCGCGCCCCGCCTTGCGGGCCTGCAGCCGGGCCAGGGTGCTCAGGAGGGACATGCGCCCACCCCCGCCGCCAGGTCCAGGGCCTCGGCGCGCAGCCGGGCCGCGTGGTGCAGCGCCGAGGCGGTCGGATCGTCGGCGGGGCCGTGTCCGGCGGCCGCCGCGAGGGCCGCCTCGACCGTGGTCAGCGCGCCCAGCTCACCCCGTACGGAACGGCCCAGCGCGGTCACCTCGTCGGCGGCGCGGGCCCGGTCCCGGCAGTGGAAGGCCAGCTCGCAGGCGGCCAGGCACTCGGGGGCGTAGGAGGCGTCCACCGCGGCGACCGCCTCGGCCAGTTCCTCGGCGGTCCGCGACGGGTCGAAGCTCAGGCCCTCCGGCAGCGCCGCGGCCAGCTCCTCGACCCGGGTCAGCCGGTCCAGCTGGCGCCGGGTCACGGCGCGCTCGCGGCGGATGTCGACGGGCGCGGCGGTGGGCAGGTTCGAGAAGTCCTTGGGGCACACCAGCAGCACGCGGTGCCCGACCTCGGCGCCGGCCAGCTTCTCCGCGGTCTTCTCCAGGGCGAGGACGTAGACGGCGGCCTGGCGGGCGGCGGCGCCCACCTTCGCCGCGTCCGCGGCCCCGTCGATCATCGGGAACGACTTGATCTCCACGACGGTCCAGCGGCCGTCGGGGTGCACGACGACGGCGTCCGGCTCCAGGTAGGCGGGGGAGCCCGCCACCTCCAGGGCCAGCATCGGGTGGTCCAGCAGGGTCCAGGCCCCCGTTTCCCGTCCGGCGGCGGTGGCCTCGCGCAGGGCGAGCGCGGTCCGCGCGGCGCGGCCCTCGGGCCCGGCGGCGGCCAGGTCGGGCACGGGGGCGCCCGGGCCGGGGGGCTCGGAGCCGGGGTCGAGGTACCGGTGGACGAGCCGGAGCAGTTCCGCTCCGCCGTCCCCCTTCACCTTGGCCTCGAAGGAGTTCCCGCGGACGATGGCGAACTGCGACTGCCCGAACGCGGCGGGGGAGCCGAGCGCGGAGGCGAGGGCGGTCTTGTCCACCCCGGCGCCGTCGAGCAGGGCGCGTCTGCCACAGCCCGGGTTGGCGGCGAGGGCCGCCAGCGCCCGGGCGTCGAGCGGGCGGGGCGGCACGGCGGGGCCGCGCAGGCCGGCGAGCCGCTGCCGCAGGGTCGTCGGCGGCGCCGTCGGCTGCGCGGGGCTGCTGGGCGGGTAGGAGCTCACGGGCGGAAGTGTCCCATCCGCCACTGACAATCGTGGGCTTCGTCCGGAAAACGGCCGAGGGGGTGGGTGTTGGATGATGTGCGCAGACTCTTTACGTACCAGGAGAACTCACATGGCCCCCCGCATCCTGCTGGCCCGTCACGGCCAGACGGCGTGGTCCAAGCTCGGCAAGCACACCGGACGCACGGACGTGCCGATGCTGGAGGAGGGCAGGCAGGGCGCGAAGCTGCTCGGCGAGCGGCTGGCTCGGGACCCGTGGCAGGGCCTGCCCGGCGTGGAGGTCCGCACGAGCCCGCTGGTGCGCGCGAGCGAGAGCTGTGACCTGGCCGGCTTCGGGGCGCAGGCGGATGAGTGGCACGCGCTGATGGAGTGGGACTATGGCGACTACGAGGGCATGACCCCGGCCGAGATCCAGGCGATCCGCCCGGGCTGGCTGATCTGGCGCGACGGGGTTCCGGGCGGCGAGTCGGTCGCCGATGTCGCGGCCCGCGCCGATGAGGTGGTCGCCTGGGCCCGCTCGGCGGAGCGCGACGTCTTGGTCTTCGCGCACGGCCACATCCTGCGGACGCTGGCCGCGCGCTGGCTCGGCCTCGAGGCCTCCTTCGGCGCCCGCATCCGCCTCGACCCCACGTCCCTGTCGGTCCTGGGCTGGGCGTACGGCGCCCCTGCGCTGGAACGCTGGAACGACACGGGCCACCTGGACGCGTAGCCCGCTGCGCGGAAGCCCCCCGGCCTGGCGCGGCGCCTGTTCCGGGGCTCCGCCCAAGTGTCACCGGGGCATCGTAAAGCCGCATGCGGCGTGTCCGGCCGGGCCGCTGCGCTCGCCGGGCGGGAGCGGCGCGGCCGGGGCAGCGGGTGGGGCGGGGCAGCGGGGTGGGGCGGGGCCCCTCCGGAGTGTCTCCTCGGCTCGCGCACTGAGGCAGTGCTTCGACGGCCAAGGGTGGTTGCGCGCTCGTCCTGCGGGGACACTCCGGAGTGTCCCCACCCCACGGCCGGCTCCGGATGCGGGTCCGGGCCCTGCCCGAAGCCGCCCCGTACGGGGGGAGCGGGGACGGGGAGGGGTGTCCCCGCAGGACGAGCGCGCAACCACGCCGCGCATCCGGGCCCCCGCTCGGTGCGCGAGCCGAGGAGACACCCCTCCCCGGCCCCGCGGACCGGCCCGCACCCCACGTCTCGGACTCCGGCGGGGCAGCGGCCCGGCAGTGGCCCGGCAGTGGCCCGGCGGCGCCCGTCAGGCCGTGGCGTGCCTGGTCAGGAACGCGCCCACCCGGGGCGACCGCTGGTGGGGGACCAGCGCGCGGGCCGTTTCCGACAGCATCGAGCGGACCCGCGTGGACTGGACCTCGGTCAGCAGGTCCAGCACCCGGCCCCCGGCCCACGCGGCTTCGTCGGGGGCCCCGGCCCGGGCCAGGTCATCGGCCAGCTCGGCGGTGTAGAGCGCCACGTTCCGTGCGAAGTGCGGGTCCTGGAGGTCGGCGGCCCGGCGGGCGTGCCGGGCGGCGCGGGCGTGCTCGCCGAGGGCCGCCCAGCACCTGGCCTCCAGGAACTCCAGCTCGGCCTCGCCGAAGAAGGACATCCACTCCGGGTCCGCGCCCGTCTCCCCCCGGGAGAACTCCGTGTGGGCCCGGGCCAGCGCCTCCTCGCACGCCCTGCGGTCCGCCAGGCCCGCCCAGCCCCCGGCCTCCCGCAGGGCCAGCAGGGACAGCAGCCGCGGGGACCCCAGCGAGCGCGCGGCGCGGCGGCCCGCCTGGGCCGCCCGTACGGCCTCGCGCGAGCGGCCGCAGTCCCGCGCCAGGAACGCCATGTTGCTGAACGCGTGCGCCTCCAGGCCCGCGTCCCCGGAGACCCGGGCCGTGGCGAGGGCTTCCGCGTAGTGCGAGCGGGCGTCGTCGAAGCGGCCGGAGTCGTGGGCCAGCCAGCCGACCGAGACGGCGAGTTCACCGGCGCCCGCGTGCAGCCGGTCCTCGGTGGACTGCCGGGTGGCTCCCGCGTCGAGCAGCGCGTAGGCGGTGCGCAGGGGCTCGGCGGCCTTGCGGTAGAGGGCGTCGGCCCCGTGCCGGTCGTCCAGGAGCCGGATCTGGCGTACGGCGTCCTCGACGGCCGCGGCTTCGGACTCGCCGGCGCGGGAGGGGAGCCGGCGGGGCTCGCCGAGCAGGGTGAGGCTGAGCGTCGCGGCCGCCACGGTCGCGGAGCCGCCCGCCATGAACGCGCGACGCAGCACGTCGCTCTCCTTGAAACTGGAAGCGGAACCGGCACGAGAACCGGCCCCGGAACGGCCGGTGAGCTGCGCCGACCGGCCCCGGACGGCCTCGCGCGGCGAGAACCCCAGGTCGGCCAGGGTGCGGCCGGGGAACATGTGGAGGAAGACCCGCTCGTAGGCGTAGTTGGGGCAGCGGATCTCGCCGGACTCGACCCGGCCGATGTAGCGGGCGTCGCAGGAAACCGTTTCGCCGATCTCCTTCGCCGCCCGGCGCACCAGCGCCGCGAACTCGGCCGGGGAGTGCTGCCCGCGCAGCCGCCGGAACGTGGAGTTGGGTGAGTGGGGGGACGCCGCCATGGACGTGGCCTCTCTGGCAAGGAACGCAGTGCCGGTGCTGTGACATGTGAAGTGAAGGTGAGCCCGGCGCGCATGAACGTACCGCCAGCGAGGGGTGGTACATGCGGTGTTTGGCTACAAAAGGGATATCTCACCCGCCATCCGCCATGAACTGCCATCCTTTGCAGCGTCTTGCCGCCGCACCCGTTGACGTTCCCGTGCGTTGAACCCATGCGGATACGGATCGAGGAGGGGTTCCCTTGGTGGAGGGCGGCATGGAGAGCACTGGAACGAACACCGCGCCCGCGCCCGGCGCGGCCCCCGCCGCGGGCCCCCCTCCGGTCACGGTCCCGCTCGTGGTCCCCGAGCCGGACCTGGACCTCGTGACCGTGCCCGCCCGGCAGGGGCTGGAGGCGGTGGACATCATCCGCCGGGCCGCCAGCCAGGCCGGCGGGGTCGGCCCGGTCCTGCACGACGGTTCGGGCGGCACCCTCGGCTTCCTCGTCCCGCCCGGCACCGCCGACGCCTGGGACCTGCCGGGCAGCGCGTGTACGCAGACCAACGGGCGCGGGATGCGTTTCGGCGACGTGGTCTCGCCGACCGCCGGCGGCACGGGCTGGCTGCTTCCGCCGGAGGCCGTCGGTCCGGTCACCGACCCCGAGGTGCTGCGGGCGGCGCTCGGCGAGGCGGCCCGGCTGATCGAGGCCGCGGACAACTGCCGCTGACCGGCGACAATGGGGTCGTGGCAGGCAAGGACAGAGGCAAGGGCAGAGGCACCGGCAGGCAGCAGCAGCGCGGACGCGGCGCCGCCGAGGCGGTCGTCGGGCAGGTGGCCGGCGGCCGGGCGGAGCTGGAGCCCGACCGGGAGCGGGCGGACGCCTGGACCCTGCTGATCGACGGGGCCCCGCAGTCGCACGTGGACCTGGCCGACCCCGGGCACCTGGACTTCGCGTACCAGCGGCGGATCGGCCACCTCATCGACCTCGCCGCTCCTGCCCGCCAACCCCTGAACGTGGTGCACCTGGGCGGCGGCGCCTTCACCCTCGCCCGCTACACGGCCGCCACCCGCCCCCGCTCCACCCAGCAGATCGTGGAGATCGACGCCGCGCTGGTGGCCTTCGTACGGGAACACCTGCCGCTGGACCCGCAGGCACGCGTCCGGGTCCGGGCGGTGGACGCGCGGGCCGGGCTGGCCAAGGTGCCGGACGGCTGGGCGGACCTGGTGATCGCGGACGTGTTCAGCGGGGCCCGCACCCCGGCGCACCTGACGAGCACCGAGTTCCTGGACGACGTACGCCGTGCCCTCGCGCCCACCGGGTGGTACGTGGCCAACCTCGCGGACGGTCCGCCGCTCGCGCACCTGCGGGGGCAGATCGCGACGGCCGCGTCCCGGTTCGGGGAGCTGGCGCTGGCGGCCGATCCCGTGGTCTGGCGGGGGAAACGATTCGGCAACGGGGTCCTGGTGGCCGCGGACCGCGAGCTCCCGGTGGCGGAGTTCACCCGCCGGGTCGCGAGCGACCCGCACCCGGGCCGGGTCGAGCACGGCCGGGCCCTGGCGGACTTCGCGGGCGGCGCCGCCCCGGTCGCCGACGCCTCGGCGGTGGCCTCGCCGCAGCCGCCGCCCTCGGTGTTCCGCTGAGGGGTGTCGTGCCAGGGGTGTCCTGCCAGAGGGGTGTCCGTCGATCACGCCGGGCCCGGACCGGTCGGACACCCCCCGGACAAGCGGGAATCAGGGGCTCCGCCGGACGCACACGGGGAAGTTCGGATAAAGATCGCCGGAGGTCTCCCGAAGGACGGCCGCCATGCGTAGCCTGATGTCCCCCGGGAGGGCTGCCCCTCTACGAGTGCGTCAGGAGACGGCCGACGATGTCTGAATCCCCCGCCAACCCCGAAGCCCCGAGCACCGCCACGTCCGACTACACGAAGCGGCTCGCCCGCCTCGAGCAGTCCGGGATCAAGCGGCTGCTGCCCACGCAGGCGCCGTACCGGTGGAACCTGCAGAGGCTGAAGCTGGGCCGGGTCCTGGACATCGGCTGCGGCCTGGGGCGCAACCTGCTGAACTGCGGTCCGGACAGCGTCGGAGTCGACCACAACCCGCACTCCGTACAGACCTGCCGCGAGCGCGGACTGACCGCCTACACCCCCGACGAACTGGCCGCCGCCCCCGACTGCGGTCCCGGGTCCTTCGACAGCCTGCTGGCCGCCCACGTGCTGGAGCACGTCGACGAGGAGACGGCGGCCGCGCTGCTGGAGCAGTACCTTCCGCTGGTGAAGCCGGGCGGTTCCCTCGTCCTGATCACCCCGCAGGAGGTCGGCTTCCGCTCCGACGCCACCCACATCCGGTGGGTCGGCTTCGAGGAGCTGCGCAGCCACGCGGACAAGGCCGGGGTCACGGTGCGGCGCACCTACTCGTTCCCGTTCCCCCGCCCCATGGGCAAGGTCTTCCCGTACAACGAGTTCGTGCTGGTGGGCACGGTCCCCGGGAACCGCTGACACACCGGACACCCTTAGGGGGTGTCTGGCGGATCAGGGCCAGACACCCCCTAAGGGTCGACGATCTCCACCATCGGCGGATGGTCGTGCCAGGTGCAGAAGACCGACACCTCGCGGCCGTCCCGGGTGAAGGTGACCCGGATCCACGTGTCCTGCTTCCACACCTGCATCCGCCAGCCGGCCGCCGGCGTCGCGGAGACCAGCTCGGCCGAGGACGCGCCCAGGGAGAAGACGACGCGCCCGCCGGAGACCGGGTAGGCCTTCACGTCGCCCTGGTCCTCCTCGTCCGTCTTCTGGCTCGCGCGGGGGCTGGGCGAGGACTTCGGCGAGGGCTTGGCGGACGAGGGCTGCGCCGACGGCGGGGCGGAGGGCGTGGGCGAGGCCGGCGGCTCGGCGGGCGGCGAGGGCGCGAGCTGCGCGTGGTGGGTGGAGGAGGACAGCGGCTGCCCGGCCAGCGGCACCGCGAGCGGCGGATCGTAGGCCGTGCCCGACATGACGGTGTGCACGCCCCACCAGGACAGCGTCACCGCCGCCCCGGTCGCCAGCGTCCAAGCCATGGCATGTACAAGTCCTCGAAGCATCGGGGGACATACTGCACCACGTGCCACAAGAGCCGCTCGGCCCCTCCCCCGGTCCCCCGAATGGGCTACGGTGCGGGCCATGGCAAGTGTGCTCGTGGTCGAGGACGACCAGTTCGTACGATCCGCCCTCATCCGGCACCTGACCGAGGCCTCGCACACCGTGCGGAGCGTCGGAACCGCCCTGGAGGCCCTGCGCGAGGTCGCGCACAACCGCTTCGACGTGGTCATCCTCGACCTCGGGCTGCCCGACCTCGACGGGTCGGAGGCGCTCAAGATGCTGCGCGGCATCACCGACGTACCCGTGATCATCGCGACCGCGCGCGACGACGAGGCGGAGATCGTCCGGCTGCTCAACGACGGCGCGGACGACTACCTGACCAAACCCTTCTCCGTCGAGCACCTCTCCGCCCGGATGGCCGCCGTCCTGCGCCGCTCCCAGGCCGCCGCGGCCGAACCGCCCTCTCGCGTCCTGCGCGTCGGCGGGCTGGCCATCGACCCGCTGCGCCGCCAGGCCGAGCTGGACGGCACGGTGCTGGACCTCACGCGCCGGGAGTTCGACCTGCTGGCCTTCCTCGCCGGGCGGCCCGGGGTGGTCGTGGCCCGGCGCGAGCTGCTCGCCGAGGTCTGGCAGCAGTCGTACGGGGACGACCAGACCATCGACGTCCACCTGTCCTGGCTGCGCCGCAAACTCGGCGAGACCGCCGCCCGCCCGCGCTACCTGCACACCCTGCGGGGTGTGGGCGTCAAGCTGGAGCCGCCGCAGTGAGGAACCCGCGATGAGGTGGGCGCTGGTCAAGGTGTGCCTCGCGGTCACGGTCATGGTGGTCGTGGCCTTCGCCGTGCCCCTCGGGCTCGTCGTCAAGGAGATGGCCAGCGACCGGGCCTTCTCCAACGCCGAGCGGCAGGCCGCCACCATCGGGCCGACACTGTCGATCACCACCGACCCGGTGCAGCTGCGCAAGGCCGTGGAATCCACACAGATGGGCGCATCCCGGCGGATGGCCGTCCACGTGCCCGCGATCGGCGGCAGTGCGCCGGTGGACATCGGCGAGGGCCGCGCGGGCGAGCGCGCCGTCGCCGAGACCCGCCGGATGGGGCGGGCCACGACGGCCTCGGTCGCCGGCGGCGGCTCGGCGCTGCTCCAGCCGATCGCGCTCGGGTCCGGGGACATCGCCGTCGTGGAGGTCTTCGTACCGGAGAGCGAGGTCAGCAACGGCGTCACGACCGCCTGGCTGGTGCTCGCCGGTGTGGGGCTGGCGCTGATCGTGGGCTCGGTGGCCGTCGCGGACCGGCTCGGCGCCCGGCTCGTCCGGCCGGCCGAGCGGCTCGCGGACGCCGCGCACCAGCTGGGCGAAGGGCGGCTGGGGGCCCGCGTACCGGAAGACGGGCCGAAGGAACTCCGCTCGGCGGCCGTCGCGTTCAACTCGATGGCGGACCAGGTCGTGGAACTCCTCGCCAACGAGCGGGAGCTGGCCGCCGACCTGTCGCACCGGCTGCGGACGCCGCTGACGGTGCTGCGGCTCAACACGGCCTCCCTCGGGGACGGCGCGGCCGCCGATCAGACCCGGGCGGCTGTCGAGCAGCTGGAGCGGGAGGTCGACACGATCATCCGTACGGCCCGCGAACAGCGCCCGGCCACCGGCCTGACCGGCGCGGGCGCCGGGGCGGGCGCGGGCTGCGACGCCTCCGAGGTGATCCGCGACCGGATGGCCTTCTGGTCGGCGCTGGCGGAGGACGAGGGCCGCGAGGTGCGGCTCGCCGGGGTGGACCGTACGGTACGGATCCCCGTGGCGCGGCCCGAACTGGCCGCCGCCCTCGACGCCATGCTCGGCAACGTCTTCCGGCACACCCCCGAGGGCACCCCCTTCGCGGTGGACGTCCACGACGCCTCCGACGCGGTCATCGTGCTCGTCTCGGACGCGGGCCCCGGCATCGCCGACCCGGACGCCGCCCTGCGCCGCGGCAACGACGGCGCCCGCGACGGCTCGACGGGCCTCGGCCTCGACATCGTGCGCCGGGTCGCCGAGTCGACCGGCGGCGACCTGCGGCTGGGGCGCTCGGTGCTCGGCGGAACCGAGGTGCGGGTCTGGATCGGCCTGGACGGGCGCACCCGCGGCGGTTCCGGCGGAGTCCGGACCAGGCGCGACCGGCGCAAGCGGCGCAGCAACTGACGTAACGGGGGAGGGCGGGGGGCGCGCCTCGCGGGCGGTGTGTCCGTCCGTCGGTACGGTCCGCGCCATGGACACCCCCGTCTTCGGCGGGGTCGTGCTGGGCGCGCCGGGCATTCCCGGCCCAGCGGAAGGAAACAGGCATGCGCTACGCAGTCCTCGGCACCGGAATCGCCGGCCGTACGCTGGCGGCCCGGCTCGCCTCCCTGGGCCACGACGTGGTCATCGGCACCAGGGACCCCGAGGCGACCGCCGGGCGCGCCGAGTACGCCGAGTGGCAGGCGCTCCAGCCCCAGGTGCGGCTCGCCGCCTTCGCGGAGGCCGCGCGGGACGCGGACACCCTGGTCAACGCCACCGGCGGGCAGGTCAGCATCGCCGCGCTGACGGAAGCCGGCGCGGCCCGCCTGGACGGCAAGGTCCTGATCGACGTCGCGAACCCGCTGGACTTCGCGCGGGGGTTCCCGCCGAGCCTGGACCCGGTGGGCACCGACAGCCTGGGCGAGCTGATCCAGCGCACCTTCCCGGGGCTGCGGGTGGTCAAGACGCTGAACACGATGAACTGCCGGATCATGGTCGATCCGGGCCGGGTCGCCGGTGAGCACCACGTCTTCCTGTCGGGTGAGGACGCGGACGCGAAGAAGGCCGTACGGGAGCTGCTGCGCTCCTTCGGCTGGCGGGAGCGGAGCATCCTCGATCTGGGCGGCATCGAGACGGCCCGGGGTGTGGAGATGATGCTCCCGGTGTGGCTGCGGCTGATGGGGGCCCTGGGGCACACGGACTTCAACTTCCACATCCAGGGGGCGTAGTTACGGCGTTGCGGGCGCCGCGCCTTCCCCCTACGGCTTCCCCGCGTGCGGCTCCTTCCCCCGTACGGCCGCCGCCCGGACGGTGGCGAGATGTTGCCGGGTCCGGCGGCCCCGCCCAGGGTGGCCCTGACGGAAGGAGCCGGCATGAGAGTCATGCTCAGGGCCCACATGGACACGGCCGCCACGAACGAGGGCATCAAGAGCGGGGCCCTGCCCCAGGCGATCAGGAAGCTGATGGACACGGTCAAGCCGGAGGCGGCCTACTTCGGGCTGCACGAGGGCGTGCGGTCCTGCTGGATCGTCTTCGACCTGCAGGACAGCGCGGTGATGCCGTCGCTGACGTGGGACCTGTTCCAGGACTTCAACGCCGAGATCGAGGTCGGTCCGGTGATGACGCCCGAGGAGCTGGCGAAGGCGCTGGGGGCTTTGCAGTCCTCGTAGCGGCTCGCGACCGCAGGGGCGGGGCGCTTTCAGCCGGCCTCGCCCGAGGTCAGCCGCTTGGCCTGGGCCCGGCCGACCTCGGCGGCGCGGTGCAGGTAGTCGGCGATGACGGCGAGTTCGGAGTCGGAGTAGCTCTCCAGTACGGCCCCGAAGGCCCGGCCGGGGGTGTCCCAGGCGGCGCCGATCCGCCGGCGGGCTTCGGGGGACAGGGAGACGAGGGAGCGGCGGCGGTCGTGGGGGTCGGCGTGCCGCTCGACGATGCCCGCCTTGACCATGCGGTCCACGAGGCGGGTGGCGGAGCCGGAGGTCAGACCGGTGAGGCGGGCGATGTCGCCGGTAGTGACGGGGCCGGGCTCCATGTCGAGGAGGGCGACGCACTGCATGTCGGTGGGGTGCAGGCCGACGTGGTCGGCCATGGCCTGGTTGAAGAGGGAGTAGTCGGCGTAGTGCCGCTGGCTCTCGGTGACGATGCGCGCGAGCAGCTCGGCTCGGCTCCACTCATCACCCTTACGAGGGGAATCGGTTGACATCGGCTTCTCCATGCTCCAAATTTATCTGCGTGACACAGAGAATGTGTAGCGCAGAATCTGTGTCACGGTTCCAGCGTAGCGAGAATCCGAGAAACACAGAACCGAGAGCAGGAATCACCATGTCGATCCTCGTCACCGGCGGCCGCGGCGCCGTCGCCCGCGGACTCTCCGCGCTCCTCGCCTCCCACGGCATCCCGCACCGCGTCGGCTCGCGCGAGCCGGCCGGCCCCGACACCGTCCACTGCGACCTCTCCGACCCGGCGACCTTCCCGGGCGCCCTCGAGGGGGTCCGCTCCGTCTTCCTCTACGCCGAGGCCTCCGGCATCGATGCCTTCGTCAAGGAGGCCGTCGCCGCCGGCGTCGAGCACGTGGTGCTCCTGTCCTCCTCCTCGGTGCTGGCCCCCGATGCCGCCGACAGCCCGCTGTCCGCATCCCACCTCGCCGTGGAACAGGCCCTGTCCGCCTCCCCGCTGCGCACCACCCTGCTGCGTCCCGGATCCTTCGCGAGCAACGCGCTCGGCTGGGCGTGGTCGCTGAAGTCCGGCCGCCCGGTCCACCTGCCCTACCCGGGGGCCTACTGCGACCCCGTCCACGAGGCCGACCTCGCGGAGGCCGCCTTCGCCGTCCTCACGGACCCCGCCCTCGGTGGCCGCGCCTACACCCTGACCGGGCCGCAGACGCTGACCTTCGAGGCCCAGCTCTCCGTACTCGGCCACGCCCTCGGCCGGCCCGTACCCTTCGAGGCCGTCACCGCCGAGCAGTGGAAGTCCGAGGTCGACGGCTACATACCCGGCCCCTACGCCGAAGCCCTGCTCGACTTCTGGGCTTCCTCGGACGGCCTCCCGCTCGAGCTCACCGATGAGGTGCACCACCTCACCGGTCACCCGGCCCGCACCTTCGAGACCTGGGTGAAGGACCACGCCGACGCCTTCGACGCCTAGAGGGGCGCGGTGTTCGGTACGGGAGCGCAGGCGGCCGGTCTCGGTGGCCGGTGTCATCCGCTAGGCGAGGGAGTCGATCCAGCGTTCCAGGCGGCGGGCCTCGGTGGTCATGAGGTCCGGGTCGCGGAAGGTGTTGGTGAGCAGCGAGACGCCCTGGTAGGCGGAGAGCAGGGCAACCGCGAGTTCGCGGGCGTCGGTGCGGCCCATCGCGCGGAACTGCTGTTCGGCCCAGTCGAGCAGGATGCGCATGACCTGGGCGATGGACTGGTCGAGGCCGTCGGCGCGCTTGTCGAGTTCCGAGGCGAGGCTGCCGGTGGGGCAGCCGTACCGGGCCGTGAGGTCGCGCTGCTCGGTCCAACCGTTCACCAGGGCCTTCAGGCGGCCCTGAGGCGTGGGGAGTTGGTCGAGCGCACCGATCAGACCCTGGAGGCTCTCGGCGTGGGCGTCGATCGCGGCTTCGACGAGCTGGTCCTTGGTCTTGAAGTAGTAGTAGACGTTGCCCACCGGGACCTCCGCCGCCTGGGCGATGTCGGCGAGCGTGGTCTGGGCGACGCCCTGTGCGTGGAGCACCTGGGCGGCGGCCGCCGCCAGCCGCTCCCGCTTGCCGGACGTCCGTCGCGGCTTCTTTGAGTCAGTCACCTGACTAACTGTAGACGAGAGAAAAGGGGACGGCTATGGTCGGGGAAGTGAGTCAGTCAACTCACTAATGACTCAACTGCCGAGTTTCAGGGGGACGTTGTGATCGTGGTGACAGGTGCGACGGGGAATGTCGGGCAGGAGCTCGTACGGATCCTGGCGGCGGCGGGCGAGCAGGTGACCGCCGTGTCCAGGCGGCCCGCGGAGGTGCCCGAGGGGGCCCGCCATCATCAGGCGGACCTTGCCGAGCCGCAGGGGCTGCGGCCCGCGCTCGAAGGCGCGGACGCGCTGTTCCTGATCGTCGCCGGCGACAACCCGCAGGGCATCCTCGACCGGGCCCGGGCGGCCGGGATCGGGCGGGTCGTCCTGCTCTCCTCGCAGGGGGTCGGCACGCGCCCCGAGGTCTACCGGCACCCCGCGGAGTTCGAGGCGGCCGTCCGGCGGTCCGGCCTGGAGTGGACGGTCCTGCGCTCCGGCGGTCTGAACTCCAACGCCTTCGCCTGGGCCGAGACGATCCGCATGCGGCGCACGGCCATGGCGCCCTTCGGCGACGTGGGGCTGCCGACCGTCGACCCGGCGGATGTCGCCGAGGTCGCGGCCGCCGTCCTGCGCGAACCCGGACACGGCGGCAGGACCTACGAGCTGACCGGGCCGGTCCTGACCACCCCGAGGGAGCGGGTGGAGGCGATCGGCGCGGCCCTGGGCGAGCCCGTGCGGTTCGTCGAGCAGAGCCGGGAGGAGGCCCGCGCCCAGATGCTCGGCTTCATGCCCGAGCCCGTCGTCGAGGGAACCCTCGGGATCCTCGGGGCACCCCTGCCCGCCGAACTTGTACCCAGCCCCGCCGTGGAGCGGATACTCGGCCGCCCCGCCCGGCCCTTCACCGATTGGGCGGCGCGCTTCGCCCCGGCCTTCCGCTGACGCGGTCTTCGCCGCCTCGGACGCCATGGCGGCGGGCGCCCGGCGTGAGCTGCGCGCGGCCGGCCGGCGGATGCGGCGGGAGGCGGCGCTCGCCGGATTCGGCGACTCCGCGGTGACCGGAAAGGTTCACCGGGCCGGGGCGTCCCGGCCAACCTTTCCGGCCACGGCACCGGAAACGCAGAAGGCCCCGGTCCGCTTTCACGGACCGGGGCCTTCCCGCAGGGTGAGTGACGGGACTTGAACCCGCGGCCACCTGGACCACAACCAGGTGCTCTACCAACTGAGCTACACCCACCATGTCCGGTCGGAAAACCGACCGGCCGAAGAAAAGGGTACAGGGTCCGGGAGGGTGCTCGCTCCCACCTTTTCTCCCGACCCCCGCCCGGGTTTCCCCGGCTCTGTCTCCGGCGGTGCTACTCGGCGGGCACGACGTGCTTGGCGGCGATGCTCCGCGCCGTGTCCGAGTCGGGGCCGGGCTGCGGAACGAAGACCGCCTCCCGGTAGTAGCGCAGCTCGGCGATGGACTCCTTGATGTCCGCGAGCGCCCGGTGGTTGCCGTTCTTCGGCGGGCTGTTGAAGTAGGCCCGCGGGTACCAGCGGCGCGCCAGCTCCTTGATCGAGGACACGTCCACGATCCGGTAGTGCAGGTAGCCCTCCAGCGCGGCCATGTCGCGCAGCAGGAAGCCGCGGTCGGTGCCGACCGTGTTCCCGCACAGGGGCGCCTTGCGGGGCTCCTTCACGTGCTCCCGTACGTACGCCAGGACCTGGGCCTCGGCATCCGCGAGGGTGGTCCCGCCGGGCAGCTCGTCGAGCAGTCCGGAGGCGGTGTGCATCGCGCGCACCACGTCGGGCATGGTCTCCAGGGCCGCGTCCGGCGGGCGGATCACGATGTCCACGCCTTCGCCGAGCACGTTGAGCTCCGAGTCGGTGACCAGCGCGGCCACCTCGATAAGTGCGTCGTCCGTCAACGAGAGCCCGGTCATCTCGCAGTCGATCCACACCATGCGATCGTTCATGTGTCCCACCTTATGCGGTCGCTCCGGGAGCGGACCGCACAAGCGGAAGGTCCCCCGTTCGGTGGTGACCGATGGAGGACCTTCCGTGTCGTACCCGTTGTGTGGGTTACGCGTGTTCCCGCAGGACCCGGCCGGGCGAGTACAGCTCGGTCACCGACGGGCCGGCCGCGGCCAGGGCCGCCGCCGCCCGCTGGGGCTGCGGAGTGCGCTGGTGCGGCACCGGGGCCCCCGAGAGCTCGGAGACCTGCGCCACGTCGCCCTGCGGCCGACGCGCCCGGTAGGCGGACCGGTAGGCGGCCGGGGAGGACCCCAGCTGCCGCCGGAAGTGCCCGCGCAGCGCGACCGGCGAGCGGAACCCGCAGCGCCCGGCGACCTCGTCGACCGAGTAGTCGGAGGTCTCCAGCAGCCGCTGTGCCTGGAGCACCCGCTGGGTGATCAGCCACTGCAGCGGCGCGCTGCCGGTCAGCGAGCGGAACCGCCGGTCGAAGGTGCGCCGGCTCATGTACGCACGGGCCGCCAGCGTCTCCACGTCGAACTGCTCGTGGAGGTGCTCCAGCGCCCAGGCGACGACCTCGGCCAGCGGGTCGGCGCCGATCTCCTCCGGCAGCGACCGGTCGAGATAGCGTTCCTGGCCGCCGGTGCGGCGCGGCGGCACGACGAGCCTGCGGGCCAGGGCCCCGGCCGCCTCGCTGCCGTGGTCCGTGCGCACGATGTGCAGGCACAGGTCGATTCCGGCCGCGGTGCCCGCGGACGTGAGCACGTCGCCGTCGTCGACGAACAGCTCGCGCGGATCGACGTGGACGGACGGGTACCGCTTGGCCAGCGTCGGCGCGTACATCCAGTGCGTCGTCGCGGGCCGGCCGTCCAGCAGACCCGCGGCGGCGAGCACGAAGGCTCCCGTGCACAGGCCGACGATCCGGGCCCCCTCCTCATGCGCCAGACGCAGTGCGTCGAGCGCCTCCGGAGGCGGCGGTGAGGTGATGGAGCGCCAGGCGGGCACGACGACCGTCCCTGCCCGGGCGATCGCCTCCAACCCGTATGGCGCGGTCAGTTCGAGTCCGCCGGTGGTCCTGAGTGGACCGTCCTCACCGGCGCACACGAGCAATCGATAGCGTGGAACTCCCGCGTCCTGCCGGTCGATGCCGAACACGGAAAGTGGAATGGAGCTCTCGAAGATCGGTCCGCCGCTGAAGAGCAGCACCGCGACGATCTCCCTGCGGCGACGCCCCGCGAGCTTCCGGCCGGCGTCTGCGACGACGGCGGTGGAATCCTGGCTCATGGCGCTAAGCCCCCCTTGGGTGTCGCGACTCCTTGGTCTGGTCGCACCTGCACGTTTCCCCTCGGCCTTGCACGTGGATCCCCCGCCGTAAAAACATGATCGAATCTACTGCGTCCCGTGGTGTCGGCGTGACAAGTTCAGCACGCAGCGCTATGTCGACTTCTCAACTTGGCGAAAAGCATTCGATCAGGAAGCGTTCCGCTCCGCTAGCCGGGTGGGAAGCGCTCCGTCCGCCTGTGGCCAGTACCCGTAGGGTCGTGACGCCCCCCGCGCTCTGTCGTCCCTGGTGGTAGGGGGGTTGGGGGGACATTCCGGCAAGGAGGGCAACCTGCCGGGAAGTTGGCTGAAAACATGCGGGTGTGGGTGTGCGAATAAGTCAGTCCTGCGGGGAGATCGGGTCAGAGGCGCCGCAGCCGCGGTGGTTCCCGGGCCCGCCGCGGGAGTGCCGGCCGCGGTGACCGGGCGCGAGCCCCTCCTGCGCCCGCCCCCGGGCCGCGGCCCGCTCCGTCCGCTCCGAGAGGCGCAGCAGCACCCGGCACGCGGCTGTGACGGCGAGCAGGCCGAGGGTCGCGACGGCCGCCCCGCCGAAGGAGGTCCCGTAGACGACGAGGACCACGGGCACGAGCAGGCAGCTGAAGGCGGCCCACCGGACGACGTCACCCGCGGGGTCGTCCTGGTGGTGTCTCGCGGACTGCACGGACGGGTGAAGGGGCGTGCGCGGCGAAGGGGTGAAGTGCGCAACGGTGTCGGCGTAGTGGACGGACTGCGTCGGCTGAGCTGGCTGGACGGGGTGAACCGGATGGCCGGGCACGGCGTGCTCCCTGCGGGCTCTTCCTGGACGGTCGGACTCTTGTCCAACGCCCCTCGGCAGGGCTCGGTCACTCCGCACACGGGTGGCGACGGGGCCGATCGTCACTGGCTGTAGGGGGCAGCGGCCATTGCCAAGGCGGGCTCGCTCCGGCATGCTCCCTGGGACGCTCTCCAAGGGCGGCAAGCCCTGTGCAGGCAGGAGTGTCGCCGTACCCTGGTGGGTATGGGCTTGGGAAGATGCTTCCCGGACAGAGCTCCGTCACCCAGCGTCGCCGAATTTCGCCCCTGTTCCTTCCTCCAAGGACCTCCTCGCCGAGACACCCATGGCCGGTCACGAATTCTCCGAACCCGCGGACCGCAAGCGCAAACGCCTCGCCGACCCCGCGTCGGCCGCCGATCTGCGCGCGGTGGAACAGACACGCCTGCCCTGCGATCCGGCCTTCCGGCACGGGGTCGTCGTGGGATTCGACGGATCCACCTCCAGCGAGCGCGCCCTCGCGTACGCGATCGGCATGGCCCGCCGCTCCGGATCCGGTCTGATCATCGTCCATGTGGCCAACCGGCTGCCCACCACGGTGTGGGCCGGCTGTGAGCCGCCGGTCTTTGTGGACGTGCCGGACCACCGCACCGAGGTGCTCGGACTGGAACTCGCCTGCGCGGACTACCTGTCGGAAGTGCCGTGGATCCTGGTCGAGCGCGGTGGTGACATCTGCCATGAGCTGGAGGAGGTCGGTCGTGAGTATTCGGCCGACGCCATCGTGGTCGGTTCCACGCACGGAATCGTCGGCCGGATCTTCGGGTCCGTGGCGGGCCGGCTCGCCAAGCGCGCACAGCGACCGGTCGTTGTCATTCCGTGACCGCTTGCTAGGCGATTGTGCGGTTGTGCACCCCTGTAAAGGGTAGATAAATGCTGCTGGGACGCAGCAAACAACTGCAGATCGAAGGGAGCCCGCCGTGGACAATGGTGTCTCTGCGGGAAGCACGGCCTCGACCTCGACCCTCGGGCACATCGCCCTGGGTCTCACCCTTCTCGCATTCGGCGTCGGCCACACCGGTGTCATCGACGGAGTGTCCGCCGCCAATTCCGTGTCGCTCGCGATGTACGTCGGCGGTGCGGCCCTGTTCCTCCTGGGACTCCTCGAGTACCGCGGCGGGAACGGCTTCAACGGCACCGCGTTCGCGGGCCTCGGCATCTTCTGGTTCACGTGGGCCAAGGGCGCCGGAGCTTCCGTCTCCGACGAAGCAGCCGGAACGTTCCTCGTCCTCTTCGCGATGCTCGCACTGACCCTCACGGTCGCCGCGGCGAGCGGTCTTTTCAGTCAGGGCGTCTACGCCCTGCTGACCCTGTCCCTCCTCCTGCTGGCGATAGGCGCGTTCGCGGACAACGGCGCCCTCGCCAAGGCGGGCGGCTGGGTCGCCGCCGTGGCCGGCCTGCTGGCCTGGTACGGGGCCACCGCGGCTCTGGCACACTGGCCCATGGCGGTGGGCAGGGCCCGGCGCGGCGCGGTCGCCGCGGGCTGAGCGGTCGCAGGCAGGCGAGAACCCCCGTGCGCAGGGAGCGCACGGGGGTTCTCGCGTGTCGCGACTACGCGACTTCGCGACTATTCGACGGTGACCGACTTCGCCAGGTTGCGCGGCTTGTCGATGTCCCGGCCCATGGCCAGGGCCGTGTGGTACGCGAACAGCTGGAGCGGGATGCCCATCAGGATCGGGTCCAGCTCGTCCTCGTTCTTCGGCACCACGATGGTGTGGTCGGCCTTCTCCTGCTCGCGGTGGGCGACGGCGAGGATCCGGCCGCTGCGGGCCTTGATCTCCTCCAGCGCGGCGCGGTTCTTCTCCAGCAGGTCGTCGTCCGGGACGATCGCGACCGTCGGCAGCGAGGGCTCGATGAGCGCGAGCGGACCGTGCTTGAGCTCGGAGGCCGGGTAGGCCTCGGCGTGGATGTAGGAGATTTCCTTGAGCTTGAGGGAGGCCTCCAGCGCCACCGGGTAGCCCCGCACACGGCCGATGAACATCATCGACTTGGCCTCGGCGTACTCGGCGGCCAGCTTCTTGATGTCCTCCTCGCCCTTGAGGATCTCCTCGATCTGGGCGGGCAGCCGGCGCAGGCCCTCGATGATCCGCTTGCCGTCGGTGACCGACAGGTCGCGGATGCGGCCCAGGTGCACGGCCAGCAGCGCGAAGGCCACGACCGTGTTGGTGAAGCACTTGGTGGAGACGACGCACACCTCGGGGCCGGCGTGCACGTACACGCCGCCGTCGGCCTCGCGGGCGATAGCGGAGCCGACCACGTTGACCACGCCGAGGACGCGGGCGCCCTTGCGCTTGAGCTCCTGCACCGCCGCGAGCACGTCGTACGTCTCACCGGACTGCGAGACCGCGATGTACAGGGTGTCGGGGTCCACGACCGGGTTGCGGTAGCGGAATTCGGAGGCCGGCTCCGCGTCGGCGGGGATGCGGGCCATGCCCTCGATGAGGCCGGCGCCGATCATGCCCGCGTGGTACGAGGTGCCGCAGCCCAGGATCTTGACGCGGCGGATGCCGCGCGCCTCGCGCGGGTCCAGGTTCAGCCCGCCCAGGTGCACGGTGGAGAAGCGGTCGTCGATCCGGCCGCGCAGCACGCGGTCGACCGCGTCGGGCTGCTCGGAGATCTCCTTGTGCATGTAGGTGTCGTGGCCGCCCATGTCGTACGAGGCGGCCTCCCACTCCACGATCTCCGGCGTGGCGGTGGTGGTGGCACCGCTGGTGGTGTAGGTGCGGAAGTCGTCGGCCTTCAGGGTGGCCATCTCGCCGTCGTCGAGGGTGACGACCTGGCGGGTGTGGGCGACGAGCGCGGCGACGTCCGACGCGACGAACATCTCCTTCTCGCCGATGCCGAGCACGACGGGGGAGCCGTTGCGGGCGACGACGATGCGGTCGGCGAAGTCGGCGTGCATGACGGCGATGCCGTAGGTGCCCTCGATCACCTGGACCGCCTCGCGGACCTTGCCCTCCAGGGTGTCGGCCTCGGAGCGGGCGATCAGGTGGACGATGACCTCGGTGTCGGTCTCGGACACGAAGACGATGCCGTCGGCCTCGAGCTTGGCGCGCAGCTCGGAGGCGTTGTCCACGATGCCGTTGTGGACGACCGCGACCTTGTTGTCGGCGTCGAGGTGCGGGTGCGAGTTGATGTCGCTCGGGGCGCCGTGCGTGGCCCAGCGGGTGTGGGCGATGCCGGTGGTGCCGGCGAAGCGCTTGGGGACACGGGACTCCAGGTCGCGGACCCGGCCCTTGGCCTTGACCACCTTGAGGGCGGCGGCCTTCGGGCTGTTCACGACGATGCCCGCGGAGTCGTATCCGCGGTACTCGAGCCGCTGCAGGCCCTCCAGCAGCAGCGGTGCCACGTCACGCTTACCGATGTAACCGACGATTCCGCACATAAAAGTGTTACCCCTCCTGAAGTTCCGGTGGCTCTCTCAGCCGTAGACGATGCGGCGCAGCTGCCGGAGCGAGAGCTCCGGGGGCGCCACGGCGCGGTGCGGCAGTTCCGCCGCGATCCGCTCGAAGATCTCCGCGTTCACGGCCCCGCCGGACTGCAGTTCGCGGTGGCGGCGTCGGACGTAGTCCTCGGTCGTCTCATCGAAGTACGCGAGCACGTCGAGTACCACCCGGGCGGCTTCGCCCCGCTGGAGCGAGGTGCTCCGCACCAGGTGTTCGACGAGGTCGTCATGCGACGGGCGGCGGTCGAGCACCCGTAGATACTGACGGTTCCCGCCGCTGAACGCAAAGATTCTGCCCGAATGCGGGCAGGATCACCTTGGTATGAACCAGCGGAATGGTGGGATCCGGTCAGAATCGGGACAAAACCGGGCGCGTGCCCAACGAATGTCCGCGCCGTCCTTCCGGATGATTTCCGCCCTCCGGGCCTCGGGGCGGCCTCCGCGGCGGCCCCCTTGGCCTATACCTGGGCCATGAGAGTCCTGCGACGCACGCTCGGCACCCTCCTGCTCCTCTGCGCGGCCCCCGCCCTGGCCACGGGCTGCACCACCGCCCGGGGGGACGACGCCAAACCCGGCGATGTCCCCCGCGCCGCCCCGGCCCCCTTCGAACGGCTCCTGCCGGCGCCCGTCTCCGCACGGGCCGCGGGCCCCGGGTACGCCTTCGGGGCGGGCACGGTCATCCGTACCGGCCGGGGCTCCGACGAGGAGGTCCGCAGGGTCGGCGAGCTCCTCGCGGAACAGCTGCGCGGCCCGAGCGGGCTGCCGCTCCCGGTGGTCGACGGGGCCGAAGGGGGCGGGATCCGGCTCCGGATCGACGAGGAGGCCGAGGAGACCGGGGCGGAGGGGTACCGGCTGGAGTCCGGACCGACCGGGGTCACCCTCACCGCGCGCACCCCGGCCGGACTGTTCCACGCCGGCCAGACCCTGCGGCAGCTGGTGCCGGTCGCGGGCCCGGGAACGGTGCCGGGCGGGACGGTCACCGACAGGCCGCGCTTCGCGTACCGGGGGGCGATGGTCGACATCGCGCGGCACTTCTTCACGGTGGAGCAGGTGAAGAGGTACGTGGACCAGCTCGCCCAGTACAAGGTCAACACGCTGCACCTGCACCTGACCGACGACCAGGGGTGGCGCCTGGCGGTGGACTCCTGGCCGAGGCTCGCCCCGTACGGGGGCGGCAGCGAGGTCGGCGGCGGCCCGGGCGGCCACTGGACCAAGGACCAGTACCGGGATCTGGTGGCCTACGCGGCGGACCGGTACGTGGACGTGGTCCCGGAGATCGACATGCCCGGGCACACCAACGCGGCGCTCGCCTCCTACGCGGAGCTGAACTGCGACGGGAAGGCACCCGAGCGGTACACCGGCATCAAGGTCGGCTTCAGCTCGCTGTGCGTCGCCAAGGAGCGGACGTACGAGTTCGTGGACCAGGTGCTCGGCGAGCTGGCGGAGCTCACGCCGGGCCGCTACCTCCACATCGGCGGCGACGAGGCGCACTCGACCCCGGCGGCGGGCTACGCGGCCTTCATGGACCGGGCGCAGGCGGTGGTGGGCCGGCACGGGAAGACGGTGCTCGCCTGGCACCAGCTGGCGTCGGCCCGGCCGGCGGCGGGCGCGGTGCTCCAGTACTGGGGACACGACCGGACGGCCGCGGCGGAGAAGGAGGCCGTGGCGGCGGCGGCGAAGGCCGGGCACCCCGTGATCCTGTCACCGGCGGACCGGCTGTACCTGGACATGAAGTACGACAAGGCGACGAAGCCGGGCCTCGCGTGGGCCGGCTACGTCCCGGTGCGGCGCGCCTACGCCTGGGACCCCGGGGCCTACCTGCCCGGCGTGGCGGAATCCTCGGTCCTGGGCGTCGAGGCACCGCTGTGGACGGAGACGATCGCGAACCGGGGCGACTGGGAACTGATGGCGTTCCCGCGGATCCTGGGCCTGGCGGAACTGGGCTGGTCCCCGGCCGGCGCCCTCGACTGGGCCGCGTACCGCGAACGCCTCGCGGCGCAGGGCCCCCGGCTGGACGCCCAGGACATCTCCTACTTCCGCGACCCGGAGGTGCCCTGGCAGCGGTAACCGGAGAAGAGAGGGAAGGGCGCGCGCCGCCGAGGGACCGTATTCACCGGCGCGCGCCCCGGGTCACCGTCGCGCGAAGGGTGCGACGGGGTTTTTGAGGGTGCCGATCAGCTGGAGGGCCGCTGACGGGTCGGCGAGGTCGACCATCTGCTTGTTGTTGCGCAGCTGGAGGCGGTTCAGGCAGGACAGCTGGAATTCCTCCGCGAAGAGGTCGTAGCGGGCGAAGCGGTCCGCCAGGGCCGGGACCGAGTCCTGGTAGTCGTGGGCGCAGTCCGCCACCGCGCGCCAGAACGTCTCCTCGGTGCAGATGCCCTCCGAGGCCAGGATCGAGCCCAGGAAGCGGAAGAAGCAGTCGAAGACGTCCGTGAAGACGGACAGGAGCTTCATGTCCTCCGGGATGTCGGCCTTGATGCGCTCCACGGCCGGCGGCAGGACCGCGTCCGGGTCCATGACCACGATCTCCTCGGCGATGTCCTTGAAGATCGCCCGCTGCACCACACCGTCCTTGATGACCAGGATGGTGTTCTCGCCGTGCGGCATGTACGCCAGGTCGTACTGGTAGAAGCAGTGGAGGAGGGGGAGGAGGTACGCCCGGAGGTACGGCTTCAGCCACTCGGCGGGGGTGAGGCCCGACTCCTCGATCAGCGCGCCGACGAACGAGCGGCCCTCCGCGTCCACGTGGAGGAGGGAGGCCATGGTCGCGAGGCGCTCCCCGTCCCGCAGGGAGTTCACCGGGGACTCGCGCCACAGCGCGGCCAGCATCTTGCGGTACGGCGAGTACCGGTCGGTGGCGCGCTCGTACTGGCGGTGGTGGTAGCCGATGGCCGCGCGCTCGCGGATGATCGAGAAGTCGACGGACTGGAGGACCTCGTCGCCCTCGATCAGCTGGTGCAGCCAGTCGTTGATGGCCGGCGTGGCCTCCATGTACGCGGCGGAGAGGCCCCGCATGAAGCCCATGTTGAGGACCGAGATCGCGGTCTTCACGTAGTGCTTCTCGGGGGTGGTGGTGTTGAAGAACGTACGGATCGACTGCTGGGCCAGATACGCGTCCTCGCCCTCGCCGAGCAGCACCAGGCGGCGGTTGGCTATCTCGGCCGCGAAGGTGACCGTGGTCTTGTTCCACCACTGCCAGGGGTGGACCGGGAACAGGTGGTAGTCCGCCGGGTCCAGGCCCAGGGAGGCCAGTTTCGCGGAGAAGCCGGCGACGGCCGCCTCGCCCAGTTCCTCGCGCATGAAGGAGTCGTGGTCCAGGCCCGCGCCGGCCGTGAAGGTGGAGACGTCCTTGCGGGCCGCGACCCACACCAGGTGGACGGGGCTCGCGGTCTCGGGTGCGTACGAGAGGTACTCGTGCACGCCGAAGCCCAGGCGGCCGTTGTTCGCCACGAAACAGGGGTGGCCCTCGGTCATGCCGGTCTCGATGTCCTGGAAGGAGGACTTGGCGAGGACCGCGGACGGGATCTGCGGCTTCGTGTACTTGAAGCCCGCGCCGGCCAGGGTCGAGGAGATCTCCTCCAGGTAGACCGGCAGGACCTCCGCGCTCAGGCCCAGGGCCTGCTGGAGCTCGATGTGGAAATCGAGGGCGTCCAGCGGGAGCTCGGCGCCGTCCTGGTGGCGGGTGACCGAGGATTCGTCCACCGCCCAGTGGTCCAGCGCGTGGAGGACGGCCTTGAAGCGGTACTCGACGGTCCCGTCGTCGCTGAGCACCGAGTACCGGTCCCCGCCCAGCGGCTTCGGGGTCAGCAGGCGCTCGTGGGAGAACTCCGCGAGCGCCTTGCGGACCAGCGCGCGGTTGGCGCGGGCCCACAGCTCGGGGGCGAGGTGGGAGACGGCGTCGGCGAGGCTCATATCGACTCCCCCACGAGGATGCCGGTGGCGGCCTCGAACCGGGCGCGGGTGCAGAAGCTGAGGAGGGCTTCCTTCTCCGGCTTCCGGACCGGGCCGTGGGGGACGAAGCCGACCGCTTCGTTCAGGGCGTGGACCGCCGTGTTGCGGACGTCCGGTTCGACGACGACCCGTTCGGTCGCCGGATCGGCGAAGAGGGCGGCCATGACGGTGGTGATGACCGCGCGGGTGAACCCGCTGAGCGGGGTTTCCGTCGGGGCCACCAGGAAGTGCATGCCGACGTCGCCCGGCCGGGCGTCGTACAGGCCGACGAGCTCGAGCCGCGCAGGGTCGTAGCTCTCCATCAGGAAGGCGGGGCGGCCCTCGTGCAGGCCGATGAAGGCCTGGTGGTGCTCGTGGGCGGCGATGCGCATGTACTCGCGCTCGACGTCGGGAAGCGAGGCGTCCTGCATCATCCAGAACGAGGCCTTGGGGTGCGTGACCCAGCCGTGCAGCAGCTCCGCGTCGGCGAAGGGGTCCAGCGGGCGGAGGGAGAAGGTCCCGAGGGCCGGGTCCGTCCGCGAGAAGAGGATGTCGGTGGTGCTCATACGTGCATGCCTTCCGGGGCTGCGAACTGCTGGAACGCGATGGACTTCTCGACCTTGTAGTGCTCGCGGCCGAGGAGTTCGCCCACGATGTAGGCGTTGCGGTACGCGGCCATGCCCAGGTCGGGCGAGGTCAGCGAGTGGTTGTGGGTCGTGCCGTTCTGGAGGTACACCCCGCGGCCCGTAGTGTCGACGCTGTAGTTGCGGGCGGCGTCGAGGCGGCCCCGGCCGTCGAAGTTCAGCCGCCCGCGCACCGGGGCGAGGAACTCGGGGACGCGGTACTTGTAGCCGGTGGCCAGGACCAGGCCCTCGGTGTCGAGGGTGAAGTCCCGCTCCTGCTCCTCCTGGCGCAGGCCCAGCGTGTAGGTCCGCGTGGTGGTGTCGTAGGCCGCGCTGTTCAGTGAGGTGTTGGTCAGCAGGGTGGTCGGCACCTGGCCCGGCATGGTGATCTTCTTCTGGTAGAGCAGGTCGAAGATGGCGTTGATCAGATCGCCGTCGATGCCCTTGAAGAGGTTCTTCTGCTGGGTCTCCAGCCGGTAGCGGGTGTCCTCGGGGAGCGCGTGGAAGTAGTCCACGTACTCGGGCGAGGTCATCTCCAGCGTCAGCTTCGTGTACTCCAGAGGGAAGAACCGGGGGGAACGCGTGACCCAGTTGAGCTGGTAGCCGTACGCGTCGATCTCGGCGAGGAGGTCGTAGTAGATCTCGGCGGCGCTCTGGCCGGAACCGATCAGGGTGATCGACTTCTTCTTCTGCAACTCCGCCTTGTGCTGCATGTAGGAGGAGTTGTGCAGGTGGTCGCCGCCGAGTCCGGCGCAGGCCTCCGGGACGAAGGGCGGTGTGCCGGTGCCCAGAACCAGGCGGCGGGCCAGGTGGGTTCCGCCCTTGTCGGTGTGGACCTCGTAGAGACCGGCCCGCTCGTCGTAGGTGACCTCGGTGACGGAGGTGGAGTACAGGACGTTGTCGAGCCGGTCGGCCGCCCAGCGGCAGTAGTCGTTGTACTCGGCGCGCAGCGGGTAGAAGTTCTCCCGGATGTAGAAGGAGTACAGCCGGTCCTTGTCCTTCAGGTAGTTCAGGAAGGAGAAGGGCGAGGTGGGGTCGGCGAGGGTGACCAGGTCCGACATGAACGGCGTCTGCAGGTGCGCGCCGTCGAGGAACATCCCGGCGTGCCACTCGAAGTGCGGCTTGGACTCGATGAAGAGGCCGTCGAGCTCGTCGATCGGGGCGGTCAGGCAGGCGAGTCCCAGGTTGAAGGGACCGAGGCCGATTCCGATGAAGTCGTGGGGCTTAACGGTGGACGGCAAGGGATTCTCCCAGGAACTGCTCGGCGTGTGCGGCGAGGAGGTCGAGGACGGCCGCGATGTCGGCCGTCGTGGTCTGCGGGTTGAGGAGGGTGAACTTCAGGTACTGCTTCCCGTCCACCCTGGTGCCGGCGACGACCGCCTCGCCGGAGGCGAAGAGCGCCTTGCGGGCGTGCAGCTGGGCCTCGTCGACGAGGTCGGCGGGGACCTCCTCGCCGGGCAGGAAGCGGAAGACGAGGGTGGAGATCTGCGGCTCGACGACGACCTCGAAGCGCGGGTCGGCCGCGATGACCTCGTGGCCGGCGGCGGCCAGGTCGACCACCTGGTCGAAGAGGGAGCCGATCCCGTCGGCGCCCATGATGCGCAGGGTCATCCAGAGCTTGAGGGCGTCGAAGCGGCGCGTGGTCTGGATGGACTTGTCGACCTGGTTCGGGATCCGCTCCTCGGCCATGCGGCGCGGGTTGAGGTAGTCCGCGTGGTACGTGGCGTGCCTGAGGGTGTCTCGGTCGCGCACCAGCATGGCGCTGGAGCTCACGGGCTGGAAGAACGACTTGTGGTAGTCGACCGTGACCGAGTCGGCGTGCTCGATGCCGTCCAGGAGGTGCCGGCGGGTGGGGGAGACCAGCAGTCCGCAGCCGTACGCGGCGTCCACGTGCATCCAGGCGGAGTGCTCGCCGGCCAGGCGGGCGATCTCGGGGAGCGGGTCGATGGACCCGAAGTCGGTGGTGCCGGCGGTCGCCACGACGGCCATCGGGAAGAGGCCCTCGGCGGCGCAGGTCTCCAGCTCCAGCGCGAGGACGGAGGTGTCCATCCGGCGGTTCCGGTCGACCGGGACGGCGATGACGGCCTCGTAACCCAAGCCCAGCATGGCGGCCGACTTCTGCACGCTGAAGTGGCCCGCCTCGGAGGCGAAGATGCGCAGTTTCGGCAGGACTTCCGCCTTCGTGAGGCGGATGCCGGCGTCCAGCGCGCGCTTCATGACGACCCGGCAGGCCTCGTCGCGGGCCAGCAGCAGGGCGTGGAAGTTGGACTGGCTGCCGCCGGAGGTGAAGATCCCGTCCGCGCCCTCGCCGAGGCCGATGCGGCGGGCGGTCCAGTCGATCAGGCGGCGCTCGATGAGCGTGCCGCCGATGGACTGGTCCCAGGTGTCGAGGGAGGAGTTGACGGCCGAGAGGACGGCCTCGCCGACCACCGCGGGGATGACCACCGGGCAGTTGAGGTGCCCGAGGTAGCGCGGGTGGTGGAAGTAGACGGCGTCGCGGAGGTAGACGTCCTCCAGCTCGGCCAGCGCGGCAGAGACGTCGGCCAGCGGGGTGTCGAGGTCGATTCCGTTGACCACCGGGGCGAGTTCGTCGACCGAGATGCCGGTGTGGGGCCGTTCGGTGGTGGCGAGTTTGGCGGCGACGCGGTCGACGCCCTCGGTGACAGAACGCCGGTAGACATCCGCGGTCGTCTCGTTCAGCAGATGCTGGCGCATCAACTTTCCTCCGGGCAGGTGGGGTACCTCCCAGCGGTGGCTGGGGAGCGAAGGTGGTGGGGTGTTGCTTAGGTTAGCCTAACCTAACTTCATCTCCAAACAGAGAAGGGCCCCGGCTGTGGCCGGGGCCCTTCTCTCACATCCCTGCGGAGCGGCGTGGGTTGCCGCCTAGAGCTCGGACCCTGGGTCCTCGCTCGGGGCCTGGCCCGCGTACGCCTCGGCGAGCAGTTCCTCCTCGGTCGCACCGAGCCGCCAGTAGCCGGTGAAGCGCACCGAGCGGCGGTCGACGGAACGTTCCTGCACGAAGTGGCGGCGCACCGCGCGGATCGTGCCCGCCTCACCCGCGAGCCATACGTACGGGGCTTCGGCGGCGGCCGGTCCGGCCGAGCGCAGCGCCCCCAGTACCCGGTCGGTACGCTCCCGGCCCGCGCTCTCCCGCACGATCCAGGTGATGTCCGCTTCGGCGAGGGTCGGCAGGTCCAGCCGGTCGTCCTCGTGCGGAACCTCGAACCAGGCGCGGACCCTGGTCCCGGCGGGCAGCCGGTCCAGGATCGCCGCCGCGGCGGGCAGGGCGGTCTCGTCCGCGTACATCCAGATCGCGTCGGCGGCGGCCGGCGGCTGGAACCGTACGGACTTGTTCTCGGCGACGGCCGGGCCGATCGCGAGGATCCGCCGGCCGGTCACCGCGCGCCCGGCCCAGTGCGAAGCGGGTGACGTGTCGCCGTGCAGGACGAAGTCGATGTCGACCTCGTCCACGCCCCCGGCCGTACGGCGCTGCTCCCGCACGGTGTAGGAGCGCATCACCGGACGCTCCTCGTCCGGCATCCCGCGCCAGGCGGCGAACCAGGTGTCCTCGTCCGTGGACGGGAGCACGGTGTGCTCCCGCCCCGGCGGCGGCAGGAAGAGCGAGAGGCTCTGGTCGTAGCCACCCGAACGGAAGTCCGCGAGGGACTCACCGCCGAACGTCACGCGCAGGAACGAGTGGCCGACGCGGCGCGTGCGGAGCACGTCCAGCGTGAAGAACCGGAAGTGTGCGACGGCAGGTGCGTCGGACGCGTTGACGGTCATGCGGAGGGTCCCCCTGGGATCGAGCCGGAGTGAAGGGTGGTCAGCTGACCTTCTTGGCGTTCTGGATGCCCTTCGCGAGGTCCTCGAGGATCTGCGCGCACTTCTCGTACGAGTAGATCGGCTCGGTGACGCGCGGGACGATCTGGCCGGCCTTCACCGCGGGCAGCTCGGCCCAGGTGGCCTTCGCCTTCAGGTCCTGCGGCTGCAGGGTGCCGGTGCGGTTGTCGAGCAGGATGACGTCGGCCTTGTACTTGCCGGCGTTCTCCCAGCTCAGGCTCTCGAAGAAGCCGCCCTCGTCCAGCTTCTCCGGGGTGACGAACTCGACGCCCAGCGACTTGAAGTACTTCAGGTCGGCCGAGGTCTCGGGGGTGGAGGCGTAGAACAGGTCGGCGGAGCCGGAGCCGACGAGGACCTTGATGCCCGGGTTGGCCTTGGTGGCCTCGCGGACCTTCGCGGCGGCGGCCTCGAAGCGGGCCTTGCCGTCGACGGCGGCCTTGGCGTTCATGTCGGCGCCCAGGGACTTGGCGAGCTCGGCGGTGCGCTCGAGGGCCTTGTCCATGGTGACGTCGCCGCCCACGCCGATCGCGGCGGCCGGGGCCAGCTTGAGGATCTTTTCCTTGGAGGCCTCCGGCACGTACCAGTACGAGCCGTCCCAGGTGTTGGTGACGAGCAGGTCGGGCTGGAGGGCCGCGTACTTCTCGACGTTGAACTCGTCGTAGACGTTGCCGAGGATCTCGACCTTGGAGATGTCCATGGAGCCGGCCTGGACGTCGGGCTTGCCGTCGGCGGTCTTGGTCGGGCCGAAGACGCCCTTGACCGGGATGCCGTAGTCGTACAGCGCGGCGGCGGTGCCGGTGAAGGCGACGACGTTCTTCGGCTTGGCCTTGAGGCTGACCTCCTTCTTGAGGTCGTCCGTGAAGGTCCACGCGCCCGAGGCCGCGGCGCCCTTGTCCTTGCCGCCGTCACCCTTCGCCGAGTCGGAGCCGCCGCACGCGGCGAGCGCCGCGACGAGGCCGAGGGCGCCGCCGGCCGCGATGAAACCGCGGCGGGAGAGGGGGAAGCTTCGGGACTTGGGCATGTCGATGTCCGCTTTCGTGCGTTGCAGGGCGGCCACTGGGCCGTTCGCAGGGAAGGTTAGCCTAACCTTGGCTGAAAGCGGTAAGGGGGCCCTAAGTTTCCCCGGGGCCCCCTCCTGCCGGGCGTGCCCGGCGTCTGCTGCGGTCAGCCGGCGAAGCCCAGCTCGCGGGCGATCAGCATGCGCTGCACCTCGCTGGTGCCCTCGCCGATCTCGAGGATCTTCGAGTCGCGCCACATGCGCGCCACGGGGTACTCGTTCATGAACCCGTAGCCGCCGTGGATCTGGGTCGCGTCACGGGCGTTGTCGACGGCCACCGTGGAGGAGTACAGCTTCGCGATGGCCGCCTCCTTCTTGAAGGGCTCGCCGGCCACCAGGCGGGAGGCGGCGTCGCGCCAGCCGATGCGGGCCATGTGGGCGCGCATCTCCATGTCGGCCAGCTTGAACTGGATGGCCTGGTTGTCGCCGATCGCCTTGCCGAAGGCGTGCCGCTCCTTGGCGTACTTCACCGACTCGTCCACACAGCCCTGGGCCAGGCCCGTCGCGAGCGCGGAGATGGCGATCCGGCCCTCGTCGAGGATGCGCAGGAACTGGGCGTAGCCGCGGCCCTCTTCGCCCACCAGGTTGGCGAGGGGGACCCGGACGTCGTCGAAGGACAGCTCGCGCGTGTCCGAGGAGTTCCAGCCGACCTTGGAGTAGGGCGCGGCCACCGTGAAGCCCGGGGTGCCGGACGGGACGATGATCGAGGAGATCTCCGGGCGGCCGTCCGCCTTGCGGCCCGTCACGGCGGTGACCGTGACCAGACCGGTGATGTCCGTACCGGAGTTGGTGATGAAGCACTTCGAGCCGTTGATCACCCACTCGTCGCCCTCGCGGACGGCGGTGGTGCGCGTGCCGCCCGCGTCACTGCCCGCCCCGGGCTCGGTCAGGCCGAAGGCGCCCAGGATCTCGCCGGAGCACATCCTCGGCAGCCACTCCCGCTTCTGCTCCTCGGTGCCGAAGAGGTAGAGGGGCATGGCGCCCAGCGAGACCCCGGCCTCCAGGGTGATGGCGACCGAGGAGTCGACGCGGGCCAGCTCCTCCAGGGCGATGCCGAGGGCGAGGTAGTCGCCGCCCATGCCGCCGTACTCCTCCGGGAAGGGCAGGCCGAACAGGCCCATGCGGCCCATCTCGGCGACGATCTCGTACGGGAACTCGTGCCGCTCGTACAGGTCGCCGATCTTCGGGGCGACGACGTCGTGCGCGAACGCCTCCACGGTACGGCGGAGTTCCTCGTGCTCAGGGGTGAGCCGGTGGTCGAGGGACATGATGTGACTACTCCTTGTGGGAGAGGGCGCGGACGGTACGGGAGGGGCTGGGTCGCCCCAGCTGTTCGGCCATCCACACGCTCGTGGCGGTGAGGGCGGCCAGATCGACCCCGGTCTCGATGCCGAGGCCGTCGAGCATCCACACCAGGTCCTCGGTCGCGAGGTTGCCGGTGGCGCTCTTGGCGTACGGGCATCCGCCGAGGCCGCCGGCTGAGGCGTCGACGGTGGTCACGCCGTGCCGGAGCGCGGCGAGGGTGTTGGACAGGGCCTGGCCGTAGGTGTCGTGGAAGTGCACGCCGATGCGGTCGGTGCCGACGCCCGCTTCGTTGAGGCTGCGGAGCAGTTCCTGGACGTGGCCGGGGGTGGCGACGCCGATGGTGTCGCCGAGGCTCAGCTCGTCGCAGCCGAGGTCGAGCAGCGCCTTGGCGACCGAGACCACCTGGGAGACCGGGACCGGTCCCTCCCACGGGTCGCCGAAGCACATGGAAAGGTAGCCGCGGACGTGTGCCTCCTCCTGCCTGGCCCGGGCCACGACGGGCTCGAACATGGCGAGGGACTCGGCGACCGTGCGGTTGAGGTTGCGGGAGGCGAAGGTCTCGGTGGCCGAGCCGAACACGGCGATACGGGTGGCCCCGAGGGCCAGGGCACGGTCGAGGCCGCGCTCGTTGGGAACGAGGACGGGCAGCGCCGCCTCGACGTCGCCGAGCAGCGGGAAGAGCTGCTCGGCGTCGGCGAGCTGGGGGACCCACTTGGGGTGGACGAAGCTGGTGGCCTCGATGGTGGTGAGGCCGGCGGCGGCCAGCCGGTGGATGAACTCGGCCTTGACGGCGGTGGGTACGGCCGTCTTCTCGTTCTGCAGCCCGTCGCGGGCGCCGACCTCGTGGATCCGGACCCGGGCCGGCAGGCCGGGGCTCGGGACGGTCATGGGCAGGCCGTTCATGCGCCCTCCTCCTCGGACTCCGGGGTGACCACGGCCAGGACCTGGTCCATGGCCACGGTGGTGCCGGGGGTGACGTCGAGCTCGGTGACGGTCCCGGCGTGCGGGGCGGAGATGACGTGCTCCATCTTCATGGCCTCGACGACCAGGAGGCTCTGACCGGCGGTCACCTTGTCGCCGACGGCCACCTTGACGACGGTGACGGTGCCGGGCATGGGGGCGGCGAGGGTCTCCGCGCCGCCGCGGCCGGCGCCGCTGAGGTTCGCGGTGACGGGGTCATGCGTCTGCAGGTGCCAGGAGTCGCCGTCGCGTCCGAGCCAGGTCCCCTCCGGGGAGGTGGCGTGACTGAACCGGTGCGTGACGCCGTCGAGTTCGATGGTGACCGTGTCGATGGTGCGGGCCACGATCCGGCCGCGGGCCGGTGCGCCGACTGCGGGCTGAGTGTCGGGGGCGGGGGTGCCGAGGAGGAGCTCCAGCTCCGAGCCGGTGGGGCGCGTGCGGACCGTTACCGGGTCCTGGCCCGGGAGGCGGAAGTGGTGGAGCGTCCAGGCGGGAGTGCCGCCCAGGCGCCAGCCGTTGGCGGCGCCGAAGGGGTCCACCCAGGCGCCCGCGCCGCCCTGGCTGTCCGGTCGGGGCGCAGCCATCCCCAGCCCCGCCGGCGTTTGAGGCGCGGGTCCGGGCAGAGCCCGGTTTCGGGAAGGGGCGGGGTGGGGGAGAGCAGCCTGGGCCAGCAGTGCGGCCGCCGCGTACACCTCCGGCGGGACGCCCTCCGGGAGGAGCCCGGAAAGGTCCCGCTCCACCAGACCCGTGTCCAGGTCGCCGGACACCACGTCCGGGTGGGCCAACAGCCGCCGCAGGAAACCGGCATTGGTCTGGACACCCAGGATCACCGTGTCCGCCAGCGCCCCCCGGAGCAAGCGCAGCGCACTGGCCCGGTCGGGTCCGTAGGCGATGACCTTCGACAGCATCGGGTCGTACGTCGACCCCACCGGCACGCCCGCCGTCAGCCCGGAGTCCGTGCGGACCGGACCGCCCGACGGCTCGGACAGGGCGAGCACCGTGCCGCCGGAGGGCAGGAACCCCCGCGCCGGGTCCTCCGCGCACACGCGGGCCTCGATCGCGTGGCCCGTCAGCCGGACCTCGTCCTGGGTGAAGGCCAGCGCCCCGCCGGACGCGACCCGCAGCTGCTGCTCCACCAGGTCCAGCCCCGTGATCAGCTCCGTCACCGGGTGCTCGACCTGGAGACGGGTGTTCATCTCCATGAAGTAGTACGAGGACCGGTCCCCGCCCGGGACGATGAACTCCACGGTGCCCGCGCCGACGTACCCGCACGAGCGGGCCGCCTCGACCGCCGCCGCGCCCATCGCCGCCCGCGTCTTCTCGTCCAGCAGGACCGACGGCGCCTCCTCGATCACCTTCTGGTGGCGCCGCTGCAGGGAGCACTCGCGCTCGCCCAGGTGGACGACGTTCCCGAAGGAGTCGGCGAGCACCTGGATCTCGATGTGCCGCGGCCGGTCCACCCACCGCTCGACCAGCAGCGTGTCGTCGCCGAAGGAGGACCGCGCCTCGCGGCGGGCCGCCGCGATCTCCTCCGCGAGTACGGCCGCGTCGCGCACGAGCCGCATGCCCTTGCCACCGCCGCCCGCCGAGGGCTTCAGCAGCACCGGCATGCCGATCTGCTCGGCGGCGGCGACCAGTTCGGCGTCCGACAGTCCGCTGCCGGAGGAGCCGGGGACCACGGGCACGCCCGCCGCCTTCACGGTCTCCTTGGCCCGGATCTTGTCGCCCATCAGGGAGATCGCCGAAGCGGGCGGCCCGATGAAGGCCAGCCCGGCCTCGGCGCAGGCCTGCGCGAACGCCGCGTTCTCCGCGAGGAAGCCGTAGCCGGGGTGAACGGCCTCGGCCCCGGTGCGGCGGGCCGCGTCGAGCAGCCGTTCCACGGACAGGTAGCTCTCGGCGGCCGGCGCGGGGCCGATCCGGACGGCCGTGTCGGCCTCCCGTACGTGGCGGGCGTCCGCGTCCGCGTCGCTGAAGACGGCCACGGAGCGGATGCCGAGCTCCCGCAGGGTGCGGATGACCCGGACCGCGATCTCGCCGCGGTTCGCGACCAGAACAGTGCTGAACATCAGTGAGGTCCTCACGTCACATACGGAAGATGCCGAAGCCCGAGTCGCCCAGCGGGGCGTTCGCGCACGCGGTCAGGGCCAGTCCCAGCACCTGCCGGGTCTCCATCGGGTCGATGACCCCGTCGTCCCACAGCCGCGCGGTGGCGTAGTAGGCGTTGCCTTGTTCCTCGTACTGCGCGCGGACCGGGGCCTTGAAGGCCTCCTCGTCCTCGGCGGGCCACTCCTGGCCGGCGCCCTCGATCTGGTCGCGCTTGACCGTCGCCAGCACCGAGGCAGCCTGCTCGCCGCCCATGACGGAGATCTTCGCGTTGGGCCACATCCACATGAACCGCGGGGAATAGGCGCGCCCGCACATCGAGTAGTTGCCCGCGCCGTACGAGCCGCCGACCACCACCGTCAGCTTGGGGACCCGCGTGCAGGCCACGGCCGTCACCATCTTGGCGCCGTGCTTGGCGATGCCGCCGGCCTCGTAGTCCCGGCCGACCATGAAGCCGGAGATGTTCTGGAGGAAGAGGAGGGGGATGCCGCGCTGGTCGCACAGCTCGATGAAGTGGGCGCCCTTCTGGGCGGATTCGGAGAAGAGGATGCCGTTGTTGGCGATGATCCCGACCGGGTGCCCGTGGATCCGGGCGAAGCCCGTGACGAGCGTCTGCCCGAACTCGGCCTTGAACTCCTGGAAGCGGGAGCCGTCCACGATGCGCGCGATGATCTCGCGGGCGTCGTACGGGGTGCGGGAGTCGACGGGAACCGCGCCGTACAGCCCGGCCGGGTCCACCTTCGGCTCTTCCGGCGCCTCGACCGACCAGGGCAGGGCCCCGCGGTCGGGCAGGGTCGCCACGATGTTCCGTACGATCCGCAGCGCGTGCGCGTCGTCCTCCGCGAGGTGGTCGGTGACCCCGGAGGTGCGGGAGTGGACCTCACCGCCGCCGAGCTCCTCGGCCGTGACCACCTCACCGGTGGCCGCCTTCACCAGCGGCGGCCCGCCGAGGAAGATCGTGCCCTGGCCGCGGACGATGACGGCCTCGTCGCTCATGGCCGGCACGTACGCGCCGCCCGCCGTGCAGGAGCCGAGGACGGCGGCGATCTGCGGGATGCCGGCGCCGGACATGCGGGCCTGGTTGTAGAAGATGCGGCCGAAGTGCTCCCGGTCGGGGAAGACCTCGTCCTGCATGGGGAGGAACGCGCCGCCCGAGTCGACCAGGTAGAGGCAGGGGAGACGGTTCTCCAGGGCCACTTCCTGGGCGCGCAGGTGCTTCTTGACGGTCATCGGGTAGTACGTGCCGCCCTTGACGGTGGCGTCGTTGGCGACGATCACGCACTCGCGGCCGCTGACCCGGCCGATGCCCGCGATGACCCCGGCGGCGGGGGCGGCGCCCCCGTACATGCCCTCGGCGGCCAGCGGGGCCAGCTCCAGGAAGGGGGACCCGGGGTCCAGGAGGGTGTCCACGCGGTCGCGGGGGAGCAGCTTCCCGCGGGCGGTGTGGCGGGCGCGGGCCTTCTCCCCGCCGCCGAGGCGGGCCGCGTCGAGCCGGGCCCGCAGCCCCTCGGCGAGCTCGCGGTGGGCGGCCTCGTTGGTCCGCCAGGCCTCGGACGCCGGGTCCGCGGCGCTCGTCAGCACTGGTGCCTGCTGCATCGGTCGAGCTCCCTTGCTCGTTCCACTTGCTCGGTGCACGCTGTTAATGGTCGTTAACGCATGTACGGCCTAGGTTAACGACCGCTAACCGCCCTGTCTAGAATGGTTTCCCATGAGCACCAGAGCGGCCGCCCCGACCCGTCGCGAGCAGATCCTCAGTGAGGCCGCCCGCCTCTTCGCCGCGCGTGGATTCCACGGCGTCGGCGTCGACGAGATAGGGGCCGCCGTGGGCATCAGCGGCCCCGGCCTCTACCGGCACTTCGCGGGCAAGGACGCCATGCTCGCCGAGCTGCTCGTCGGCATCAGCGAACGGCTGCTGACCGGCGGCCGGCGCCGGGTCGAGGAGGCCGTCGGGGATCCGGCGGCGGTCCTGTCCTCCCTCATCGACGGCCACATCGACTTCGCGCTCGACGACCGGGCGCTGATCACCCTGCACGACCGGGAGCTCGACCGGCTGCGGGAGGCCGACCGCAAGCTCGTACGGCAGTTGCAGCGCCAGTACGTGGAGCTGTGGGTGGCCGTCGTACGGGAACTGCACCCGGAGGTGGGCGAGGCGGAGGTACGGGTCTCCGTGCACGCGGTCTTCGGCCTGCTGAACTCCACGCCCCACCTGGCGGCCCTGGGGCGGGAGGCGACGGAGTCGCTGCTCCGCAGGCTCGCGCACGGGGCGTTCGGGGCGCTGTCGGGGTGAGGGGGCGCGGGGCCCGGGTCCGCACGCTGGAATGGACGCGCCGCCTCCGCCCGGGCGGCGGCAGAATGGCGCGCATGCCGAAGCCGATAGAGACGCCCGTCCCGAGCCGCGCCGAACTCATCGACCACCTGGTCCGCACGCGGATCGCGGGGCAGGTCGCCACCCCGCGGGAGAACAACCTCTCGCACTACCGCAAGCTCGCGAACGGGGACCGGCACTACTGGCTCGGCCTGGAACTGGGCGACCGGTGGACCGACGAGCAGGACGTGCTGGCGGTGATGGCCGAGCGGGTCGGCGTCGTGGACGACCCGGTGCACCGCGTGGGCCAGGACACGATCGACCCGGAACTGACCGTGGCCGGCCTGGACCGGCTGGCGGCGCGGCTGCGCAAGGCGGCACTGGACCGGCAGAGCGTACTGCTGGCCACCGGGCACCCGGGCGGGCTCCTGGACGTCCACCGCGCGACGGCGGCGGCCCTGCGCGCCGCCGGGTGCGAGATCGTCGTCATCCCGTCCGGCCTGCTGGCCGACGAGGGCTCGGTGTGGCAGTTCGCGGACGTCGCCGTCCTTGAGCGGGGCGCGACGCTGTGGCACACCCACTCGCCGGAACCGATGGCCGCGATCCTGGACGGCCTGGCCGCGGCGGGCCGCGCCCTGCCGGACCTGGTCGTCGCCGACCACGGCTGGGCGGGTTGCGCGGCCCAGCGGGGCCTGGACGCGGTGGGCTACGCGGACTGCAACGACCCGGCGCTCTTCCTGGGCGAGGCCGAAGGCACCCTCCAGGTGGCGGTCCCCCTGGACGACCACGTCCGCGACCCGCGCTTCTACGACCCGATGGTCGCCTACCTGCTGGCTGCCGCCGGCCTCCTTGACGACTAGCCGGTTCAGCCCCGCCGGCGTGTGAGGCGCGGGGTCCGGGGCGGAGCCCCGGAGGCGGGTTCGGGGCTCCGCCCCGGGAACGGGTCCGGGCGGAGCCCGGGGAACGGAGGAAGGGCGGGCAGGGGACCAGCCCCGCAGGGCCGACCACCCGCACCCGCCCACGGCCCCGCGCCACCGGCGGCGCAGGCGCGCCCACCGGAGGTAGAGGCGCCCGAGGCCCGCGGAACTATCCGCGCGGAACGCGAACGACGCCCTCCTGGATGACGGTCACGGCCAGCCGCCCGTCCTGCGTCCAGATGCGGGCCTGCCCCAGCCCCCGCCCGGCGGACGCCGAGGGCGACTCCTGGTCGTACAGCAGCCACTCGTCCGCCCGGAACGGCCGGTGGAACCACATCGCGTGGTCCAGCGACGCGCCGACGACATCGCCGACCGCCCACCCGCCCCGCCCGTGCGCGAGCAGCACCGAGTCCAGCAACGTCATGTCGGAGACGTAGGTGGCCAGGCAGGTGTGCAGCAGCGCGTCGTCGCTCTCCAGCTTGCCCGCCGTGCGGAACCACACCTGCGTCCGCGGCTCCACCGGTTCGCCGATGCTGCCCCACGGCGGGACCGTGGCGTACCGCAGGTCCACCGCGCCGCGCGCGTCGATCAGCCGCTCCACCGTCCCCGGGTCGCGGAAGATGTCCCGGTACGCGGGCAGGGACTCGGCCGCGGTCGGCAGGGTCTCCGGGTCCGGGGCCGGGGGCATGGCGGCCTGGTGGTCGAGGCCGTCCTCGTACGTCTGGAACGACGCCGAGAGGTGGAAGATCGGCTGCCCGTGCTGGACGGCGACGACCCGGCGCGTGGTGAAGGAGCGCCCGTCGCGGATCCGGTCCACCGAGTACACGATGGGCACGCCCGGGTCACCGGCGCGCAGGAAGTACGAGTGCAGCGAGTGCGCCGTGCGGTCTTCGGGCACGGTCCGGCCCGCGGCGACCAGCGCCTGGGCCGCGACCTGACCGCCGAAGACGCGCGGCACCAGGGAAGGCCGGCTGGTGCCGCGGAAGATGTTCTCCTCGATCTGCTCGAGGTCGAGCAGATCGAGGAGCGTCGTCAGTGCCTCGTTCATGGGGGAAGGGTAGGTGCCCTGAATCCCTTACAGGCCCATGGACTTGGCGATGATGGACTTCATGATCTCGCTGGTGCCGCCGTAGATGCGGTTGACGCGGTTGTCCGCGTACAGGCGGGCGATGGGGTACTCGTTCATGTAGCCGTAGCCGCCGTGGAGCTGGAGGCAGCGGTCGATGACGCGGTGCGCGACCTCGGTGCAGAACAGCTTCGCCGAGGCAGCCTCGGCCGGGGTGAGCTCGCCGGCGTCCAGGGCCTCCAGGGCGCGGTCGGCGACGGCCTGGGCGGCGTCCACCTCGGCCTGGCAGGCGGCCAGCTCGAACTTGGTGTTCTGGAAGTGCGCGACGGGCTTGCCGAAGACGGTGCGCTCCGTGACGTACTGCTGGGCGAACCGGACGGCCGCGGCGGCCTGGGCGTACGCGCCGAAGGCGATGCCCCAGCGCTCGGAGGCGAGGTTGTGGCCGAGGTAGTAGAAGCCCTTGCCCTCCTCGCCGAGCAGGTCCTCGACCGGGACCTTCACGTCGACGAACGCCAGCTCGGCGGTGTCGGAGGTCTTCAGGCCCAGCTTGTCGAGCTTGCGGCCGATGGAGTAGCCCTCGGACTTGGTGTCCACGGCGAACAGGGAGATGCCGAAGCGGCGGTCGTCCGCGCTCGGGGCGGAGGTGCGGGCGCAGACGATCACGCGGTCGGCGTGGACGCCACCGGTGATGAAGGTCTTGGCGCCGTTGAGGACGTAGTGGGTGCCGTCCTCGGAGAGCTTGGCGGTGGTCTTCATGCCCGCGACGTCGGAGCCGGTGCCCGGCTCGGTCATGGCGAGGGCCCACATCTCCTCACCGGAGACGAACTTCGGCAGGAAGCGCTTCTTCTGCTCGTCGTCGGCCAGCATCTTGATGTAGGGGAGGGCGAGCAGCACGTGCACGCCGGAACCGCCGAAGTTGACGCCCGCGCGGGAGGTCTCCTCGTAGAGGACGGCCTCGAACTTGTGGGTGTCCAGGCCCGCGCCGCCGAACTCCTCGGGCACGTTGATGCCAAAGACGCCCAGCTCGCCGAGCTTGTAGTAGAAGTCGCGCGGCGCCTGGCCGGCCTGGAACCACTCGTCGTAGACGGGGACGACCTCGGCCTCGATGAAGGCCCGGATGGTCTCCCGGAACGCCTCGTGGTCCTCGTTGAATACGGTACGGCGCACGAGCCGCCTCCTTGATCCCTGGTTCGGCCAGTCCACATGCCTAAGCGCTTGCTCATGGCTAAGTTACCCGGGAGTCACTCCAGCTGTCCAGGGCGGGGAACCTGCCCGCTGAAACCTTTCCGCGCCTGGCCTGCGCGGGGTCCGGCGCGCGGTGAGGGAGGTCACGCCTCGGGCAGTCGGCGTACGGCGAACCACAGGTCCATCCGGGTGTCCGGGTCGTCCAGGTCGGCGCCCAGCAGGTCGGCGGTGCGGGCGATGCGCTGGCGGACGGTGTTGCGGTGCACGCCGAGCGCGGCGGCGCTGCGGTCCCAACTGCCGTGGTGGGCCAGCCAGGCGCGCAGGGTGTCCCGCAGGGCCGGGGAGAGCGGGGCGAGCAGCGCCTCGGCGTGGGCGCGGGCCTCGGCCTCGCCGACCAGGCCGGCGAAGCCGGGGTCCCGGTGCCGGGCCAGCGGGGTACGGGCCGCCTCGGCGCGCTCCAGGGCCCGCCCGGCCTGCGCGTCGGCGCCGGCCAGGGCTGCGGGCGCGGCCGGGGCGCTCACGCCCAGCCGCCAGCCGGGCTGCGGGCCGGGCTCCCGATCGGTGAGCAGCCGTACGACCGGCCCGCGCGGGTCCACCAGTACGGTGCCCAGCGCTTCGGCGAGGGCCCGCGGGTCGCCGGCGCCCCGCGCGTGCACGGCGTACCAGGGCCCCGGGGCGAGGGCCGCGGCCGGGTCGCCGTCGAGCAGCAGCCGGGTGAGGGCGGCCGCCTCCGTCCCGGCCGGGCGGCTCGCGGTGAGCAGGGTGAGCAGCACGGCGGCGGCGGAGGCGATGGTGTGGTCGCCCGCGGCCCGGCCGGGGGTGGCGAGGGCGAGCACCTGGCCCCCGCCCACGGCGTAGGCGGCGAGATCCGTCCCGGCCAGCGTGTCGGTGGCGGTCGCCGCGGCCCCCTCGGCCACCCGTCCCGCGAGCGCCTCGATCGCGGCGTGCACGCCCGCGTCGGGCCCGCTCCCGGCGGCGGCCCGGACGCCGCGGAGGCCGCCGGGGCCGGTACGGCCGGCTCCTGCGACGGCGGTGTCGGTGTCGGTCTCGGCCTCGGTGCGGGCGGTGACGGTCCCGGCGCGCCGGCTGCCGGCCGGCCCGGGGGACGGTTCCGGGGTGAGCAGGCCGGCCCAGCCGCCCAGGCTCGCCGCCAGGCGGGAGAGGACCGCCGCGACCGGGTCCGTCCGGCCGGCCGCCGCGGCCAGCGACTGCTGCGCCTCGGCCACCCGGCGCAGCTCCCGGGTCCGGGCCTCCGCCATCAGCCGCCACACCGTTCGGGCGACCGCCGTGAAAGGGGTCCCGGGCGGCACCTCGACCAGGGGCAGCCCGTGGCGGTCGCAGGCGTCCACCAGCTCCCGCGGCACGGTCTCGTGCACGGGGGTCACCCCGAACCCGACCGCGGCCGCGCCCGCCCGCACCAGCCGGGCGACGTACTCCCCGGCCTCCGTCCCGGCCCCCGTCCCGGCCGTCCCGGTCCGCGCCGCCGTCGTCGCGAGGCCCGCGTCCGCCCCCGCGAGGTCGGCCCCCGCCGTCAGCAGCAGCTCGCCGCCCAGCAGGTACGGCGAGGGATCCGCCATCTCCGAGGCGTGCACCCCGTGCACCTCCGCCCCGGCCGGCCCCGCGAGGTGCCGCAGGCCCAGCTCCCGGTCGGCGAGCAGCGCGCCGAGGGGGACCGGCGGGGTGGGCGGGGCCTCCATGGATACTCCGTACACATCAAGGGGTGCTCTGTGGATAGAACGTACACTTCGCGGGCCGGAGGTGTCGCTTTACGCTCGAAGCACCGCACCAGTAGGAACCAGCAGCACCTCCAGAAGGGCACCCCCCCCATGAGCACGCAGCCGCGCGGCCCCGTCGACTCCTCCCGCATCCCGCGCTACGCGGGCCCGGCGACCTTCGCCCGTCTGCCCCGCCTCGACGAGGTCGGCTCCGCCGACGTCGCCGTCGTCGGCGTGCCCTTCGACTCCGGCGTCTCCTACCGCCCCGGCGCCCGCTTCGGCGGCAACGCCATCCGCGAGGCCTCCCGCCTGCTGCGCCCGTACAACCCGGCCCAGGACGCCTCCCCCTTCGCCCTCGCGCAGGTCGCGGACGCCGGTGACATCGCCGTCAACCCCTTCAACATCAACGAGGCCGTCGAGACGGTCGAGGCCGCCGCCGACGAGCTGCTCTCCTCCGGCTCCCGCCTGATGACCCTCGGCGGCGACCACACCATCGCCCTCCCCCTGCTGCGCTCCGTCGCGAAGAAGCACGGCCCGGTCGCGCTGCTCCACTTCGACGCGCACCTGGACACCTGGGACACCTACTTCGGCGCCGAGTACACGCACGGAACCCCGTTCCGCCGCGCCGTCGAGGAGGGCATCCTCGACACCGAGGCGCTGTCCCACGTCGGCACGCGCGGCCCGCTGTACGGCAAGCAGGACCTGGACGACGACGCCAAGATGGGCTTCGGCATCGTCACCTCCGCGGACGTCTACCGGCGCGGCGCCGACGAGGTGGCCGACCAGCTGCGCCAGCGCATCGGCGACCGCCCGCTCTACATCTCCATCGACATCGACGTGCTGGACCCGGCGCACGCGCCGGGCACCGGCACCCCGGAGGCGGGCGGCATGACCTCCCGCGAGCTGCTGGAGATCATCCGCGGCCTGTCCTCCTGCAACCTCGTTTCCGCCGACGTCGTCGAGGTCGCCCCGGCGTACGATCACGCCGAGATCACCTCGGTCGCGGCCTCGCACACCGCGTACGAGCTCACCACGATCATGAGCCGCCAGATCGCTGCCGCGAAGGCGAAGTAAGAAGGGCCCACAAGCGCGTGACGCACGACCACGACCTGGTACTCCGTCCCACCGAAGCCCAGACGGCGGCCGCACTCGCGCCGCCGCCGGGGCGGACGGGCGGGGACCTGGTCGTGGAGACGCTGCGCGGCCTCGGCGCGACCACCGTCTTCGGTCTGCCGGGGCAGCACGCGCTGGCCCTCTTCGACGCGGTCGGCCGATCGGACCTGCGCCTCGTCACCCTCCGGGTGGAGAACAACGCGGGCTTCGCGGCCGACGCGTACGGCCGGATCACCGGAGAGGCCGTCCCCCTCCTCCTGTCCACGGGTCCGGGCGCGCTCACCTCCCTGCCCGCCCTCGCCGAGGCGGCGGCCGCCTCCGCTCCCGTGGTCGCCATCTCCTCCCAGGTCCCCACGGCGGGCCTGGGCGGCGGGCGCCGCGGTCACCTGCACGAGCTGCGCGACCAGTCCGCGTCCTTCCGGGACGTGGTCAAGTCGGTCCACATTGCGCGCACCCCCTCCCAGATCCCCTCCGTCGTCGCCGAGGCCTGGGAATCGGCCCTCACGGTCCCGCCCGGCCCGGTCTGGGTGGAGATCCCGGAGGACGTGCTGCGCGCGGAAACCCTCATCCCGCAGGTCACGGGCATGGACGCCACCCCGCACGAGCTCGCCCCGCGCCCCGAGCTCACCGCGCTGGCCGCGCACTGGCTGCAGAACGCCTCCCGGCCCGTGATCATCGCGGGCGGCGGCGTCATCCGCTCGGACGCGGCGGGCAAGCTGAAGCAGCTCGCCGAGCGCCTGAACGCCCCGGTGGTCACCACCTTCGGCGGCAAGGGCGCCTTCCCGTGGACCCACCCGCTCTCCCTCCAGTCCTGGCTGGAGGACCGCCACATGACCGACTTCCTGGAGGACGCGGACGTCGTCCTGGTCGTCGGTTCGGGCCTGGGCGAACTCAGCTCGAACTACCACACGTTCTTCCCCACCGGCCGGGTCGTCCAGATCGAGGCGGACCTCGGCAAGCTGGAGTCCAACCACCCGGCCCTCGGCATCCACGCGGACGCCCGCCTCGCCCTCCAGGCCCTCCTCGAAACGGTCTCCGAGCGCGAGGACGCCCAGGCCCCCGAGCGGGTCCGCGCCCTGCTGGCGGAGATCGCGGCGCGCATCGCCTCCCAGGACCTGGACCGGGAACAGGAGCTCCTGGCCTCGATCCGAGCAGCCCTGCCCGCCAGCTCCCCGTCGTTCTGGGACATGACGATCCTGTCGTACTGGGCCTGGTCGGCCTTCGACGCCAAGCACCCCAACACCATGCACTCGGCCCAGGGCGCGGGCGGCCTCGGCTACGCCTTCCCGGCGGCCCTCGGCGCGGCGGTCGCCGAACCGGGCACGCCCGTCCTGGCGGTCTCCGGCGACGGCGGCGCGATGTACTCGATCGCGGAACTGGCCACGGCGAAGCAGTACGGCCTGGACGTCACGTGGCTGATCGTGGACGACGGCGGCTACGGCATCCTGCGGGAGTACATGACCGACTCCTTCGACGGCCGCACGACCGCGACGGAACTGACCCGGCCCGACTTCGTGGCCCTGGCGGAATCCTTCGGCGTCCCGGCGGTCCTCACCTCCCCGGCCACCGTTCGTGGGGACCTTGTGAAGGCCTTCGCCACCCCGGGCCCCTCGGTGGTGGTACTTCCGGTCAAACTGCGCATGTTCGCCCCTACGCACGTTTAGGGCCCGTCAGGACGCTCGCTAGGGTGGCCTTGATCAGGTGGGCGGAGTGCGAGGGGGAGCGGTGTCGTTCGAGGAAGAGTGGGGCCTTCACAAGCAGGCGGCCACGACCCAGGATCCGTCGCCACAGATGAGACTCAACCAGCTCCCCGCCGATCAGGGCGGCTCCGCACCCGGCGGGTACGGCGTGCTGGCCACGGCCCCTCCCGAGAAGAAGAAGGCCGCCAACACCATCGAGAACGTCCTGCAGCCCGGCACGACGAAGGCCGCGGACGCGGCCGACGAACCCACCAAGAGCGCCGTCAAGGCCTTCAACGGCTGGGACACGGCGGCCGGCCTGTCGAAGGCCCACACGCACTGGGACGACCAGGTCAAGCGGCTGATGGCCCGCCTCGACTCCGAGAAGACGGCCCTGCGCGGTGCGTCGAACCTGTTCACCGGGAACGACCAGCTCACGGGAAGCAGCTTCCGGCCGGTGCAGTCGTCCAAGGTCTCGGGACTGTAGGGGGAGACGGGCATGCCGAACTATCACGAGATCATGCAGACGGACCTCTCCGCGCTCACGACGGCCGCCGACGGCTGGAAGTCGATGGCGACGCAGTTCAAGAAGATGGAGGACGTGTACGAGAAGGAGGTGCAGAGCGTCTCCTCCGGCAACGGCTGGCTGGGCAGCAGCCAGCAGGTGGCCAGTACCAACGCCTCCATCACCCGCAAGGAGTTCGACTCCGCCCAGACGGAGGCGCTGGCCATGGAGTCACTGCTCCGTGACGCGCACACCCGCTTCACGGAGCTCAAGGGCCGGGTCACCTCCGCCGTCGAGGACGCCGTCAAGGCGGGCATGAAGGTCTCGGACGCGGGCATCGCGAGTTTCGACTTCAGCAAGGTCGACGCGGCCACCGCGAACGCGGCGCGCCACGACCCCGACCTGCACAACGTCGAGCAGTCGTGGACGAGCCGGATCGCGGACACCGTCAAGGCGGTCACGGAGTTCGACGCGGACGTCAAGGTCGCCCTCCTGAACGCGTCGGGCGCCGACGGCACGGCGATGTTCGGCTTCAACTCGAAGCCCGTCAACGACGTCGAGGCGGTGGAGGCGCTGGCCCTCACCCAGAAGATCCGCGACGGCAAGGCCTCTGCGGACGAGCTCCGGCACTACGACGACCTCCTCAAGCAGAACTCCGGGGACCAGCACTTCAGCGAGGCGTACCTGAACTCGCTGGGCGCCAAGGACACCCTGCTCCTGGCCGACCAGATGAACCTGGCGTCCAACGACCGCGGAGCGTCGGCGGCCGACAAGAAGCTCTACGAGTCGATCAACCACGGCCTCGCGGGCACGATCGCCTCGGGCACGAAGGACCCGGACAGCTACGCGTACAAGCCCTTCGTGAACGGGCTCAACGAGCAGGGCAAGGAACTGGTCGCCAAGGGCCTGCGGCCCACGTACGGCTACCAGGCGCTGGTCACCCTCATGTCGAACGGCGACGGCTACGGCAAGCAGTTCCTCAACGACATCGGCGACGGCATGATCGCGGCCGAGAAGTCGAAGCCGCACATGTACGACCACGCCTACGACTCCCAGCGCCCGAACCTGGTCTCCGACCCGCTGGACGGCCTGCTCGGCATCATGGCCAAGGACCCGGACTCGGCGACGTACTTCCTCGACCCCGAGGCGCCCGGAAACAAGAACGAGCACCTCAAGTACATGCTCAACGACCGTGACATGCCGGACCCGTGGATCTCGACGGGCGTCGGCCAGCCGATCGAGATGCACGGTGACAAGACGGCAGGCCTGGGCGCGGCCATCCAGGCTGCGGCCACGGGCCACACGGACGGCGAGAAGCTCGGCCCGCCCGGCCCCCACACCGAGGGCCAGGCGCGCGTGATGCACAACGCGATCCGCTTCCTCGACGACGAGATGGGCGGCGACGAGTTCCCGGAGGACCTGAAGGGTCTGCAGCAGCCGATGGCGAAGGCGCTGGTGGATTACGTCGACGACACCCACGAAATCCTGGGCGGCAAGAACACCGATCTGGGCGCCGTCAAGGGCAGCGACTCCATTCACGGTTCCGGCGACAAGGCCCAGATCGCGGTCGGGCAGGGCAGCCTGATCCGCGTGATGCGCGGCATCGCGGACGACGGCCCGTCCTACGCCCTGCTGGTTGAGGCGGAGCGGGCCTACTCGGCGGACCAGCTCGCGACCGCCGCCCCGTACAAGGCCGACTCCCCGCACTCGGTCAGCGCGGACTGGGACAACCGCGCGCACGACATCGGGGTGGCGGCCGGCGCCCTCAACGGCATCGGAGCCGACGTCTACAAGGACAAGGAAGACGACCAGGTCAAGTGGGCGGAGGGCACCGCCGAGTACACGGCCGCGGGCGCGAACGGGCTCATCGGTGAGATCCCGGTCGTGAGCACGATCGGCGGCTCGATGATCGACGTGGCCAAGTACGACTGGGTGGAGGGCGTCAAGGACGCCGCCGAGGAGCAGAGCAAGCAGGACTCCAGCAACAACTACGCGGCGGGTGTGGAAGGAACCAACGAGTTGTTCGACGCATGGCGGAAGGAACGGCACATCGACGCCGCCGATCCGGCAGCCGAGCATGCCCAGAACGAAGCGGGCAATGCCTACTCCGCTGGACGGGAAGCCACCCGTGCGCACCTGCGGCCCTGACGTGCCCAAAGCCCTCGTACGGTCGGCGACCGCGCTCGTCTGCGTGCTGATGCTGGCCTCGTGCGCCTCCGGAGAGCTGGACGAGAAGGCCGCAGACCCGTGCGGGATCAGCCCGTCTTCGGAGGAGGAAGCGCTCGTGCGCGAGCTCCTCGGTACGGAGGCCTTCGAGACGAAGGCGTACGGCACCACGAGCAAATTGGTCGACAAGTTCAAGCGCGCATTGCCGGTGCTCCGTCCCGAGAAGCACATCTTTTACACGAACGCATGCGGGTACAGCACGGACGACGAGCAAGGTGACGCCCGTATGACCTTCGTGCCCGGGTGGTTCCTGCGGGCTTCCGAAGTGCCCTCTTTCCCGGGCGATGTGTCCTACGACTTGAATGGTGCGCGCGGCGTGACGAGTGGCACCCGCACGGCGCTGTTCGTCCCGTGCGACATGCCGGGTGAACTCGGGTCGCAGTCGCAGAAGGCGTGGCTCACAGCGGACATCACGTTCACCCCGTCACGGCCGGATGCGGACCAGGCGGCTCAAGGCCGGCGGATGACCCTCGCCTACCTCATGGCCCGCCGCGTCACCGACGCGCTCGGCTGCGAGAACGAGCCACTGGCGAAGCCCCCCGTGGTGAAGCCGCTCCCCACCCCCTGACGGCGCACCGCGCGAGCGGACGCGTCTCTTCGGGTGATGACGCTGTGTCACCGCGCCGGATGGGTCGGGGCAGGGGCGGCGTGTGGGACGTTGGGCGGCGGCCGGAACCGGAGCGCAGGTGGAGGCGCCGTGAAGCGTGCAGTCGTCGGCGGTGTTGTCGTGGCAGTGGCGGCCGGGGTGCTGCTCGCGGGGTGTGGGGGCGGTGGGTCGGGCGGCAATGCCGCGTCGCCGCCGCCCCCGGTGCCGTCCGCGGTCCAGGAGAGCACGCCCGACGCCTCGGCCTCGGTGTTCCTGGGGCGGGGGGCCGACGCTTCCGCGCCGAAGATCGAAGTCCCGACGTCGCGGGTCGGCGAACCCGCCGGTGAGGACGTCGCCGTGGTCAACCCGAGCAGCGACGCCGTCACCGTCAAGAACCTCGCCGCCACCACCGACACCGGAGAGACCTCCATCGTCGAGGACGCCTGCACCGGCGTCGAGCTGCCGCCCGGCGGGAGCTGCCGGATCCGGCTGCGGCACATCGCGACGGAGCCGGGCCCCTACACCGGGGAGCTGACCGCCACGACCTCCGACGGCAACGTCCTGTCCGTCGGCATCTCCGGTGAGGCCCTGGCAGGGACCACTCCCGCTGACGAGGACCCCACGGGCACCGAAGAGCCGTCCCCGTCGTCGACCCCCGACGGCTACACCGCCTCCGAGACCCCCGAGCCCGTCCCCACCGACAGCTATTGACCCACCCGCCCCCTCACGGGCTGAGCTCGATCCTGACGGTGGCGTCGTCCGGCAGGACCACCAGCATGCGCTCCGGCTGCTTCGGCAGGTAGGAGACGAGGTAGAAGCGGGCCGGCGTCTTCGCCAGGACGCGGAAGCCGCGGTACTGGTAGCGGTACGGGCCCTGGCCGCCGCCCAGGTCGTCGAAGACGATGCCCGGCGCGTGGTGGGTCACGGGCACCCGGGAGTAGACGACCACCCTGGGGCTGGAGACGTAGCCTCCGGCGGCGTCGTGCATGGCTTCGGTGCGGCCCGCCGCCGCCACGTACCGCGCCATGCCGAAGAACAGGCTCATGGTCAGCACCCCCAGGAGCAGGGCGCCGGCTGCCAGCCACAGCCGGTCGGCCGTGCGGCTCTCCCGGTCCCGCCCCCCGGGACCGCTCAGGCGCAGCTGGACCGCGACGAACGCCAGGGTGGCGCCCAGGGCCACCGCCAGACAGGGCACGAACTCGCGGAACCAGCCCCGGGGCAGCCGCGGCAGCCGGTCCTCCCAGAAGAAGACGGGGAAGCCGGTGAGGACCAGGAACAGACCGGCCGCGAGCAACGAGGCGGCCACCGGACCGCGCACCGCCTCCCGTCCCGGCCGGGCCAGCAGCCGCCCCGCCCACCCCAGCGCCAGCAGCACGGCCAGCCCGCAGAACAGCAGGAACCAGAGCGGGAAGAAGATCGCGCGCGGGCTCCGGACCAGATACGCCTGGACGGAGAGCTGGAGGTCGGCCGCCGGCACGCCGAAGGTGGCGTAGTACGCCTCGGTGTAGGTGCTGCCGAAGTAGTAGAGGAGGCCGAGGGCGATGGTCCCCGGCGCCCCGATGTACGCCACCTTCTCCAGGAACGCCCTCGACGAGCTCGCAGCCTCGCCGGCGGTGGGCGCCGCCCGCGTATCAGGCGCCGGCGGCCCCTCCGGCGGCTGATCCTGCGGCTCGGGCATGCGCCCAGTCTGTTCGCCGCTCCCCCCGCCCGCACCCGGGCGCGGACCACCCGGCTGAACCAGCGGGTGTACCCGCCCGGCCCATGTCCCGGCGCTCCCCGCGTGCGCCGGAGCCGCTCGGCGTACACGTTCGAATTGTTGCGGCGGGATGAAATCCGCCGGTCGGGGCGTTGGGGCTTCCGGCAGGACAGGACGAACGGGGAGGCACCACGTGGCGGCGGCGGAGAAACAGGGGTGGGCCAGGAGGCTGACCGCCTATACCTGGCGGTACAAGCTGAACGTGCTGCTCGCGCTCGGGTCCTCGCTGGCCGGCATGGCCGTCATGGCGCTCGTACCGCTCGTCACCAAGGTGATCCTCGACGACGTCATCGGGGACAAGTCCAAGCCCATGGGGCCCTGGGCCGGGATGCTCATAGGCGCGGCCGTCCTGGTCTACCTGCTCACCTACATACGCAGGTACTACGGCGGCCGGCTCGCCCTCGACGTGCAGCACGACCTGCGCACCGACATGTACGACGCCATCACCCGCCTCGACGGGCGGCGCCAGGACGAGCTGTCCACCGGGCAGGTGGTCGGGCGGGCCACCAGTGACCTCCAGCTGATCCAGGGCCTGCTCTTCATGCTGCCGATGACCATCGGCAACTTCCTGCTCTTCGGCATATCGCTCGGGATCATGCTGGCGCTGTCCCCCCTGCTGACCCTCGTCGCGCTGCTGATGGCCCCCGCCCTCTGGTTCATCGCCAAACGCAGCCGCAAGAAGCTCTTCCCCGCCACCTGGTGGGCCCAGGGCCAGGCCGCCGCCGTCGCGACCGTCGTCGACGGCGCCGTCACCGGCGTCCGCGTCGTCAAGGGCTTCGGGCAGGAGGAGCAGGAGACCGCCAAGCTGCGCACCGCCGGCCGCGGGCTCTTCGCCGGGCGGATGCGGGCCATCCGGCTGAACTCGCGCTACACCCCCGCCCTGCAGGCCGTGCCCGCCCTCGGGCAGGTCGCCATGCTGGCGCTCGGCGGCTGGATGGCCACCCGGGGGCAGGTCACCCTCGGCACCTTCGTCGCCTTCTCCACCTACCTCGCCCAGTTGGTCGGCCCCGTCCGCATGCTCGCCATGGTCCTCACCGTCGGCCAGCAGGCCCGCGCGGGCGTCGAGCGGGTCTTCGAGCTCATCGACACCGAGCCCGTGATCCAGGAGGGCACGCACGAGCTGCCCGCGGGCGCGCCCGCGACCGTCGAGTTCGACGACGTCCGCTTCGGGTACGACCCCGAGCGGCCCGTCCTCGACGGGTTCTCGCTCTCCCTCGCGGAGGGGGAGACCGTCGCCGTCGTCGGCTCCTCCGGCAGCGGCAAGTCCACCCTCGCGCTCCTCCTGCCGCGCTTCTACGACGCCGACCACGGCGCCGTCCGCATCGGAGGCCACGACGTCCGCGAGCTGACCTACGGCTCCCTGCGCGACGCCATCGGGCTGGTGCCCGAGGACTCCTTCCTCTTCTCCGACACCATCCGCGCCAACCTCTCCTACGGGCACCCCGAGGCCGGCGAGGAGCAGATACGCGCCGCCGCCCGGGCCGCGCAGGCGGAGGGGTTCATCGAGGCGCTGCCCGCCGGGTACGACACCAAGGTCGGCGAGCAGGGGCTCACCCTCTCCGGCGGCCAGCGCCAGCGCATCGCGCTGGCCCGCGCCATCCTCACCGACCCCCGCCTGCTCCTCCTCGACGACGCCACCTCCGCGGTCGACGCCCGGGTCGAGCACGAGATCCACGAGGCGCTGCGCGCGGTCATGGCCGGCCGCACCACCCTCCTCATCGCCCACCGCCGCTCCACCCTCGCGCTCGCCGACCGGATCGCCGTACTCGAACACGGGCGGCTCGCCGACATCGGCACGCACGAGGAGCTGGAGCGCAGGTCCCCCCTGTACCGGCGGCTGCTCACCGACCCGGACGCCCTCGGGGCCGGCTCGCCGCGCACCCCCGACGCGGCGGCCGCGATGGCCGAGTTCGAGCGCGACATCGAGCGGGACATCGAGCTCGAAGCCGAGATCGACTCCGAGCCCGTCAACGCCAAGCGCCGGGTCGCGGGCGGGATCACCCCCGAGCTCTGGCGGCGCCAGGACGAGTCCGACAGCGCCGCCTCCGGCGTGCCCGCGGCCGTCCCCGGCATGCCGGCCACCCCCGAACTCCTGGCCCAGGTGGCGGCGCTGCCGCCCGCCGACGACACCCCGGACGTGGACGAGACCCGCGCCTCGGCGGCCGAGGAGAGCTACGGCCTGCGCCGCCTGCTCCGCGGTTTCTGGGCGCCGCTCGCCATCAGCCTCGGCCTCGTCGCCGTCGACGCCGGTTCCGGACTGCTGCTGCCGATCCTCATCCGGCACGGCATCGACCAGGGCGTGGAGCAGGTCGCGCTCGGCGCCGTCTGGGTGGCCGCGGGCCTCGCGCTCGCGGTGGTCGTCGCGCAGTGGGCCGCGCAGTTCGCCGAGACCCGGATGACGGGCCGTACCGGCGAGCGCGTGCTGTACGCGCTGCGCGTCAAGATCTTCGCCCAGCTCCAGCGTCTCGGCCTCGACTACTACGAGCGCGAGCTGACCGGCAAGATCATGACCCGGATGACCACCGATGTGGACGCCCTGTCGACGTTCCTGCAGACCGGGCTCGTCACCGCCGTCGTCTCCGTCTTCACCTTCTTCGGCATCCTGATCGCCCTGCTCGTCCTCGACGTCGAGCTCGCGCTGATCGTCTTCGCCACCCTGCCCCTGCTGGTGCTCGGCACGATCGTCTTCCGCCGCAAGTCGGTCGCCGCGTACGAGCTCGCCCGCGACCGGGTCAGCCTGGTGAACGCCGACCTCCAGGAGTCCGTCGCCGGGCTCCGGATCGTCCAGGCCTTCCGCCGCGAGCGGTCCGGAGCCGTCCGCTTCGCGGAGCGCAGCGACTCGTACCGCTCGGCCCGGGTCCGCGGGCAGTGGCTGATATCCGTCTACTTCCCCTTCGTCCAGCTGCTGTCCTCGGCCGCGGCCGCCGCCGTGCTGATCGTCGGCGCGGGCCGGGTGGAGGCGGGGACGCTCACCACCGGCGCGCTGGTCGCGTACCTGCTCTACATCGACCTGTTCTTCGCCCCCGTCCAGCAGCTGTCCCAGGTCTTCGACGGCTACCAGCAGGCCACCGTCTCCCTCGGCCGCATCCAGGGGCTGCTGCGCGAGCCGACCACCACCCCGCGCTCCGCCACCCCCGTGGCGGTTCCGGAGCTGCGCGGGGAGATCGCCTTCGAGGACGTCCGCTTCCAGTACGGGACCGCCGAGGAGCGGGGGGAGAAGGGAGAGGCGCTGGCCGGAATCACCCTGCGGATACCCGCGGGCCAGACCGTCGCCTTCGTGGGCGAGACCGGAGCCGGCAAGTCCACTCTGGTCAAGATGGTGGCCCGGTTCTACGATCCGACCTCCGGCCGGGTCACGGCCGACGGCACCGACCTGCGCGAGCTCGACCTCACGGCGTACCGCCACCGCCTCGGCGTCGTCCCGCAGGAGCCGTACCTGTTCCCGGGGACCGTCCGCGACGCCATCGCCTACGGACGTCCCGACGCGAGCGACGCCGAGGTGGAGGCGGCCGCCCGCGCGGTCGGCGCCCACGACATGGTCGCCACCCTCGACGGCGGCTACCTGCACACCGTCGCCGAGCGCGGCCGCAACCTCTCCGCCGGGCAGCGCCAGCTGATCGCGCTGGCCCGCGCCGAGCTCGTCGACCCGGACGTGCTGCTGCTCGACGAGGCCACCGCCGCGCTCGACCTGGCCACCGAGGCCCAGGTCAACCAGGCCACCGAACGGCTCGCGGGCAAGCGCACCACCCTCGTGGTCGCGCACCGGCTCACCACCGCGGCCCGCGCCGACCGGGTCGTGGTCATGGACCGCGGCCGGGTCGTGGAGGACGGCACGCACGCCGAACTCCTGGCGCATGGCGGCCGGTATGCCGAGCTGTGGCGCACCTTCGTCGGGGAGGACGAGCCCGCCGCGGCCGCGTGAAGCGCGACGGGGGGCCGGGGAGCCGGGGGATCCGCACCCCGGCCCCCCGCTTCGCTCCAGCCGCTCAGAGCTCGCCGAAGAGCAGGTTGCCCGGTGCGTCCTCGTCGGTGCCCGTGTAGTACTCGCGGACGGCGACGAGGAGTTCGTCCACGGTCAGCGTGCCGTCCCCGTCCTTGTCGATCCGCCGGAAGAGCGCCTCGGCGTCCGAGGGCCGCAGCTCCGGGTTGAAGACCTCCTGCGCCCTGTGGAACTCCTCGGGGCTGATGCGCTCGTCCCCGTCGGTGTCGACGACCGTCAGGATCGCCTTGATCATCGGCCGGAACGAGCGGTCGTAGGCGGGCCCGCCCTGCGCGTACAGCCGCGTCATGCCCAGCTTGTACTCCTCGGGCGTGACCTTGCCGTCCCGGTCGATGTCCAGCTCGGTGAAGAGGTCCTGCCAGAAGTCGGCCAGCCCGCTCATCACCAGCGTCGCCTTCGGCGAGGTGGCCGGCTCCGCGAGGGCCGACAGCAGCCGCGAGCCCAGCGCGATGATGTCGTCGGCGTCGACCACGCCGCTCCCGTCGGCGTCGAGGTGCGTGAAGGCGCGCTCCAGCTTGCGGTCGAGCAGGTCGTTCATCATGTGCGGGCGCCTTTCACGGCTACGGCGAGCGGTCGGTGATCACCCAGCGTAGTGTCCGGTCGATCCCGAACTCCCGCTCTCGCGCTGGGAGGTTGTGGATGCACTCGTACGGGGGACGGCGGGCCGGCGGCTCGTCCGCCACAACCATCCGGCGGGCCCGGGAGTCGTACGTGCGGGGGCGCGTTGTACGTACGACGGATCGGGGGACAGGATGGCGGAGGGGTGGAGGAGGTGCGGCCGGTGGGCCGCACCCCTGGGGGTGTTCGCGGCGGCGCTGTGGCTCTGTGTCGGCGGGCTGTTCGCGGCCCCGTCCGCGCACGCGGCCCAGGCGGTGCAGGCGGCGCAGCCCGCACGGACCACGTCGGGGGCCCAGCCGGCGGGCGCCGGCTGCGGAGGCCGGCTGGCCCGGACGCTGCCGTTCGACACGGGCGAGGTGCGCGTCTACAAGAGCCGCACCCGGGCCTGCGCGATGGCCGTGGCCCGCGTGCCCGGGGAGCGGCGCCCGATGGCGGTGAGCATCCAGCCGCGCGGCGGGGCTCCTATCAGCGATATCGGACGATTCACCCGGTATGCCGGTCCTGTCACCGTGGGGGCGATCAACCGCTGCGTGTATGTAAAGGGGAGCGTGGGAACCGGATCTGCCGAGTCCGGCTGGATCCTTTGCTGAGGCTACGGCCCAACTGGGTCTGTTCAGCAGTGCGTTGACCCCGCTAGGTTCACGGCGACCGAAGTGAACTCAAGGGGAGGGTGAATGCGCAAGACGCTCGGATGGCTGCTGTCGCTCGTGGTGCTGATCGGCACCATGGGCGCGGCCGGCTTCACGGCGCAAGCGGCTACCGCCGCTCAGCCGGCTGCCGCCGCGGACATCAAGGACCAGATCCTCGGCATTCCCGGCATGAGCCTGATAGAGGAGAAGCCGTACCCCGGCTACCGCTTCTTCGTATTGAACTACGAGCAGCCGGTCGACCACCGGCAGCCGTCGAAGGGCACGTTCAAGCAGCGCCTGACCCTTCTGCACAAGGACGTCTCGCGGCCGACGGTGTTCTTCACCTCCGGCTACAACGTCAACACCAACCCGCGCCGCAGTGAGCCGACGACCATCGTCGACGGCAACCAGGTGTCGCTGGAGTATCGATTCTTCACGCCCTCCCGCCCTGACCCGGCCAACTGGGCGAACCTCGACATCTGGCAGGCCGCCAGCGACCAGCACCGCATCTTCACCGCCCTGAAGAAGATCTACACCAAGAACTGGCTGGCCACCGGCGGCAGCAAGGGCGGCATGACGGCGACGTACTTCGAGCGCTTCTACCCGAAGGACATGGACGGCGTCGTCGCCTACGTCGCGCCCAACGACGTCGTCAACAACGAGGACTCGGCCTACGACCGGTTCTTCGCCAAGGTCGGCACCAAGGAGTGCCGCGACAAGCTGAACGCGGTGCAGCGCGAGGCCCTCGTGCGCCGCGAGCCGCTCGAGGCCAAGTACGCGGCCGCCGCCGCCGAGAACGGCTGGACCTTCACCACCGTCGGAAGCCTCGACAAGGCCTACGAGGCCGTCGTGCTCGACTACGTGTGGGCCTTCTGGCAGTACAGCCTGCTCGCGGACTGCGCCGCCATCCCGACCGCCGCCACCGCCTCCGACCAGGAGATCTGGGACACGGTCGACGCGATCTCCGGCTTCTCCGCCTACGCCGACCAGGGCCTGGAGACGTACACGCCGTACTACTACCAGGCGGGTACGCAGCTCGGCTCCCCGGACATCAAGCAGCCGCACCTGGACGGCCTGAGCCGCTACGGCTACCAGCCGCCGCGCAACTTCGTGCCCCGCGACATCCCCATGACCTTCCAGCCGGCGGCCATGCGGGACGTGGACAACTGGGTGCGCAAGAACGCCCACCAGATGCTCTTCGTGTACGGCCAGAACGACCCGTGGGGCGCCGAACCGTTCCACCTCGGCTACGGGACGCGCGACAGCTACGTGATGGTCGCCCCGGGCGCCAACCACGGAGCCAACGTCGCCAAGCTCCTGGACGGCGAGAAGGCCCTCGCGACCGCGAAGATCCTCCAGTGGGCCGGGGTGGCCCCGGCCGCCGCGCTCGCCGACGCGGGCCGGGCGGCGCCGCTGGCGGCGCCGGACGCGCAGCTCGACCAGGTCGACCTGGAGCGCGAGCCCCAGCTGCGGCCGTAATGCCCAGCCGGGCCACGGGCCGACGCCCTAATACGTCAGCCCGTGGCCCAGCGGGTAGCGGCCCGGCACCGGGACCGGGAGGCGGCCGGACGGGCGCACCGCACCGGTGAGCACCCGGGCCGCCGCCCGCATCTCCACATCCGTCCAGGAGTACGTCGCCACCTCCGCCGCGCAGGCCGGCAGACGGGCCGCGTCGTAGGGGTTGCGGACGGCCACCGCGATCACCGGGACACCGGTCGCGACGAGCTCCGCCACCAGGGTGCGCTGCGGACTCTCCCCCTCCGGGACGTTGTACGTGCACACCAGCACCGCCGCGTGACCGGCCGCGGCCGCCACCGCCCGGTCGGGCGTCGCCACCGCGGCCTTGCAGCCCAGCGCGGTCAGCTCCCGGGCCAGCACGGTCGTGGGAGGTCCCGTGGTGCCGCTGGGGGAGACCGGGTCCGTGCCCGTGACCAGCAGCCGGGGCCCCGCCGAGGCGTCCAGCGGCAGCAGCCCGGCGGGATTGGCCAGCACCGTCGTCGTGCCGGCCGCGATCGCGTCGGCGGCCTCCAGGTGCTCCGGGATGCCGACGGTGGCGTCCACCTCCGCGGCCGTGGGAGGGGCCCCGCCGAACAGGCCCCGGCGCGCCTTCAGCTCCAGGATCCGCAGCACCGACTCCTCGATCCGCTCCTGCGTCAGTTCGCCCGCCTCGACGGCCGCCAGCACGCTGCGGTGCGCGAGCCCCAGGTCCGGCGGGTTCAGCAGCTGGTCGCAGCCCGCCAGCAGGGCCAGTACCGGCACCCGGTCGTCACCGTACTTCTGCCGGACCCCGGCCATGTCGAGGGCGTCGGTCACCACCACCCCCCGGAAGCCCAGGCGTTCGCGCAGGATCCCGGTGACGATGGGCCGCGAAAGGGTCGCCGGATCCCCCGAGGGGTCGAGCGCCGGGAAGACGATGTGCGCCGTCATGACGGCGTCAACCCCCGCCTCCACCGCGGCCCGGAACGGCGGCTCGTCCAGCTCCTCCCAGACGGCCCGGGTGTGCCGCATCACCGGCAGCCCGACATGGCTGTCGGTCTCGGTGTCCCCGTGGCCCGGGAAGTGCTTGGCGGTCGCGGCCACCCCGGCGCCCTGGTAACCGCGGACCTGGGCCGCGACCAGGGCCGCCACCGCGTCCGGGTCGGCACCGAAGGACCGTACGCCGATGACCGGATTGGCCGGGTTCACGTTGACGTCGGCCACCGGCGCGTAGTCCTGCCGGATGCCCATGGCCGCGAGCTCCGCCCCGGCGATCCGGGCGGCCCGGCGGGCGTCGGCGGTCGAGCCGAGGGCCCCGAGGGCCATCGCCCCCGGGAACAGGGTCGCCGGCTTGCCGATCCGGGCGATGATGCCGTGCTCCTGGTCGGTGGACAGCAGCAGCGGGATCCCGCCGCCGGTTTCCAGGGCGGCCCGCTGGAGGCCGGCCGACAGCTCGGCGATCTGGTGCGGGGTACGGGTGTTGTGGGCCCAGGCGAAGTAGATGACCCCGCCGAGGTGGTAGCGGGAGACCAGCTCGGCGGCGGTGCGCACCCCGAACAGCGACTGGTTGCGCTCGGCGTCGGCCGGGTCGGGGTCGGTCGCCGAATGCCCGTACGCCCGCGACACGAAGAGCTGCCCGACCTTCTCGGCGAGGCTCATCCCCTCCACCAGGCGGCGCAGCCGCGCCCGGGTGGAAGGGCCGCCGGGCGCGAGGTCGCCGGGGCGCCGGTCGTCGGGCGCGCGGCGCAGCCCCACGGCGGCACCGGACGCCCCGGTGGCCGTGACGGCGGCCAGGGCGGCCGCGGCGAGCAGGGTCCGGCGGGAGGCGTGGTTCGGCACGCGCCGGACCCTACTGCCGGGCCGGGGGCGGGGTGGGCGGGACACTCGGGAGGTCCCCCGGATGACTTCCTTCAGAGCGGTTTCCTTCAGAGCGGCACGTTGCCGTCGTCCGCCGCGAACGGGGCGCCGTGCCCCGGCACGATCACGTCCGCTGCGGCCAGTACCCGCCGCCGCGAGGCGCGCAGCAGTTCGCGGTCCGGGGCCACGGGATCGTCCGCCGGTCCGTCCGCGTGCCACCACAGGTCGCCGGCGAAGGCCACGACACCCGCGTCCGTGCCGGCGAGCAGGGTGATGTCCTCGGTGCTGTGTCCCGGAGTGCGGATCAGCCGCAGCGAAGGGGTGAGCTCGTAGCCCTCCGCGTCCCGGTTCGTCCACTGGTCGCCCCGGTACTCCACCTTGTGGTCGTGGACGCGGGCACGGGTGAACAGGCCCGCGTTGACGGTGTTGTCGGGGTGGTGGTGGCTGAGCACCACGTCGGTGATGTCCTCGGGGCCGAGGCCCAGTGCGGCGAGCGGGCCGAGGATGTGGTCGCGGTCGGCCACCATCCCCGGGTCGAAGATCACGTGCCGGCCGGCATCGGAGACGTAGCTGACGGTGGCGGCGACCCCGGGGCCGGTGGAGCCGACGTAGCCGGCGGTCAGGACGGTGTACACGGCGCTGCGGCCGAGCGGGCTCTCTGTCATGCCCCCATCCTTCCGGCGGGACCGGGCGGCCACGAGTGGCCGCACTGCCACCGATCGCAGGAAACGTGCCACACGTGACACACTGCCCGCATGCCTCCCTTCGTGAGTGTGGCCGCCTACGCGCCTTCCGCCGTCGGGATGCTGGCGGTGGGTGTCGTCGCCGAGGTGTTCGGCCCCCGCCCCGAGGGGCTGCCCCGCTTCGACTTCGCCCTGTGCGCCGACCGGCCCGGGCAGGTCGACACCGACCTCGGCGTGCCGCTCGCCGTCGCGCACGGGCTGGAGCGCCTGGCCACCGCCGACCTCGTACTGGCCCTGCCCGGGGCGGAGTTCCGCACGCCCCCGCCGCCCGCCGTCCTCGACGCCCTGCGCGCCGCCCACGAGCGGGGCGCCATGGTGGCGGCGCACTGCGTCGGCGCGTTCACGCTCGCCGCCGCCGGGCTCCTCGACGGCCGGCGGGCCACCACGCACTGGCGGTTCGCCGGCCTGCTGGCCGGCCGCCACCCGGCCGTCAGCGTCGACCCCGACGCCCTGTACGTCGACGAGGGGCGGATCATCACGGGGGCCGGGGCCGCCGCCGGCTTCGACCTCTGCCTGCACCTGCTGCGCCGGGAGTACGGCGCCGCCACGGCGAACGCCATCGCCCGCGACCTGGTGCTGCCCTCGCACCGGGACGGCGGGCAGGCCCAGTACCTCGCGGCCCCCGTCCCCGAGGACTGCCGCGACGAGCGGCTGGCCGAGGTCCTCGCCTGGGCCCGCGAGCACCTCCACGAACCGCTCCCCGTCGCGGAACTGGCCCGGCGCGCCCTGATGAGCAGGCGCTCCTTCGCCCGCCGCTTCTCCGCCGCGACCGGCACCACGCCCCACAGCTGGCTCCTCAACCTGCGCCTCAGCCGCGCCGAGGAGCTCCTGGAGACCACGGACCTGCCGGTGGAGGAGGTCGCCCGGCGGGTCGGTTACGGGAGCGCGGCCGTCCTGCGCGAGCAGTTCGTACGCCGCCGGGGGGTGCCTCCCCGCGCCTACCGCCGTTCCTTCACCCAGGCGCCCGCCGTCAGTGCTGCCGGCGGGTCCAGTGCTCCTGAAGGGCCCGGACGGCCTCGGTGATCGCCGGCCGGCGGGCGGCCCCGGTCCGCCACAGGGCGTACAGCCGGCGTACGGGCCCGGGCTCCAGGGGTACGGCCACCGCGCCGGGCGGCAGCCCGCCCGTCCCCAGCCGGGGGACGACCGCCACCCCGAGCCCGGCCGCGACCAGGGCGACGATGGTGTGGTTCTCCTCCGCCACGTGCGCGATGTCGGGCTCGAAGCCGGCCGTGCGCAGGGTGCGGACCAGCCAGTCGTGGCAGACCCGGCCGGGCGGCTGGCACACCCACCGCTCACCGCCGAGATCGGCGCGGCGGATGACCTGCCGCCCGGTGAACGGGTGCCCCTCGGGCACGACCAGGTCGCAGAGGTCGTCGCCGATCACCGCCTGCTCGATGCCTTCGGGGGCGGGCAGCGGCGCGATGTCCCAGTCGTGGGCCACCGCCAGATCGCTGACGCCCCGGGCCACCAGGTCCACCGACAGGTGCGGATCCACCTCGGTCAGGCGTACGTCGAGTGCCGGATGCCGCCGGCCCAGATCGGCCAGCACCCCCGGCAGCAGCCCGCGCGCCGCCGAGGCGAAGGCGGCCACCGTCAGCAGGCCGCTCGGCTGCCCGCGGCGCTCCTCCAGGGTGGTCTCGGCACGCTCCACGATGGCCAGCAACTCCCGGGCCGTTTCGGCCAGGTGCCGGGCCTCCTCGGTCAGGGCGACCCCGCGTCCGCGCCGCTCCAGGAGGGTGGTGCGGGTCTCCCGCTCCAGCTTGGAGATCTGCTGCGAGACCGCGGAGGGCGTGTAGCCGAGGGCGGCCGCGGCGCCCGCGACCGAGCCGTGGACGGAGACGGCGTGCAGCGCGCGCAGCCGGGCGAGATCGAGCATGCGCCCATCCTGGCACCCGCGTTCATCCGTAAGCAACGCTTCATCCATCACGGAAGGGATTCGCGCTGGTGCTACACGGTCGGGCCGCCGATGCTCGGATCATGCGTCCCGTACACACCGCTCTCGCCGTGCTCGTCGCAGCCGTCTGGGGCTTCAACTTCGTCGTCATCGAAATCGGCCTCGGCCACTTCCCGCCGCTGCTCCTGTCCGCCCTGCGCTTCCTCGTCGCCGCCCTGCCGGCCGTGTTCTTCGTCGGGCGCCCCAAGGTCGCCTGGAAGTGGATCCTCGGGGTCGGGGCGGCCCTCGGCATCGCCAAGTTCGGCCTGCTCTTCACGGGCATGGCCGCCGGCATGCCGGCCGGGCTGTCCTCGCTGGTGCTCCAGATCCAGGCCGTCTTCACCGCCGTCCTCGCCGCCCTCGTGCTGCGCGAACGCCCCGGCCGGGTGCGGATGCTGGGCATGGGCGTGGCGCTGGCCGGCATCGGTGTCGCCGCCGTGGACCGCGGTATCGCCGGGCCCGTGACCGGATTCGTCCTGGTCGTCGCGGCCGCCGCCTGCTGGGGCATCTCCAACGTCCTGACCCGCAGGGCCTCCCCGCCCGACGCGCTGAACTTCATGGTGTGGGTGTGCACGGTGCCGGTGCTGCCGCTGTTCGCGCTCTCGCTGCTGCTGGAGGGGCCCGAGCGGGACCTGGCCGCGCTCCGGTCCCTGGACTGGTCCGGGGCGGCCGTCATCGGTTACGTCGCCTGGATCTCCACCGTCTTCGGCTTCGGCGCCTGGGGCTACCTGCTGCGCCGCTACCCGGCCTCCGCGGTGGCGCCGTTCTCGCTGCTGGTCCCGGTCTTCGGGATGTCCTCGGCCGCCCTGGTCCTGGGGGAGTCCGTCTCTGGACCGCGCTGGCTTGCCGCCGTGCTCCTGGTCGGCGGGGTCGCGCTCACCTCGCTGGCCCCCGCGCGCACCGGGAACCGTACGGGGGCCGCTTCGGGCGTCAGCGCGGGGAGTCCTCCTGCAGCGGCAGCCGCCAGTCCTGCCCGATGAGGTCGACCCCGTACGAGCGGTGCGGGCGCTCGGCGACCAGGGTGAATCCGGCGTGCAGGTAGAGCGAACGGGCCGAGGTCAGCACGTCGTTGGTCCACAGCACCAGTTCGCGGTAGCCCACCGAGCGGGCGAAGGCGACGACGGTGTCCACGAGCAGGGTGCCGATGCCGTGGCCGCGGCCCTCCGGGTCCACCAGGAGCAGGCGCAGCCGCGCGGTGCCGGGCGAGCCGTCCTCCCGTACGCACATCACCGAGCCCACCGGGCGGCCGTCCAGCTCGGCGATCCAGACCCGCTCCAGATACGGGTCGTGGTCCTCGGCGAAGTCCGCGACGATCCGGGCCACCAGGCCCTCGAACTCCGCGTTCCAGCCGTATTCGGCGGCGTAGAGCGCGCCGTGCCGCTGCACGATCCAGCCCAGCTCGCCGGGCTGCGGATCCCGCAGGATCACCGGGCAGGCGGGGGAGTCCTCGGGCATGTCCATGGCCCCCGAGGATAGCGCGGGGGCGGCGCCGGGGGACGGTTCGTCCACCCGGGCCGCCCTTCGCCCGTACGGGTTGCTCCGCGTTACTTCTTGCCGCCGCCGAGGATCTGGCCCAGCAGGTCGCCGAGGCCGCCGCCGTCGGCGCCCGGGGCCGCTCCGGGTGTCGGGGCGCCGGCGCCCGTGCCCTTTCCGGCGGCCGCGCGCTTCGCGAAGACCGCCAGCAGGACCGGGATCAGCATCTCGATGACCCGGGCGATGGTGGGGGCGGGGATGCCGGTCTTCTTCGAGACGGCGTTGGCCACGGGCTTGCTCACCTTGGCGAGCACCCCGGCCATCATCCCGCCGCCGAGCAGTCCGCCCAGGCCGCCGAACGTCGCCACGCCCTGCAGCGGCGGCTCCGCCACCTCGGCGAAGGCCTGGCGGACCTCCACTCCGTCGTCGTCATCCGCGCCGGCCTTCTGCTGGAGGTCGCCGGTCATGGCGCCGACCGTCTGCGCGACGGTCGCGCGCGCGCCGTCGGTGTCGGTGCCGAGCAGTCCCGCGATCTCGGACAGCCTGTCGTCGCCGAGTTCGCCCAGCACGTCGTCCTGGAATGAAGATTCGCTCATGCCTGAAACGCTACTTCTGCACTGATTTGGCGGCACCTCGGACGGCTGTTGGGTAATGGAAAGGCAAAGCTGTGGATCCGGGTGCAACCCTCCACGGTGATTGCGGGTCGTATGGTGCGTCGGCACTTCCGGGAGGGGATCTGGGGGGATCGGGAAGTCCGACACGGGAGGGGTAACCGTGAGGGGGTCCGGCCGCGAGGCCGGACCCCTTTCTCGTTCTCCGTCCCGGCCTCCACGCCGCTTGGCCACCCCGGTTGTCCACAGGGCCGACGAGCTGTCGGAGCCAGGCGGTAGCTTCGGGGCATGGCAACGAACGGGGCTGTGCAACTCGCGGTGGTCGAAGGGGTGCTCGAACGCATCACCTACGCCAACGAGGACAGCGGGTACACCGTCGCCCGCGTCGACACCGGCCGCGGCGCGGGAGACCTGCTGACGGTCGTCGGCGCCCTGCTCGGCGCCCAGCCCGGCGAATCGCTGCGCATGGAGGGCCGCTGGGGCTCCCACCCGCAGTACGGCAGGCAGTTCACCGTGGAGAACTACCGCACGGTCCTGCCCGCGACCATCCAGGGCATACGCCGCTACCTCGGGTCCGGCCTGATCAAGGGCATCGGCCCGAGGATCGCCGAGCGGATCGTGGACCACTTCGGCACCGACACCCTCGACGTGATCGAGGGCGAGCCGAAGCGGCTGATCGAGGTGCCCGGACTCGGCCCCAAGCGCACGAAACTCATCGGCGCCGCCTGGGAGGAGCAGAAGGCGATCAAGGAGGTCATGGTCTTCCTCCAGGGGGTCGGCGTCTCCACCTCCATCGCGGTGCGCATCTACAAGAAGTACGGCGACGCCTCCATCTCGGTGGTGAAGAACCAGCCCTACCGGCTCGCGGCCGACGTCTGGGGCATCGGCTTCCTCACCGCCGACCGCATCGCCCAGGCCGTCGGCATCCCGCACGACAGCCCGGAGCGGGTCAAGGCCGGCCTCCAGTACGCCCTGTCCCAGTCCACCGACCAGGGGCACTGCTTCCTCCCCGAGGAGAAGCTCATCGCCGACGGGGTCAAGCTGCTCCAGGTGGACACCGGGCTGGTCATCGAGTGCCTGGCCGAGCTCGCCGCCGACCCGGAGGGGGTCGTACGGGAGTCCGTGCCGGACCCGCAGGGCGGTCCGGATCCGCTGACCGCCGTGTACCTGGTGCCCTTCCACCGGGCCGAGCTGTCGCTGGTGGGGCAGGTGCGGCGGCTGCTCGGTGCCGAGGACGACCGGATGCCGGGCTTCCAGGACGTGGACTGGGACAAGGCCCTGGGCTGGCTCGCCGGGCGGACCGGGGCCACGCTCGCCCCCGAGCAACGGGACGCGGTCAAGCTGGCGCTGACCCGCCGGGTCGCCGTCCTCACCGGCGGTCCCGGCTGCGGGAAGTCCTTCACGGTGCGCTCGATCGTCGAGCTGGCCCGGGCCAAGAAGGCCAAGGTGGTGCTGGCCGCGCCCACCGGCCGGGCGGCGAAGCGGCTGGCCGAGCTGACCGGCGCCGAGGCCTCCACGGTGCACCGGCTGCTGGAGCTCAAACCGGGCGGGGACGCGGCGTACGACCGGGACAGACCGCTGGACGCCGACCTGGTCGTGGTGGACGAGGCCTCGATGCTGGACCTGCTGCTGGCGAACAAGCTGGTCAAGGCCGTGGCGCCGGGGGCCCACCTGCTGTTGGTGGGGGACGTGGACCAGCTGCCCTCGGTCGGCGCCGGGGAGGTGCTGAGGGACCTGCTGGCCGAGGGCGGCCCGGTGCCCGCCGTCCGGCTGACCCGGATCTTCCGGCAGGCCCAGCAGTCGGGTGTGGTCACCAACGCCCACCGGATCAACACCGGGGTGCCGCCGATCACCGACGGGCTGCCGGACTTCTTCCTCTTCCCGGAGGAGGACACCGAGGCGGCCGGAGTGCTCGCCGTGGACGTGGCGGCCCGGAGGATTCCGGCCAGGTTCGGACTCGACCCGCGCCGGGACGTCCAGGTGCTCGCCCCCATGCACCGCGGCCCGGCGGGCGCCGGGAACCTCAACGGCCTGCTCCAGCAGGCCATGACGCCCGCCCGGCCGGACCTGCCGGAGAAGCGGTTCGGCGGCCGGGTCTTCCGGGTCGGCGACAAGGTCACGCAGATCCGGAACAACTACGAGAAGGGGGCCAACGGTGTCTTCAACGGCACGGTCGGCGTGGTCACCGGGCTCGACCTCGACGAACAACGCCTGACGGTCCGGACCGAGGAGGACGAGGAGATCGGCTACGAGTTCTCCGAGCTCGACGAGCTGGCCCATGCGTACGCCGTCACCATCCACCGCTCCCAGGGGAGTGAATATCCGGCCGTCGTGATCCCGGTCACCACCGGCGCCTGGATGATGCTCCAGCGAAATCTGCTCTACACGGCGGTGACCAGGGCGAAGAAACTGGTCGTGCTGGTCGGGTCCCGCAAGGCCCTGGGCCAGGCGGTGCGTACCGTTTCCGCAGGCAGGAGGTACACGGCGGTGGCAGCCAGGTTGTCCGGCCGGACGCCGGTGGGAAACATCACCTAAATGATCGATCATTCGGGGTTCCACCACCGGCGTGGAGGGGGCAGGATGAGCAGCTTGACGGCACTGAGTGCCGTCAAAAGCACCAAAGGCCGACCCCGAGTGCACTCTCCTGCGCCAAATGGGGGAAGGTAGAGGCAGTCAGGGCACCTCGAAGAAGAGGCACTACGTCGGTGAGGGATGACGTGAGCGACAACTCTGTAGTACTCCGGTACGCGGACGGTGAATACACCTACCCGGTGGTCGAGAGCACCGTCGGTGACCAGGGCTTCGACATCTCGAAGCTGAGGGCCCAGACCGGGCTCGTCACACTGGACAGCGGCTACGGAAACACCGCGGCCTACAAGTCCGCGATTACCTACCTCGACGGTGAGCAGGGCATCCTGCGCTACCGCGGTTACCCCATCGAGCAGCTGGCCGAGCGTTCGACCTTCATCGAGGTCGCGTACCTGCTGATCAACGGTGAGCTGCCGACCGTCGACCAGCTCGCGTCGTTCCGCAACGAAATCACCCAGCACACGCTGCTGCACGAGGACGTCAAGCGCTTCTACGACGGCTTCCCGCGCGACGCGCACCCGATGGCGATGCTGTCCTCCGTGGTCAGCGCGCTGTCGACGTTCTACCAGGACAGCCACAACCCGTTCGACGAGAAGCAGCGCCACCTCTCGACGATCCGGCTGCTGGCCAAGCTCCCGACGATCGCGGCCTACGCGTACAAGAAGTCGGTCGGCCACCCGGTGGTCTACCCGCGCAACGACCTCGGCTACGTCGAGAACTTCCTGCGCATGACCTTCTCCGTGCCGGCCCAGGAGTACGACCTGGACCCGGTCGTGGTCTCCGCGCTCGACAAGCTGCTGATCCTGCACGCGGACCACGAGCAGAACTGCTCGACCTCCACCGTGCGTCTGGTCGGCTCCTCGCAGGCGAACATGTTCGCCTCGATCTCGGCCGGCATCTCCGCGCTGTGGGGCCCGCTGCACGGCGGCGCCAACCAGTCCGTCCTGGAGATGCTCGAAGGCATCAAGAACGACGGCGGCGACGTCGACGCCTTCATCCGCAAGGTGAAGAACAAGGAAGACGGCGTCCGCCTGATGGGCTTCGGGCACCGCGTCTACAAGAGCTTCGACCCCCGGGCGAAGATCATCAAGGCGGCGGCGCACGATGTCCTGTCGGCGCTCGGCAAGAGCGACGAGCTGCTCGACATCGCGCTGAAGCTGGAAGAGCACGCGCTGGCCGACGAGTACTTCGTCGAGCGCAACCTCTACCCGAACGTGGACTTCTACACCGGTCTGATCTACCGGGCCATGGGTTTCCCGACCGAGATGTTCACCGTGCTCTTCGCGCTCGGCCGCCTCCCCGGCTGGATCGCCCAGTGGCACGAGATGATCAAGGAGCCGGGTTCCCGCATCGGCCGTCCGCGCCAGATCTACACCGGCGAGGTCCTGCGCGACTTCGTTCCGGTCGAGGCCCGCTGACCCGAGGCTCTCTCCGCGCGTACGAAAAGCGCCCCGCCGTCGATCCCCCCACGGGTCGACGGGCGGGGCGCTTTCCTTTCCCCGGAACGGATTCCCCCCACGGGACCCGCGCCGGGGCGTCGGTGTCTGCCGGGACCCGTTCGGGTCGGGAAGGCCGCTCAAAGCTTCCCGCGGGCCCGTGTCCCGGCCGGCTGATGCCCCCGGACGTCCCCCAAGACCTCCGTGGAACGTCCCCCAAGACGTTCCTGGCATCGCCCCATTAGACCCGTGACGACCCCGAATGGTTACGTTGCGATCACTGTGATCTGCGTCTCCCGTGAAGGAAACGTGTGCAGGGTGAGGAGGAAGCCCACTAGCGGAAGGAGCGCAACCGCAGGCTGTTGCTCACCACGAAGACCGAGGAGAAGGCCATGGCCGCCCCCGCGATCATCGGGTTGAGCAGCCCGGCGGCCGCCAGCGGCAGGGCCGCCACGTTGTAGCCGAAGGCCCAGAACAGGTTCCCCTTGATCGTGGCCAGGGTCCGGCGGGACAGCCGGATCGCGTCCGCCGCGACCCGCAGGTCCCCCCGTACGAGGGTCAGGTCGCCCGCCTCGATGGCCGCGTCCGTGCCGGTGCCCATGGCCAGGCCCAGGTCGGCCTGGGCCAGGGCGGCCGCGTCGTTGACCCCGTCGCCGACCATGGCGACCGTACGGCCCTGGGCCTGGAGGCGGCGCACGACGTCGACCTTGTCCTGGGGAAGCACCTCGGCGATCACCTCGTCGATGCCCACGGCGCGGGCCACCGTCTCGGCGACGGCCTGGTGGTCGCCGGTCAGCAGGACGGGGGTCAGGCCCAGCGCCCGCAGCCGGGCGACCGCCTCGGCGCTCGTCTCCTTGACCGCGTCGGCCACGGTCAGCACCCCGCGCGCCTCGCCGTCCCAGGCCACCAGGACGGCGGTGCCGCCCTCTGCCTCGGCGGCCGCCTTGGCCTCCTTCAGGTCGGCCGGCAGATCGATCGACCAGTCGGACAGCAGCTGCTCGCGGCCCACCAGGACGGCGTGCCCGTCGACGACCCCCTGAACGCCGAGGCCGCCGCGGTTCTCGAAGTTCTCCGGGACGGGCAGGGCGCCGGCCCCGGCGGCCGCGGCGGTGGCGACGGCGCGCGCGATCGGGTGCTCGGAGGCGTGCTCGAGGGCCCCGGCCAGGCGCAGGAGTTCCGCTTCCTCGACGCCCTGGCGTGCGTGCACGCCGGTCAGGGTCATCCGGCCGGTGGTGACGGTCCCGGTCTTGTCCAGGACGACGGTGTCCACGCGGCGGGTGGACTCCAGGACCTCGGGTCCCTTGATCAGGATGCCGAGCTGCGCGCCCCGGCCGGTGCCGACCATCAGCGCGGTCGGCGTGGCCAGGCCCAGGGCGCACGGGCAGGCGATGATCAGGACGGCCACCGCGGCGGTGAAGGCGGCGGTGGGGTTGCCGGTGATCAGCAGCCAGGTGATCCAGGTGCCGAGCGCGAGGACGAGGACGACGGGTACGAAGATGCCGGAGATCCGGTCGGCGAGGCGCTGGACCTCGGCCTTGCCGTTCTGGGCCTCCTCGACCATCCGGGCCATCCGGGCGAGCTGGGTGTCGGCGCCGATCCGGGTGGCCTCGACGACCAGCCGGCCGGAGGCGTTGACGGTGGCGCCGGTGACCGAGTCGCCCACCGCGACCTCCACGGGGACGGACTCTCCGGTCAGCATGGAGGCGTCCACGGCGGAGCTGCCCTCCACGACCGTGCCGTCGGTGGCGATCTTCTCGCCCGGGCGGACGACGAACCGGTCGCCGACCGCGAGCGCGCTCACCGGGATGCGGACCTCGCGGCCCGCACGCAGGACGGCGACGTCCTTGGCGCCCAGTTCCATCAGGGCCCGCAGGGCCGCCCCGGCCTTCCGCTTGGAGCGGGCCTCCAGGTAGCGGCCGAGGAGGATGAAGCAGATGACGCCCGCCGCGACCTCGAGATAGATCGTGGAGGAGCCGTCGGTGCGGGAGAGGGAGCCTCCCTGGAGCGTGAAGAAGGTGAAGCCGTGCCGCATGCCGGGCATGCCGGCGTGGCCGAAGAACAGGGCCCACAGCGACCAGGCGAAGGCGGCGAGCGTGCCGACCGAGACGAGGGTGTCCATGGTGGCGGCGCCGTGCCGGGCATTGGTCCAGGCGGCCTGGTGGAAGGAGTGCCCGCCCCAGACCACCACGGGGGCGGCGAGGGTCAGCGAGAGCCACTGCCAGTTGTCGAACTGGAGGGCCGGGACCATGGCGAGCAGCACGACGGGCAGGGCGAGGGCGGCGGAGACGAGCAGCCGCCGGTGCAGGGCGGCGAGCACCCGGTCGGGGGCGTCGGCTTCCCCCCTCTCTCCGGCGCCTTCCGGGGCGGCCGCGAGGGCCGGGGCGGGCGGCGGGGGCTCCTCGGCGGTGTAGCCGGTCTTCACGACGGTCTCGATGAGGTCGGCGACCTGGACGCCGCCGCTGTAGGAGATCTTGGCCTTCTCGGTGGCGTAGTTCACGGTGGCCTGGACGCCGTCCATCCGGTTGAGCTTCTTCTCGATGCGGGCCGCGCAGGAGGCGCAGGTCATCCCGCCGATCGTGAGCTCGACCGCCGCTATGGGCCCGTCGTGCAGTGTGCTGGTCATTCCGGCTCCAGGGGGAGGGGCGGGCCGGGCCGTACGGAACCAGTATGAGCTGGCCGGAACGGCCCGGCGGGGTCCTGCGGTGGTGCGGTACTGCGGGTGGTGCGGGTGGTGCGAATCGTGCGGGTGCGGCCGGAGCCGCCGGTGATCAGGCGTCGGCGAGCTCGTAGCCGGCCTCGTCCACCGCGGCGCGGACGTCCTCGTCGGCGAGCGGGGCGGCGGAGACCACGGTGACCTCGCCGGTCGCGGCGACGGCCTTGACCGAGCGGACGCCCGGCAGGGCGGTGAGTTCCTTGGTCACCGCGCCCTCGCAGTGCCCGCAGGTCATGCCGGTCACCCGGTAGACGGTGGTGGTCTGGGTGTCCGTCTCGGCGGTCATGTCGTTCTCCTCTTCAGGCGTGCGTGTCCGGTCGCCGGCAGCGGTGGATTCCTCCACCGTCCTCCCGACCCTTCCCAGACTATACCCCTAGGGGGTATCAATGCGAGTGTCTGCGGCCTCTCTTCCGGTGGCGCCCCCAGAAGTGGCCGCTCTGGCCGAACTGTACGTAAATGGCCTTTATGGATCATCCGGGGACCTTCGTCCTGATCATGGTCGTCGCCGTCGTCGCACCCCTGATCGCCTTCGTGGTCTCGCGCCGGCTCTCCGTGCCCCTGGTGGTCTTCGAGATCCTGCTGGGCATCCTGGTGGGCCCCGATGTGCTCGGGTGGGCCCACACCGGCCAGGTGATCGACGTACTGAGCAAGCTCGGCCTCGCCATGCTGATCTTCCTGGCCGGCTACGAGATCCAGTTCGACCAGGTCAAGGGTGACACCCTCAAGCGGTCGCTGTGGGCCTGGCTGGCCGCGCTGGCGCTGGGCCTCGGGGCCGGGGTCCTGCTCGCCCACGGCGGCGCATTCGACAAGGGCGTCTACGTCGGCACGGCGCTCACCAGTACCGCGCTGGGCACGATCCTGCCCGTGCTGAGGGACGCCGGGGACCTGGAGAGCCGGTTCGGCTCGGTGATGATGGCGATGGGGGCGATCGGTGAGTTCGGCCCGGTCATCGCCATGGCCCTGTTGCTCAGCGGACGGGCGCCGGGGCGGTCGGCGGCGCTGCTGGCCGCATTCGCGGTGCTCACGGCGGCGGCGGTGTTCTGGGCGCTGCGCCCCAAGCCGCCCTGGTTCTCGACGGTCATCGCCAAGACCCTGCACAGCAGCGCGCAGTTCGCGGTCCGGCTGGTGGTCCTGGTGCTGGTGTCGATGCTGGCCCTGGCCCAGGTGCTCGGGCTCGACATCCTGCTGGGTGCGTTCGCGGCCGGGCTGATCACCCGGCTGGTGCTCCAGGGGGCCGCGCCGGAGAGCAGCGGGACGGTGCTGTCGAAGGTGGAGGTCATGGGTTTCGGCTTCCTGGTGCCGCTGTTCTACGTGGTCACCGGGATCGAGTTCGACCTGAAGGCGCTGTTGGGGGGCGGGTGGGAGCTCCTTCTGCTGCCGGTGTTCCTGCTGCTCTTCCTCGTCGTGCGGGGGCTGCCGATGTGGCTGCTCGCGCCGCGCGACCTGACGCGGCGGGAGCGCTCGGCGCTGGTGCTCTTCGGGTCGACCGCGCTGCCGCTGGTGGTGGCGATCACCACGCTCGGGGTGGAGGACGGGAAGGTGGAGCCGGGGGAGGCGGCGGCGCTGGTGGGCGCCGGGATGCTGTCCGTGCTGGTGTTCCCGCTGGTGGGGCAGCGGCTGAGGGAGCGGGGGCGGCGGCCCCGGCGGGTCAGGGCGAGTGAGTCGTGGTGACCATCGGCTCCAGGTAGCGCAGGAGGACGGTCTTCAGCTCCGCGACGTACGCATCGCGTTCGGCTCCCTCCGGGGTGGCCAGGATCAGGTCGAGGGACGCCTTGAAGATGCCCAGGATCATGTTCGAGACGCGGGTGAGGTCGGCGGGCGCGGCCTCGGGGCTGAGGGTGCTCAGGGCGTGCCGGACCCGCGCGCGCATGGCGGAGTGCAGCTCCTCGTGCTCCTGGGTCATGCCGGGCACGCCGGAGCCGTGCATGAGTGCCCAGAAGGCCGGGTTCTCGCAGTTGAAGGCGATGAGCGGGTCCAGGACGGCGTCCAGCAGCTCGGGCAGCGGGCGGCGCAGGTTCTCGGGCAGGAAGGCCTGTCCGTGCGTCTCCTGCGCGCGGTGGAGCAGCTGGCCGCCGAGCTCGATCGCGATGGCCTCCTTGTTCGGGAAGAACTGGTAGAGCGTGCCCGGTGACACGCCGGCCTCGCGCGCGATGGCGTTGGTGCTGGCGGCCGCGTAGCCGGTACGGCAGAACACCCCGGCGGCGGCGGCCAGGAGCTGGCTGATCCGGCGCTCGCCGCGCGCCTGGCGGCGGCGCGGGGCGGCTGCCTCGGTGTCGCTCTTTGCGGCGGTCGGGGCGGATTTGTCCTTGGCGGTCCCCGGCATGTCCAACCCCTTGCTTCCCGTGGGTGATTGACAAACGCGAGAGGTCGCTCGCATTCTGGAGAAACGCGAGCGACTGCTCGTGTTTGCCAGTCTATTCGGCCTGGCAATCACGGTGAAGGGGACACCGAGTCATGTCCGAAGTCAAAAAACCGCCGTCGTCCGGGGAGAGCGGCAGGTGGACCCGGTTCGTCACGGCCAAGCCGCGGCTCTCGCTGCTGCTCGCCCTCGTGGTCACGGCGCTCGCCGTGTTCGCGGGCGGTGGCGTCGCCGAGCGGATGAGCAGTGGCGGCTGGGAGGACCCGGACGCCCAGTCCACCTACGCCGCCGCGGCCCTGGAACGCGAGTTCCCGGCCTCCCAGCCCAATCTGCTGCTCCTCGTGGACGCCGCGGCGGGCGCGGGGGCGGCAGGGGTGGACGACCCCGCCGTCGCCGCCGAGGCCGAGCGGCTGACGGAGCAGCTCGCCGCCGAGCAGGGGGTCGTGGGAGTCGGCTCGTACTGGCGCACGCGGCTTCCCGCGCTGCGCTCGGAGGACGGCCGGCAGGCCCTGATCGCGGCCAGGGTGCTGGGTGACCAGAAGGCCGCCACCGCGGTGCTGGAGCGGATCGCCCCCCGCTACCGGGGCGAACACGGGCCGGTGCGGGTCTCCCTCGGCGGGCCGGTGGCGGTCCAGCGCGAGGTGACCACGACCATCCAGGAGGATCTCCTGCGCGCCGAGCTGATCGCCCTGCCGATCACCCTCGTCCTGCTGGTCCTCGTCTTCGGCAGCGCCGTCGCGGCCCTGCTGCCGCTCGGCGTCGGCATCGTGGCCATCCTCGGCACCAACGCGGTGCTGCGCGGCCTGACCGAGTTCACCGAGGTCTCCGTCTTCGCGCAGAACCTGACCACCGCGCTCGGTCTCGGACTCGCCATCGACTACGCCCTGTTCATCGTCCGCAGGTTCCGCGAGGAGCTCGCCGCCGGACGGGACCCGGTGGGCGCCGTCGGGGCCACCCTGCGCACCGCCGGGCGCACCGTGTTGTTCTCGGCGCTGACCGTCGCGGTCGCCCTCTCGGCGATGGCCTTCTTCCCGATGTCCTTCCTGCGCTCCTTCGCCTACGCCGGGGTCGCGGTGGTCCTGCTGGCGGCAGCGGCCGCGCTCATCCTGCTGCCGGCGGCCCTGGTGCTGCTCGGCGAGCGGGTCAACTCCCTCGACCTGCGTCGGCTGTGGCGGCGGGGGGCCGCGCCCGGGGGCGTGCCTGGTGCCACCACCGAACCGGGGCGGGGCTGGGGGCGGGCGGCCGCGCTGGTGATGCGCCGGGCCCCGCTGTTCGCGATGGCCACCACAGCGGGACTGCTGCTCCTCGGACTGCCCTTCCTCGGCGTGAAGTTCGGCACCGTGGACGACCGGCAGCTGCCCCGGACCGCGGAGTCGCATGTGGTCCAGCAGCAGATCCGGGACGCCTTCCCGGGCAGCCCCGGCGGGGGGCTCACCGTGCTCGCCGAGGGGGCGTCCGGCCCCGCCGAACTCGCCGCCTACCGGGACCGGGTGGCCGCACTGCCCGGGGTGGTCCGCATCGACGGCCCGGTGAGCACCGACGCCGGCGCGCGGTACGCGTACTTCTCGGTCACCTCGGAGGGCGAGGCGGTGGGGCCGCAGGCCCAGGACCTGGTCGGCGAGGTGCGGAAGGTCGATGCCGACTTCCGGATCTCCGTGGCAGGACAGGCGGCGAGGCTCGTCGACACCCAGAAGGCCATCGCATCCGCTCTGCCCGCCGCGCTGGCCCTGGTGGTGCTCGCCACGTTGCTGCTGGTCTTCCTGCTCACCGGGAGTCTGCTCATACCGCTCCAGGCGGTGCTGCTCAACGCACTGAGCCTGACCGCGATGTTCGGGGCGGTGGTGTGGGTCTTCCAGGAGGGCAACCTCTCCGGACTGCTCTCCTTCACCTCCACCGGGGACATCGAGACCACACTGCCCGTGCTGATGTTCTGCATCGCCTTCGGACTGTCCATGGATTACGGGGTGTTCCTCATATCCCGGATCAAGGAGGAGTACGACCGGACCGGGGACCACGAGGGGGCCGTGCGCGCCGGACTGGCCCGCACCGGCGGGCTGATCACCGCCGCGGCCCTGATCCTGGCGGTGGTGATGGTGGCGATCGGCACCTCGCGGGTGACCAACACCAAGATGCTGGGCCTGGGGATCGCGCTGGCGGTGCTGATGGACGCGATGGTCGTCCGCAGCCTCCTGGTCCCGGCGGTCATGAAGCTGACCGGGAACGCCACCTGGTGGGCGCCGGGCCCGCTGCGCCGCCTGCACGAGCGGATCGGGCTCAGCGAGGGGGAGTCGCCGACGCCGGTGGTGGAGCAGCCGGAGCGGGTCCCGGCCGGGACCCGGTAGCCAACGGACAGGGGAGGGGGCCCGGGCGGGCCGCGTCGCGGGGGTGGCCGGAGCCCGGGTCACTCCTCGCGACGGCCCCGGTTGCCGGGGCGTCGGGCCACCCAGGCACGGACGGTGTCGGCGTACCAATAGGGCTTGCCGCCCTCCACATGGTCCGGCGGCGGGAGCAGTCCGTGCTTCCGGTAGGAGCGGACCGTGTCCGGCTGGACCCGGATGTGGGCAGCGATCTCCTTGTACGACCACAGCTGTCGGTCGCTCATGACGACACCTCCTTGTCCACGCCGCGGGGCCGGCCGGGAGGCCGTCGGGGGAGCCGGCGCGTGGACCCTGACGATCACTCGGGGTTCTGCCCGGGGAACGATGCGGGGCGAAGTCAGGGGAGGGGCTGTCGAACGGCTGTGACGGAAGACCCGCGTGATGCGGACATACGTGACACAAAGGCGACCCCTGTGACAGACGAGGCACAAGGGTCGCCCGGCGGGAGAAGGCCTGCAGGAAGAGTCCGGCTGTTGGAGGGGCCGAGCGAAAAGGGCTCAGCGTGTGTACAGAGCGGGCCGTTCCGCCAGTTCCACGAGGGTCCGTGCGCCGCTGCGCGCGGCGGTCAGGCCCGCCTCCGACACGGCGGCGGCCGCGTAACCGTCCCACGCGTCCGGGCCCGCCACCCGGCCCCGCGCCGCCGCGGCCACCCAGCCGCGCAGCTGCCGGTCGTAGGCGTCGGCGAAGCGCACCGTGAAGTCCTGGTCGATCGCGCCTCCCCACCGGCCGGCCGCCTGCACCACCATCGCGTGGCCGTCGCCGATCCGGGCACTGCCCGCCTCGCCGACCGCCTCGCACTGCACCTGGTAGCCGAAACCGCAGTTGACGAAGATCTCCACATCGACGACGGCCCCGCCGGAGGTCTCCAGCAGCACCAGCCGGGGATCGCGCAGCCCCTCCGGGGCGGCTGCGGTGGGCGTGGGGGAGAGCACGGTGACGGCGGTGATCTCCTGCCCCAGCAGCCAGCGGGCCGCGTCCACTTCGTGCACCACCGAGTCGCTGATCAGCATGTCGCTGGTGAAGAAGGACGGCGAGGAGGCGTTGCGGTGCCGGCAGTGCAGGAACAGCGGACGTCCGATCCCGCCCGCGTCCAGCAGCTCCTTGAGCCGCTCGTACTCGGCGTCGTAGCGGCGCATGAACCCCACCTGGACCAGTCGGCGCCCCAACCGCTGTTCGGCCTCCAGGATGCGCAGGGCACCCGCCGGGTCCGGGGAGAGCGGCTTCTCGCACAGCACCGGCAGTTCCCGTGCCAGCGCCTGCCCGATCGCCTCCTCGTGGGCGGGCCCGGGGGAGGCGATGAGGACGGCCTGCACCCCGGGCGCGGCTATCGCGGCCGCCGGGTCGGTGTACGCGCCGGCCCCGTCCAGGGCGGCCGCGACCTCCTTGACCCGGTCCCCGTCCGGGTCGGCCACGGCCACCACCCGGGCCCCGCCGACGGTCCGGCCGATCCGGCGGACGTGGTCGGTTCCCATCTTCCCGGTGCCGATCACGGCGATTGCGAGCGTGCTCATGTCGTTCCCTCCCGGGGGTCAGCGGGCGCCGCAGGAGCGCAGGTAGGCGCGGGTGCGGCGGGCGATCGGCAGCGGCCGGTCCGGCTCGCAGGGGTACATGTCCTGCTCCACGATGGCGAACAGGTCCACTCCGAGCCGCTCGGCCGCCGCCAGTACCGGTTCCAGCGCGGGCACCCCGGACGGCGGTTCGCACATCACCCCGCGGGCCACGGCCGGGCCGAAGGGCACCTGGTCCGCGACGACTTCGGCGAGGACGCGCGGGTCCACCTGCTTGAGGTGGAGGTAGCCGATGCGCTCGCCGAAGGTCTCGACGGCCTGGACGCTGTCGCCGCCGCAGTAGGCGTAGTGCCCGGTGTCCAGACACAGCGACACGAGGGCCGGGTCGGTGGCGTCCAGGAAGCGCGCCACGTTCTCCGGGGTGTCGATGTGCGTGTCGGCATGCGGGTGGACCACGATCCGCAGCCCGTGACGGTCCAGCACCTCCCGGCCCAGCCGCTCGGTCTGGGCGGCCAGTTGACGCCACTGGGCGGGGGTGAGGGTGCGGTCCTCCAGCACCTCACCGGTCTTGTCGTCCCGCCAGAAGGAGGGGATCACGACGAGGTGCGCGGCGCCCATGGCCCGGGTGAGCGCAGCGATCCGCGACACGTGCTCCCAGGTGTCCTCCCATACGGCGGGCCCGTGATGGAGTCCGGTGAAGACGGTTCCGGCCGAGACGCGCAGCCCGCGTTTGGCGGTTTCCTCGGCGAGTCGGGCGGGATCGGTGGGCAGATAGCCGTAGGGGCCGAGCTCGATCCACTCGTACCCCGCGTCGGCGACCTCGTCGAGGAACCGCTCCCAGGGGGTCTGCCGGGGGTCGTCGGGAAACCAGACACCCCAGGAGTCCGGAGCCGAACCGACGCGGATACGGGTCAACGCGGGCGGGGAGGACGTCATAGCGGCCACCTTAGGGGTGCAAGACGAATTGGGAGGACTGACCGTGACCGGCACAGGCACCGGCGATCCGTTCGCGTTCGACCTGATCACGATGGGCCGGATCGGGGTGGATCTCTACCCGCTGACGACCGGCGTAGCACTGGCGGACGCGGAGACCTTCGGCAAGTTCCTGGGCGGCTCCCCGGCCAACGTGGCCGTCGCGGCGGCCCGGCTGGGACGGCGCGTGGCGATGATCACCCGCACCGGGGCGGATCCCTTCGGGAGGTATCTGCGGGACGAACTGCGGGAGTTCGGGGTGGACGACCGGTGGGTGGCCGAGGTCGCGGACTTCCCCACGCCGATCACCTTCTGCGAGATCTTCCCGCCCGACCGCTTCCCGCTGTACTTCTACCGGCTGCCGAAGGCCCCCGACCTGGAGATCGCGGCGGAGGAGCTGGACCTGGAGGCGGTACGGGCCGCGCGGGTGTTCTGGATGACCGGGACGGGCCTGAGCGAGGAGCCCTCGCGGGCCGCGACGCTGACGGCGCTGGAAGCGCGGGCGAAGTCCGGGATCACGGTGTTCGACCTGGACTGGCGGCCGATGCTGTGGCGGGAGAAACCCGGGCCGTACTACGAGCGGGCGCTGGCCGGGGCGACGGTCGCCGTCGGCAACGAGGAGGAGTGCGAGATCGCCACCGGGGCGGCCGAGCCGTATGCGGCGGCGCGGGCACTGCTCGCCGCCGGCGTCGAACTGGCGGTGGTCAAGCGGGGCCCCGAGGGCGTGCTGGCGGTGCACCGCGACGGGACGGTGGCACAGGTGCCGCCGGTGCCGGTGGAAGTGGTGAACGGGCTGGGGGCCGGGGACGCGTTCGGCGGGGCCCTGTGCCACGGGCTGCTGGCGGGATGGGAGCTGGAGCGGGTGGTGCGCTACGCGAACGCGGCGGGGGCGATCGTGGCTTCGCGGCTGGCGTGCGGGGCGGCGATGCCGTTCCCCCACGAGGTGGAGGAGGTGGTGGGCCGTGCCGGTGGTCTCTGAGTGGGGGATGGAGTGGACGAGGCTGGTGGTCCTCGACCTCGCCCCGGGGGAGACGTACGGATTCCCGTGCGGGAGCGCGGAGTGGATCCTACTGCCGCTGTCGGGCGGCTGCCGGGTCCGCTGCCGGGGCTCCGCCCCGGACCCCGCACCTCAAACGCCGGCGGGGCTGGTTTTTGGCGGCCCTGAAGTTTCGGGTGCAGCTTCTTCGGAGGTGGGTGTCGGCGGAGGCAGGCCCCATCCAGCCTCGCCGGCGTTTGAGGCGCGGGGGCCGGGGCAGGGCCACGGTTTCGGGAAGGGGTGGGGTGGGGGAAGCCCCGCAGGGCCCGGCACCACACCGCCGGTGGTCTTCGAACTGCACGGGCGGGCCGGGGTGTTCGACGGGGTCACCGACTTCGCCTACCTGCCCCGCGATGCGGAAGCCGACGTCACCTCGGACGGCGGCGGCCGGTTCGCGCTCGTCGGGGCCCGGTGCGAGCGCCGGCTCCCGGCCCGGTACGGGCCCGCCCGGGAGGTCCCGGTGGAGCTGCGCGGCGCCGGGACCTGCTCGCGGCAGGTGAACAACTTCGCCGCCGCCGAGGCCTTCGCCTGCGACCGGCTCATCGCCGTCGAGGTGCTCACCCCCGGCGGGAACTGGTCCTCGTACCCGCCCCACAAGCACGACGAGCACCACCCCGGCGAGGAGTCCCGCCTGGAGGAGATCTACTACTTCGAGATCGCCCCGCACGGGGGCACCCCCGGGCTCGGCTACCAGCGCGTCACCCCCTCGCCGGCCGGGAAGACCGACATCCTGACCGAGGTGCGCACCGGGGACGCCGTGCTCATCCCCGATGGCTGGCACGGGCCCTCCATGGCCGCCCCCGGGCACGACATGTACTACCTGAACGTGATGGCCGGCCCCGACGCCACCCGCGAGTGGCTGATCCGCGACCACCCCGACCACGGCTGGATCCGCGACACCTGGCCGGGGCAGGAGATCGACCCCCGGCTGCCCTTCCACCGAGCGGAGGACCACCGGTGAGGCTCACCACCGCCCAGGCACTCGTACGCTTCCTCTCCCGCCAGTACGCCGAGCGTGACGGACGGCGCCACCGCCTGATCGCCGCCACCTGGGGGATCTTCGGGCACGGGAACGTGGCCGGCATCGGACAGGCGCTCCTCGAGGCCGGCCCCGAGGCCATGCCCTTCCTCCAGGGGCGCAACGAGCAGGCCATGGTGCACGCCGCCGTCGGCTACGCCCGGCAGTGCGGGCGGCTCTCCGCGCATGCCGTCACCACCTCCATCGGACCCGGCGCCACCAACCTCGTCACCGGCGCCGCCCTCGCCACCATCAACCGGATCCCGGTCCTCCTCCTGCCCGGGGACACCTTCGCCACCCGGCCCGCCGACCCCGTGCTCCAGCAGCTGGAGGTCCCGCACGCCGGCGACCTCTCCGTCAACGACACCCTGCGCCCCGTCTCCCGCTACTTCGACCGGATCACCCGGCCCGAGGCCCTGATCCCGGCCGCCCTCCAGGCCGTGCGGGTGCTCACCGACCCCGTCCAGACCGGGGCCGTCACCCTCGCGCTGCCGCAGGACGTGCAGGCGGAGGCCCACGACTGGCCCGAGGAGTTCTTCGCCGAGCGGGTGTGGGCGGTCCGCCGCCCCCGGCCGGACCGCACCGAGCTGGCCGGGGCCGCCGAAGTTCTGCGGGGCTCCGCGCGCCCCCTGATCGTCGCCGGCGGCGGCATTCGGCACAGCGGGGCCCAGGCCGCCCTGGCGGAGTTCGCCGAGGCCACCGGGATCCCGGTGGCTTGCACGCAGGCGGGCAAGGGGTCGCTCCCCCACGACCATCCCGCCGATGTGGGCGGCATCGGGCACACCGGTACGGACGCCGCCGACGAGCTGGCCCGCGGCGCCGACCTGGTGATCGCCGCCGGGACCCGGCTGACGGACTTCACCACCGCCTCGGCGACGCTGTTCCAGAATCCCGCCGTCCGGTTCATCGGGCTCAACCTCGACCCGTACGACGCCCACAAACTCGCCGCCCGGCCGCTGGTCTGTGATGCGCGAGTGGGCCTGGAAGACCTCCGGGACGCGGCTTCCGGGTACCGCGTGGACCCCTCGTACGAGACGACGTACAAAGAAAGGAAAGAGCGCTGGGAGCGGCTGGTCGGCCGGGCCTACGCGGCTCCCGACGAGGACGCCCGCCCGACGCAGGTCCAGGTGCTGGGGCTGCTCGACGCGCTGGTCGGCGCCGACGACATCCTGGTCAACGCCGCCGGGTCCCTCCCCGGCGATCTGCACAAGCTGTGGCGGGCCCGGTCGGCGGACCAGTACCACCTGGAGTACGGGTACTCCTGCATGGGCTACGAGATCCCGGCCGCGATCGGAGTCGCCCTCGCCGCCCCCGGCCGCCCGGTGTGGGCGCTGGTCGGCGACGGCACCTACCTGATGAACCCGACCGAGATCGTCACCGCCGTCCAGGAGGGCGTCCCGATCAAGGTGGTGATCCTGGACAACCACGGCTACGCCTCCATCGGCGGCCTCTCGGGGGCCGTGGGCGCGGAGGGGTTCGGCACCGCCTACCGCTTCCGGGCCTCCGACGGCTCCTACACCGGCGACCCCCTTCCGGTGGATCTCGCGGCCAACGCGGCCTCCCTGGGGATGGCCGTGATCCGCGCCCGCACCGTACGTGACCTGCGCGAAGCCCTGGCCGAGGCCCGCTCGGCGACGCGTCCCACATGTGTCTACGTACAGACCCGAACGCCCGACACTGTGTCGGGCCCACCCCCGGCACAGGCGTGGTGGGATGTTCCTGTGGCCGAGACCGCGAGCCGCAAGGCGGCGGCCCGGGCCCGTGAAGAGTACGACCGGCAAGCCGCGCAGCGACGTCGCCATCTGTGAAGGAGCAAGGCACATGAAGACCGTCAACCACTGGATCGGTGGCAAGACCGTCGAGGGCGCGTCGGGCAACTACGGCCCGGTCACCGACCCGGCCACCGGCGAGGTCACCACGCAGGTCGCGCTCGCCTCGGCCGAAGAGGTCGACGCGGCGGTACAGGTCGCGAAGGAGGCCTTCCAGACCTGGGGCCAGTCCTCGCTGGCCGCCCGCACCAAGGTGCTGTTCGCCTACCGCGCCCTGCTGGACGCCAACCGCGACGCCATCGCCGAGCTGATCACCGCCGAGCACGGCAAGGTCCACTCGGACGCGCTGGGCGAGGTCGCCCGCGGGCTGGAGATCGTCGAGCTGGCCTGTGGGATCACCACCCAGCTCAAGGGCGAGCTGTCGACCTCCGTCTCCAACCGCGTGGACGTCTCCGCCATCCGCCAGCCGCTGGGCGTGGTCGCGGGCATCACCCCCTTCAACTTCCCGGCGATGGTGCCGATGTGGATGTTCCCGCTGGCCGTGGCCTGCGGAAACACCTTCATCCTCAAGCCGAGCGAGAAGGACCCCTCCGCCTCCGTCAAGCTGGCCGAGCTGGCGAGCGAGGCCGGTCTGCCGGCGGGCGTGCTGAACGTGGTCCACGGTGACAAGGTCGCCGTCGACGCCCTGCTGGCCCACCCCGACATCGCGGCCGTCTCCTTCGTCGGCTCGACCCCGATCGCCCGCCACATCCACACCACGGCCGCCGCCAACGGCAAGCGCGTCCAGGCGCTGGGCGGCGCCAAGAACCACATGCTGGTCCTCCCGGACGCCGACCTGGACGCGGCCGCCGACGCGGCGGTCTCCGCCGCCTACGGCTCGGCCGGCGAGCGCTGCATGGCGATCTCCGCCGTCGTGGCCGTCGGCTCGATCGCCGACACCCTCGTCGAGAAGATCCGCGAGCGCGCCGAGAAGATCAAGATCGGCCCCGGCAACGACCCGACCTCCGAGATGGGCCCGCTGATCACGGCCGCCCACCGCGACAAGGTCGCCTCGTACGTGAAGGGCGCGGCCGACCAGGGCGCGGACGTGGTCCTGGACGGCACCGGCTACACGGTGGACGGCTTCGAGAACGGCCACTGGATCGGCCTCTCGCTCCTCGACAACGTCAGGACCGACTCCGACGCCTACCGCGACGAGATCTTCGGCCCGGTGCTGTGCGTGCTGCGCACCGAGACCTACGAGGAGGGCGTGGACCTCATCAACGCCTCGCCGTTCGGCAACGGCACCGCGATCTTCACCCGCGACGGCGGCGCGGCCCGCCGCTTCCAGCTGGAGATCCAGGCGGGCATGGTCGGCGTCAACGTGCCGATCCCGGTGCCGGTGGGCTACCACTCCTTCGGCGGCTGGAAGGACTCGCTCTTCGGCGACCTCCACATCTACGGCAACGACGGCATCCACTTCTACACCCGGGGCAAGGTCGTCACGACCCGCTGGCCCGACCCCGCGGACGCGCCGGCCGGCGTGGACCTGGGCTTCCCCCGCAACCACTGACCGCGCGCAAGCCCGTACGCCGCACGCCCGGTCGTCCCGCAGGTCCGCTCGCCCCCGCAACCCTCACGCGGGGGCGAGCCCGCTTGCCGGTCCTGCCGTCCGGCCGGGTGCCGTCACCCGGGACGACTTCGCCGCTCAGTGGGTCCGGGCCAGGTGCCGTTCCGCATCGGGCCGGTCCGCCGCGGGCTGCCGTCGGCGCCGCCGCAGCACCAGCAGCGCCGTGCCCGCACCGGTCAGCACCAGGACCAGTCCGACGGCCGGCCACGGCACGGCGACGAAGTCCGTCGCGGATTCGGTGACCAGCTCGGGGTGTGCGGTGGCTCCCGCCCGGATGCGCACGGTCACCCAGTCCGACTGGGGGGCGTCCGGCCAGGGTTCGGTCAGCTCGATCCGCTGACCGGGCAGCAGCGACAGTTTCAGTTCGCGGGCGGGCCGCTTCAGCACCTCGCGCCCGAACAGGCCCTCGGCAGAAACCGTCACCTTCGGCTCGATGACCACGTTGCCCCGGTTGACCAGCGCGTACGAGATCGTGGCGCGGGCGTCCTCGACCCAGGGCAGCAGCGGCGCCGACCGGCTGACCCGTACGTCCTCCACGCTCAGCCCCGGGGTCAGCGGCCCCGGCACCCGGAAGTAGAGGCGGGCGCCCACCGAGCGCTTCACCCCGACCTGGACCTTGCCCTCCTGCTGCACGCCCTCCACGGCGGTGTTGAGGGCGACGATCCCGCCGACGTGGTCACCGGGCGTCGCGTCCGCCGGGACCTTCACGGTGAACGGGACGTCCTTGCGGCCCTTGGCCGGGACGGTGACGGTGGTCGCGGTGTCCGGCGGCAGCGTGATCCACGCGCCGACGTCCTTGGGTTTCGTCTCCACCGGCAGCAGCGCGAAGGCGCCGCCCGCGGGGGTGTTCACGGCGTCGGTGGCGAAGACCTGGAAGGTGAGGTCCTTGTCGGAGGAGTTCAGGATCGTCGCGCTGTCGCTGACGGTGGTCCCGGCCGCCCCCTGGTGGAAGAAGTAGCCGCGGTCGGTCATCGGCGCACCGGCCGGGGGCGTGGGGAAGACCCCCCAGGTGCCGTTGTCGGCGGCCGTCGCGGGGGCGGCGATCAGCAGGCCCGCGCCCAGCAGCAGGCCGGTGAGCAGACCGAAGAACGGAGAGGTGCGGGTGCGCATGGGGGTTCTCCCGTCGGCACGGAAAGGGGCGAGGGGTGGTGCGGCGCCGGCGCGCCGCACCACCCGGAGCACGGGCCGTACGGATCAGGCGATCGAGAAGGTCACGACCGTCTGGTAGGTGTCGGCGAACATGAACGCCGGGAGCTGGATCATCCCGGCTCCGCCGACGGCGAACTCACCACCGGTCAGTTCCTCCCCGCCGGCCGCCTGGGAGGCGATCTTCATCGGGGTGTCGGAGATGGCGCCCGGTGTACCGGCGGTGCAGGTGCTCGGGCTGTCCGCGTTGGTGACGGCGCAGGAGGGCTGGATGCCGATCTGCGCCTTCGCCATCGAATGGCCCGTGGCCGTGTTCAGGAACGGCGTACGGGTCGCCGTCACGTCCCAGCCGAGCGATCCGCCGCGGAAATCCTGGACGGACATCGCGGTGAACTGGCCCACCACGGACTGGGGCTTGCCGTTGATGGTCACCTTGCCGAAGCTGACGGCGGGGTTGCCGCCCTGCGGGCCGATGGCCAGCGGACCCGGCAGCACCTCGACGTCGACCGGGTTCTGGACGCCGGGCTGGTCCTCGAGGTAGACGAAGGCCTTCCCCCCGCCGGTCGAACCGTCGATCTTGATCTCGTCGGCCTTCTTGGTGACCGTGAGGTTGCAGGTCGCGACGCCGGAGGCGTCGGCCGTGCCCGTACCGGTGTCACCGGTGGCCGCGCCCGCGAGCAGCGCGCCACAGCTCACCGGTCCCGCCGGGAAGTTGGCGCCGGTGACGACGACGGCGGTCCCCGCCTTGCCGCTGTTGGGCGTCACCTTGGTCGTCGTCGGCACCTTGGGTACGGCGGCCACGGCCACCGAACCGACCGAGGCACTCGGGCGCGGATCGGGCGTACAGGTGGTCGTGTAGACCGTGCCGCCCAGGTCGGCGTCCGTGATGATCTGGTCGATCGTGACCTGGATGGTGGTGCCCTCGGTGCCGTCCGGGATGGTGACGGTCCCGCTGAAGGCAGGGGGATCGGCCTTCTTGTTCGCCTCTTGGTGGCTCGGTGTGGCGGGGCTGGTCACGGTCTGGGCGACGCCGCCGACGATCAGCTTGGCCTTGATCGTGTTCACGGTGTCGATCGTGAACATCGGGACGACCGGGGTCTCGCCCGGATCGATCGTGATGGGCACGACGTCCCCGGCCTTCGCACCGTCGGGGAGGGTGACCGTGAAGTCCTGGTTGCCGTTGGCTCCCGGCTGCGGCGCCGGGGCGACGCACTTCACGAACACGGGCGTGGTCTTGGTCGCGGCCTGGGCCGTCCCCGCCATGCCCATGACGCCGCCGGTCAGGGCCAGGGACAGCGCGCCCGCCCCGGCCAGCACTCTTCGTCCGAGCGTTCTCGTACTCACTGGGTCGCGACTCCTTCGTCATGACGAACCCCTCCCCCCACCCGCTGTGTGGGGGAGGTCGAGCCGGTGCGGTGGCCGACATTGACGCTTCGCCGTGATGAGAAGTCAATGACTTGTTTTCGCCCGAAGCACACAGAAATTGATGGGCCATCAGAGGCAGTCTGATGGCCCATCGGATACCGACTGGTTGGTGACCGGACTCAGCGGTCGGTGGGGAGGTGCAGCAGGAGGTTGGGCGTGCCGGCCGGGAGCGCCGTGATCCGGCCGCGTACGGAGCTGCGTACCAGCGCCTCGGACACCTGGGCGGGGGTCTTCGCCGTGCCGTCCGCCAGGATGAGCGCGGCGACACCGGCCACGTGCGGGGAGGCCATGGAGGTGCCGGAGGACCGGGCCAGGGCGGTGCGCGAGCCCCTCCAGGCCGAGACGACGCCCACGCCGGGCGCCGAGAGGTCCACGCAGCGGCCGTGGTTGGAGAACGGTGCCCGGCGGTCCTCGGCGTCGGTGGCGCCGACCGTGATGGCCGCGGGGACGACGGCCGGGGACACGGTGCAGGCGTCCTTGCCGTCGTTGCCGGCGGCGACGGTGACGGTGATCCCGGCGGCGACCGCCCGGGCCACCGCCGCTTCGAGGGCGCGGCTGCGGGTGCCGCCCATGCTCATGTTCGCGACGGCAGGGGTACCGGGGGCCTTGGCGGCGTCCTTCACCATCCAGTCGAGGCCGCCGACCATGTCCGACAGCGTCCCGTCGCCGCGGCAGTCGGCCACCTTCACGGCGACGAGGGAGACGCCCTTGGCGACCCCGTACGTCTGCCCGCCCACGGTCGCCGCGACGTGCGTGCCGTGGCCGTTGCAGTCGCCGGAGGTCCCCGGCCACACGGCGTTGTGGCCGGTGCGGGCGCGGCCGCCGAACTCCCGGTGGCGCACGTTGATCCCGGTGTCCAGGACGTAGACGGTGACGCCCTCGGCCTTCGCGCCGTACGTGTACGAGCCGTCGAGCGGCAGCTCGCGCTGGTCGATCCGGTCCAGCGGCCAGGGCGCCTGGGGCTGCGTGTCGGCGATGCGGAACGGCGCGTCCGGCTCCACGGAAGCCACCCGGGGGTCGGCGGCCAGGGTGGCGGCGCGGGCGGCGGTGGTGCGGACGGCGAAGCCGTGCAGGGCGGCGTCGTAGACGGCCCGGACCTCGTCGCCGGCCTCCGCGGCCTCGGCGGCCACGGCGCGGGTCGGGGCGCGGGAGGTGGTGTCCTTCAGGACGACGACGTAGGGGGCGGTGGGGTGTTCGGCTTCGGTGGCGTCGGGGTGCGGCGGCAGGGCGGCGGCCGTGGTGGCGGCCGCGAGGAGGGCGGCGGCGGGGAGCAGTGCGGTCAGTGCGGTCATGCGGCCGATGCTGGGCGAACGCCGCCGCGGGCGCGCGGAGGGTGCGCCGAGTGGGCGCACGACACGCCGCCGCGGGGGCTACGGGGTGGCGGCCGCAGGCAGGGCCGGGCGGGGGCGCAGGGTCAGGGAGCTGCGGCTTCCGGGGCGATGGGCCAGCCGCGCATCGCGAAGAGGCCCTCGTCGCGGGCGCCCGCGGAGGCGTAGGTGGCCAGGGCCGCCTCGTTGTCGGTGTCGACCCCCACCCACATGCCGTAACAGCCGCGCGACTCCGCCTCGAAGGCCAGGGCCAGGGCCAGAGCCCGGCCGATCCCGCGGCGGCGGTAGCCCTCGTCCACGGAGAGCTCGTACAGGCACATCTCGGTGCCCTTGTCGGGGTGGCTCATCTCGACGCCGGTGACCATGCCGGCGGGCACGCCGTCGACGTAGGCGATGAGCATGACGTGCCCCGGCGAAGCGAGGAAGCGGGCGGACCACTCCTCGCGGGCGGGCCCGTCGAAGAGGCCCTCGGCGGCTGCGATCTCGGCGGGGGTGACGGCCCGGCGGATGTCCATGGCGGCCACGATAAGGCCGGGAGGGCGGGGAGACGGGGTGGATTTCCGGCGCGGCGTGGCGGGCGACGACCGAGCCGGTACGGCGTCCCTTCGGGGCGCCCCTAGGACACCCCGGCGCCGGGCCGCCCGGTAGCGACGGCCAGGGCCGCCGCATAGCCGGCGGGGGCCGGAAGGTCCGTCAGGGTCCAGCCGGGGACGGAGGCCGGGGTGGGGGCGGAACCGACGTAGGGGTCGGCCAGACCGTTGGCCAGTCCGGCGCCGGTGGCCTTCAGGCAGGCCTCCTTGCGGGCCCAGACGCGGGCGAGGCCCGGCCGGCGGTCCGGGTCGGGCAGGGCGCCCAGTTCGGCGGTCTCCGCCGGGTGCAGGAGGGGCAGTACGTCCGCCACGGCTTCGGCGCCCGGTACCTCCTCCACGTCGACGCCCACCGGCACCCCGGCGAAGGCCAGGTAGGCCAGGTTCCCGCTGTGCGAGAGGGAGAAGTGGACGCCGCCGCCGGCCACGGCGGGGCGGCCGTGCGGGCCGCCGCAGCCCGGGCAGTCCTCCCGGACCAGGACGACCTCCTGCGGAGCCAGCCCCAGGTAGCCGCCGAGCAGCACGCGCAGCCCGAGGTGCGAGGCGAGGTAGCGCTGCCGGTCGGCGGGGCGCAACAGTGCCTCGGCCCGCTGCCGTTCGGCCGCGTCCAGCACGGCCGCGGCCGCGCCCACCGGGTGGCCTCCGACCACGTCCAGGGTGGTGTCCAGGGACCACACCGCCGCGGCGGCGGCCCCGGGGGCCGCTCCGGTCCGCGGTGCGCCGCCGCCGAGCTGGTTCACGTACTCGATCACCTGACCGAGCGTATCTCCCGCGGTGCTGCCTATCCTCGTCCCCTCGACGACGACGAGGGGGGAGCGAACGTGCGAAGTGCCGCCGTCACCGCGGAAGGTGACCGGATCCGATGGGTCGAGCTGCCGGGGGAGGAACCGGCCCGCGTGTACGTGCACGGCCTCGGGGCCAGTGCGCCGGCCTACTTCGCGGCGAGCGCGGTCCATCCGCTGCTGGCGGGACGGCGCTCGCTGCTGATCGACCTGCTCGGCCACGGGCACAGCGACCGGCCCGAGGCGTTCGGCTACACCCTTGAGGAACACGCCGACGCGCTGGCCGCCGCCCTCGCCGAAGCCGAGGTGGAAGGCGCCGAGGTGATCGGGCACAGCATGGGCGGCGCCGTGGCCATCGTGCTCGCCGCCCGGCACCCCGCCCTGGTCTCCCGGCTGGTGCTCGTCGACGCCAATCTGGACCCGCAGCCCTGCCTCCCCGGAACCGCGGGAAGCAGCGGCATCGCCTCCTACAGCGAGGAGGAGTTCCTCGCCGGCGGCTGGCAGGAGGTGCGCGACCGGGCCGGCGCGCACTGGTGGGCCACGATGCGGCTGGCGGGCCGGACGGCCCTGTACCGCAGCGCGGTTCACCTCGCGGCGGGTACGCAGCCCACCATGCGCGAGCTGTTGCTGGAGCTGAAGGTTCCGCGCACCTTCCTGCTCCCCGAGGCCGACGGCCCGCTCCCGGGAACCGACGCCCTGGAGGCGGCGGGCGTGACCGTGGTGGCCCTCCCCGACTGCGGCCACAACATCATGCTCGACAACCCGGACGGCTTCGCCCGGGCCACGGCGACAGCCCTGGCCCGCGGCTAGCGGGTCCCTTGCGAATCAGGGCCGGGCACCCCCCAGTGCGCTGACCGGCACGCCGTCCCGCTTCCCCGCGCCCGGGGACGGGGTGCCGTCGGTCCAGGCGTAGACCCGCTTTCCGCGCACCGCGACCTGGTACTGGTGGACGTCCCGGCACTCGGTCCGCTCCTCGGCCCGCAGGCCGTCGTGCGGCCACCACGTGGCCCCCAGGTCCGGGCCGACGACCCGCTTCGGCGGCCCGGCGGTGCACTGCGGGCCGTCGAGCGGGGTCGCCCCCAGCGTGAACCGGATCAGCTTGGACTCGCCGGTGGTGCGCACCCGTATGCGGACGTCGGTGGCGTCCTTGGGTATCCAGGACGGCAGGACGAAGGGCACGTCCCCGCGCGTGGGGGCGTCGGCGGCGGTCGCGAAGCGCCGCCCCTTCTCCTTGAACACCCGGGCGTTGACCATGTCGGTGACCGGGTTGGGCGGGAGGTTGGGCAGCGCGAAGGCGGCGGTGGCGAGGAGGCCCACACCGGCTGCGGCGATCACGAACGGACGGCGGCGGTTCATGCCCCAAGTCTCGGCGGCGGCGCCGTCATCGCGCGTCCCTCCCCGGTACGAATCGGAACTCTGCCGCAGGTATCACACGGCCTCATACCTGAGAGCCAGCCGGGCCCGCACCGCGCACCGCAAGCCCACCACGGGCCGGGGTGGACGGGGCCCGCGAACATGGCCGATCATGACGGGATGTCGCTCCGCACGTACGAGGCCGATCTGTTCGAGAACTCCAGGGGCCGCCTGGAGGCGATCGCCTACCGCCTGCTGGGGTCGGCCGGTGACGCGGAGGACGCGGTGCAGGACACGTACCTGCGGTGGCACGCGGCGGACCGGGAGCTGATCGAGACGCCCGAGGCGTGGCTGACTAAGGTGCTCACCAACCTCTGCCTCAACCAGCTCACTTCGGCGCGCGCCCGGCGCGAGACGTACGTGGGGCAGTGGCTTCCGGAGCCGGTCCTCGCCGGCGACAGGATGCTCGGGCCGGCCGACACCGTGGAGCAGCGCGAGTCGGTCTCCCTCGCGGTGCTCACCGTCATGGAGCGGCTGTCGCCCAACGAGCGCGTGGTGTACGTGCTGCGCGAGGCGTTCGGGTACGCGCACCGCGAGATCGCGGAGATCCTCGACCTCACCGAGTCGAACTGCCAGCAGATCTACCGGCGTGCCAAGCAGCACGTCGCCGGCGACCGGGCCCGCACCGAGGTCGACGCGGTCACCGCGGGGAAGGTCGTCGAGGAGTTCCTCGCCGCGGCGCTCAGCGGCGACACCGAGCCGCTGATCCGGCTGCTCACCGGCGACGCGGTGGCCGTGGCCGACGGTGGTGACCGGGTGCCGGCCCGCAGGACGCCGGTCCTCGGTGCGCTCGGCATCGCCCGGTACCTGCGTGGCCTGTTCCGCCGGACCGACGCCAAGCGGGCGCAGGTCGGCGGCAACGCCGCCCTGCACGCCGCCGTCGTCAACGGCGGCCCGGCCGTGCTGGTCGAGGCCGGCGGGCAGGTGGTCGGCGTCATCTGCCTCGAGGCGACGCCCGACGGCGTCGGGGCGGTCCGCATCCAGGTCAATCCCGAGAAACTGGAACGCATGACGCGCCAGTGGGCGGCCACCGGCCCGCATCACCCCCTCGCACAGATGTGGTGACCCACATCACATTCGTTTCATGTCAGGGATCGTTCGGCTGTCCGGTTCAGGAGGCGAGTCCAACCGGATAGGAGCGAGCCATGAAGCACCGCATTGTCGTCCTGGGAGCCGGGTACGCCGGAGCCATCGCCGCCGGTCGCCTCGCCAGGCGCCTGCACCGCGACGACGTGGAGATCACCCTGGTCAACGGCGACCCGCTGTTCGTCGAGCGGGTACGCCTGCACCAGCTCGCGAGCGGCCAGGATCTGCCGCGCCGGCCCCTGCGCGACGTCTACGCGGGCAGTGGCGTGCGGTTCCGGCAGGCATGGGTCACCGCGGTCGACGCGGACCGCAAGACCGTCGACGTCACCACCGAGCACGGCGCCGAGACCCTCGGATACGACACCCTCGTCTACGCCCTCGGCAGCACCGCCGCCGACCACGGCGTCCCCGGTGTCGCCGAGTACGCCCACGACCTCGCCGGGAAGCAGGGCGCGCTGCGACTGCGGGCGCGCCTGGGCGAGCTGGCGCCGGGCGGGACCGTACTGGTCGTGGGCGGCGGACTGACCGCGATCGAGGCGGCCACCGAGATCGCCGAGGCCCGGCCGGACCTCGAGGTCGCCATCGCCGCACGCGGGGGCGTCGGGGACTGGCTCAGCGAAAAGGCCCAGCGCCACCTGCGCGGCGCCTTCGACCGGCTCGGCATCACGCTCCACGAGCGGGCCGACATCACGCGCGTCGAAGCGGACGGCGTGGTCACCGGTGCGGCCGGGAGGATTCCGGCGCAGCTGACCGTGTGGACCGCCGGTTTCACCGTCCACCCGATCGCGGCCGCCACCACCCTGGAGGTGTCCGACACCGGGCGGATCGTCGTCGACGGCACCATGCGCTCGGTTTCGCACCCCGACGTGTACGCCGTCGGCGACGCCGCGATCGCCGAAGGAGCGGGCGGCAAGCCGCTGCGGATGTCCTGCGCCACGGCGACCCCGATGGCGTGGGAGGCCGCCGACGCCCTCGCCGCGCGCCTGACCGGCCGCAAGGTTCCCCAGACCACCATCGGCTATGCCAGCCAGTGCATCAGCCTCGGCCGGCGCGACGCGATCGTCCAGCGCGTGACCCACGAAGACGAGGTCACCTCCACCGTCATCACGGGCCGGACCGGCGCCCGCATCAAGGAGCTGATCTGCGCGGCCACGGTCTGGAGCGTCGCCCACCCGACCATGATGCTGCCGAGCCGCCGCCGTCACCTCGCGGCGAGCACCGCAGCGGAGATGCGCCTCGTCACCCAGTGACCCGGCGGCAGCAGGGGGAGTTGGGGAGGGGGAATCCGCCCGGGCGGATTCCCCCTCCCCAACTCGCCCCCGTCCCCGGCCCCGAGGAATTCCATGCCCCGCCGTGCCGTCCGCCGTGCCACTCGTCCTGCTGCCCGTCCCGCCGCCCCTCGTCTCCTCCCCGCCGTCGCCTCGGCGGCCGCGGCCGTGGTGCTCGCCCTGGCTCCGGCCGCCGACGCCTCCGCGGCGCCCGCCGACAAGCCGCTGGTGCTGAGCCGGTGGACGCAGACCGGCGCCGCCAGCTACCGGGCTTGGGCCGAGGCGCGCGAGCACCGGGACAGCTGGGCCGCGTACGGCTTCGACTGGTCGACGGACTACTGCACGACCTCCCCGGACAACCCCTTCGGTTTCCCCTTCCGGCTGGCCTGCGCACGCCATGACTTCGGATACCGCAACCACCGCGCGGCAGGCCTGTTCCCGGCCGCCAAACCCCGGCTGGACGAGGCCTTCCACGCCGACCTCCGCAGGGTCTGCGCGGCGTACTCGGGTACGCGCAAGGCCTCGTGCGACAGCACGGCGTGGACGTACTACCAGTCCGTGAGGCTCCTCGGGATCTCCTGAGCCCTGCGGGTCACAGGTGGTGGGCGAACCAGTGGCGCGCGAGGTCGGCGACCTCGTCCAGGGCTCCCGGTTCCTCGAAGAGGTGGGTGGCGCCCGGGACGACCTCCAGCCGGTTCTCGCAGCGGCGCAGCTCCTGCTGCGCCTGCCGGTTGAGTTCGAGCACCGTCCTGTCGCGGCCGCCCACGATGAGCAGGGTGGGCGCCCGTACGCCGGCGAGCCGCTGCGCCGCGAGGTCGGGCCGGCCGCCGCGGGAGACGATGGCGCCGATGCGGTTGTCCTCCTCCGCGGCCGCCCACAGTGCGGCAGCGGCGCCGGTGCTGGCCCCGAAGTAGCCGATCGGGAGGGACTCGCGGGCGCGCATCCAGCGCGTGGCGTCCGCCAGCCGCCCGGCCAGGACCTCGATGGCGAACACGTTCGCCCGGTCGGTCTCCTCGGCCGGTGTGAGCAGGTCGAAGAGCAGGGTTCCGAGGCCCGCCCGGTTCAGTACGGCCGCCACCGCGCGGTTGCGCGGGCTGCGCCGGCTGCTGCCGGAACCGTGCGCGAACATGACCACCGCGCGGGTGCCCGCGGGCAGGGCGAGGTCCCCGGCGAGCGCGACCCCGCCGGCATCCACCTCCACCTCGGCCTCGGCCTCCCGCCCGGTACCGGTGTCCGAGGGGGAACCGGCCCGCGCCGCGGCCCGCGCCAGCAGGTCGACGACCTCCTCGTCCGGGGTCTGGGAGAAGTCCTGGTACCACTCGCCGACGGCCGAGAAGGCGCGCGGCGTGGTCAGACAGATCACCTCGTCCGCCTCCGTGCGCAGCCACGCCACCGCGTCCGGCGGAGCCACCGGTACGGCCAGCACCACGCGGGCGGCGCCCATCGCCCGCACCACCTCGCACGCGGCGGCGGCGGTGGCGCCGGTCGCGATCCCGTCATCGACCACGATCACCGTCCGGCCGGCGGGATCGACCCGCGGACGGCCCTCGCGGAACTTCAGGGCCTGCCGGGCGAGCACCTTCTCCTCGGCGCGTTCGACCGCCGCCAGGTCCTCCTCCCGGACCCCGCTGCGGCGGGCGATGTCCTCACTGATCACCCGTACGCCACCCTCGCCGATGGCCCCGAATCCCAGCTCGCGGTGGTAGGGGACGCCGAGCTTGCGGACCACGATCACGTCGAGCGGCGCCCCGAGGGCCTGGGCCACCTCGAAGGCCACCGGAATGCCCCCGCGCGGCAGCCCCAGAACGACGGGGCTCTCCCCCTTCAGGTGACGGACCGCCTCGGCGAGACGCCGCCCGGCGTCGACGCGATGAGTGAACTGCACGAGGGGTTCACCCCCCAGACGGGTGGAAACAGGGGACCACGCACGCACCTGATTCCACGCAACCCCCTCACCGGTCCCCCCGCAACTCGGGACCGGGCGCCCGCGCGGGGGCCGGGTCCGCGCCCCCTGTGGGATGGTGGTCGGGTGACGTTGGAGGACCTCGTCCGGCTGCGCCGGGCCCGTGACCAGATGGACCGCGACTACGCGCTGCCGCTCGACGTGCCGGCGCTGGCGCGTACGGCCCTCATGTCGGCGGGGCACTTCTCCCGCAGCTTCCGAGCCGCCTACGGCGAGACGCCGTACAGCTACCTCATGACACGGCGGATCGAGCGGGCCAAGGCCCTGCTGCGGCGGGGCGACCTGACCGTGACGGAGGTCTGCTTCGAGGTCGGCTGTACCTCGCTGGGGTCCTTCAGCTCGCGGTTCACGGAACTGGTCGGCGAGAGCCCGAGCGCGTACCGGGCCCGCAGCCACGACGAGAGCGCCGCCATCCCGCCCTGCGTCGCCAAGATCCACACGCGACCGGTCAGGAACGGAGAAGCGAAGGCCACACCCGGCCCCTAGCGTGGAGCGCATGGACATCAAGCTCTCGCAGTGCTTCATCGCCGTCGACGACCACGACAAGGCGCTCGCCTTCTACCGGGACGTACTCGGTCTGGAGGTGCGCAACGACGTCGGATTCGAGGGGATGCGGTGGGTCACCGTCGGCGCGCCCTCGCAGCCCGACGTGAACATCGTCCTCGAACCGCCGCTCGCCGACCCGAACGCCTCCGCCGCCGACAAGGAGGCCATGGCGGAACTCCTGGCGAAGGGCCTCCTGCGCGCCGTCATCTTCAGTACCGAGGACTGCGACGCCACCTTCGAGCGCATCCGCGCGGCGGGTGGCGAGGTGCTCCAGGAGCCGGTCGACCAGCCGTACGGGGTCCGCGACTGCGCCTTCCGCGACCCGGCGGGGAACATGCTCCGCTTCACCCAGGCGCGCAGGTAGCCGAAGCGCCCGCCGCCCGGCTCCGTACGGGTGTGCGGCTCTTACGGCAGTGCTACAGCGCGCTCGCTAGGGTGCTTCGGACCTGCGCAAAAGCCCTCCCGGTGGGAGGGCTTCGAGGGTGAAGGTGTGGTGCCCCCGGCAGGACTCGAACCTGCGGCCAAGTGCTTAGAAGGCACCTGCTCTATCCACTGAGCTACGGGGGCCGGAAGGTGGCCCTGGTGGGCCTGGAGCCCCTTGGTGGGGGTGGGACTGTGGATCCGTGCCGGGTCAAGGATAGGGCTCCGGTTGCCTTGTCCCGGTTGCTTCACTCGCGTGACACGATGTGGAGGTTCGGTGAAGCGGTCCCGATAATCGCAGGCAGGTGCGATTCTCGCATCGCTTTTGCGCCGCGGCGCCCTGGGTGTTGTGCACTCGTTATGCCTGCGCCCCACTAGTCCGCTGTGTCCACGATGTCCCGCTGGAGTCGCGGTCGGCGCGCAGAGGACGTATAAGCTTCAAAAATGGTCCTAAATTGGGCATTCTTCGCATGTGGTGACCTTGGATGTTCGGCCTCAGCTGCTCGATGCCCTGTCCGCCCTGCGCGACCGGGTCGCGTCCGTGCGTCTGCCGCTGCCCCTGCCCGGTGCTCCGCGCGCCCGCCAGACCAGAGCAGAGCTGCTCGCACAGCTCGATGACTACCTCGTACCCCGGCTGAAGGCGCCCGAGGCGCCGATGCTCGCCGTCATCGGCGGGTCCACCGGAGCCGGCAAGTCCACCCTCGTGAATTCACTCGTCGGGCGACAGGTCAGCGAGGCCGGAGTGCTGCGTCCCACGACGCGCACGCCGGTGCTCGTCTGCCATCCGGACGATCACCACTGGTTCGCCGGAATGCGGGTGCTGCCCGACCTCATGCGGGTCTGGGTGCCGCACGGAGAGGAGGACGCGCTGTCCGACGCCCCGTCACGGTCCCGCGACCGGGGCCACGCCGGCGGCCGCGGAAACGGCCGCGGCGGAGCCCGGGGGAGCGGATCGGGCCACGCGAGCCGTGAGATGCGGATCGAGACGGTCTCCACCCTGCCGCGCGGACTCGCCATCCTCGACGCCCCCGACATCGACTCCCTCGTCGTCGAGAACCGGACACTGGCCGCCCAGCTCATCTGCGCGGCCGACGTCTGGGTCATGGTCACCACCGCCTCGCGGTACGCCGACGCCATCCCCTGGCACCTGCTGCGCACCGCCAAGCAGTACAACGCCACCCTCATCACCGTCCTCGACCGCGTCCCCCACCAGGTGCTCGCCGAGGTCTCCCGGCAGTACGGGGCCCTGCTCACCCGGGCCGGGCTGGGCGACGTACCCCGCTTCACCGTCCCGGAACTCCCCGAATCGGCCGGCGGCGGCGGGCTGCTTCCCGCCAGCGCCGTCGCGCCGCTCTACGCCTGGCTCGCCCACCACGCGCAGGACCCCGCCGCCCGCCAGTACGCCGTCGGCCGGACCGCCCTGGGCGCACTCGACTCGCTGCGGCGCCGGATGCCCGAACTCGCCTCCGCCGTCGCCGCCCAGCACGCCGCGGCCGTACGGCTGACCACGGCCGTCGAAGACGCGTACAAGCGGGAGGGCAGGCGGGTCCGCAACCGGCTCGACCAAGGCGCGGTACTGGCCGGCGACGCGCTGACCCGGTGGCGCGGCTACCCCCTCGACACCACCGCCGACGAACTCCTTGACTCCCTCGCCGAGTCGCTCGCCGCGCTCCTCCAGTGCGCTGTCGCCGCCGCCGACGAGCGGATCGCCGAATGCTGGCGCCGCGAGCCGGCCGCCGGAGCCGTACCCCTGCCCGTGACCGACCGCGAGGCGGGCGAACGCATCGGCATGGCCGTACGGCGCTGGCGGCGCGTGCTGGAGGAACTCGCCGAGGAGGAGGTCGCCCGCTCCGACCGGCAGCCGCCACCCGACCCCGACGGGATCGCGGCCCTGCTCGTCGCCGCCCTCCTCGGCGGCAAGCGGGCCCGGCCCGCCGGCGAGAAACTTGCCGAACGGATCGGCGCCCAAGCCGCCCTGCGCCTGCGCGACCGGGGCGGGGAACTGGTCGGCGAGCACCTCGACGAGGTGCTGCGCGCCGAACGCGACCGCCGGCTCGCCCCGCTGGAAGCACTCGAAGTGACCCCGGAACCACAGGCCGAACTGATTGCCGCGCTGTCCGTACTGCAGAAGGAGAGGTGACGCGGTGACCGCCCTGACCGACCGCGCCGACGACCGCTGGGACGACGGACTCATCGCGCGCTCCCGTCCCCGCCCCCCGGGGAACGGCGAGGACGAGGAGGGCGACGAGAACGACGAGGCGCTCGTACGGGCCGTCTCCGGCGCCGGCAGCGACGGCGGCAAGGCGACCGCGCCCCCGCTCAGCCCCGAGGGCCGGGCCCTGCGCGCACGCCTCGACGCGCTGCGCCAGCTGGTCGGACTGTCCCGGACCCGCCTCGACGGCAAGACCCTCGCCGAGGCGGGCCGCGTCCTGGACGAGGCGGCCGCGCGGCGCGGGCTGTCACCGCAGCACACGGTCGTCGCGATCGCCGGAGCCACCGGAAGCGGCAAGTCCACCCTCTTCAATTCACTCGCCGGAGTACAGATTTCCGAGACCGGCCTGCGCCGCCCGACCACCGCGGCACCCATCGCGTGCAGCTGGTCGGACGGGGCGGCCGGACTGCTGGACCGCCTGGAGATCCCGGGCCGGCTGCGGCGCCGGCCCCGCGAGACCGCGGAGGCGGAGGCGCTGCGCGGCATGGTCCTCGTCGACCTGCCCGACCTGGACTCGGCGGTCGGCGCGCACCGCGAGCACGTGGACCGAGTACTGGCCCTGGTCGACGCGGTGGTGTGGGTGGTGGACCCGGAGAAGTACGCGGACGCCGTCCTCCACGAGCGGTACCTGCGGCCGCTGGCCGGGCACGCGGAGGTCACCTTCGTCGTCCTGAACCAGGTGGACCGGCTGCCCGGGGAGTCCGCCGACCTCGTGCTGGACGACCTGCGGCGGCTGCTGGACGAAGACGGCATCGCGCTCAGCGAGCACGGCGAGCCGGGGGCCACCGTGCTCGGACTGTCCGCGCTCACCGGCGAGGGCGTCGGTGAACTGCGCGAGCTCCTCGCACAGTTCACCCAGGAGAAGGGCGCCGCGACCCGGCGGATCTCCGCCGACGTCGACCGGGCCGCCCTGCGCCTGCGCCCGCTGTACGTCGCGGACGGGCACGCCGGGCCGGAGATCGGGGAGGCGGCGCGCGCCGAGTTCGAGGACCGGCTCGCCGAGGCGGTCGGGGCGTACGCGGCCGGGCTCGCGGCCGAGCGGGCCTGGCGGCGCAATGCCGGAAAGGCGTGCGGGACGCCCTGGCTGCGGCTGTGGCGGTGGTACGAGAGCCGCCGCGCGCCGCGCACGCTGGCGGGCCTGGCCGCTCTCGCGGTGATCGGCGGGCGGGGCACTGCGGCCGCCGAACCGCCCGTCGAGGCGGAGGTGACCGCACGTCAGCGGGTGGAACAGGCCGTACGGGCGGTCGCCGAGGAGGCGGCCACCGGCCTGCCCGAGCCGTGGGCGCAGGCGGTACGGGAGACCGCGGTGCGCGGCGCCGAAGGCCTCCCGGAGGCGCTGGACGAGCTGGCGGTGACCATCGGGGCGGCCGTCGCGGTGCCCGGCGTCAAACCGCCGCGGCCCGCGTGGTGGCCGGCGGCGGTGCTGGGACAGGCGGCCATGACGCTGCTCCAGATCTACGGCGGACTGTGGCTGGTCGGGCAGATCGTCGGGGTCATGGAGCCGAAGCTGCTGCCGCCGGTGCTGCTGATGGTGGCGGGCATCGTCGGCGGGCCGCTGGTGGAGTGGGCCTGCTCGATCGCCGCCCGGGGACCGGCGCGCAGGTACGGGCAGGACGCGGAGCGCAGGCTGCGGCAGGCGGCGGCCGGATGCGGGCGGGCCCGGGTGCTGGAGCCGGTCGCGGCGGAGCTGCTGCGCTACCGGGAGGTCCGCGACCAGTACGCGGCGGTGGCCGCAGGGGGGAGCCGGTTGTCCACAACCCGCCGGTAATCCACAGGCCGGAGCGGGATCCGGCGGCCGGCCCCAGCATGGTGCGTACCTCGTGCGGATGGTCCGTACGGGCGCGACATGCGGGGGAGGCGACCGGGATGAACGACACCCAGGTGACGCTGGTGGGGTACGTGGCGACGCAGATCGACTACAAGGAGACGGTCAGCGGACCGTCGGCGAGGTTCCGGTTCGCCGTGACGCCGCGGTACTTCGACCGGCGCAAGGAGGCCTGGACCGACGGGTCCACCAGCTTCTACACCGTGTGGGCGCGGCGCACCCTCGCCGTGAACCTCGCCGGGTCCGTATCGGTCGGCGAACCCCTGGTGGTGCACGGGCGGTTGCGGGTCAGGGAGGACCCGCCCGACGGAGAGGGCAACCGGTGGTTCTCGGCGGACATCGAGGCGACCGCCATCGGACACGACCTCAATCGGGGGACGGCGGCCTTCCGGCGGGTCGTCAAGACGGATACGCCACTGATGACCACTCAGAAGGCGGCGGTGGTCTGAGTGTTCGAGGCGGTTAGGATTCCCCGGTACTCACGGGCACCTGGGTCTTTGGCCCGAAGGGGAAGACTGTGTCGATTGCCGTTCCCGCATCCTCCGCTCCTGATCCCGCTCCTGCCGCTCCGCGCTCCACTTCTCATCCCGCGCCTCGTCCCGACTCTCGTCCCGCCTCTCGTTCCGTTCCTCGGGCGGTTCCTCCTGCCGTTCCTTCGGCCGTTCCTTCTGCCGGGGCCGTACGGGGCTCCGCGCGCCGCCCGCTGGCGGTGGCGGCCCTGCTCGCCGCGGCCCTCGCGGCCGCGCCCGGCGCACGGGCCGCCACCGGCTCCGATCCGGCGGGACACAGGGCCCCGGAGGGCGCGAGCGCCGTCCTGGACGGGCTCAAGACGTACGGGCAGGCGGTCCTCCACGCCGGGGACGGCTCGGTCCGGCAGATCCCGGCCGGGCTCTACGAGATGCGGGTCGACGGCGGGGGGATGCTCCAGACGTACGGGGTCGGCATCGCGGGCAACGCGCAGCCCCAGGCCCGGTACACCGAGAGCGGGTGGAGCGGCAGCCCGCTGGCCGGCAATGGGCAGGCGGGCCGGATCCGCTGGATCCTTGAGCACTCCTATCCGCAGCTGAACGACCTCGCCGGGCTCGCCAAAGTGGCCGGGGCCGGGGCGCTCACCGCGGAGAGCGCTGCGGCCGGGACCCAGGTGGCGATCTGGCGGCTGGCGGACGGAGTGCGCGTGGAGGCCGCGGACCCGGCCGCGGAGAAGCTGGCCGACTACCTCCAGCGGGAGGCCGGGCAACTGCCGGAGCCGCCGGCTTCGCTGGGGCTGGACCCGGGCGGTGTGTCGGGGGCCGTGGGCACCCGGCTCGGTCCGGTGACCGTGCGGACCGGGGCGCCCAGCGTCTCGGTCATCCCGGACGCGGCGGCCGTCGCGATGGGGGTGCGGGTGGTGGACGCCGAGGGGCGGCCGCTGGAGAGCGCCGTCAACGGCAGCCGGCTGTACTTCGAGGTGCCCGTGGGCACCCCGGACGGGACGGCGTCGGTCACCGTGCAGGGCGCGACCAAGGTGCCGGTCGGGCGGGTCTTCACCAGCGGGGTGCCGGCCCAGGCCCAGATCGTGGCCGGCTCCAGCGAGTCCGCGGCCGCCGCCACGGCCACGGCGGTCTGGCCGCAGCCCCCGCAGGCCCCCGCGGGCACGGCCGGGGAAGCCGCTGCCGGCGCCGGCGCCGTCGCGCTGGGCGCCCAGGCCGCCTCCCTGTCCGAGGACACCCCGGAGGAGGAGCGCCTGGCGACCAGCGGCAGCTCGGCGGCCACCCCGGTCATCGCCTCGCTGGCAGTGGGGCTGGTGGTCCTGGGCGGCCTGGTGGTCCTGCTCCTGCGCAAGCGCCCACAGGACGAGGAGGACCACGGTTAGACGGTCCCTTTCTGATCCCTGCTCCCCCGTCACCTCGCGCGGCGGTACCGAAGAGCAAGATCTGAAAGCCCCCGTCTAGGACCCCCGTTGCCGGGTAGAGGCAGGAAATGGCCGATCAGCAACATCAGCAACTGACCTGGCGCGGGTCGGTGGCACGGTGGGACCGCGCGTTGTTCGACATGGTGGCCCGGCGGCACTGGCCGGGGGCGGACCGGGTGCTGCCCAGGCTCGGGCGGGCCGCGAACCACGGAGTGCTGTGGGGAGGGACCGCCGTGGCGCTCACCGCCTTCGGGTCGGCCCGGGCCCGCAAGGCCGCCCTGCGGGGGATCGCCTCACTGGCGCTGGCGTCCGCGACCATCAACACCGTGGGGAAGTGGTCCGTACGCCGCCCGCGGCCCCTGCTGGACGGGGTGCCCGCGGTGCGGCAGCTGTCGACGCAGCCGCAGACCACCTCCTTCCCGTCCGGGCACTCGGCGTCGGCCTTCGCCTTCACCGCCGGGCTGGCGCTGGAGTCCCCGGGCTGGGGCGCCGTGCTCGCCCCGGTGGCCGCGTCCGTCGCGTTCTCCCGGGTGTACACCGGGGTGCACTACCCCTCCGACGTGGCCGCGGGCGCGGCGCTGGGCGTGGCCGCGGGATTCGTCGTACGCCGGCTGGCACGGGACGCGCAGGAGGCCAGGGTGTCCCCGGGCGACGAGCGGACCGCCGCCGGGGCGCCCGCGCTGCCCGACGGTGCCGGCCTCACCGTGGTGGTCAACACCGGGTCCGGCACGGCCGCGAACGCGGGGCTCGACGTCCTGCGCAGCCGGCTCCCCCGGGCGGAGGTGATCGAGTGCGCGGGGCCGGGGCTGGCCGCCGCCCTGGAGGAGGCCGCCTCCCGGGCCGCCGTGCTCGGGGTCTGCGGCGGCGACGGCACGGTGAACGCGGCCGCCACCGCCGCACTGACGGCCGGACTGCCGCTGGCGGTGTTCCCCGGCGGCACCCTCAACCACTTCGCCCTGGACCTCGGCCTCGGCGGAGCCGAGGACACCTGCCGCGCCGTGGCCGCCGGGCAGGCGGTCCACGTCGGCGTGGGCCGCTTCGCGCCCGGTCCCGAGGGCCGGCCGGGCTACTTCCTGAACAACTTCAGCATCGGCGCCTACCCGGAACTACTGCGCCACCGGCTGCGCTGGAGCCCGCGCATCGGCTCCGGCCCCGCCGCGCTCCTGGCCGCATGGCGGGTGCTGCGCGCCCAGCGGCCCGTACGGCTGCGGCTGGCCGGCCGGCCCCGGAGCGTGTGGCTGCTCTTCGCCGGCAACGGCACCTACCACGGCACCGGCCCCGCCCCGCGCCGCCGCGAGAGCCTCGGCGAGGGCCTGCTCGACGTCCGGCTCGTGCACGGCGGCGGCCGCCCCGGCCCCCGCATGCTCGCCGCGGCCTTGGCGGGCCCGCTGAGCCGTTCCCCGGTCCACGTGGCGACCCGGCTGCGCAGCCTGCGGGTCGGCGACATCCCGCCGGGCACCCCGCTCGCCTACGACGGCGAGTACGCCGACGCTCCGTCCTCCCTCGTCCTCGACGAGCTCCCGGACGCCCTCACGGTCTACCGGCCGCGGTAGGCCGTGCCGGGATCGGGAGCCTCTCCGCCGTGTGATGCACGGCGGAGAGGCTCAACCGGCAGGATCCGGAAGAGACGGGCCCGCCGTGCCGCCCACCCCGAGATCGGCCCGCATGGCCGCGCGCATCCGTACCCAGCGCTACGCCGAGGCCCAGCAGGACCTCCTGGATCTCGGCGAAGGACCCCTCCGGATGCGGATTGCCCTCCTCCAGCCGCAAGATCCGGCTGTAGGCGCCCGCGAGGGTTTGCGCCATGGCGTCCAGCTCCTCCAGGACCGAGTCGGAAGCGATCATCTGGGCCTCTGCGAAGGAGACGTGCATGGCGCCCCGCGCCTCCTCCAGCTCCGTCCGCCGCTGCGCCGTGACAGCTACAGGACCGGCGCGAGCAGGGTGCCCGTCACGCCGACCAGTGCCACCGCCAGCGCCGGCAACGTGTTCCCCATGAAGGCCCTCGACCACCGCGTCCGCCGCTCCGCAGAGCGCATGCCGATGAGCATCGTGCCGCGTGAGGCGGCTGCGCGGAACCCCGTACCGAGGGAGCTCACCGCCCCCGCGTCAGCGTCCCCTGACCTACCCATTCGCCCGCAGGTATGGACGGCTGGCAAGATGGGGTGTATCTGCCCACCATCGATCTGCCGGACGGTTTCTCTTGGCTGAGTTCATCTACACCATGCGCAAGACGCGCAAGGCGCACGGCGACAAGGTGATTCTCGATGACGTCTTCTTGAACTTCCTGCCCGGCGCGAAGATCGGTGTGGTCGGCCCGAACGGCGCCGGCAAGTCCACCGTTCTGAAGATCATGGCGGGCCTGGAGCAGCCCTCCAACGGTGAGGCCTACCTTTCCCCGGGCTACTCCGTGGGCATCCTCATGCAGGAGCCCAAGCTCGACGAGTCCAAGACCGTCCTGGAGAACGTCGAGGACGGCGTCGGCGAGATCAAGGGCAAGCTCAACCGGTTCAACGCGATCGCCGAGGAAATGGCGACGAACTACACCGACGAGCTGATGGAGGAGATGGGCAAGCTCCAGGACGACCTGGACCACGCCAACGCGTGGGACCTCGACGCCCAGCTGGAGCAGGCCATGGACGCCCTGGGCTGCCCGCCCGGCGACTGGCCCGTCACCAACCTCTCCGGTGGTGAGAAGCGCCGGGTGGCCCTCTGCAAGCTCCTGCTGGAGGCCCCCGACCTGCTGCTCCTCGACGAGCCCACCAACCACCTCGACGCCGAGTCGGTGAACTGGCTGGAGCAGCACCTGGCCCAGTACAAGGGCGCCGTCGTGGCCGTCACCCACGACCGCTACTTCCTCGACAACGTCGCCGAGTGGATCCTCGAGCTCGACCGCGGCCGCGCCCACCCCTACGAGGGCAACTACTCCACCTACCTGGAGAAGAAGGCCGAGCGCCTCAAGGTCGAGGGCAAGAAGGACGAGAAGCGCGCCAAGCGCCTCAAGGAAGAGCTGGAGTGGGTCCGCTCCAACGCCAAGGGCCGCCAGGCCAAGTCCAAGGCCCGCCTCGCCCGCTACGAGGAGATGGCGGCCGAGGCCGACAAGATGCGCAAGCTCGACTTCGAGGAGATCCAGATCCCGCCGGGCCCGCGCCTGGGCTCGATCGTGGTCGAGGTCAACAACCTCTCGAAGGCGTTCGGCGACAAGGTCCTCATCGACGACCTGTCCTTCACGCTGCCGCGCAACGGCATCGTCGGCATCATCGGTCCGAACGGCGCCGGCAAGACCACGCTCTTCAAGATGATCCAGGGCCTCGAGACCCCGGACTCCGGCGAGATCAAGGTCGGCGAGACCGTCAAGATCTCGTACGTCGACCAGGGCCGCGCCAACATCGACCCCAAGAAGACCCTCTGGGCGGTCGTGTCGGACGAGCTGGACTACATCAACGTCGGCAACGTCGAGATGCCGTCCCGCGCCTACGTCAGCGCCTTCGGCTTCAAGGGCCCGGACCAGCAGAAGCCGGCCGGCGTCCTGTCCGGCGGTGAGCGCAACCGCCTGAACCTCGCGCTCACCCTCAAGCAGGGCGGCAACCTGCTGCTCCTCGACGAGCCCACCAACGACCTCGACGTCGAGACCCTGGGCTCCCTGGAGAACGCGCTGCTCGAGTTCCCCGGTGCGGCCGTGGTCGTCTCCCACGACCGCTGGTTCCTGGACCGGGTGGCCACGCACATCCTCGCCTACGAGGGCGAGTCCAAGTGGTTCTGGTTCGAGGGCAACTTCGAGTCCTACGAGAAGAACAAGGTCGAGCGGCTCGGCCCGGACGCCACCCGTCCGCACCGTGCCACCTACAAGAAGCTCACCCGAGGCTGAGGTCGCCGTCATGGCCAGACACCACTACCGGTGCCCCCTGCGCTGGTCGGACATGGACTCCTTCGGCCACGTGAACAACGTGGTCTTCCTCCGCTACCTGGAGGAGGCGAGGATCGACTTCATGTTCCGGCTGGCGCCGGGGGAGGGCAGCGAGTCCTTCACGGGCGGGTCCGTCGTGGCCCGCCACGAGATCGACTACAAGCTGCCCCTCGTGCACCGTCACGAGCCGGTGCTCATCGAGTCCTGGGTGACCCGCATAGGCGCCGCGTCCCTGACCATCGGCTACGAGGTCAAGGACGAGGCGACCGAGGACGCGCCCGAGAAGGTCTACGTGCGCGCCTCGACCGTGGTGGTGCCCTACAACCTCGCCGAGGGGCGGCCCCGCCGCATCACGGCCGAGGAGAAGCACTTCCTCGAGAAGTACCTCGACGAGCCCGTGGCCGCCGAAAGGCGCCTCGCGGCATGAACGAGCAGTTGCACTTCGGCGACTCCGGGGAGGCGGCGGACCTCGCCGCCTTCCTGGGCCGGCTGGTGCACTACGACCGCGCCGCCGCAGTCCGCCTCCAGGCGGGCGGCGGCGCGCTCGCCGTCTTCGGACGGCCGCCGTCCTTCGAGGTGCTGGCCATCCGCACGGTGCGGCTCGCCGCGCCCGTCACGGCCCCGCTGGACCTGACGGTCTCCGCCGGCGAACTCCTGGAATCGGTGGACGAGGCCGCGGCCCGCGCCACCGTGCCCGGCGCGGTCACCGGACCGCCCTGGACCGGGGTCCTCCCGCCGCGCGGCGGCTGGCAGCAACTGCCCGGGCTGCCCGGCCCCGAGGCGATACGGGAGGCCGTGTCCGGTGCGGTCGCCGAGTTCCGGGCCCGCGACGAGGCCCTGCCGCCGCAGCACCGGACCCGCTCCGAGCGCGACCGCATCGGCCGCGAGATCTGGTCCCGCACCCTGGGCGGCACCGAACTCCCGCTGCGCGCCGCGCACGCCGCGCAGTCCCTGGGCTTCCTGCGCCCGATACGGTCCACCGTGCCACCCACGGTCCCCGTACCCGGCGCCCCCGACCCGGTGGCCCTGCTCGCCTCCGGGAGCTGGCTGCGCCTGCGCACCCCGTACGGCTCCGTCGCCACCCGCCGCCCCGGCCAGGGCGGCGGCCTGGGCGCCCTCCAGGTCCGCCCGGTCTGAGCCCCGAACCGCTGCCGGAGGTGGCTAGCCCGCGGTGTTGATCATCGAGGCGGCGGCGTACGTCAGGTACTTCCAGAGCTGCGCCTCGTGCTCCGGCGCCAGACCCAGCTCGTCAAGGGCGACCCGCATGTGCTTCAGCCACGCGTCGTGGGCGGCCGCGTCGACCTGGAACGGTGCGTGCCGCATCCGCAGGCGCGGGTGGCCGCGGTGCTCGCTGTAGGTGGTCGGGCCGCCCCAGTACTGCATCAGGAAGAGGGCGAACCGCTCTTCCGCCGGGCCGAGGTCCTCTTCCGGGTACATCGGGCGCAGCAGCGGGTCCTGCGCGACCCCCTGGTAGAAGCGCCGGACGAGGCGGCGGAAGGTCTCCTCGCCGCCCACCTGCTCATAAAAGGTCTGCTCCTGAAGCGTGCCCCGCGGAATCTCATTCACCAGACCATCGTCTCAGACGCCCGGCCCGAGGACCCGGGTCCTAGGACCCCCCACCACCGCGCGGGAACGACCGCGGTCGCACACGGGGACGGCCCGCAGCACAGTGGAGGCATGGGCGCACACACGCCGCGCACGTCCCGCACGGCACACCCCCGGGTGCGGGACCTGCGGGAGACCGCGCACGCCGCCCAGGTGCGGGAGCTGACGGCGGCCGGGGTACTGGAGGACCCGGCCTGGCGGGCGGCCTTCGCGGCCGTGCCCCGGCACCTGTTCGTCCCCTACTTCTGGACCGGCCGCGGCGCCGGCCACGAACGGCTCTGGGAAGAGGACCCGGACCCCGAGCGGCGGGCCCGCTGGCTGCGCGGCGTCTACACCGACACCCCGCTCGCGACGAGGCTGCGCGACGGCCGGCTGGTCTCCTCCAGCAGCCAGCCCTCCCTCATGGCGAAGATGCTGGCCGCGCTCGACGTGCGCGACGGCGACAACGTGCTGGAGATCGGCGCGGGCACCGGATACAACGCCGCTCTGCTCTGCCACCGCCTCGGCGACGGCCTCGTCACCACCGTGGACCTCGACGAGGAGATCACCGAGTCCGCGCGCACGCACCTGGCCCGGCTCGGCTACCACCCGGAGGTGGTCACCGGCGACGGGGCGCGCGGCTGCCCCGCGCGCGCCCCCTTCGACCGGATCATGGTGACGTGCACGCTGCCGCTGATCCCGCACGCCTGGCTCGGCCAGTGCCGGCCGGGGGCGCGGATCCTGGCGCCGCTGTCGACCGGGCTGATCGCGCTCACGGTCCGGGGCCCCGACTTCGCCGAGGGCCACTTCCTGCACACCCCGGCCTACTTCGTCCCGCTGCGCGGAGCCACGGCCGCGCCGTCGCAGGAGCCGGCCGGACTGCCGCCCGGGCTCCCGTACGAGCTGGTGGAGAACGAGCGCTTCCAGTTCATGCTCGTGCTGACCGAGGGCGCACTGCACCCCCGCGAGGCCCTGGACCTGTGGCGCCGCGAGAACCGGCCGGCGCGGGAGCGCTTCGGGGTCACCGTCACCGACGAGGGCCAGTGGTCGTGGCTGGACGACCCCCAGGGCCCGTACGTATGGCCGCTGGGGGGCTAGGGATGTGGGTGGTCAGCCGCGGCGGATGGTGATCGTGGTCCAGGCGCCGACGTGGACCCGGTCGCCGTCGCCGAGCGGAACCGGCACGTAGGGCTGGATCGGCTCCTCGCCGCCGTTGATGGTGGTGCCGTTGGTGGAGTTCTGGTCCACCACCGCCCAGCTGAGGTCGGGCTGCTGGACGAGGACCGCGTGCTGGTGGGAGACGCCCGGGTCCTCCGGGGGCACCGACAGGTCGATGTCGGGGGATTCGCCGGTGGAGGCGCGCCGCCGGCCGATGGTGATCTGGCCGCCGGAGAGCGGGAGGTGCTGCTCCGGGGAGTACGCGGGCAGGTTCAGCCCGGCCGCCTCGGGGCCGCTGCGCTGCATCATCGCCATGAAGTAGGAGCGGTCGGGACCGATGGTCGCGGTCCAGGTGCCGCTCTGGGGCGCGAAGGACTGGTGCTCCTGCCGGGGCGGCTGCTGCTGGTGCTGCTGCGGCTGCTGGTACTCCTGCTGGTACTCCTGGCGCTGCGGCGGCGGGGGCTGCTGCTGGTACCGGGGCTGCTGGGGCGGCTGCTGGTACTCCTGGCGAGGCTCGGGCGCGGGAGGCGGCAGCAGCCAGTCGTCCTCGCGCTGGAGCGGCTCGGCGGCCCGGTTGACCCGGGAGGGCCGCGAGCCCTGGTACTCGAAGTGGTCCTGCGAGTACGCCGGAGGCGTCTGCAACGGCGGCGGCGGAGGAGGCGGCGGCGTGGCGCCGGTCGCGTGCGGGCCGCCGTCGGGGCTGAGCGGCGTGTAGGACGTGGGCGTGCGCGTCAGGAAGTTGTACCGGCACTCCTCGCAGAACGGCGCCATGGCCTCGCGGGGGGTACGGCACTGCGGGCAGAGCTCGGCCTGGGCGGTCGGCTCACCGGCGGTCGGGGGGTAGCCGTAGGAGGGCGCCGGGCGGGCGCCTTCCGGGGCCATGCGGTGGCCGCAGACCTCGCACCAGTCGTCGGAGGCGGACTGGTGCCCGTTCGGGCAGGTCGGCATGGCGGCGCTTCCCCCTTCATCTCCCTGCGTCATCACGTCAGGTCTTCTCAGGTCTTCTTCACTCGGACGGTCTGTGTCGAACGCGTTTCAAGAGTCATCTCGTCGGCATCGGCAACCTTGGCTTTCAGCCGCACAGTACCCGCCACCGCGTCCACCACATCCACCACCTTCGCCAGCAGTCTGGCAGTGTCGGCGTTCCCGGAGGCACTCGCCAGCTGTACGGCGCGTCCGAGTTTGGCCGTCGCGCCGTCGACGTCGCCCAGTTTGCGTGCTTCCAGGCCCTGCTGGATAGCCTGCGCGAGCTCCGCCTGCCCCGTGTAGTGGGCGACCTGCGGGTTGATGGCGGTGGAGGCGGCGAGGTCGTCCGTCCACACGGCGCGCACCAGCCCCTGGGCGAGCACGGTGGCGGGCTCGCCCGCCGCTCCCGGCAGGACGAGCGAGGCGCGGGCGGCGAGCATCTCCTGGCCCAGGGCCGCACTCGGCACGCGCACGCACACGTGGTACTCGCGGGACTCGTCGCCCCACGAGCCGGTCGGATAGTCGCCGGCGCGCGGGCCTGCCTCGGTGCGGCGCCCGGTCAGGTCCTGGACGGCCGGCGCGACCTGCTTGACGTACTGGATCTCCACGCCCACCGGGGTCCACAGGCGCAGCGCGACGTCCGCGACCTCCTTGCCCATGACGTTCTCCATCATGCGCGTGAAGTCCTCGGCGAGGTGGGCCGGGTCGGCCACGATGTCGGCGGAACCGAGCAGCGCGCTCGCGATGCCGGTGACCTCCTTGACCTCCCAGTCGGTGCCCACCCCGCGGGCGTCGCAGGTGAAGCGGCCGGCGCAGGCGTCGAGGGTGGCGCGCAGCACGGCCGGCTCCTCGTGCTCGTTGCGGCCGTCGGTGAGCAGGATGCCGTGCCGGATGGTGGCGGAGGACTGGCGCAGCAGTCCGTCGGCCAGGCGCAGCCAGGTGCCGATGGCGGTGCCGCCGCCCGAGCTGAGGCCGCGCAGCGCCTCCTTGGCCTGCGACCGGGTGACCGGGTCGGCGACGGCGAGCCGGCCCTGGCCCGGGTAGACCTCCTTGGCGACGTGCGTACCGGCGACCACGGCGAAGGCGGTGCCGTCGCGCAGGGTGTCGACGGCCGCGGCCGTGGCCTCGCGGGCGCCGCGCATCTTGTCCGGCGGGTACTCCATGGAACCGGAGCAGTCCACCATGATCACGACGGCCGCCGAGCCCTGGGCGGCCGGGGCGCGGGTGGCGGTGGCACCACCGCTGGAGGTGACCGTGACGATGGCGTGGACGTCCTGCCCGCCCTGGGGGAGGAACTCGTTCTGGTACACCTCCACGCTGAAGCGCGGGGCGCTCGGCTTGGCGAAGTTCGCCATCGGCTGGACTCCTAGGGTCCTAGAGGGCTTGAGCGGCGGGCGGACGGACGGGCTGACGGACGGGCTGACGGTCGGACCTGTCGAGGGCGGGGCGACCGGGCGGACCGGGGGCGGGTCAGGCTTGGTTCGGGGCGTCCGCTTCCGCTTCCGGTTGCGGCGGGGCCTGCGGCTCCGGGACCGCGGCGAACGGCACCACGGCCACGGTCACGTTGTCGTGGCCGCCGCCGTCGAGGGCGTGGCCGACCAGGACCTGGGCGCTGTGCAGGGGCCGGGCGGCGGCGTCCGAGGGCAGTACCTGGGCCATCTCCCGCGCCGATTCCGCGTAGTTCCACAGGCCGTCGGTGCAGACCACGACCACCCCGGGGTGGTCCGGCTTGAAGACCGCGGTGTGCGGTTCGAGTTCGTACGCGTCGGCCCCGAGCCAGCCGGTGATGGCGTGGGCGCGGGCATCGGCGTAGGCCTCGGCCTCGCCCATCAGGCCGGCCGCGACCATCTGGGCGGCCCAGGAGTCGTCCTCGGTGAGGCGGCGGGGCAGGGCGGCGCGGTCGTCCGGGACCCAGTACGCGCGGCTGTCGCCCACCCAGCCGATGGTCAGCAGACCGCCGCTGACGACGGCTCCGACCAGGGTGCACGCGGGAGCGTTCTGCGCGCCGGCGATCTCCGGGGCCAGCGCGTTGACGGCGGCGGCCGCGGCCAGGATCGCCTCGTGCATGGCCTCCTGCGGGTGGGCGCCGCGCGGGAGCGCCTCGAGCAGGGCCTCGTTGGCGGCGCCGGCCGCGGCGGCCGAGGCCTCGTCGGGGCGGCTGGCGGAGGAGACGCCGTCGCAGACGATGGCGACGGTGGCGGCGGAGCCGTCCGGCAGGGCCGTGGCCGCGACCGCGAACGAGTCCTCGTTGCGGTGGTGGCGCAGCCCGCGGTCGCTGACGGCGGCGACGCTCCCGAGCTCCTCCTCCTGGTGGTCCCGCTCCCGGGGCTGGGCGTGCCCGCAGTGCTCGCAGTACCCGTCGGTGTCGACGTTGCCGGCCCGGCAGGCCACGCAGGTCCGGCCGGCGCCGCCCTGCGGGGCTTCGGCGGCGGCCTCCTGGCCGCCCTCGGGCGCGGTGCCGCCGTCCGCCAGGTCCCACGCGGTCCCCTCGGGGGAAGTCGCCGGGCCGCCGGGCAGGTCGTAGCGGGCGGCCGGCCCGTCGGCCGGGTCCTGCGGGGCGGTGCCGTACGGGGTCCCGTACGGGGATTCGCCGCCCGGGCTCCACGGGGTGCCTTCGGGGGGCGTGCCGGCGCTCCCGGCGAGGTCGTGCCGGGCCTCGGGCTCGTCCACCGCGGCCTGGGGGGCCGTGCCGTACGGGGCCGTCCCGTACCGGGCTTCGTACGGAGGCTCGTACGGGCTCTCGTACGGGGTCTCGTGCCCGCGGCCGGCGTCCCCCGGGGCGTCGTCCCCGCGCCGGGGGGCCCCGTCGGGGCCCGGCTCAGGCGGAGGAGTGGCCCAGTCGGCCGGGTCGCCGACCAGGGTCGGCGCCGCCGCGGCCACACTGCCCCACCCGGGGGCCGGCTCGGTGGCGCCGTAGGGGCCGGAGGGGGCCGGGGCCCCGTAGCCGCCCGAGGAGGTACCCGTATCCGCTTCCGCTTCCGCTTCCTGTCCGGCGGCGGCGCCGCGCGGCGGCGCCGTGGGCAGCGGGATGGTCGGGTGGTCCGTGGCGGCAGCCGGGGGAGGGGCGGTGACGGCGTGGCCGCAGACGCCGCAGAAACGGTCACCCTCCTCCAGGGGTTCCGCGCAGCTGGGGCAGCCCGACAGCCGATGCATCGACATCACTCACACCCACGTCCGGGGACGGAAACGGTTTGCCCGCTCCACCAGTTCGATCCTCTCCTCGCCCCGCTGCGCCAGCCGTGCGAGCACGCGGTACGAGCGCTCCAGTCCGAAGCGCAGGCCCCGCTCGTCCAGTTGACTGCCGAGCAGCGAGGTCCGGCCGGGGTCGGAACCCCGGCTACCCGACAGTACCCAGTCGAGGGCCGAGCCCAGAACCTCCGTCGCCAGCCTCTCGTGACGCTCGGGGTCCAGGCCCGACCGCCGCAGGGCCTCCACCTGCTCGGCGGCGGCCACCAGATCGGCGAGCAGCGGCTCGTGCGGGGAGCGGTCGCGCAGACGTGCGCGTACGGCCGCCACCCGCGCGGCGGTGTAGTGGATGGACGCCTCCGGCACGGACTCCAGCGTGCGCACGGCCTCGCCCCGCTCGCCCGCGGCCAGCTGGACCCGGGCCAGCCCGAACGCGGCGCTCACGAAGCCGGGGTCGGTGGCCCAGACGAGGCGGTAGTACTCGGCGGCGTTGTCCAGCTGGCCCAGGACCTCCGCGCACAGCCCGAGGGCCAGCTTGGGCGCGGGCTCGCCCGGGAAGGCGTCGTAGATCGCGTCGAAGGACAGGGCGGCGATCTCGTTCTCGCCGGTGGCCAGCGAGGCGATGCCGCGGGCCCACACCACCCGCCAGTCGTCCGGGTGCCGGGCCTCCAGCTCCGCCAGGGCGTGGCAGGCCGCGGCCGTTTCGCCCAGCTCCAGCCGGGCCCGCAGCTCGCGCAGCCGCAGCTCGGCCGATTCGGCCGGCGCCGAGCCGAGGGCCCCCAGCAGGTCGCCGGGAGCGGTGGCCAGCAGACCGGCCAGGAAACCGGCGTTCGGGTCGGCCGGGTCCACGAGCGGCACGGGCAGGGCCAGGGAGGTGTCCCGGGGGTCGAGCGTGGTCGCCGCCGCGGGCGCCGACGGGGATGCGGGGCCTGCGCCCGCCCCCCTGACCGGAGCCGCTGCCGGAGCCTGCCGGGGCGCGGGTACCGGGGCCCCCGCCACATGCGTGGCGGTGCTCCCGAGCCCGGGCACCGCGGTGCCCGCGGCCGGGTACCCGGGTACGGGCGGCGGGGTCCCGGGCGGAACGGGCGTGCCGCCGGGCGGCGTGCCGCCGGGCGGCGTGCCGCCCACGGCGCCCGCGCCCGCCGGTGCGGCGAGGCCGGGCAACGGCGGACCGGCCGGCAGGCCCGGCGGCGTGGCCGCCGGGCGGGGGCCGACGCCACGGCCACGGCCGGAGCCGGAGCCGGAGTCGGAGCCGCGCAGCCCGAACCGCCCGCCCAGCAGGGAAGCGACCGGGCCGCCCCGCCCGGAGGCCACGACCCGCTCGCCGAGCCGGGACACCGTCGTCCCCGCCACGTCGGCGAACAGGCGGTTGTCGGGGACGCGCAGTTCCGGGCCGAAAAGGGTGGACAGCTGCGGCCGCGGCCGGCCCGTCTGGAGGGCGACCACCTCCCGCAGCACGCCCGTCAGCTGGTCCGCCATCTCCTGCGCGGACGCGAACCGCCGCCCGGGGTCCGGGTCGGTGGCCCGGACGAGCAGCCGGTAGAAGGACTCGTACCGCCGGAACACCTCGATGTGCTCCGGATCCGGCAGCGAGTCCACGAACACGTTCGTGTAGCCCTGGAAGTCGAAGGTGAGCACCGCCAGGGTGCGCGCCACCGTGTACAGGTCGGAGGCGACCGAGGGGCCCAGCTCCGCGACCTCGGGCGCCTGGTAGCCCACCGTGCCGTAGATGGCCGACTCCTCGTCGTCCATCCGCCGCACCGCGCCCATGTCGATCAGCTTCAGCTGGTCCTGCTGCTGGATCGCGTTGTCGACCTTGAAGTCGCAGTACAGCAGGTTCCTGCTGTGCAGGTGGCCGAGCGCCTCCAGCGCCTCGATCCCGTACGCGCACGCCTGCTCCACCGGCAGCGGATCACGCCGGCCGTCGGGCCGGCGCCGCTCGTTCGCGATCTCCTTCAGCGATTTGCCGCCCACGTACTCCATGACGATGTACCCGTCCAGCGAACCCGTCCGCTGGTCCAGGTGCTCCACGAAGTTGTAGATCCGCACGATGTTGGAGTGCTCGATCTCCGCGAGGAACCGCCGCTCCGATATCGCGGCCTCCATGGCGTCCTGGTCGCCGGTGTCCAGCAGGCCCTTGAGCACCACCCACCGGTCCGAGACCGCGCGGTCCACCGCCAGGTACACCCAGCCGAGCCCGCCGTGCGCGAGGCAGCCCGCGACCTCGTACTGGCCGTGCACCACATCGCCCGCGTTCAGCTTGGGCACGAAGGAGTACGGGTGCCCGCACTTGGTGCAGAACCCTTCCGTCCGCCCGGGCCGCTCACCCCGGGCCCGGCCCACCGGAGCCCCGCAGTCCGAACGCGAGCAGAACCGCTTGCGCTCCGGTACCTCCGGGTTCTCCAGGACCGCCGCCGACGGGTCCGGACGCGGCACTTCCGGCACGGTGACCAGCCCGGCCCCCAGCCGCCCGCGCCCCGAGGACGAGGCCGCCGAGCCCGAACTGCGCACCGACACCGACCGGGTGGACGCCGGACCCGACAGCGAGCGCGACAGCCGGCCCGACACGGAGCGCCGAGACCCCGACGAGCGGGACGAACGCGAGGACCGCGCCGAGGCCGAGGACCGCGCGGAGCCGTGTGAACCCTGCGACCCCGCCGACCCCCGCGACCCGCCCGACCCCAGGGATCCGCCGCGCGCCGCGCTGGTCATCCCCGTCGGCGGCGACACCAGCTCCTCGGCACCCGCCGAGACCGCGCCGACCGGCGCCAGCCCGCAGGTGTCGCAGTACAGCTCGCCGCCGCCCATGTCCTCGTACGTCCCCGGGCAGCCCGGGCGAACGCACGCGGTTCCGATCAGACTCATGCGTCCTCCTTTCCAGGCGTTCCCGCGCCACTTCCCGTGCCCTGCAACGACTCCGCCGCCGCCTGCTGGTAGCGCAGCACGGCCTGTTCCGCGGCCCGCAGGTCGCAGGGCGCGCTCCACAGCATCCGCCGCGCCGCGTCGTACCGCTCGATCAGCAGCGGGTCCTCGGCCAGCCCGTGCCGGGCCACCTTCGCCTTGTACGCGTCCAGCCGCCCGCGCAGCTCGGCCCGGACCGCCAGTGGCGCCGTCACCGCCGTCAACGACTCGCGGGCCCTGCGCAGTTCCTCCTCGGCCCGCTCCTCCAGCGATTCCAGCAGCGGGGAGAGCCGGTGCCAGCGGGACTGGCGCCGGTGCTCGGCCGCCGCCGCCAGCTGCTCCTGCAACACCGTCGGGGGACCGCTCACCGCGGGCACCTCCGACGCGGCGATCTTCGCCAGCACCTCGCCGCGCGCCGTCCGCGCCTCCGCCAGGGTCCGGTCGGCCCGCGAGAGCACGTCCCGCAGGGCGATCAGCCGCTGCTCGGCGTCCTGCCGTACGTCCAGCACCGCCTCGACCTCACGCCGTACGTCCTCCAGCGCGAGCGCCGCCCGGTCGTAGCGCGCGGTGTCCGGACGGCCCCCGCCCGGCGCCGAACTCCCCGCCGCCGGCAGCCAGAACGCCAGTGGGTCGGCGATCACCTGCGCCCGCAGCTCCGCCAGCTCGGCGGTGATGGCCTCCAGGTCGTCGCCCGAGGGGTGCTCACCCGGCCGCACCCCCACCGAGTGGGCCAGCGAGCGCGTGCGGTGCAGCTCGGCGGCGAGCAGGTCGATCCGGGCCGGCAGCGCCGACCACACCGCGTCGGCGGCGACCACCACGTCCAGCGAGCTCGCGTACAGCCCGTTCATCCGGGCCACCAGCTCGGCCAGGGAGAGCCGCTCGGCCAGCGCGGCGCCCTCCACGGCCGCCCCGGCGATCAGCACACCGGGCCCGCGCAGCCGCTCGGTCAGCTCGGCCAGGTCCTCACGGCTGGGCCAGCGGCGCCGGTCCCGGATCTCCCGGGCGGCGGCCAGGGCCCCGCTGTAGGCGTCGAAGTACCTCCACAGCCGGGTGATGTCGGCTTCGGCCGCCGCCCACCGCTCCTTGGTGACCCCGGTCAGCCCGGCGCCCTCCAGCAGCCGGCGCCCGGCGTGGTCCTGGAGGGCCAGCAGCGAGGTCTCGACGGCCTCGTGCTCCGCGCCCAGCCGGGCCAGGGCGCGGTCGACGCCGTCCCGGTCCATCACTGCCGACTGCGCCCCCGGCGACCCTGGCTCCACCGACTGTGCCTCCGCTTCCGATTCTGTCTCCGCACCGGAACCCACCGGCCTCAGCCGTCCCGGTACTTGGGCGGAGGCGGCGCGGTCACGCCGGGCAGCACGGGCTGCAGGTGCTTGAGGTACGACTTCATCCACGGGCTGTCGTTGCCGCCCGCGCGGTAGCCCTCCAGCACCTTGTTGACCCGGCGTACCAGGTCGGCGGAGTCCTTGTTCATCGCCACGCCGTAGAACTCGCGGGTGAACGGCGAGCCGACCAGCTGCACCGAGGGGTCCTGCGCGGCCTGGCCGGCGGCGAGGGCGTTGTCGGTGATGATGCCGTCCACCTCGCCCAGCTGCAGACGGACCAGGCAGTCCAGCTGGTTGGGCACGGTGACCGGCACCGAGTCGTAGGACTGGGCCTTCAGCGTGGCCTCCGCCGTCGAACCGGCGGCGAAGCAGATCCGCTTGTCCTTCAGCGAGGTGTCGTAGCCGGTGATCGGTGAGCCCTTGGGCGCCAGCACCTGCTGCCCGGCCTCGAAGTAGGCCGTCGAGAAGGCGACGTCCTCCAGCCGCTTGCAGTTGATGGTCATGGTCCGCACGACGATGTCGACGCGGCCCTCCTTGAGCGCCGGAACGCGCTGGCTGGTGGGGATGGCACGGTAGATCACCGCGTTCGGATCGCCCAGGATGTCCTGCGCGATGGCCTTCACCAGGTCGATGTCGAAGCCGTCGAGGCGGCCGCCGTCGGACTGGTTGCGGTACCCCCAGCGGAAGCTGTTCTGGTCCACGCCCGCGACGAGCTTGCCCGCCGCCTTGATCCGCGCGATCGACGCCCCGTCCAGCCCCGATGGGCGCAGGCTGGCCTCCGGGTCCTGGCAGGTGTCGGCCGGGGCCGCCGGGGCCGCCACCATCGAGGCCGGCTCGCGGACCGTGACCGGGCGGCCGGCATCCGGAGTCGCCCGGGCCAGCGGCACCAGCACTGCCGCGGCCGTCACCGCGCAGGCGGCGGCCATCGCGCTCACCCCGCCCCAGCCGCGCAGCCGCCGCGTCAGGCGTCCCACGCCGGACACTCCGGCCTCCTTCCCGTTCCCGTCCCCATGACCTTCGGAGGCTCGCACCGACCGTATCCGCATCGCTCTCACCTGTACTCCGAAAGCCTGCGCCCGATGCCGAGCAGCGCCGCCGCCGCGCCGACGACCGCGAGGGCCGCCGCACCCGTCACCAGACCGGTCAGCGCCCCGAGCCCGTCCCGGGCGGCCCGGGTGAACTGCTGCTGCTCGTGGGCCACGGCCTGCTCCAGCGAGGCGTCCACCGTGTCGAAGGCCGCCCCGCTGCTGTCCTTGTGGTCCTTGTCGCCGACGACCTGGGGCAGTGCGGCCTCGTAGTCGCCCTTCAAGTCCGCCTCCCGGGCCGCCGTGTGGCGCTGCTTCCACTGCCGCACGCCCTCCGAGGCGCGGGTCACGGGCGTCCGTCCGGCCGCGTCGTCGGCCAGCCGCAGCGCGGTCGCCAGCCCGGAGTCGAGCACCTTCATGTTGTTCGTGAAGTCCACGTCGTACTTGTCGGACTTCCCGTCCCCGGCCAGGACGGCGCCCCGCGCGACCAGCGTCAGGTTCTCACCCGCCCGCGCCTGGAGCGAGGCGATCCGCGCGTCGTTGAGCACCTTCAGGGACTCCTGCCCGTTCGCCCGGGCCTCACTCAGCGAGGACCGTGCCACGGTGTGGCCCACGGCCAGCCACAGCAGGACCACGACGGACGCGGCCGTCGCGGCCAGCAGCCCGTGGTTGAAGACCCGGTTCGTACGACGGTAGTTGCGCCGCTGCGCCCACACCAGGGCGGCGAGCGCGAAAAGGCCCGCGGCGAGCGAGGCCAGCGGCCAGGACCGGGCGTCGTCGTAGTCGGTGTAGAGCCGGCCGGTCTCCGCCTCGTACAGCCGCTGCGCGGCGGGCAGCAGCTGGGTGGTCATCTGCTCGTTGGCGTACCGGAGATAGGCGCCGCCCAGCGGCAGACCCTGCCGGTTGGCGGCCCGTGCCTGCTCTATCAGCCCGGTGTAGCGCGGCAGCTGCTCGCTCAGCAGGGTGATCTGCTCGCGGGAGTCCTTGTTGCCTCCGGTGTTGGCGGCGGCGCTCACCAGCAGCCTGGAGGCGTTGGCGATGTCCTTCTCGTACCGCTGGCGCACCTCGCGCGGCTCCTGGGCGCCCAGCAGGAATCCGCTGGAGGAGGTCGTGTCGGCGTCCGCGAGGGAGCGGTAGATGCTGGCCGCGTCGGCGCTCAGCGGCTGGCTGCGGCCCACGACGTCCTCGGCCGCGGTGGACCGGCCGGAGATCTCCCCCACGCTGACCGCGCCGAACAGCACGATCAGAGCGGCCAGGGCAGCTCCGATGATCCGCAGCCGGCCGGGCTCGGTCGTCGCCGCCTCGCGCAGCCGCTCCACGCCCTCCGCCCAGGCGGTGACCCGCCTCGGCGGCGCCGCCGGCGGCGCCGGGGGCGGTACGGAGACACCGCCCTCCGGCGCGGGCGCGCGTGATGTGATGGCCACCGTGACCTCCCCCTCGGTCTCATGCTCCGCAGCAGTATGGCCGTAGCGACGGTCGGCCACACCACCCGGTGCCCGATCTCGGGTGATCCACCTCCGGCCGCCGCCCCCGCCGCCCCTTCAACGTCAATACGTCCGCACGGCGCCCACGGTTCCAGACCGACCGCATTCCGGCCCGGGTTCACCCGAATTGGTGGGCGGGGACGTGCCCGAAATGGGCACGGACCTTCTCGCGGGCCCGGACCGGGGCGCCGAGCGCGTCGAGGCCCAGCAGCGCCGCACCCAGCACCGGCGGGGCCGTCACCACCGTCACCCGGGCGTACGGGGCCCGTTCGGCCAGCAGTTCCTCGACGCGCCCGTTGAGCTGCGGATGCCGGGCCGCCAGCACGCTGCCCCCCAGCACCACCGGGACCTCCTCGGCCAGCAGGTCCAGGCGGCGCAGCGCCACCGTCGCCATGGTCGCGATCTCCTCCGCCTGCCGGTGCACCAGGGACAGCGCCACCGGGTCCCCGGCCGCCGCCACCGCGAACAGCACCGGGGTCAGCTCGTGCCGTCGGGCGCCCGGGATCCGCTCCAGGTGCAGGGCCTCGATCAGCGCGTACACCGAGCCGAGGCCGAAGTGCGCGGGCAGGGCCCGGGCCAGCTCCGTCGCCCCGCCCCGCCCGTCCTCGGCGCGGGCCGCGAACCACAGGGCCTCCTCGGCCAGTCCGCCCCCGCCGCCCCAGTCGCCGGAGATCCGGCCGATCGAGGGGAAGCGGGCGGTCCGGCCGTCCGGGGACACCCCCACGCAGTTGATGCCCGCTCCGCACACCACCGCCACACCACGCGCCTCGGCGTCCGCGGGGAGCCCGGCCCGCAGCAGGGCGAAGGTGTCGTTGTGCACCGCCGTGGCGCGGCCCCAGCCCCGGCGCTTGATCTCGCGCGCCAGCTTCCACTCCTCCACCGGGAAGTCGGCGTTCGCCAGACAGGCCGACACGTGCTCGGCGACGGGCCGGCCGGGCCCGCCGCCGTCCAGGCCCACGGAGGCCATCGCCTCCGCGATCACGTCGACGGCGGCGGCCACGCCCGTGCGGGAGGGCTGGAAACCCCCGGCCCGTCCGGTGCACATCACCGAGCCGTCCGGTGCGACGAGCGACACGTCCGTCTTGCTGTTGCCCGCGTCGATCGCCAGTACGGGACAGAGCGTCAGGCCCACGGCAGGTGCTCCTTGTTGTGTGCGAGCAGCCGGTCCGTCAGCCCCTCGGCGAGGTCGAACTGGCCCACGAGGGGGTGGGCCAGCAGCGCCCTGAAGACCCGTTCCCGGCCGCCGCGCAGCGCCGCGTCCAGGGCGAGGTCCTCGTACGCCGTCACGTGCGAGATCAGCCCGGCGTACAGCGGGTCCAGCCGGGGCACCGCGAGCGGCACCGGGCCGCCGGCGCCGCCGATGCGGGCCTGGACCTCGACGACCGCGTCGTCCGGGAGGAAGGGCAGGGTGCCGTTGTTGTACGTGTTGACCACCTGCACCGCCGGGCCGCCGCTGCCGTCGCCCAGCAGCGAGGCGGCCAGGTCCACGGCCGCCTCGGAGTAGAAGGCCCCGCCCCGCTTCGCCAGCAGCGCCGGCTTCTCGTCCAGCGCGGGGTCCCCGTACAGGGCGAGCAGCTCCCGCTCCATCGCGGCGACCTCGGCGGCCCGCGAGGGCTTGGTCGCGAGCTCCCGGACGACCTCGTCGTGGGAGTAGAAGTAGCGCAGGTAGTACGAGGGCACGACCCTGAGCCGGTCCAGCACCTCGCGCGGCAGCCGCAGGTCCGCCGCGACGGCCTCCCCGTGCGCGGCGAGCAGGCCCGGCAGCAGGTCCTCGCCGTCCGGGCCGCCCCGGCGCACGCCCAGCTCCCAGGTGAGGTGGTTGAGCCCCACGTGGTCCAGGTGGATGTCGGCCGGCGCCAGGCCGAGCAGGGCGGCGAACTTCCGCTGGAGGCCGATGGCCACGTTGCAAAGGCCCACCGCCTTGTGCCCGGCCTGGAGCAGGGCCCGGGTGACGATGCCGACCGGGTTGGTGAAGTCGATGATCCACGCCTGAGGGCTGGTCCGGCGGACCCGCTCGGCGATGTCGAGGACCACGGGGACCGTGCGCAGCGCCTTGGCGAGGCCGCCCGCGCCCGTGGTCTCCTGTCCGACGCAGCCGCACTCCAGCGGCCAGGTCTCGTCCCGGAGCCTGGCCGCCTGCCCGCCGACGCGCAGCTGGAGCAGGACGGCGTCGGCGCCGTCGACGCCCGCGTCGAGGTCGGAGGTGGTGGTGACCAGCCCCGGGTGCCCCTGCCGGGCGAAGATCCGCCGGGCCAGGCCGCCGATCAGCTCGAGCCGCTCGGTGGCCGGGTCGATCAGCACCAGTTCGCTGACGGGGAGGGTGTCGCGCAGCCGCGCGAAGCCGTCGATCAGCTCGGGGGTGTAGGTGGAACCGCCGCCCACCACTGCGAGTTTCATCGTTGTCAGCCTTTCACGCCGCTCAGGGTGACTCCCTCGACGAACGCCTTCTGGGCGAAGAAGAAGAGGACGATCACCGGGGCCATGACCAGGACGGTCGCGGCCATGGTCAGGTTCCAGTTGGTGTGGTGCGCCCCCTTGAAGGACTCCAGCCCGTAACTGAGGGTCCAGGCCGCGGGATTGTCGGAGGCGTAGATCTGCGGGCCGAAGTAGTCGTTCCACGCGGTGAAGAACTGGAACAGCGCGGCGGCGGCGATCCCGGGTTTCGCCATCGGCAGCACCACCCGCAGCAGGGTGCGCAGTTCGCCGCAGCCGTCGACGCGGGCCGCGTCCAGGTACTCGGCCGGGATCGTCAGCAGGAACTGGCGGAGCAGGAAGATGGTGAAGGCGTCGCCGAACGCCATCGGGATGATCAGCGGCCACAGGGTGCCGGACAGGTCGAGCTGCTTGGCCCAGAAGAGGTACATGGGCATGACCACCACCTGCGGCGGCAGCATCATCATGGCGATCACCAGCAGCAGGGACAGCCGCCGCCCGCGGAAGCGGAACGTGGCGAGCGCGTAGGCGACGGGCACCGAGGAGACCACGGTCAGCAGGGTGCCCAGCCCGGCGTACAGCAGGGTGTTGCGCCACCAGGTCAGGAAGCCGGGCGTGTGCCACACCCGGGCGTAGTTGCCCCACTCCCAGGTGTCCGGCCACAGGTCGCGGGTCAGCGCCTGCCGGTCGCCCATCAGGGAGGTGAGGACGAGGAAGACGAAGGGCAGGACGAAGAACAGGGCGGCGGCCACGCCCAGGGAGTGCACCCCGATCCAGTGCAGTACGGCCCTGCGGCCGCGCGTACTCACTCCGCTGCTCCGATCAGTCCGCCACGGCGGCGCATCAGCAGCGCGGTGCAGGCCATGGAGAGGGCGAACAGGACGAGCGCCACGACGCACGCGGTGCCGTAGTCGAAGCGCTGGAACCCGAGGTTGTAGACGAGCTGCGGCAGGGTCAGCGTGGACTTGTCGGGGTAGCCGGGTTCGAACTGCTGGCCCGAGCCGCCGATCACCCCGCTCGCCACCTTTCCGGCCACGAGCGGCTGGGTGTAGTACTGCATGGCCTGGATGACCCCGGTGACCACGGCGAACATGATGATCGGGGAGATGTTCGGCAGCGTGATGTGGCGCAGGCGCGCCCAGGCGCCGGCGCCGTCCAGCTCGGCGGCCTCGTACTGCTCCTTCGGTACGTCGAGCAGCGCGGCCATGAAGATGACCATGAGGTCGCCCACCCCCCACAGGGCGAGGGCGGTCAGCGCGGGCTTGGACCAGCCGGCGTCGGTGAACCAGCCGGGAGTGGGCAGCCCTACGGAGCCCAGCAGGCTGTCGACGGGTCCGGTGCCCGGGTTGAGCAGGAAGACGAAGGCCAGGGTCGCGGCGACCGGCGGGGCGAGGTAGGGCAGGTAGAACAGGGTCCGGAAGACCCCGGCCGCCGTCTTGATCCGGGTGATGAGCAGGCCGACGCCGAAGCCGAACACGACCCGGCAGCTGACCATCACCAGCACCAGCCACAGGGTGTTGCGCATCGCCGGCCAGAACAGCGGATAGTCCGTGAAGACGTAGGCCCAGTTGTCCGCGCCGTTGAAGGCGGGCTGCCGGAAGCCGTCGTACTTGGTGAAGGAGAAGGAGAGGGTGGACAGCAGGGGGTAGGCGAAGAAGACCGCGAACCCGATCAGCCAGGGCGACATGAAGGCCGCGGTCCGCAGGGCGGACCGGCGGCGCTTCGCCCGCAGTGTGTGAGTGGTCATCCGGCGCTACTTGGCCTTCGCGATGTCCGTGTCGATCTGCTGGTCGGTCTTGGCGAGACCGGCCGGTATGTCGGCGACGTCGCCCTTCTCGACCGCGTACGCGAAGTCCTCGAAGGTCAGCTGGTACGTGCCGCCGTCGGCCTGGGCCGGAGTGGTGCCGGACTTGGGGTGGCGGGCGATGTCGATGAAGGTCTTGAACTCCGGGGTCACCCGCAGGTCCGGCGACTCCAGTGCGGCCAGGGTGGAGGGCACGTTGTGGATGGCGTTGGCGAAGGCCACGACCGCCTCGGTGTCGGTGGTCATGTACTTCACCAGTTCCCAGGCCGCGTTCTGCTTCCTGCTGCCGGAGGCGATGCCCATGATCGTGCCCGAGAGGTATCCCTTGCCGTAGTCGGCGGCCCGGTCGTCGGGAACGGGCAGCGGCGCGGTGCCGATCTCGAACTTCACGCCGGCCTCCGCGGCCATGGCGGGCCGCCACTCGCCGTCGATCTGCATCGCGACCAGACCCAGGTGGAAGGGGTGCTCGGCGCTCCACTCGTCACCGAAGGTGTTGCGGAACTTCTCCAGCTTCTCGTAGCCGCCGAGCTTGGCGACCAGGTCCTTCTGCGCGGTCAGCATCTTCGCGAAGCCCGGGTCCCCGGCCAGGTTGGACTTGCCGTCGGCGCCGAAGTACGTGGCGCCCCACTGCGCGGCGAGCCGCGTCGGCTTGGTCTCGTAGCCGTGGAAGGTGGGCATCAGGCCGAGCTGCTCGTACGAATCCCCGCTGGGCTTGGTCAGTTTCTGCGCGACCTCGACGAAGCGGCTCCAGGTCTTCGGGGGCTCGGTGATGCCGGCGGCCTCGAAGGCGGTCTTGTTGTAGACGAGGCCGTACGCGTCATTCAGCAGCGGCAGCGTGCACTGGTTGCCCTCGAACTGCGTGTACTCCAGCAGGGTCTTGGGGAAGACCTTCGTCTTGTCGATGCCGGACGCGCGGAGGAAGGGGTTCAGGTCGGCGAAGGCCTTGGAGTTGCAGAAGGTGCCGACGCTGTCCGTGGTGAAGGAGGAGACCACGTCGGGGGCCTTGTCCCCGCCCGCGCGCAACGCCTGTTTGATCTTGTCGTCGGTCATGTTCCCGGTGACGTCGACCTTGATGTTCGGATGCGCCTTCTCGAACCGCGCGATGTTCTCCTCGATCGCCTTCGTCTCGCCCGGCGCGGACCAGCCGTGCCAGAAGTTGAGGGTGACGTCCGCTTTCGGATCGTCGGATGCCGTGCCGGCGCCCTGGCCCGTACACGCGGTGGCGAGTACGGAGAGGGCGGCCAGGGCGGCGGCCGTGGCGGTCAGGCGTGCGGTTCTGGGCATGGCGGGGCTCGCTCTCTGCGTGAGGAACTTCCGTGGGGGGGCCAGTGGATGCGCGCGGTGGGGCGTGAGGCGGGGGACGTGGAGACGTGGGGCGTGGGGGGCTGGGGCTGACGGTTTCGACGGGCGGTCCCCGGTCAGCGGGAGGTGTCGAACACCTCGTCGCGCGTGGCGGCGAGCGCGCTTTCCAGGGCGCCGTGCAGCACGGGCCGCTCCTGGACCCCGCCGGACACCAGGCGGGGCCGGGAGGGGGCCAGTTCGGCGAGTTCGGACTCGAGCAGGCCGCGCAGCGGCTCCCCGCCCGCGGCGATCACGGCCCCGGAGAGCACCACGATCTCCGGGTCCAGTACGGCGACCAGCGAGGCGAGACCGGTGGCGAGCAGGGTCGCGTACGACTGCAGGAAACGCAGGTGCGCTCCCTCGGGCGCGGCCGCGGCCCGCATGAGCAGGGCGACGGCGGCGGTGACCTCCGGGCTGTACGCGCCCTCGGCGGCCGCGGCCGGCGCGGGCGGCGCCTCGACGCCCAGCTCCGCGGCCAGGCCGGGAACCACCTGGGCGCCGGCCAGCTCCTGGTAGCCGCCGGTGTTGGCCCGGGTCACCTGCCGGACCAAGGGGTGCCCCGGCACGGGCAGGAAGCCCACCTCGCCGGCGCCGCCGGTCCAGCCGCGGTGCAGTCGGCCGCCGAGCACCAGGGCTGCGCCGAGGCCCTCCTCGTTCCACAGCAGGACGAAGTCCTCGTGGCCGCGCGCGGCGCCGAGGCGCTGCTCGGCGACGGCGGCGAGGTTGACGTCGTTCTCGTACTCGACCGGCATCGGCAGGGCCGCCGCCAGCTCTTCGAGGAGGGTGGGGGAGTGCCATCCGGGGAGGTGGCTGGCGTAGCGCAGCCGGCCCGTCTGCGGGTCGAAGGCGCCCGGGGTGGCGATGACCACCCGGTGCAGATCGGAGTGGTGGAGCCCGGCCGCCTTGACCGCGCCGCCGAGGGCCTCGGTGACCTGCTGGACGGCCTCGGTGCCCTCGGCGTACGGGACCTCGTGCGTACCGAGCACCGTGCCGGTGAGGTCGGCGACGGCCGCCAGGACGCGCCCGGGGGTGACGTCGAGCCCGCCGACGTGGGCAGCCCGGGGGTTGACCGCGTACAGCTGCGCGCTGGGGCCGGGGCGCCCGCCGTCGGTGCCGGTGGCCACGACGAGTCCGGCCGCCTCCAGCCGGGCCAGCAGCTGGGAGGCGGTGGGCTTGGAGAGCCCGGTCAGGTGGCCGATCCGGGTCCGGGACAAGGGGCCGTGGGTCAGCAGGAGTTCGAGCGCGGCCCGGTCGTTCATGGCACGCAGGAGGCTGGGCGTTCCGGGGGTTGCGGCGGGCATGGCGCGGTCTCTCCCTCACGGAGGCGGACGTCGGGGGTCCTGGGGAAGGGCAACTGTTAGGTAAGTTTCCTATCGCCGTTCGGGCCGTGTCAATGGCACTGCCCCGCAGGATGTGACCTGCGGGGCAGTGGGTGGCGGGGAGGGGATTACTTGGTGATCCGGGGGCCGGCCGGGGGCGGGATCGGGGTGGTGGCCAGCGACTGCGGGGAGGCCGGGTTCGACAGCGCGGACGGCGGGGCGACCGCGGCCGCCGGGTCCGCCGGGGTCTCCTCCTCATCGGCCGGTGCCGGGGCCCCGCCGATGATCCGGATGCCCGCGGCGTCGAAGGCCTCCTTGATCCGCCAGCGCAGCTCCCGCTCCACCGCGAACTGCTGGCCCGGCATCGTCTTCGCCGACACCTTCACCGTCATCGAGGCGAGCAGCACCTCGTCCAGGCCCAGCACCTCCACCGGGCCCCACAGGCGCTCGTCCCACGGGGTCTCCTTCGCCAGGGTGTCGGCCACCTTCTGGACCACCTCGCGGATCCGTGCCAGGTCCTCGGACGGCTTGACCTGCACGGCCACACCCGCCGTCGCCCAACCCTGGCTGAGGTTGCCGATCCGCTTGATCTCGCCGTTGCGCACGTACCAGATCTCGCCGTTGTCCCCGCGGAGCTTGGTCACCCGCAGGCCGACCTCTATGACCTCGCCCGAGGCCACGCCCGCGTCGATCTTGTCACCGACGCCGTACTGGTCCTCCATGATCATGAACACGCCGGACAGGAAGTCCGTCACCAGGTTCCGGGCACCGAAACCGATCGCCACACCGGCCACACCGGCACTCGCCAGCAGCGGTGCAAGATCGATCTTCAGCGCGGCCAGCACCATCAGCGCGGCCGTGCCGAGGATCAGGAACGAGGCGACCGAACGCAGGACCGAACCGATCGCCTCGGAACGCTGGCGGCGCCGCTCGGCGTTGACGAGGAGCCCGCCGAGCGCGGTGCCCTCGACCGCCTCGGCGCTGGTGTTCATCCGGTTTATGAGCTTGGTCAGCGCCTTGCGGACCACCGAGCGGAGGGCTGCGGCGATCACGACGATCAGGAGGATGCGCAGGCCGATGCTCAGCCAGGTGGCCCAGTTCTCCTCGATGAAGCTCGCGGCCTCGGTGACGCTCGCCTGTGCCTCTTTCACCGAGGGGGGCGCGTCGGGTACGTCGGCTGCGAGCGGCAGCAGAACGGCGGGCCAGGGCACGACAGGAACCTCCCGGTTTAGCGGTCTGCGCGCGGAACGGATGATGCGGGCAGACCAACCACACTAACGGGGCATTCCCTTCACCCCGGCGCGGTGTTCGAGGGAGAGACCAGGCTCACCCGGGGATGTAGGGGAGTGTGGTTGAAAACACCCCGGGCCCGTTACGGGCTCTTGGTGGCGCTTCCACCAGCCGTAAGGGGAGACTGGAGAGCAGATCGTCCCGGCGCGAGCCACGCGCCGCCGGCGTACAAGGAGGCAGTCCGTGCCGCACGTCCTGGTCCTCAACGCGTCGTACGAGCCCCTCGGCGTCGTACCGCTCCGCCGCGCGCTCGTCCTCGTCCTGGAGAACAAAGCGGTCTCCCTGGAGGAATCCGGCGCCTATCTGCACAGCGCGACGAGAGCCGTCCCCGCGCCCAGCGTGGTCCGGCTCAAGCGCTTCGTGCGGGTCCCCTACCGGGGGCCCGTTCCGCTCACCCGGCGCGCTCTGTTCGCGCGGGACGGCGGCCGCTGCATGTACTGCGGCGCCGTCGCCACCAGCGTCGACCACGTCATTCCGCGCAGCCGGGGAGGGCAGCACGCGTGGGACAACGTGGTGGCCGCCTGCCGCCGGTGCAACCACGTCAAGGCCGACCGCCACCTGCTGGAGCTGGGCTGGCGCCTGCGTCACCAGCCGGCTCCGCCGTCCGGGCTAGCGTGGCGGATCATCGGGACGGGGCACCGGGATCCGCGCTGGATGCCGTACCTCCAGCCGTACGGGGCCGAGGACGCGCTGGACCGGATCGGCGTCGCGGCCTCCTGACCTCCCGGTCGGGGGTCCTGCCCGAGTGCACGCGCGGCGCCGTTTCCCGGGGCTCCGCCCCGGACCCCGCTCCTCAAACGCCGGAGGGGCTGGATGTGTCCCGGGCGGAGCCCGGTTTAGGGAAGGGGCGGGGTGGGGGAGTGGCCCGCAGGGTTACGGGCCCGTCACCGCGTAGGCCTCCGCCGACCAGAGGGAGCAGCCGTAGCGGGTTGCCCGGGTGTCGCAGGTCACGCGGATGAAGCGAGTGTCCGGGGCATCCAGCCGGAGGGACTCGTGGCCGCCGCGGGACGACGGGACCGTGGCGGCCGGGTGCCAGGTCACTCCGTCCGCGGAGGTCTGGACCCGGTACGCCGAGGGATGGGCCTCCTGCCAGTGCAGTTCCAGGCGGCCGAGCCGGGCCGGGGCCGGGAGTTCCGCCTGCCACCACGCGCCGTCCACCGGCGGGGAGGACCAGCGGGTGGCCGGGGAGCCGTCCGTGGCCGCCGAGGCCGGGAAGCCGGGGGTCTCGTCCGCAGAGGAGCTCGCCCGCGCGGTGCGCAGCAGGTCGGGGCCGCCGGTGCGCGGGACCGCCCGGACGGTCAGCGTGCGGGACTCGCCGTTGAAGGACACCGGGATCTCGTAGCTGCCCGGCGGCGTCGCCGGTGCGACCACCACCTCGAACGGGACCGACACCCGCCCGCCGCGCGGGACCACGGCCCGGTCCGGGAGGCGGACCTCTATGCCCGCCGGCGGCCGCGCCGACAGCGGGCCCCGGACCTCGCCGGGGCCGAGCGCGTACAGCTCCGCCGAGACCCGCTGCGGGGCGCCGCCGATCTCCGCGTCGGCCCGGCCCCCGTCGGCCAGCTCGAAGCGGGCCTGCGGGCCGTCCCCCAGCCAGGGGACCACCTGGTGCACCGCGGGCGCGGCACCGGCCCCCGCCCACGACAGCCGCACGGCGTCGGCCCGCAGTCCCGCCGTGTCCACCTGCGTCCAGCCCGAGGCGGCCGCCTCGGCGACCTTGCGCCAGCCCTCGCCCGGTACGTGGGCCTCCACCGCGGCGCCCCGCGTGCCCGCCGGGAGCGGATCCGTCATCACCGTCACCGCCGCCACCGGTCGCTCCCCGTCGAGCCGTACCGTCCAGGCGCCCGCGTCCTTGGTCACCGTGCCCGTCCGGCGGGCGGCCCCGGTCCAGGCGTCCGCCTCCGCCGCCGCCTGCTTCAGGAACGGCTCCAGGACGGCCTGGTCCACCCGGGCGGTCGCCGGCTCCGCCAGTGCCTGCCGGGCGCGCGCCAGCTCCCGGGACGCCTGCCAGGCCGCGGCCCCGTCCCCGCGGGCCTGGGCCTGGAGCACGTCGACCGCAAGCTCGCCCGCCGTTCCGTACCGCGACAGCCGCTCCAGCCACGGCCCCGCCTCGCCCGCCAGGGCCGGCAGCCGGGCCGGCGCCTCGCGCAGCACGGTGAAGGCCCGGCGCAGCTCCGCCCCCGCCGCCGGATCACCCGCGGCCCGGGCCTTCCAGAACCGCTCGACCAGCGGCCCCAGGTACGCGGACTCCTGCTGCTTGAGCCCCGACGCGGCGGTGTTCCCGGCCAGCGCCGCCACCGCCTCCCGCGTGCGCGGATCGCGGCCCGCCAGCTCCCGCACCGCCGCCGCCCACGATTCCCCGGCCCGGTAGTCGCCCGGGTTCCACGCGAAGTCCGCCGCCGTGAACAGCGGGATGCGCGACAGGGTGCCCTGGGGCATCGCGTTGGCCAGCAGCGCTGCCGAGCCGCCCGCCACCGCCGGTTCGCGGCCCACGTACGGGCCGAGGAAGATCCGGCCCGGGTCCCAGTCGTTCACCGGGTAGTTGTCCATGGTGACCAGCGGGTGGCCCAGCGCGGAGCGGGCCCCGGACAGTTCCTTGCCGGTGATCGTGCGCGGCACCACCCCGACGCCCGTCCAGGCCACCTCCACCCGCCCGTCCAACGCGCCCGCCAGGGCCGTCCGGTAGGCGGTGGCGCCCTCCTGGTAGAACTCCGTCGGCAGCAGCGACAGCGCCGCCGTCCCCGGGTGCCGTGCGGCCAGGTGCGCCGCCAGCTCGCCCGCGACCTCCGCGTGCGCCTTCGCGGCCGCCGCCGGGCCCTTCCCGAACCGCTCCCGGTCCGCCCTGCAGCCCCATTCGGTGTAGCTGACGTCCTGGAACTGCACCTGGAAGGCCCGGAATCCCAGCTCCCACATCGCGTCCATCTTGTGCGCGAGCGCCGCCCGGTCGGCCGCCGAGGACAGGCACATCGACTGTCCGGGGGTCACCGCCCAGCCCAGTACCACCCGGTTGGCGCGGGCCCGTTCGGCCAGCGCGCGGAACTCCTCCTGCCGCTCCCCGGGGTACTCCTCGCGCCAGCGCGTCGTCCGGTACGGGTCGTCACCGGGCGCGAGCAGCAGCCGGTTCTGCTTGGTGCGGCCCATGAAGTCCAGCTGCGCGAGGCGCTGTTCCCCGGTCCACGGCTGCCCGTAGAAACCCTCGACGATTCCGCGTACGGGCGCGGCCGGCCAGTCCCGCACCTGCACCCCCGGCACCTTCCCCGGACTCGCCTCGAGGAGCTGGCGCAGCGTCTGCGCCGCGTGGAACAGCCCGTCCTCGCCGACCCCGGCCAGCGCCACCGTGTCCCGGCTGCCGGGCCGGCCCACGGCCAGCCGGTAGCCGCCGTCCGGCAGGTCGCCGGGCTCCGCCGCGCCCAGTGCGCGCAGCGCCTCCTGCGCGTCCGGGCCCTGGAGCCGTACGAGGGTGCCGCGCTCCGGCAGTGGCTGCCCGGGGGGCCGCTCGTGCAGGGTCCGTACGCCCGCCCCGCGCAGGGCGTCCCGCACCACCTGGACGGCGTACGGGTCGGCGGCCGGCGGGACGACGAGCACGGCCTCCGCCGCCAGGGTGACCTCGCGGGCCGGATCGGCGGCCATCGAGCGCGGCCGCGGCCACACGGCCGGGCCCTCGGCCGCGGTGCGCGGGAAGTCGGCTCCGGGGTCGGGCACGGGGCCGGGGGCGGGGCCGGTGCCGGGTGCCGGACCCTGGCCCGGGCCTCCCGGGCCGCCCGGTGCGGAGGGGGCGGAGGGTGCGGCGAGGGCCCCGGGAGGCGCGGCGGCCACGGCGCCGCCGAGCAGCGTCCCGATCACCGCGATGGCGGCGGCCGTCGCCCGTTTCCTGCCCCTGAGCTGCACAGAGCCTCCTCGTCCCGAGACGTCCCCCGCTCGTACGAACGAGCCCGAGCCCACCACCAGTGCGGGCGGAGTGTCAATGAGCATGGGTGATCTGACCGGGATAGGCCAGGAATGCGATGCCTCCGAGTGGGTATGGCTGGTGTGTTTCCCGGCGGCGTCCCACCCTTCTGCACCACCCTTCTGATCCACCCTCACGCACGAAGGAGTGCCCGTAGATGGACGACCTCGCCCGGCTCGCGGCCCTGCACGGCATCGCCACCGCCTACCATCCCGGCCCGGACGTCACCGTCCCGGTGCCGCGGGCCACGGTCGCCACCGTGCTCGGGCTCCTCGGGGTGGCCGCCGAGACACCGGAGGACATCCGGGCGAGCCTGGCCGAGGCCGAACGGGTCGCTGCGGCGCGGCTGCTGCCGCCCGTACTGGTGCGGTGGGCGGGCGAGGACCCGCCGGCCGAACTGGCCGCCCTGCCCGCCGGGACGCGGATCCGGCTGGAACCGGAGGCCGCGGAGCCGGACCGCTCGGGCGCGGGGCCGGACCACGTGGGCGCGGGGCCGGACTTGGTTCCGGGGGACCCGGGGGCTGCGGGCGGGGGCACCGTCGGGGTCGACCTCGCGGCGGGGGCCGGTCCGGTGGGGCCGGGTGCGTGCCGGGGCACCTCCTCGGGCGCCGAACGTGGCGAGGGGGTGGACAGTGACGCGGTACTGCGTTCGGCGCCCTGCGGGGGCGCCCCGGCACACACCCGGCCCCGGCGGGACTCGACCGGGGCTGACCCTGTGCCACAGCCGGACCGGGACGCCGGTGCCGACGACGCGGCCGACGCGGTGGAGTGGTGCATCGGGGCCGAGGGGGTGCTGCCCGACGGGTTGCCGTTGGGGGTGCATCGGATCAGCGTTGCCCTGCCTGATGGGCGCAGTGCCGAGGCGACCCTCGTCCTGGCCCCGGACCGGGCTCCCGCCGCACCCGAGCGGGCCCACGGGCTGCTCGTTCAGCTGTACTCGCTGCTCTCCGAGCGTTCCTGGGGCATGGGCGACCTCGGCGACCTCGCCGCGCTCGCCCGCTGGGCCGGGCGCACCCACGGCGCCGGCTTCATCCAGGTCAACCCGCTGCACGCGGCCGTGCCGGGCACCCCGACCGACCCGTCCCCCTACCGCCCTTCCTCCCGCCGCTTCCCCGACCCGGTGCACCTGCACGTCGAGGACGTCCCGGAGTACGCCCGCTGTCCCGAGCGCGAGGCCCTCGCCGAACTCGCCGCGCGCGGGGGCGAGCTGCGGCGGGAGGTGCTGGAGAAGGGCGCGCTGATCGACCGCGATGCCGTCTGGGACCTCAAGCGCCGGGCTCTGGAGTTGCTGTACGCCGTCCCGCGCACCGTCGAACGCGAGGCCGACTACCGGCGGTTCTGCGCCGACCAGGGACCGGCGCTCGACCGGCACGCGGCCTGGTGCGCCGCCGCGGCCGGGGAGGACCCCGAGCAGCGCGGTGACTTCCACCGGTGGCTGGTCTGGCTGACGGATGCTCAGCTCGCCGCCGCCCAGCGGGCGGCGCGGGAGGCCGGCATGGCCGTGGGCATCGTCCACGACCTCGCCGTCGGCGTGCACCCCGAGGGCTCCGATGCCCGGACCGGCCCCTTCCACGCCCGGAGCACCTCGGTCGGCGCCCCGCCGGACGCCTTCAACGCGCGCGGCCAGGACTGGGGCCTGCCGCCCTGGCGCCCGGACCGGCTGGCCGCCACCGGGTACGCCCCCTTCCGGGCGCTGCTGCGCGGGGTGTTCCGGTACGCGGGCGCCCTGCGGATCGACCACGTGATGGGCCTGTTCCGGCTCTGGTGGATCCCGGAGGGCTGCCCGCCCGCCGAGGGCACGTACGTCTCGTACGACGGGGAGGCCATGCTGGCGATCCTGGTGCTGGAGGCCCACCGCGCCGGGGCCCTGGTCGTCGGAGAGGACCTGGGGACGGTGGAGCCGCGGGTGCGCCGGGCGCTGGCCCGGCGCGGGGTGCTCGGCACCTCGGTGCTCTGGTTCGAGCGGGACTGGGACGGCGCCGGCAGTCCGCTCGCGCCGCAGGCCTGGAGGGCCGACTGCCTGGCCACCGCCACCACCCACGACCTGCCGCCGACGGCCGCCAAGCTGGCCGGGGGTCATGTGGAGCTGCGGGACCGGCTCGGCCTGCTGACCCGCCCGGCCGAGGAGGAACGGGCCGAGGACGCCGCCGACACCGCCGAATGGCTGGAGTTGCTGGACCGCCTCGGCCTGGAGACCAAGGGCGAGGAGGCCGCCGTACGGGCCCTGTACGGGTTCCTGCTGCGCACCCCGGCCCGGCTGGTCGGCGTATGGCTGCCGGACGCGGTGGGGGACCGGCGCCCGCAGAACCTGCCGGGGACCTGGGACCAGTACCCCAATTGGCGGCTCCCGGTCGCCGATGCCGGGGGGCGGCCGCTGACCCTGGAGGAACTGGCCGCCTCGCCGCGGGCGAACGCGCTGCTGAGCGCGGTGCGGGCGGGGGCGGCCGGGGGAGGATGAGCCCGTACGGCACCCCCGGGCGCGCGGGTCGTTTGGGTGTTCGCTACGTTTGCACCGTGGACAAGAAGAACGCTCTGCGCGCCGGCGCCGTCACGGCCGGAACGACGCTGATGATGCTGCTGATGACGTCTCCCGCCCTCGCGGTGACCCGCGACGACGGCGACGACCCGGGCAAGGGTCTGAGCATTGGCGAGACGCTGGGCCTGTACGTGGCCGCGCCGATCGTGCTGTTCCTGGTGATCGCGGGCCTCGTGATGGTCGGCGACAAGTCGCGCAAGCAGCCGACGACCGAGAGCTGACCCCACCGCATCTGAAGACACCCGGGGCGCCGGGGGTCCACGCACGGCCGATCGCACGGCCGGTGTGTGGACCCCTGGCGCCCCGTCGCGTTCCCGCCCCCGGGCGGAGCTCGGGGAACGGCGGAAGGGCGGGTAGGGGACGGCCCCGCGCAGCGGCACCCACAGCCCCCGGCCGGCAGCCGACCGGCCCCCGGCCGGCCAGGCGTTACGGCAGGTCGGCCAGCAGCTTCCGCAGCAACCCCGACAGCACCTCGACCTCCTCCTCGCTCAGACCGGTGAGCGCGGCGCGCTGAACTTCCAGCCCGGCGGTGACGGCCTCGTCGATAAGGGCGAGACCGCGGTCGGTGATCGTCACCTGGAGCCCGCGGCGGTCGTGCGGATCGGGCTTGCGGATGAGCAGCCCGGCCTTCTCCAGCTTGTCCAGACGCCCGGTCATGCCGCCCGTGGTGAGCATCAGCGTCGCGGAGAGCTGGCGGGGCGAGAGGGTGTACGGGGTTCCGGATCGCCGGAGGGTGGCGACGACGTCGAACTCCCCGCGGGAGATCCCGAAGCGGTTGTAGGTCCGCTCCATCGCGTCGCCCATGGCCTTGGTGATCCGGTAGATGCGGCCGAAGACGGCCATGGGCGCGGTGTCCAGGTCCGGTCGTACCGCGTACCACTGTGCGGTGATCGCGTCGACGGCGTCCTTGTTGGCCTCGGTCATGGGCGCAGTATCCAGCTTCCACTTGTTCGTTCGCAAGAAAGTTGCTTGACGGAAAGTAGCTTACCGGTAAGCTACTCTCCAGTGACCTACTTCGGGGGAGGCGTGATGAACACCGTCAAGGCAGGTGCCGAGGCGCGAGTGGCGGGGGAGCGGTCGCTCCTCGTGGGCGTCGGGATCAGCGCGATCGGGATCGGCATGTACATCCCGTTCTCGCTCGTCTTCTTCCACCACGTCACCGGCCTCTCCTTCACCCTGGTCGGCCTGGTCATGACCATTACCGGAGTGGCCGGACTGGCCTTCATGCCGCTGGCCGGCACGGCCGTCGACCGGTTCGGCGCCAAGAAGGTCAACCTCGTCCTCTACGGGATCCGGGCGCTCGGCTTCGCCCTCTACCCCCTGGCCGGCAGCCTGCCGGCCTTCGCGGCGGTCGCCCTCGTCACCGCACTCGCCGACCGCTCCTTCGCCGTCGTCCAGCAGTCCCTGATCGGGGAGGTGGCGCGCGGCGCCGCCCGCGACCGGCTCCAGGCCTCCATCCGGGCCCTGCAGAACGCCGGGATGGGCGCGGGCGCCCTCCTCGTCTCCGGAGTGCTGGCGGTATGGGGGACCGGCGGGTTCACGTACACCGCCTGGGGCAACGCGCTCGCCTTCGCCGTCGCCGGACTGCTCGTCAGCCGGGTCCGCCCCCTCCGTGACGCCGCCCCGGCCGTCGCCGCCGGCTCCGCCGGGCGCCCGTCCGCCGGCTACCGGATGGTCCTGCGGGACCGGCCCTTCCTCGGTCTCACCGCCGCCAACTTCCTCACCGCCCTCGGCTACTCCGCCCTCTCGGTGCTCTTCCCGCTCTACCTCTCCACCTGGCTGATGGCCCCCGACTCCCTCACCGGAGCCGCCTTCACCGTCAACACCGTCCTGTGCGCCGGCGTCGGTGTCCTCGTCGCGGGCCGGGTCCGCCGCTCCGGAGCCCGTCGCACCCGCTCCGCCGCCCTCGGCGCGCTGCTCTTCGCCGCCGCCTTCGCCGGGCAGATCGTGCTCGGCACGCTGCGCCCCGGCCAGACCGCGACCCTGGTCTTCCTGCTGGCCATCGTGATCGTCTACACCCTCGGGGAACTGGTGCACAGCCCCTCCGGCGGCGCCCTGTCGGTCTCCGCCGCCCCCGAAGCCGCCCGCGGCCGCTACCTCGCCACCTACCAGCTCTCCTACTCGCTGGCCGGCGCCCTCGCCCCCTCCCTCTTCACCGCCCTGCTCGCCGTCGACGGCCGGCTGCCCTGGGCCGTCCTGACCGTCACCGCCCTCGGCGCCGCCCTGGCCCTGGTCCGGCTGGAGCGGCACCTGCCCGCCGTCGCCGTGTACGCCGAGCCGCCGGCCCCGGTCGCGGCCGGCGCCCCGGCCGCCCCCCGCCCTTCGGCTCCCGTCGCCGCCTGAACCGCCGCCGTTCCTCACCTGCCCGAGGAGTCACCCGCCATGAAGCGCATCGCCACCGTCGCCCTGACCGCCCTCGCCCCCATCTCCTGGGGTTCCACGTACGCCGTCGCCACCGAACTGCTGCCGCCCGACCGGCCTCTGTTCACCGGCGTGATGCGGGCCCTGCCTGCCGGACTGCTGCTGACCGCCCTCTCCCGGACCCTCCCCAAGGGCGAGTGGTGGTGGAAGTCGGCCGTCCTGGGCACGCTCAACATCGGCGCCTTCTTCCCGCTGCTGTTCCTCTCCGCCTACCGCCTGCCCGGCGGGGTCGCGGCCGTACTCGGCGCCGTCGGCCCGCTGTTCGTCGTCGCGCTCGCCGCCCTCGTCCTCGGGGAGCGGGCGAGCCTGCGCACCGTGCTCGCCGCCGTCGTCGGGGCGTTCGGCGTGAGCATGGTCGTCCTCACCGGCGATGCGAAGCTCGACCTCGTCGGCGTCGTCGCCGGTGTGGTCTCCTCCGCCTCCATGGGCGCCGGCACCGTCATGACCAAGCGCTGGGGCCGGCCCGAGGGCGTCGGGCCGCTGGCCGTGACCGGCTGGCAGCTCACGGCGGGCGGACTGGTCATCATCCCCGTCGCCGCCCTCGTCGAAGGGGCGCCGCCCGTGCTCGACGGCAAGGCCTTCCTCGGCTACGGCTACATGATGCTGATCAACACCGGCATCGCGTACTGGCTCTGGTTCCGCGGCATCGGGCAGCTCACCGCCACCTCGGTCACCCTGCTCGGCCCGCTCTCCCCGCTCACCGCCGCCGTCCTCGGGTGGGCCGCCCTCGGCCAGGCGCTGACCCCCGTCCAGCTGGTGGGGATGGCGATCGCCTTCGGGGCCACGATCGCCGGCCAGCTGGCTGCCGCCCGCGCTGCTGCCAAGCCAGAACCGTTCAGTTCTACTGAAGAGAACGATCGAAACATTTCGATGGACCTGAGGGGTCGAGAGGTGCGACCGTAACACCGCACCCACCACCCGACCGACCCCGAGGGGGAGACACACAGTGGCCGTCATGGACCGCGTCCGTACCGTTTCGCAGGCACAACCCGCCACCGCGGGGAAGAAGGGGGCCGCCGGACTCGGCGTACTCCTCGCCCTGCTCGCGACGGTCGTCTGGTCCGGCAGCTTCGTCGCCACCCGGGGGATGGCCGACTCCGTCCCGCCCGTCCAGGCCGTCTTCTGGCGGTGGATCATCGCCACCCTCGCCGTCGCCCCCTTCGCCGCCCGGCAGGCCTGGCAGCAGCGGGCCCTGATCCGCAAGCACTCCGGATTCATCGCCCTCGCCACGCTGTTCGGCGTCGCCCTCTACAACACCCTCGTGCACCAGGCCGGACTGACCACCTCCGCCTCCAACATGGGCATGATCATGGCCGCCTCGCCCGTCATCATGGCGCTCTACGGCCGCCTCGGCGGCGAACGGCTCGGCGCCCGGCGCACGTTCGGCCTGCTGCTCGCCGCGTTCGGCGTGCTGCTGCTGGTCGGGGACGGCTCCCTCGGCTTCGACTTCGGCGCCGGCGACCTGTGGATGTTCGCGGCGGCCCTCTCCTTCGCCACCTACAGCGCCCTGCTCAAGCGCAAGCCCGCCGAGCTCGGCGGACTGGCCTTCCTGCTCACCACCTTCGTGCTCGGCGCGCTGATGCTGGCCCCGGCCTACGCCGTCTCCCTCTCCGTCCAGGGCGGCTTCGAGATCGGCGCCGGAACGGTCGGACCGCTCCTGTACGTCGGGGTGTTCTCCTCGGCCGTCGCCTTCTTCGCGTGGAACAAGGCCGTCTCGATCATCGGAGCAGCCCGCGCCGGGATCGTCTACTACCTCCAGCCGGTCTGCGTCGCGGTCCTCGGCTTCCTGCTCATCGGCGAACAGACCGGACCGGCGCAGCTGCTCTGCATGGCGCTGATCCTCGGCGGTGTCGGGCTCGGTGCCCGGCGGTAGGTTCGGGCCCATGACCGAGTGGGACATCAAGAAGCTGCGGATCCTGCGGACCCTCGCCGAACAGGGGACCGTGACCGCGACGGCCGAGGCGCTGCACATGACGCCCTCGGCCGTTTCGCAGCAGCTGACCAATCTCGCCCGGCAGTTGGGGGTTGCGCTGCTGGAGGCCCAGGGCCGCAGGGTCCGCCTCACCGACGCCGCGCACCTCGTACTGCGGCACGCGGGGGCGGTCTTCGCCGAGCTGGAGCGGGCCGAGGCGGAGCTGGCCGGGTACCTCGCAGGGGACGCGGGAGAGGTCCGGATCGGGGCCTTCTCCACGGCCGTACCCGCCCTCGTCGTCCCGGCGGTGGCGGCGCTGCGGCGCAGCCACCCCCGGGTGGAGGTCCGCGTACGGGAGACGGAGGCGGCCGAGTCCTACGAGCTGCTGTCGGCGGGGGCGGTCGACCTGGCGCTGTCGCTGGCGGCCCACGCCCCGACGGCGCGGGACCCCCGGTTCACCCGGGTGACGCTGCTGGAGGACCCGCTGGACGTGGCGCTCCCGCCGGGGCACCCGCGGGCGGACGCGGCGGACCTGCGGCTGGCGGACCTGTCCGGGGACCCCTGGATCTACGGGGGCAGCGGCCCCTGGTCGGAGATCGCTGTGGGCGCGTGCGAGGCGGCGGGCTTCGTTCCGGAGCAGGCCCACTCGGCGTCCGGCTGGACCGCGATCCTGGCCATGGTCGAGGCGGGCATGGGCGTGGCGCTGGTCCCGCGCATGGTGTCGAGCCGCGCCTCCGGGGTGGCCGTCAGGGTCCTCGCCCACGACCGCCCCACCCGCCACGTGATCGCGGCGGTCCGCCGCGGCTCCGAATCGGCACCGGCCCTGGCCCATGTCCTGGACGCCCTGAAAGCGGTGCCGGCGCAGTGATCTAGCCTGGCCCTTTTGCCTGATGACGACGAGGGTGGGGGCAGTGAGAGCGAGAACGGCACTACGGGGATGGGCGGCCGCGGGACTGGTCCTGGCGGCCGGCCTGTTCGTGAGCGCGCCGGCGATACCGGCCGAGTCCGCGCAGGCACCGGCAGGCACACCGCCGGTGCGCACGATCACGTACAACGTCTGCGGCGCGTCCGACTGCCGGAGCGAGATGACCCTGACCGCCTGGGCGGACGGCCTCCAGAAGCACATCACCGACTGGGACGCCGACGTGGTGGCCCTCCAGGAGATGTGCAAGGGCCAGTACGACCGGCTGCGCCAGGTCCTGCCCGGCTACGCGGCCGTCTGGACCAGCACCCAGCCCGCCGCCGGCTGCGACAAGTGGGGCGACGACAAGGGCTTCGGCCAGGCGCTCCTGATCAAGGGCCGCCAGAGCGAGGTCACCGGCATGTCGGCGGAGCTGACGCCGCCCGGCTACACCAAGGAGCACCGCTCCGTGGTCTGCGCCAAGGCCCCGGTGGACGGGCGCACGGTCCTGGCCTGCGGCACACACCTGCGGCGCGACGACCTCACGCAGAACGACACTCCGGCGCTGATGCAACGGATCGAGAGCTGGTCGGGCGGCCTGCCGGTCATCCTCGTCGGCGACTTCAACGCCCGGCCGACCTACCCCCACATGGACCCGGTCTACGCGGGCCTGCCCGGCACCCTGTCCTTGGCCGAGGCGGCGTGCACGCCGACGGGGCCGGAGCCCTGCCGCGGTGGCGCGTACACCTCCGCCGACAACGAGACGCACACGAAGTGGGTCTCGAAGTTCGACTACAGCTTCTTCAGCCGCCAGGACTTCCGTGACCTGCGGAGCGAGGCCATGGACATCAGCGAGGGCCTCACCGTCCCCTTCACCTCGATCATGGACCACAAGCTGGTCCGCTCGGCCGCCACCTTCGCCGACCGCCCGCGCGCCGTCGACGGCGACCTCACCGGTGACGGCATTCGCGACCTGCTCGCCGTCCAGGACGACGGCTCGCTGCGCCTCTACCCCGGAACCGGCGGCGGCCGCTTCGCCCCGTACCGCGTCATCGGCGCGAGCGGTTTCGCGGGCGCCGACGTCAGCCACCGCGGCGACTGGAACGGCGACGGCCGTGAGGACGTCATCGCGCGCATCGGCGACGACCTGTGGGTCTACCCCAACCTCGGCCTCGGCCGCCTCGGTGAGCGCATTCCGATGGGCCAACGCCCCGCGAACTGGGCGCACGCCAACGTGCTCGCCGTCGGAGACGTCGACGGTGACGGGCAGCCCGACCTCGTGGGCCGCAGCGTCAACGGGCTGTACCTGCACCGGGGCAGCGTCGGCACCAACCCCACCGTGTGGGAGGCCGTGCCGACGCTGGGCCTCACCGAGTGGAAGGACCACGAGATCCTCGCCCCGGGCGACGTGAACAACGACGGCCGCGCCGACCTCTGGGCCCGCACCGCCGACGGCAGGATCCTCCAGTTCCTGTCCGCCGGAGCCCAGACGCTCACCGCGCCCACGCAGATCGGCTCCGCGCCCCCGGCCTCCCACCCGCTCGCCGGCACCGTCGGCGACTCCAACGGCGACGGCCGTGCCGACCTGCTGCTCACCACGGCGCCCGAGGGCACCGGCACCGGCGGCCTGGACTTCCTGCCGGGCACCGCGGCCGGTACCGGCTTCGACGCCCCCGTGTCCATCGGCGAGGGCGGCTGGCGCTGGATCCAGTCGATGCGCTGACGGGCGTACGGACGACGGGAAAGGGGCGCCCCCGGTGCGTGATGCACCGGGGGCGCCCCCTTTTTTCCGGGCCGCCGGATCAGGCCGAAGCGGCGGCGGAGTCGGCCGCCTGGGCCTTCAGCGCGCGCTCGACGCCCGCGCGGGACTCCGAGACCAGGCGGCGCAGCGCCGCGTTCGGCTCGGCCGACGCCAGCCAGGCGTCCGTCGCGGCCAGCGTCTCCTCCGAGACCTGGAGGGAGGGGTAGAGCCCCACCGCGATCTGCTGGGCGATCTCGTGGCTGCGGGTGTCCCAGACCTCCTTGACCGCCGCGAAGTACTTCGCGGTGTACGGGGCCAGCAGCTCGCGCTGGTCGGTCTGGACGAAGCCGCCGATCACCGCCTCCTGCACGGCGTTGGGGAGGTCCGCGGACTCCACCACCGACGCCCACGCCTCGGCCTTGGCCTCCGCCGTCGGGCGCGCGGCCCGTGCGGTCGCCGCGTGGCGCTCGCCCGCCGCCGTGGCGTCCCGCTCCAGCTCGGCCGCGATGGCCTGCTCGTCGGCGACGCCCGTCGCGGCGAGCCGCTCCAGGAACGCCCACCGCAGCTCCGTGTCGACGGCCAGGCCCTCGATCACGGCCGAGCCGTCCAGCAGCGCCGACAGGTAGGTCAGCTGCCCCTCCGTGCGGGCCGTCGCCGCGAAGGCGCGCGCCCACGCCAGCTGGTGGTCACTGCCCGGCTCGGCCGCCCGCAGGTGCTCCAGCGTGGCCTCGGTCCAGGTGGCCAGGCCCTGCTCCCGCCACGCCGGGTCGGCGTACAGGTCGATGGCCAGCTTCACCTGGCGGTGCAGCGACTGGACCACGCCGATGTCCGACTCCTTGCCGATGCCCGACAGGACGAGGGAGAGGTAGTCGCGGGTGGCCAGCTCGCCGTCCCGGGTCATGTCCCAGGCCGAGGCCCAGCACAGCGCACGCGGCAGGGACTCGGTGAAGTCGCCCAGGTGCGCCGTGACGTTGGCGAGGGAGACCTCGTCGAGGCGGACCTTCGCGTACGACAGGTCGTCGTCGTTCAGCAGCACGACGGTCGGACGGGCACGGCCTGCCAGCTCCGGCACCGCCGTCAGCTCGCCGTCGATGTCCAGCTCGACGCGGTCCGTGCGGACCAGCTTGCCGTCCTGCAGCTCGTACAGGCCGACCGCGATCCGGTGCGGGCGCAGCACGGGCTCGCCCTTGGCGCCCGCCGGCAGGGCCGGGGCCTCCTGGCGGATCGCGAAGGAGGTGATGGAGCCCTTCTCGTCGGTCTCGATCTCCGGGCGCAGGATGTTGATGCCGGCCGTCTCCAGCCACGCCTTCGACCAGGCGGCCAGATCGCGGCCCGAGGTCTCCTCCAGGGCGCCCAGCAGGTCGGACAGGCGCGTGTTGCCGAACGCGTGCGCCTTGAAGTACGCCTGCACGCCCTTGAAGAAGGCGTCCATGCCGACGTAGGCGACGAGCTGCTTGAGCACCGAGGCGCCCTTGGCGTACGTGATGCCGTCGAAGTTGACCAGGACGTCGTCCAGGTCACGGATGTCCGCCATGATCGGGTGCGTGGACGGCAGCTGGTCCTGCCGGTACGCCCAGGTCTTCATGGAGTTGGCGAAGGTGGTCCACGCGTGCGGCCACTTCGAGCCCTCCGCGTACGCCTGGCAGGCGATGGAGGTGTAGGTGGCGAACGACTCGTTCAGCCACAGGTCGTTCCACCACTCCATGGTGACGAGGTCGCCGAACCACATGTGGGCGAGCTCGTGCAGGATGGTCTCGGCGCGCACCTCGTACGCCGCGTCCGTCACCTTGGAGCGGAAGACGTACTGGTCGCGGATGGTCACCGCGCCCGCGTTCTCCATGGCGCCCGCGTTGAACTCGGGCACGAAGAGCTGGTCGTACTTCGCGAACGGGTAGTCGTAGGCGAACTTCTCCTGGAACCAGTCGAAGCCCTGCCGGGTCACGTCGAAGATCGCGTCCGCGTCGAGGAACTCGGCGAGCGAGGGGCGGCAGTAGATGCCGAGCGGCACGGACTGGCCGTCCGGACCCTCGTAGCTGCTGTGCACCGCGTGGTACGGGCCGACGATCAGGGCGGTGATGTAGGAGGAGATGCGGGGGGTCGGCTCGAAGGCCCAGACCCGGTCCTTCGGCTCGGGGGTCGGCGAGTTCGAGATGACCGTCCAGCCCTCGGGGGCCGTCACGGTGAACTGGAAGGTTGCCTTCAGGTCGGGCTGCTCGAAGCTGGCGAAGACCCGCCGCGCGTCCGGCACCTCGAACTGGGTGTACAGGTAGGCCTGCTGGTCCACCGGGTCGACGAAGCGGTGCAGGCCCTCGCCGGTGTTGGTGTACGCGCAGTCCGCGACGACCCGCAGCTCGTTCGCCCCGGCCGCCAGGTGCGTCAGGGCGATGCGCGAGTCCCGGAAGACGGCGGCGACGTCGAGCGCCTTGCCGTTGAGGACGACCTCGTGCACGGCCGGTGCGACCAGATCGATGAAGGTCTCGGCCCCGGCCTCGGCCGACTGGAAGCGCACGGTGGTCACGGAGGGGTAGGTGCCGCCCTCCTGCGCGCCGCTGAGATCGAGTTCGATCTCGTACGAGTCGACGGTGAGCAGCTTCGCTCGCTGCTGGGCCTCTTCACGGGTGAGATTCGTGCCTGGCACGCGGTCATCTCCTTTGATGGTGACGTTGCCCGGCCATCCTGCCATCCGGACTGGGGCACCGCGGCGGAGTAATCCAGGGGCGAACGAAACGGTGGCGCCCCGGGTAGTACTAGCGGTAGCCTTTCAGGTATGAAGATTAGTGTGAGCTTGCCGGAGGAGGTCGTGGCCTTCGTCGATCAGTACGCGGCCAGGACAGAAGCGGAGTCCCGTTCTGCGGTGATACAGGCCGCTATCCGGCTGCTGCAGGAGTCGGCACTGGAGGACGAGTACCTGGCCGCGTGGGACGAGTGGTACGAAAGCGGCGAGGCTGAACTGTGGGACAACACGGTGGGGGACGGGATCGTTGATGAAGCGCGGTGACATCTACCTCGTAGATCTCGACCCGGCCGTGGGCAGTGAGGCCAACAAACTGCGCCCTGCCGTCCTGGTGACCAACGATGCCGCGAACCGTATGGCGGACCGCGCTCAGCGAGGTGTCCTGGCCGTGGTGCCGGTGACCTCGAACGTCACCCATGTGCGCACGTTCCAGGTTCTCCTGTCTGCGACGGAGACCGGTCTCAGACTGGACTCCAAGGCTCAGTGCGAGCAGATCAGGGCCCTGGACCTCTCGCGGTTCGGACGGCGGATCGGCATGGTGCCGGTGCAGTCGATGAGGGAGATCGACCGGGCGCTGCGTCAGCAGCTCGGGCTCTAGAACAACGGAGGGGCGGCACCGTCACGGTGCCGCCCCTCCATCGTGCGAGCCGGCTCAGCCGCGCAGCTCCTCGGCCACGAGCTCCGCGATCTGCACCGCGTTCAGCGCCGCGCCCTTGCGCAGGTTGTCGTTCGACAGGAACAGCGCGAGGCCGTTCTCCACGGTCTCGTCGACGCGGATGCGACCCACGTACGAGGCGTCCTTGCCGGCCGCCTGGAGAGGGTTCGGGATCTCGGACAGCTCCACGCCCGGGGCGTCCTTCAGCAGCTCGTAGGCGCGCTCGACGCTGATCGGGCGGTCGAAGCGCGCGTTGACCTGGAGCGAGTGGCCGGAGAAGACCGGTACGCGCACGCAGGTGCCCGAGACCTTGAGCTCCGGGATCTCCAGGATCTTGCGGGACTCGTTGCGGAGCTTCTGCTCCTCGTCGGTCTCGAAGGTGCCGTCGTCCACGATCGAGCCCGCGAGCGGCAGCACGTTGAAGGCGATCGGACGCTTGTAGACGCCCGGCTCGGGGAAGTCGACGGCCCCGCCGTCGTGGACCAGCCCGGTCGCACCGTCCGCCACGGCCTTGACCTGGCCGTCGAGCTCGGCGACGCCCGCCAGGCCCGAGCCGGACACGGCCTGGTAGGTGGTGGCGACCATGGCGGTCAGGCCGGCCTCGTCGTGCAGCGGACGCAGCACCGGCATCGCGGCCATGGTGGTGCAGTTCGGGTTCGCGATGATGCCCTTGGGGCGGTTCTTGATCGCGTGCGGGTTGACCTCTGAGACCACCAGGGGGACCTCGGGGTCCCTGCGCCACGCCGAGGAGTTGTCGATCACGACGGCGCCCTGCGAGGCGACCTTCTCGGCGAGGGCCTTGGAGGTGGCGCCACCGGCGGAGAAGAGCACGATGTCCAGGCCGGAGTAGTCGGCCGTGGAAGCGTCCTCGATGGTGATCTCCCGGCCCTCCCACTCCAGGGTCGTGCCGGCGGAACGGGCCGAGGCGAACAGCCGCAGCTCGTCCACCGGGAACTTCCGCTCGGCGAGGATGCTCCGCATGACTCCGCCGACCTGTCCGGTGGCTCCGACGATTCCGACCCTCACGGTGACTCCTCTGGTACGTGCAGCTGGGGCTAGCCTGCTCCATCATGCGTGCGACCCCGGGCCGCTTGTCCAATCCATTGTCCGTAGTACGGACGGGACCCGGGCGGCGTCCGGTTCCTCCGCCTCCGCGACCGGTCCCCGGGCCGGTGCAGGAAGGGGCCGGTGCTCATCGAGCACCGGCCCCTCCTTCATGCGGTCACTCCGTTACGGGAGGACCTTCTCGATCTGCACGCTGCCGGTGCCGGCGGCGGTGCCGCGGGCGTTGAGCAGCTGGACCTGGCCGAAGAACTGGCGGCCCTCGGGGGCCGCGCTGTTGACCAGGACGTTTGCCGAGACCGGCGCGGTGGCGCCGTTGGCGAGGTTCACCGTGGCGGCCTCGTCGACCTGGACGGAGCCCAGGGCGGACGAGAAGTACACGTCGCGGTAGTCGTACGTGGTGGAGCCGGCCGGGACCGCGTAGCCGATCACCTTGATGGTGTAGGTGCCCGCGGCCGGGTCGGCCAGGCTCACGGCCTCCTCGGAGTCGCCGTCGGCGGAGGAGCCGACCTTGGCGCCGTCCTTGTAGACCTCGAGGTCGAGGTCGGCGCCGGTGTCGGACACCTTGCCGATCGCGATGTCGAGGCGGGAGACGCCCTGGCCGATGGTGACCTCGGTGGTCTGGGTCTCACCGTTCGCGATGGTCGGCTTGGCGACCTTCGCGGAGCCGAGCGGGCCGCCCTGCAGCTTGCCGCCGGAGATGGCGGCGGCGTCGTTCTTGACGGTCCACTGGACGGGCGCCGGGGTGCCCTGCTTCACCTCGGGCAGGACCTTGACCGCGGGGTCGAAGGCCGCGCCGAGCACGGAGACGTCCAGCTTGAACGGGTTGTCGAGGAGCGGCGACGTACGGCGCGACTCGACCTCGATCTCCCACACGCCCGGCGTCGGCTCGGGGTACGAGCGCAGGTCGGGGCGGCACTTGTTCGACGGGTTGTCGTAGTTCGGGTAGCACTGGGTCGTCGCGCTGTCCTCGACGCCCACACCGTACGGGTGGATCGAGATGAAGCGCGTCTGGCTGCCCGCCGCGAGACCGCCGAGGGCGACCTCGAGGGTCTTGGCGCCCGCCGGAACGGTCACGAAGTACGACTTGTGGCTGTTGCGCTGCACGGAGGAGGTCTCCGACAGCGTGAACGACGGCTTCGCCAGCGGGGTGGCGGCGACGACCGTGGTCAGGATCTGCTTGTCGATGCCCTCGGTGGTCTCGTCGTCCAGCTGCAGGATGCCGCTGTGGACGCCGCCCGACTTGGCGTTGGCCTCGACCTTGATGGTGACGGGCTTGTTCAGCGGCAGGGTGACGTAGTCGTAGCCGCCGAGAACCTTGAAGGTGCCGTCGTTGTTGCGCCAGCTCAGGTTGTGCCGGGTGCCGTACTTGACGCCCGTGGTGCGGGTGACGACGACGTCGTAGACCTTCTTCTGGCCGACCTTGAGGCCGCCCTCGCGGTCGTAGACGCCGGTGCCGAAGCCCGGGGTCTTCAGGAACTGGTCGATCGCGGTGTCGACCGGCGCCTTGACGGTGAAGTCGTTGGCCTTCGGGCCGCGCTGGATGGACTCCCACGCGCCGTTCACGTTGATGAGACCGGCACCCTGTGCGTGGGCCGGGACATCGTCGATCTTCTTCGCGGTGCTGGTCAGCGCCACCCGCAGGGCGGCCGGGTCCAGCTTGATGCCGGCCTGCTTGGCGGCCGAGATCAGCAGGGCGCTGGCGCCCGCGGCCTGCGGCGAGGACATCGAGGTGCCCTGGAGCATGCCGTAACCGGCCGGCAGGTTGTAACCGGCCTCCTTCACCGGCGCGCCGGGCAGCCAGGTCTGGATGGTGTTGATCGACGCGCCGGGGGCGGTGATGGTCGGCGTGAAGCCGCCGTCCTCACGCGGACCGCGCGAGGAGAAGGGGAACATGTTGTACTTCTTGGTCACGGCGGAGCCGTAGTTGGCGGCCCAGGTCTCCTTGGAGACCGCGGCGCCCACGGAGATGACCTTGTCCGCGAGGCCGGGGTCGCCGATGGTGTTGATGCCGGGACCCTCGTTGCCCGCCGAGATGACGAGCTGGACACCGTAGGTGTCGATGAGGTTCTTGTAGAGCTCGGAGCGCGCGTTGTTGCCGTCGTTCAGCGCCGGCAGACCGCCGATGGACATGTTGACGATGTCCACGCCGCGGTTGACGACGAGGTCGATCATGCCCTCGGTCAGCGCGATGTTGGTGCAGCCGCCGGACCAGGAGCAGGCGCGCGAGGAGACGATCTTCGCGCCCGGCGCCTCGCCGTTCATCGCGCCGCCGAAGAGGCCGTTGGCGGAGGTGATGCCGGCGACGTGCGTGCCGTGCTCGGACTCGATGATGCCGACGTTGACGAAGTCGGCCTTCTTGCCGACCCAGTCACCGCCGAGCGGGTCCATCGGGACGTCCTTGCGGATCTCGATCACGAACGGGATGCGCTCGGCGACCTCGGTCGCCGGGTTGTCCGTGCCGAAGTAGCCGATCTGGTAGCCGTCCCGGTAGGGCTTCATCGGCTCGTTGTTCGTGAAGTCGCCGTCCTGGTCCGTGTCGACGCGGACGGTGCCGGCGGCGACGTCGTAGAGCAGGCCGAACCGGTCGGTGGTGTCCCCGTCCCGGTTGACGTCGCCCTTCATGTCGCCGTTGGCGGTGATCGACTCGCTGAAGCGGCTCCACTGGAAGCTGCCCTCGGGGGCCTTCCAGCTCTGGCCGCCCGCCGTGAAGGTGCCGCCCGTGGCGGTGACCGGGGTGATCTGGGCGCGCCAGGTGGCGTCGCCGTCGGTGATCGGGTCGGTCGCCGTCACCCAGTCGACGATCTTGCGCTCGCCGGTGGTGGTCTTCTGCAGGGCCGGGTGGCCGAGGTCGACGCCCGAGTCCATGATGCCGATGGTCACGCCGCGGCCGTCGGCCTGCGGGTTGTTCTTGACGAAGTCGACCGCGCCGGTCTCGAAGGACGGGTTGTACGGGTTCTTCGCCGGGGTGTTCTTGTCCGGCGCCGGGTACGACCCGGGCGCGGGCGTGCCCGCTCCCGTCTCGCGGCCCGCGTCGGGGCGCGGGTCCGGCAGCTGGATCTCGTGCCGCAGGTCGATGCCGTGCACGGAGGACAGCTTGGCGGCCGCCTTCAGCGCGGCCTCCGCCTGGCCGGTGGGCAGGGTGGCGCGGACGTAACCGAGCTTGTCGTACGTCTGGCCCACCGAGGCGCCCTGGACGGCGTCGAGCTGCTCGGCCACCTGCTTGGTCTGCCCGGGGGCGGTGGCGACCATGACGGTGACGGTCGCGTCGCCCTTGGTCTTCGCCTCCTGGAGCAGCTCGGCGTCGGCCGAACCGAGCTTCTGGTCGGCGGACTTCACGGCGGGGGTGGTGCCCGGGTTGTCGGCGCCGGTCGCAGCGAAGACGGTCCCGGAGCCGGTGGCCGCGAGGGCGGCGACCAGACCGGCCGCGGCCGCGACGCGTGCGACGCGTCTGGCCCCGGATATGGAGCTGGGGGATTCGAGGGTCATCAGCATCCCTGGTAAGTGAAAGAAACGGTCCGGATTTCGGTGCCGGATGACCGGTCAGCTTTGCGCAAGCGGTCGCTCTTTGGGGAGAGTTGTCATTGACCGAGACCTGCCATGGCGCACTCTCGCCAATGCGGGGTTTGCGCCAGCGCGACCGTACCGGGACAGACCGGTGCGAACCGAGGGTGCTGAAGAGTGGATTTGTAGACTTACCCGCCTTGCCGTGAGGAACGGTCTCAGATCGGGTGTGACAAATTCCGGGCGCTCAGCGCACGCGCGTGCGCGCGTAGTGGCGCGAGGCCTTCGCCCGGTTTCCGCAGGCGGCCATCGAGCACCAGCGCCGGGTGCCGTTGCGCGAGGTGTCGTGGAAGTGCAGCACGCACCTCTCGGAGGCGCACTTGCGGATCCGGTCGGGTGCGGAGCCGAGCAGCTCGAGGTAGTCGCGCGCCGCCGTCCAGGCCGGCCCCCAGGCCGGATCGGCGAACTCGGCGCGCTCGCCCGGCCCGTCGGCCGTCAGCGTCGCGCGGATGCGGCCGTGCTCCAGCACCGCGTCGACCAGGGCGCGGGCGCTCTCGTCGGACGGGTCCGCGACCGCTCGGGCCAGCGCCTCGCGGGCGGTCAGCAGGTGGACGAGGGTCGCGGCGTCGGCGCGGAAGCGGTCGGCCAGACCGGTGCTGTGCAGCCAGATCGCGAGCCCCTCGATCCGGGTCAGCCCGAAGGCCCCGGCGAAGAGGTCGGTGAGCTCGCCCTCCCTCATCCAGCGGGTGTTGAGCAGGTCGAGCGAGACCGGCTCCCCGGTCAGGGGTCGTGGGTCCGCCGCCGTCATGTCCGCCTCCTGGTGCCACTAACCCCTCAAGGGTACGTGGCCGGTTGACGATTCCGCGTCTAACCCCTAATCTCAATTTAGAAGGTTAGATCACACGGGAAACCTCTGGGGAAGGAACCCTCATGACGTCCGCCATCAGCAAGCTCCGTACCGGCCACCTGGGCCTGAACGTCACCGAGCTGGACCGCTCGCTCGCCTTCTACCGGGACGCCCTGGGCTTCGAGGTCATCGGCGAGGGCAAGGAGGAGGGCCGCCGCTTCGCCTTCCTCGGCCACGACGGCGAGCTGACCTTGACCCTCTGGCAGCAGGCCGACGCCGCCTACGCCCCGGCCGCGGCGGGACTGCACCACCTCGCCTTCTCGGCCGGAACGATCGAGGAGGTCCGGGAGTACGAGGAGCGGCTGCGCGCGCTGGGCGTGGAGTTCGCGTACGAGGGGGTCGTCGCCCACGGCGAGGGCAGGGCCTCCGGCGGGATCTTCTTCCACGACCCGGACGGCACCCGGCTGGAGATCTCCGTCCCGACCGGCGCCGAAGGGGCGCCCGCTCCCACCACAGGCGCTCCGACCTGCGGGTTCTTCTAATGGCCGGGCCGTACCACGCGGGCTCGCTGGCCGTGCAGGAACGGGTCGGCGTCCGGGAGCTCGCCGAGCACGTCGGCCGTTCGATCGGCACCGGCATCCGGGACGTCGCCGCGGCCTTCCTGGAGCTCCAGCCCCACCTCGTCGTCGGCGCGGCCGACGGCGCGGGGCGGCTGTGGGCCTCCCTGCTCACCGGTGCGCCCGGTTTCGTACGGGCCACCGGACCGGACCGGATCGCGGTCGCGGGCGGTCTCCCGGCCGGGGACCCGCTCGGGGAGGCGCTGGCGAAGGACGGGACCAGGGTCGGCACACTCGCGCTCGACCCGCGCACCCGGCGCCGGATGCGCCTGAACGGGACCCTCGCGGTGACGCCGGGGGGCTTCGCCGTCGAGGCGGAGCAGGTGTTCGCCAACTGTCCGAAGTACCTCCAGAAGCGGCAGCCGCTGGACCTTGTCGCCGAGGGGGCCGGCGTCGTACGGCGCGGGGACGCGCTCACCCCCGGCCAGGAACGGGCCGTGCGCGGCGCCGACACCTTCTTCGTCGCGACCACGGCGGAAGCGGACGGGGTCGACGCCAGCCACCGGGGCGGGTTCCCGGGCTTCGTGGAGGTGCTGTCGCCGGTGGAGCTGGCCTGGCCGGACTACGCGGGCAACGCCATGTTCCTCACCCTGGGGAACCTGGCGGCCGATCCGCGGGCCGGGCTGCTCTTCCCGGACTGGGAGAGCGGGGCGGTGCTCCAGCTGAGCGGCCGCGCGGACACCGAGTTCGGGGCCGATGGGGAGCGGCGGGTCCGCTTCCGGGTGGAGTCGGTGGTGGAGAGCCTGCACCCGGGGCGGCTGCGCTGGAGCACCCCGGAGTACTCGCCGGCCAATCCGGCGCCCGGTGCTCACCGGGGCAGGACCACCAGGTAGGCGGCGGGCTCGCGGTCGCCGGACGCCGTCAGGGCGGTCCGGATGACCGCGGCCTGCTGCTCGGGCCAGTCGCGGAGCTTGCGCGGGGTGATGTGGATGACCGTCACCCCGAGCCGCTCCAGGGTCTCGCGCTTGCGCACGCACTCGGACCACTCCTCGTCCTCGTCCTGGCGGGGTGCCCGCGTGTCGATCTCCACGGCCACGGAGTGCTCGGGCCAGAAGGCGTCCACGCCGCCGAGGTGGGGGCCGCCGGGCAGCCGCAGGTCCACGTTCCAGACCGGCTCGGGGAGCTCGTAGCCCCGTACGAGGTGGTACAGCCGGTCCTCGGCGATGGCCCGGCCCTCCGCCAGGAGGGACTCGACGGCGTCCACGACGTGCGGCCGGTTCAGCAGCCGGGCCACCGTCAGCTCCCGTACGACGGCGCCCGGTTCGCAGTGGCCGCCGCGGACGGCCTCGCTGAGCAGGCGGCGCACGGTGCCGGCGTCGTCGAGCTGGGCGACGGCGTCGGCCACGGCCCGCGCGACGGGGGCCACCGGGAGCCCGGTCACCTCCTGCGGCCGGGGAGGGGTGTGCCCCCGGACGATCCGCACGTCCCCGGTGGACCGCAGTCGCCGGGTGCCGGGGACGAGGACGTCGATGTGAGAGAGGGCGAGCAGCGCGGGCGCCGAGGCGAACCGGTACAGCGCGAGCGCCGCCAGCCCGGTGATCATGGCCTCACCACCTCCGCGGCGCCCCGCGTAGAGCAGGGCCGCGTGCAGGCGCTCCTCACTGGTCGCCGGCCCGGAGTGGAGCAGGAACACCCCGGGCAGGATCTGCTGCCAGGGCCGCTCGGCGGCGTCGGAGGCGGTGACGCCGTGCTCGCGCAGCTGGGCGAGGGTCAGCACGCGGGGGCGGCTGCCGGTGAGGTGGGCGAGGGGGAGGGGTGCGTTCTGGTTCATGACGCGGTGATTCCCTCAGGCCATGGCCTTGCTAACCCCTGTTACACGCTCGTCGGCAAATCGGGACAAGCCGGGGCTAAAGTACGGACGTTCGACGGCCGATAGGCCGTGGGGCTCCGCCGGGCCAGGGGGTGCGAGCGCGGCCGCAGGCCCGGGGCTCCGCCCCGTACCCCGCGCCTCAAACGCCGGCGAGGCTGGATGTGGCCGGCGTCGGTCCGGACGTGCGCGCAGCGCAACCTCGCCGGCGGGGCTGGAGTGCCCGCAGGGCACATCCAGCCCCGCCGGCGTTTGAGGCGCGGGGTCTGGGGCGGAGCCCCAGCAGTGGAGCCGCAGGCTAGTTGCCGGCCGCCGCGTCGCAGCGCTGGGCGCGCAGGGCCCGGGCCAGGTCGTCGCGGGACTCCAGGACCAGGCGGCGCAGGGCCGGCGCAGCCGTGGGATGCGCGGCGAGCCAGGCGTCCGTCGCCGAGACGGTGGACTCCGGGTCCTGGAGGGACGGGTAGAGGCCCTTCACCACGTCCATGCCGATCTGGATCGACCGGTCCGCCCACACCCGCTCCAGCACCGCGAAGTACGGCTCCACGTACGCCGCCAGCAGACCCCGCTGCGAAGGCTGCTGCATCCCGTCGATCGTGGCTTCGACCAGCGCGTTCGACAGCGCGTCCGACTCCACCACCGCCGCCCACGCCTGGTCCTTGACCGCCGCCGACGGCCGCGCCGCCAGGCACCGCACCTGGTGCCGCTTGCCCGACGCGGTGTCGTCCCGGGACAGTTCGGCCCCCAGTACGGCCTCGTCCACCGCCCCGTGCGCGGCCAGCGGCAGCAGGAAGTCCCACCGCAGCTCCTGGTCCACCTCCAGCCCGTCGATCCGCGCCGACCCGTCCAGCAGCCCCAGCAGCAGCTGGAAGTCGCCTTCCGTGGCCGCGCCCGCCGCGAAGAAGCGGGCCCAGGTCAGCTGGTGCTCCGAACCCGGCTCGGCCAGCCGCAGTTCGTGCAGCGCGCCCGCCGACAGCTCCCGGCCGGCCTGCTCGCGCCGCTCCGGCGCCGTGTAGTGGGTGACCGCCGTCAGCGCCTGCGCGTGCAGCATCTGCAGCACGCCGACGTCCGTCTCGCGCCCCGCGTGCGCCAGCACCAGCGCGAGGAAGTCCCGGGCCGGCATCAGCCCGTCCCGGGTGAGACCCCACACGGCCGACCAGCTCAGCGCACGTGCGAGGGGGTCCGTGAGGTCGCCCAGGTGCGCCCGCAGCGTGGCCAGCGAGCCCTCGTCGAAGCGGACCTTGCAGTAGGTGAGGTCCTCGTCGTTGACCAGGATCAGGTCCGGCCGCTCCCGCCCCGCCAGCTCCGCGACCACGGTCCGCGCCCCCGACACGTCCACCCCGGCCCGCGCGTAGCGGACCAGCGTGCCGTCCGACTCCAGCCGGTACAGGCCGACCGCGACCCGGTGCGGCCTCAGCTCCTCGCCCTCCTGCATCACGGCCAGTTCGGTCACGCGCCCGCCCGCGTCGTACGTGACCACTGGGGTCAGCACGTTCACGCCCGCCGTCTGCAGCCAGGCCCGCGACCACGCGGCCATGTCCCGCCCGGAGACCTCCGCGAGCACCGACAGCAGGTCGTCCAGTGTCGTGTTCCCGTATGCGTGGGCCTTGAAGTAGCGCCGCGCGCCCTCCAGGAAGGCGTCCCGTCCCACGTAGGCGACCAGCTGCTTGAGCACCGCCGCGCCCTTGGCGTAGGTGATCCCGTCGAAGTTCAGCTTCGCGTCCTCCAGGTCACGGATGTCGGCCGTGATGGGGTGCGTGGACGGCAGCTGGTCGGCGCGGTACGCCCACGCCTTGCGGCTGTTGGCGAAGGTGACCCACGCCTGGTCGAAGCGGGTGGCCTCCACGAGGGCGAAGGAACCCATGAAGTCCGCGAAGGACTCCTTCAGCCACAGGTCGTCCCACCACTTCATGGTGACCAGGTCGCCGAACCACATGTGCGCCATCTCGTGCATGATCACGTTCGCGCGCCGCTCGTACGAGGCCTGCGTGACCTTGCCGCGGAAGATGTACTCCTCCCGGAAGGTCACCATCCCCGGGTTCTCCATCGCGCCCAGGTTGTACTCCGGCACGAAGGCCTGGTCGTACTTGCCGAAGGGGTACGGGTAGTCGAACAGCTCGTGGAAGAGGTCGAAGCCCTGCTTGGTGACGAGGAAGATGTCGTCCGCGTCGAAGTGCCGGGCCAGCCCCTTGCGGCACATCGCGCCGAGCGGGATCGTCAGGTCCCCGCGCGTGTAGGTGTCCGTCACGTAGTGGTAGGGGCCCGCCACCACGCAGGTGATGTACGTCGAGATCGGCTCGGTCTGCGCGAACCGCCGGACGCCGCCCTCCCGGGACTCCTCCGCGCCGTTGCTCCACACCTGCCAGTCCTCGGGCGCGGTCACCTCGAAGCGGTACGGCGCCTTCAGGTCCGGCTGCTCGAAGTTCGCGTACACCCGCCGCGCGTCCGCCGGTTCGTACTGGGTGTAGAGGTAGACCTCGCCGTCCTCCGGGTCCACGAAGCGGTGCAGGCCCTCGCCGGTCCGGCTGTAGGCGCAGTTCGCGTCCACGACCAGGACGTTCTCGGCGGCCAGTCCCTCCAGGGTGATCCGCGCCCCGTCGAAGACGGCGGCCGGGTCCAGCGCCCGCCCGTTGAGGGTGACCGAGTTCACCGAAGGGGCGATCAGGTCCGCGAAGGTGGACGTGCCGGAGGCCGCGGCCCGGAAGCGGATCGTCGTCACCGAGCGGAAGGTCCTGGGGCCTTCGGCCGGTTCGGCCTCGTCCACCGCCGACCGGACGTCGAGGGCCACCTCGTATCCGTCGACGGACAGCAGCTCGGCCCGCACACGGGCTTCGTCGCGGGACAGGTTCTCTCCGGGCACGTGCACTCCTTCGTGCGTGATCGCGTTCTCGCGACGAATCCTCCCATGGGGGGAATGCGTGCGGCTCCTGGCTGGTTGGTGACGGAGGACGTGAGCCAGGGACGCCCTTTTCCCCACTGAGTACCGAGGACTGAGGAGAGACATGACCGACACCCAGGTGCGCGAGAAGACCCCGGTCGACTTCTGGTTCGACCCGCTCTGCCCCTGGGCCTGGATGACCTCCCGCTGGATGCTGGAGGTCGAGAAGGTCCGCGACGTCGAGGTCCGCTGGCACGTGATGAGCCTGGCCGTCCTGAACGAGAACAAGCTGGACGAACTGCCCGAGCGCTACCGCGAGCTGCTCGGCCCCAAGGGCTGGGCACCGGTGCGCGTGGTCGTCGCCGCCCAGCAGAAGTTCGGCGACGAGATCACCGGCAAGCTCTACACGGAACTCGGCACCCGCATCCACAACGAGGACAAGGGCGCGACCCGCGAGGTGATCGCGGAGGCGCTGGCGGCGCTCGACCTGCCGGCCGAGCTGCTCGCCTACGCCGACTCCGACGAGTACGACGAGGTGCTGCGCGAGTCCCACAACGACGGCATCAACCGCGTCGGCCAGGAGGTCGGCACCCCGGTGATCTCGGTGCCCGGTGCCGACGGACAGGACGTGGCCTTCTTCGGTCCGGTCGTCACGCCGGCTCCGCGGGGCGAGGCCGCCGCCCGGCTGTGGGACGGCACCCTGCTCGTCGCCTCCACCCCGGGCTTCTACGAGATCAAGCGCACCCGCACCAAGGGCCCGAGCTTCGAGTAGTCCGCCCGCCCCGAAAGCACGCACGTACGTACGCAGAAGGCCCTCGCGAGTCACGTCCTCGCGAGGGCCTTCTGTTCACAACGCCCGCCGGTGAAGGTTGAGAAGACGATCACGAGTCGGGCGGCTTCGCGGGCGCCGATCAACCCTTGGCGGGGATCAGCAGCGGGGTGTTCGCCTTGGCGTCGGCGTAGCGCCTGGCCACGTCCTGCCAGTTCACGACGTTCCACATCGCCTCGATGAAGTCCACCTTCTGGTTCTTGTACTGGAGGTAGAAGGCGTGCTCCCAGGCGTCGAAGACCAGGATTGGCACGGAGGCCTGGCCGACGTTGCCCTGGTGGTCGTAGACCTGCTCGACGATCAGGCGGCCGCTGAGGGGCTCGTACGCCAGCACGCCCCAGCCGGAGCCCTGCGTGGCGGAGGACGCGAAGGTGAGCTGCTTCTTGAAGGCGGCGAAGGAGCCGAAGGATTCGGTGATCGCGGCCGGAAGCTCGCCCAGACCGTCCTTCTCGTCCGGGATGCCGCCGCCGTCGCCGGTCTTGGGGCTGGCCATGTTGTGCCAGTAGATGCTGTGCAGGATGTGGCCGGAGAGGTGGAACGCGAGGTTCTTCTCCAGGCCGTTCAGCGCGCCCCAGTTCTCCTTGTCGCGCGCCTCCTCCAGCTGCTCCAGCGTGGTGTTGGCCCCCGCGACGTAGGCCGCGTGGTGCTTGTCGTGGTGCAGCTCGATGATCTGCGGGTTGATCACGGGCTCGAGAGCCGCGTAGTCGTACGGAAGCTCAGGAAGCGTGTAGATGGCCATGCGTGTGTCCGGTCCCCTCGGCGTGCCAATCGCTTATTGCAATCTATGCGCAACTGCACGCTAGCAGTATCTGTTCCCCCTCACGAGTAAGGGTCGACTCTGTTGGTGCGGTGTGACCGGCCGCCCCGGAATGCGGAACGGGCCCGGGACGTGAGTCCCGGGCCCGTTCCGTGAAGGTCGCCGAACGTCAGGGGCGACGGTCCCTCAGCTCCCGCACCCCCGCCACCAGCAGCACCACGGCCGCCGCGCCCGTCGACCACAGCAGCTGCGGACGCGCCGAGTCGTCGAACAGCATCAGGACGAGCACCGCGCCCATGCCGAGCAGCGCCACCCAGGTCGCGTACGGGAACAGCCACATCGGCAGCGTCAGCCGCTCCGGCATGTCCCGCTCGATCCGCCGGCGCAGCTTCAGCTGCGAGACCGCGATCAGCGCCCACACGAACAGCAGTACGGCGCCGACCGCGTTGAGCATGTAGAGGAAGATCGTGTCCGGCCACAGCAGGTTCAGCACGACCGACACGAAGCCGAACGCCACCGACGCGAAGACCGCCCGGCGCGGCACGCCGCTCCCGGAGACCTTCAGCAGCGACCTCGGGGCCTCGCCCCGCTCGGCCAGCGAGAACACCATGCGTGAGGACCCGTACAGGTTCGCGTTGAGTGCCGACAGCAGCGCCACGAACACGACGACGTTCATGATCTGGCCCGCCCCCGGAATGCCGATGGAGTCGAGGACGGCGACGTACGGGCTCTGGCCCGGCTCCAGCGAGTCCCACGGCAGCAGGGTCACGATGACCAGCATCGAGCCGACGTAGAAGAAGAGGATGCGCCACACGGCGCTGCGCACCGCCCGGGACACGGACCGCGCCGGGTCGTCCGACTCGGCGGCCGCGATGGTGACGACCTCCAGGCCGCCGAAGGCGAAGACGACGGCGAGCATCCCGGCGACGACCCCGCCCGTGCCGGCCGGGAAGAAGCCGCCCCGGCCGGTCAGGTTGGCCATGCCCACGGGGTCCGTGTCGGGGAGCAGGCCGAAGATCGCGAGGGTGCCGAGGACCAGGAACAGCACGATCGCCCCGACCTTCAGGGCCGCGAACCAGAACTCGAACTCGCCGAAGTTGCGCACGGCGGCCAGGTTGCTCGCGGTGAAGACCACCATGAAGACGAGCACCCAGACCCACTGGTCGACCGAGGGCACCCAGCCGTTCGCGATCTTCGCCGCGCCGGTGGCCTCCACGGCGAGCACCACGACCAGCAGGAACCAGTACAGCCAGCCCGCCGAGAAGCCGGCCCAGCGGCCGAGGGCCTTCTCCGCGTAGACGGAGAAGGAGCCCGAGGCGGGCATGGCGGCGGACATCTCGCCCAGCGCCCGCATCACGAGCATCGCGAGCACGCCCGCGAGCAGGTAGGAGCAGATGATGGCCGGTCCGGCGATGCCGATGCCGGCCCCGGAGCCGACGAAGAGTCCGGCGCCGATCACGCCGCCGAGGCCCAGCATCGTCAGGTGACGCTGCTTCAGGCTGTGGCTGAGGGGCTCCTCGGAGAGGCCGTTCGTCTGGGGGGCTGCTTCGGGCAGGCGGTCACGCATGAGGGGATGCTCGTACTCTCGTTCGGCCCAGCGGTGTTGGGGGCTCCGCATCAGGATTGGCGGGACCCTACAGTCTCACTGAGCGGCGGCCTTCCGTGCAAAACGGACGTGTTGTTGAATCTTCCCCGTGATGCGGATCACGCCGCATCGGGTGTAGGACGCGAACTTTGTGCGATCCCCACCAAACCGGGGAGTACGGCTTTGTGGCGGGTGGCGGTGGGGGCCCGGCGGGCCGCGGACTAACGTCGGTGATCGTCCTGCCACCCACGATCCCGCGGAGCCCCGATGAGCACTGCTTCCGTCTCCTTCCGGCCCGGCGCCGTCCTCGCCGACCTGCTGCCCGCGAGCCGCGTCCGCGACATCGCGCTCGTCGTCGGCGGGGCCGCGCTGACCGGGCTGGCCGCGCAGATCGCGGTGCCCGTCCCCGGCTCCCCGGTCCCGGTCACCGGCCAGACCTTCGCGGCGCTGCTCGTCGGCACCGCCTTCGGCGCGCGCCGCGGCTTCCTCTCGCTCGCGCTCTACGCCCTCGTCGGCATGGCCGGGGTGCCGTGGTTCGCGGGCGGCACCTCCGGAGCGGGCGGCGCCTCCTTCGGCTACGTGCTCGGCATGCTGCTCGCCGCCACCCTCGTCGGCGCCCTCGCGCGACTCGGTGCCGACCGCTCGGTCCTCCGTACGGCCGGCACGATGGTGCTCGGCTCCGCGGTGATCTACGCGGTGGGCGTGCCCTACCTGATGGCCGCCACCGGGATGTCCCTGAGCGCCGCCGTCGCGGCGGGCCTGACCCCGTTCCTCATCGGCGACGCCCTGAAGGCGGCCCTGGCGATGGGCGCCCTGCCGGCCGCCTGGAAGCTGGCCGGCCGCCGCGGCTGACCCGTCCCGCCTCGCACGGCAGCCCCGGACCACCACGCTGTGGTCCGGGGCTGCCGTGTCTCGCATCGCGTTGCGCCGCGCCCGGGCTAGGCGCGCAGTGCGGCCTTGCGGCGAAGGTCGCGTACGACGCCGATGACCAGCACCACGGCCGCCACCAGCACCGAGAGCAGGACGACCTCGCGGTTGGCGTCGTCGAAGAGCATGTAGCCCAGCACGAAGACGATCATCGCGGCGGTGGCCCACGTCAGGTACGGGAAGAGCCACATCTTCACGGTGACCTTCTCCGGCGCCTCACGCATGAGGATCCCGCGCATCCGCAGCTGCGTCAGGCAGATGACCAGCCAGACGAAGAGCGCGATCGCACCCGAGGAGTTCAGCAGGAAGTTGAAGACCGTGTCCTTGAAGGCGTAGTTGAAGTAGACGGCGACGAAGCCGAAGACCACGGAGCCCAGGATGGCGGCGGTCGGCACACCGTTCTTGCTGACCTTGGCGAAGGCCTTCGGGGCGTCACCGCGCTCGCCCAGCGAGAACGCCATGCGGGAGGCGGTGTAGAGGCCCGAGTTCAGGCAGGAGAGCACGGCGGTCAGGACGATGACCTCCATGATCGTGCCGGCGTGTGCGATGCCGATCGAGTCCAGGGCGGCGACGTACGAGCCCTTCTCGGTGATCGACGGGTCGTTCCACGGCAGCAGCGTCAGCACGATGAAGATCGAGCCCAGGTAGAAGACGCCGATGCGCCAGATCACCGAGTTGGTGGCCTTGGTGACCGCGCGCCGCGGGTCCTCGGACTCGCCGGCGGCCAGGGTGACGATCTCGCTGCCCATGAAGGAGAAGACGACCATCAGCACACCGGTGAGGATCGAGCCCCAGCCGTTCGGGATGAACCCGCCGGTGTCGGTCAGGTGTGCGAAGCCCGCGCCCGGGTTGTCCGAGCCCGGCAGGACGCCGAAGACGGCCAGCATGCCGATGACCACGAAGGCGCCGATGGCGACGACCTTGATGCCCGCGAACCAGAACTCGAACTCGCCGTACGAGGCGACCGAGCCGAGGTTGGTGACGGTCAGGACCGCCATCACGATCAGCGCCCAGGCCCACTGCGGGACGGCGGGGATCCAGCTCTCCAGGATGGCCGCACCGGCGGTGGCCTCCACGGCCAGCACGACGACCCAGAAGAACCAGTACAGCCAGCCGATGGAGAAGCCGGCCCAGCGGCCGAGCGCGCGGTCGGCGTAAGCGGAGAAGGAGCCCGAGTTCGGGCTGGCGGCGGCCATCTCGCCGAGCATGCGCATCACGAAGACCACCATCGCGCCGACCAGCGCGTAGGAGACCAGGATGGCGGGGCCGGCCTTGGCGATGCCGCCGCCGGAGCCGACGAAGAGTCCGGCGCCGATGACGCCGCCGATGGCGATCATGGACAGGTGGCGGTTCTTGAGACCGGCCTTCAGACCGTCGGAGGACTGGGCGGAACCGGGTTCACCGGTCGGGTCGCCTGCCTTCTGAAGGGTCGTCGTGGAGCTCATGGACGGATCCTTAGGTTCTCGGGTTGCGAGCCCGGGCATTCAAACCTGAGATGAACGCAGCGCGGAAGACCCCAATCCGGATCGTTGCGATGGGACGAACGTCCAGGACCTTGGTCCCGCCCTGTCCCATCTGCGTTCTTTGGGTTTACTTGAGCTTTAGAAGTGACTTACGCGACACCCGCCGCGGCCTGTCGGGGGCGCTCGTGCCACACTCGTCCCATGCGCGTGTACCTCGGATCCGACCATGCCGGCTTTGAGCTCAAGAACCACCTGGTGGACTGGCTCAAGAACAACGGCCACGAGCCCGTCGACTGTGGGCCCCACATCTACGACGCGGTGGACGACTACCCGCCGTTCTGCCTCCGTGCCGCGGAGAAGACCGCCGCGGACGCCGACAGCCTCGGCATCGTGATCGGCGGCTCCGGCAACGGCGAGCAGATCGCCGCGAACAAGGTCAAGGGCGTCCGCGCCATCCTCGCCTGGAGCGTGGAGACCGCGAAGCTCGGCCGCGAGCACAACAACGCCAACGTGATCTCCGTGGGCGGCCGGATGCACACGCAGGACGAGGCCGTCGGCTTCATCGAGGCCTTCCTGGCGACCCCGTACTCCGACGAGGAGCGCCACACGCGCCGCATCGACATGCTCTCCGCCTACGAGCAGACCGGCGAGCTCCCCCCGATCCCGGCCCACCACCCGCAGCAGGGCTGATCCCGCCGGGCCGTGCCACCGGGTTCCCCGGGGGCACGGCCTTTTCGTGTCAGCGAGAGCCGTTCCCAAGGAGAGCAGCCGTGCCCGAGGGGCATACGATCCACCGCCTCGCCCAGGACCACGCCGAGCGGTTCGCGGGCCGCCCGGTCCGGGTCAGCAGCCCCCAGGGGCGCTTCGCGGAGAGCGCGGCCCTGCTCGACGGGCGGGAACTGGAGAGCGCCGAGGCGCACGGCAAGCACCTCTTCCTCGAGCTCGGCGACGCCTGGATCCACATCCACCTCGGCCTCTTCGGCAAGCTCGGCTTCGGCCCCGCCCCGGCCCCGCCGGCCACGGACACGGTCCGGCTGCGCCTGCTGAACGAGGACCACTACGCCGACCTGCGGGGCCCCACCGCCTGCGCGCTCATCGGCGAGGGCGAGAAGAAGGCGATACACGACCGGCTCGGCCCCGACCCGCTGCGCCCGGCCGACGACCCCGACCGGGCCTGGGCCCGTATCTCCCGCTCGCGCACGACCGTCGCCGCCCTGCTCATGGACCAGAAGATCGTCGCGGGCGTCGGCAACGTCTACCGCGCCGAGGTCCTCTTCCGGCACGGCATCGACCCCTACCGGCTCGGAAAGGACCTCACCCGCGCCGAGTGGGACGCCCTGTGGGCCGACCTGGCCGCCCTGATGCGCGAGGGCGTCCGGAAGAACCGCATCGACACGGTCCGCGACGAGCACCTGCCCGAGGCGATGGGCCGCCCGCCGCGGGTGGACGACCACGGCGGCGAGGTGTACGTCTACCGCAGGGCGAACCTGCCCTGCCACATCTGCGGGGGCGAGATCCGCGCCGCCGACCTCGCCGCCCGCAACCTCTTCTGGTGCCCTTCCTGCCAGGCCCGCTAGGGAGCCGGCGGCCTGACAGGGCCTGGGTCGTGTCGTCAAAGTCCCGCCTGGCCGGAGGCCCCGCCCTTCGGGCGGCCGGCGCCACTTTGACGACACTCCCTAGAAGCCGTGCGGCAGCCACGGGGCAACGTCCCCGGCGAAGGACCGGGAGGCCTCCGTGACGGCGCCCGGGCGCAGCTCGTGCACGCGGCCGGCCGCCGCCAGTGAGGTGAGGGTGATCCCGCCCAGGTACGCCGAGCCCAGCTCGCGCGCCGACAGCCGGAGGTCCGCCGCCTCCTCGGTGCGCGTGCAGGCGGCCCCGCCCTTGCCGTCGGCCACCAGCCGCCACCGCCCCTCGTTCCACGGGCAGAAGGCGTCCTCGACCTCCAGGACCAGGTCCAGCGGGGCCCCGTACGCCCGCGCCTCCAGGGCGGCCGGCAGGTCGACCAGCCGTACGTACAGCGAGTCCCGCGTGCTCGGCTTGGACCGGCGGACGTCGCTGACCAGGTGGAGCACCGGATCGTCCACCGGCCGCCGGTGCGCCCGTACCGTCCAGGTCAGGTCGATCCCGAAGAGGTAGCGCCACAGGGCCGCGCCCGCCACCGGGTCCAGGGCGTCGAGGTCGACCACGTCGACCTTGCCCTCCGAACCGCTCGGCTCCCAGTCGGGCTTCACCCGGTAGCGGGCGTACCCCACCACCTCGCCGTCCTCCCGCTCGGCGAGCACGCACTGCAGCGGCGACCGGCCGTCGCGCCCGCCCGGCGGGTCCAGCAGCGCGAGGCGCTCCCAGCCCGGCTGCCGGGCGGGCATCCCTGGCCGCCTCGGGACCAGCGCCGCGTAGACCCGCTCGCACGCGGCCAGCGCCTGCTCCGGGTCGGCCAGACGCAGCCGCACCTCGTCCGTCCCCGGCGGGACGGAGAGCGCGACACGGGTGGTGTCGATGTCCAGCGCGAGGGCGTAGGTCGCGGTGCCGTAGCCGAAGCGCCCGTAGATCGCCGGATCCGAGGCCGTCAGCACGGCGAGTGGTTCACCACCCGACCGGATGTCGTCCAATTGGCGGCGCATCAGCGAGCTGAGCACCCCGCGCCGCCGGTGGGTGGGGGAGACCCCCACCATCGTCACGCCCGCCGCCGGGACGAGCGCGCCGCCGGGCACGGAAAGGCGGAAGCTGAAGGCCCCCGCCGAGCCCACGCAGGTCTCGCCGTCCCACACACCGAGGGAACGTTCCGTCTCCGTCAGCTCCCGGTAGAGCTTCCGCTCCTGCGGGAGGTCGGCCACACCACCGAACGCCAGTTCCAGCTGGTCATACCAGACATCCCACTCATCGGCCTGCAATACGCGCATCTCAAGAGCCATATGCCGATGCCTATCAGGGCATTGGCTGCCAGTCGATCTGTTTTCGGGCACCGGGGGACCTCCGGTACAGGGGTCCCCCTGCGCATCCACAGCGAGGATGGATAAGGTCCCGGAACAATGGCCGGAGCCCGTGTGGAGACCCTCCTGGCCCGGACGCGCATGCTGTGGCACCGGGCCCGCACCGCCCTGCGCAAATCCGCCGTCGACTACTTCCGCGGCGACGCCTCCGACTGGCTCGCCTTCGCCTGCCTGCTGCTCACCGTCCCCGGCTTCGCCTGGGGCACGCTGATGCTGCCCGTCTGGTTCTCGCCCTCCGCGCTCGTCCTGCCGATCGTGGCCGGGGGCCTGCTGCTGCGCCCCGCGTCCCTGCTCGCGCTGTACGCCGCCTCCGCGACCGCGCTGATCGTCGAGGCCCTCGTCCTCGGCCCCTACACCCAGGGCCCCGCGCGGGTCACCCCCGGCACCGTCCTGGTCGTCGCGGCCTGCGGGTTCTTCGGACTGGTCATCGCGCAGTTCCGCAGCCGCGTCGGCGTGCCCTGGCGGCGCGGCGGCACCATGCTCTTCGACCTGCGCGAACGGATCCGGGTCCAGAGCAAGCTGCCCGCCCTGCCGCCCGGCTGGCACCGCGAAATGGCCCTGCGCCCGGCCGGCGGCCAGTCCTTCTCCGGCGACTTCGTCGTCGCTGCCCGTACGAACGGCGGCCGGACCCTGGAGATCGTCCTGACCGACGTCTCCGGCAAGGGCATGGAAGCCGGCTCCCGCGCCCTGCTCCTCTCCGGCGCCTTCGGCGGCCTGCTCGGCGCCCTGCCCCCGCACGGCTTCCTGCCCGCCGCCAACGGCTACCTGCTCCGCCAGGACTGGGAGGAGGGCTTCGCCACCTCCATCCACCTCGTCCTGGACCTGGAGACCGGCGACTACGAACTCCTCTCCGCCGGCCACCTGCCCGCCCTCCAGCTCTCCGCGGGCACCGGCCGCTGGCAGGAGAAGTCCGGCGAAGGCCCGCTCCTCGGCGTCTACGACGGCGCCGAGTTCGAACCCGCCCGCGGCAACCTGCGCCGCGGCGACGTCCTCATGCTGTTCACGGACGGCCTCGTCGAGACCGCCGACCGCGACATCAGCGAGGGCATCGACCGCCTCACCGGCGAAGCCGACCGCTACGTCGCCGCCGGGTGGGAGGGCGCCGCCTGGCACCTGATCGAAAAGGTCGCCAAGGACGTCAACGACGACCGCGCACTGCTGCTGATCCGCCGCTCCTTCTGAGGGTGGTGGGGTTTACCCCACCGCCGGCCCGCCGGGCTGCGTCATGGCCGCCGACCCCGCGTGATCCGTAGCGTCGGAGCCACGATCAGGCGACACCCTGGCACGGGTACGGAAGGCGGCACACCATGGGGCTCCGGCGAGCGAAGCGGCAGCAGCGGTCCGACGGGGGCGCGGGGTACGACACCTCGGCGGCCGTCGAGCTGAGGGACGTACGGCGCGCATACGGGCGCGGGGCCACCATCGTGCACGCGCTGCGCGGGATCGACCTCAGCCTGCCGCGCGGCAGCTTCACCGCCGTCATGGGCCCCTCCGGCTCCGGCAAGTCCACCTTCCTCCAGTGCGCCGCCGGACTCGACCTGCCCACCGAGGGCTCCGTCCGCCTCGGTGGCACCGAGATCACCGGCATGAACGAGGACCAGCTCACCGAGCTGCGCCGCAGCCGCCTCGGCTTCGTCTTCCAGGCCTTCAACCTGCTGCCCTCCCTCACCGTCGAGCAGAACATCCTGCTCCCGATGCGACTCGCCGGCGGCGGGAGCTCGGGCCAGGACCGGGCCCGCGCCGCCGAGCTCCTCGCCCGCGTCGGCCTGGAGGGCAAGGGCGGGCGCCGCCCCGCCGAGCTCTCCGGCGGCCAGCAGCAGCGCGTCGCCATCGCCCGCGCGCTGGTCACCCGGCCCGACGTGGTCTTCGCCGACGAACCCACCGGCGCCCTCGACACCACCACCGCGGCCGAGGTCCTCGAACTGCTGCGCACCGCCGTCGACAGCCTGCGGGCCACCGTCGTCATGGTCACCCACGACCCGGCCGCCGCCGCCCACGCCGACCAGGTGCTCTTCCTCGCCGACGGCCTCATCGCCGACCGGCTGCCGCGCAGCTCCGCCCGGACCATCGCCGCCCGGATGACCGCCCTCACCACGCGGTCCGCCCCTGCCGGGGCGTACGCGGGAGCGGCCGCCTGACGCCTCGCGTCTCAGTCGAAGCGGATGTGCCGTACGCCGACGAGTGCCCGCCGGAGCCTGCCCCGGAGCGCGCCGTCGGTGTCCGGCGTCAGCCGGAGCCCTGCCGAGGCCGCGATCCGGTCGGCGACCCCCGACACCGTCAGCCGATCGGTGGCCAGGTGCTCCGCGAACTCCGGTGCGCGCAGGGCCGCCAGGCACCCGTCGAGCCGGGCCACCGCGAAACTCTCCCGCTTCAGCCCGCGGCCGAGCCCCCGCTCGCGCAGCCGCCGCAGCACGGTCTCCCGCTCGGCGAGCAGGGCGAAGTGCCGTACCTCGTGGCCGTGTTCCCGCAGCCGCCCGACCGTCTCGGCGAAACAGACCGGCTCCGTGACCGTCATCGGCACCAGCACCGGCCCCGGATGCCGCCGCGCCACCAGGTCCAGTACCTCGAACACCCCCTGCCGCCACGCCCGGAGGTCCTGGAAGTCGCCCCGCAGCTCCGCCGGCATCATCCGGTGCAGCCCGAAGCCGACGTGTTCCGGATCGCACACCACGCTGCCCGGCAGCCGCCGGTGGAGCTCGTACGCCGTCTGCGTCTTCCCGCCCCCGAAGGGACCGTTGAGCCACACGATCACCGGGCCGCCCCGACCACACGCCGCACCCACCGCTCCACACCCATCCCCCGACCCTACGACCGCCGCTCGGCAGCCCTTTCCCCCGGTCTCTCCCCCCCGCGCCCCAAACGCCCACGAAGCTGAACAAGCCCGGCCGGGCGGGGGTCGGGGAGGGGGTGGGGTGTCGGCCGGGACTAAAACGAGATGAATTCGGCGCCAGGTACCGCTGGACAACCCGGCTCGGATCAGGCGCCGAACATCGAAGCCCGTCCCGGACGACACCCCACCCCGTCCCCGACCCCGCCCCCGCCCCCGCCCCGGAAAGCGAGCCAAAGCGAAGCGAGGCGGCCCAGACGCGGCAACCCACCCAAGCCCGGACGGCCAGACGCCACCCCAGCCGGCCAGCCGGCCCAGCCCAGCCCGGCCGAGCCCAGCCCAGGCGGAGCCAAACCAGCCCACCCCCGGCGAGCCCACGGCACGGCCGCCCCAGGCCAAGGCCACACCCCCCGGCGTAGAATCACCGCATTGTGTCTGAGCCCCTGAACCCCCACCCCAGCCCCCCGGTAGCCGACCCCACACCCGGCCCCGCGCCGGAGGCGAACACGTACGTGCCGCCCAAGTGGCGCACCGAGCCCCGCTTCCCCGACGGCCCCGCGCCCGACCCCGCCGGCTCGCACCACGAGCGCCGCATCCGCAGCTTCCAGCCGCGCCGCAGCCGGGTCACCACCGGCCAGGGCGAGGCACTGAAGCGCCTGTGGGGCACCTGGGGCCTGGACATCGACGGCCACGAGGTCATCGACCTCAAGGCGCTCTTCGACGGCCTCCCCGTAGTCCTGGAGATCGGCTTCGGCATGGGCGAGGCCACCGCCCAGATGGCCGCCGCCGACCCCGGCACCGGCATCCTCGCCGTCGACGTGCACACCCCCGGCCAGGGCAACCTCCTCGCCCTCGCGGAACGGGGCGGCCTCACGAACATCCGCGTGGCCAACGGCGACGCGATCATCCTGCTCCGCGAAATGCTGCCGCCCGCCTGCCTCGACGGGATCCGCGTCTACTTCCCGGACCCCTGGCCCAAGGCCCGCCACCACAAGCGCCGGCTGATCCAGCCGGAGTTCCTCACCCTGGCCGCGACCCGGCTGGCACCGGGCGCCGTGCTGCACTGCGCGACCGACTGGGAGCCGTACGCCGAGCAGATGCTCGAAGTCCTCACCGCGCACCCGGACTTCGAGAACACGCAGCCCGACGGCGGCTACGCGCCGCGCCCCGACTTCCGGCCGCTCACCCGGTTCGAGGGCCAGGGACTCGACAAGGGCCACGTCGTACACGACCTGCTCTTCCGTCGCACGGAGAACTGACAACGTCACTACACGTGTCAGACCCACTCTGTAGGGTCATCACGTGTTCCGAGCGCTCTCCCCTGTGCTCGCACGCACGTCGGGCAGGGTCCGCATGTGCGTGCTCGTCGTCCTGCTCGCCGCCACCGGGATCGCGATCCTCGAACTCGTACGGGAGCAGACCGGTACCCCCGGCTTCCTCGTCGGACTCGGCCTCGCCCTGCTGCCGGTGCCGCCGCTCATGGCGGCCTTCCGGTGGCTCGGCCGGGCCGCGCCCGCGCCCTGGCCGCAGTTGCTGTTCTGCTTCGGCTGGGGTGCCTGCACCGCGGCGCTGATCGCGATACTGGCCAACAGTTTCGCGACCCAGTGGATAGCCGCGGCCACCGCCGACCCCTCCGGCGCCGACCAGCTCGGCTCGGTGGCGATCGCCCCGGTGGTGGAGGAGAGCGTCAAGGCGGCGGCCCTGCTCCTCGTCTTCGTGTTCCGAAGACGGCAGTTCACCGGTCCCGCCGACGGTTTCGTGGTGGCCGGCTTCACCGCCACCGGCTTCGCCTTCACCGAGAACATCCTCTACCTCGGCAACGCTTTCGGTGAGGACGTCACCGCGGGCACGGGCGTCCTCGACTCGGTGACGGCGGCGACCTTCTTCGTGCGCATAGTGCTCTCGCCGTTCGCGCACCCGCTGTTCACCGTGCTCACCGGGCTCGGTTTCGGAGCGGCCGCGGTCAGTGCCCGCCGCGCGCGCAGGACCGGCCTGCCGCTGCTGGGCCTCGCGCTCGCCATGGGCCTGCACGCGCTGTGGAACAGCTCCTCGCAGTTGGGGGCGTACGGGTTCTACGTGGTCTACGGCTCCGTGATGGTCCCGGTGTTCGGGCTGCTGGTGGGGCTGGCCGTACGGATACGGCGCCGCAGGCTGCGGGCCGTGTCCGCCGAGCTGTCGGTATACGCGGCCGCCGGCTGGCTCGGCTCGGCGGAGGTACCGGCCCTCGCGTCGATGCCGGCGCGGTCGCTGGCGCGCAGCCTGGCCCGGCGCAGCGGCGGCCGGGCCGCCGGGCGGGCAGTCGCCCTGTACGAGGCGGATGCGGCCGCGCTGGCCCTGCTGCGGAACCGGGCGCGCCGCGGTCCGGTGGAGGAGCCGGATTTCGCGGGGCGGGAGCGCGAGTTGCTCCACAGCCTGTGGATGCGCCGGGCGACGGCGGGTCCCGCGCTGGCCCGCGCGGCGGTCATGGAGGAGCTGCTTCCCCCGTGGTTCGACCCCCTGGCCCCCGGCCGCGTCCCCCCGGCCACGCCGGCCGGCGTACCGGCTCCGCGCCGATGGGACCCCACCGGGCGGGCTCCCATCAGCCGGGACACCGTCGGTCGGGACCGTGCAGGCCGGGACCCCGTCGGCCGGGACCCCGTCGGCACGGACGCTAGACGTTCAGCCCCTTGGACTCCAGCCAGGCCAGCGGATCCATCGTCGAACCGCCCTTGCGCACTTCCAGGTGGAGATGGGGTCCGGTGACGTTGCCGGTGGCACCGACCCGGCCGATGGTCTCGCCCGGGGCCACCGAGCCGGAGGTCACCGACATGGAGGAGAGGTGGCAGTACCAGATCTCCGTACCGTCCTCGAGCTCGAGCACGATGCGGTAGCCGTACGCCCCGGACCAGCCCGCCGAGGTGATCTTCCCGGCGGCGACGGCCTTGGCCGGGGTACCGGTGGGAGCCGCGAAGTCGAGGCCGGTGTGGTAGCCGGAGGACCACATGGAGCCGGAGACCCCGTAGTGCGAGGTGAGGGTGTAGGCGGAGGTGGGCAGGGAGTAGCTCCCGGCCGGTTTGGCGAGGCGCTCCTGCTCGGCCTTGGCCTCCGCGGCCTCCTTGGCTTCGGCGGCCTCCTTGGCCTCCTGCTCCGCCTTCGCGGCGGCCTCGGCCGCCTCGCGCGCGGCCTCCGCCTTCTCCTTGGCCTCCTGCGCCGCGGCTTCCCGGGCGACCCGCTCGGCCTCCGCCTGGGCCTGTGCCTCGGCGGCGCCCTGCTGGGACTCGGCCTGCTGGAGGATGCGGTTGCGCAGCGCCTCGCCGGCGTCGGCCTGGCGGTCGGACTGCCGCGGAATGATCCCCGTCCGCGCCGCCGTCCCGTCGGCCGCCCCGGAACCGCCCTCCGCGTACCCGCCGTTGTCGGCGGCGCCCCCGCCACCGGAGGCGTCGCCCGTCATCAGGTCGGGCAAGGAGGGCAGGGATATCGCGATCTGCGGCCGGTCCTGCGCCGAGGCGATGCCCCCCGCGCCGACGGCCGCGATCACGCCGACCCCGAGCACGGTGGAGCTGCGGGCAAGTCCCCCGCGCTGCTTGGCCACTCGGTGCTTGCCGCGGACCGGGCGGACCGAATCCTCGGTGGGATTCCACTCGCCCCAGGCACCCGCGGTTGGCGGCTCCTCGGTCTCGATGCCTTCGGGGGCAGGCAAGTTGGAGGCCACCGGGGCACACTCCTCATGGACACGCACGCGCACGGCGCCGCCACTTGCGACGGCTGGGACGACCGCGCTGCGTTATCGAAAGGTAATAGACGCGGGGGAGTGATTCCAAGCTGTTGCGATTGATCGTTCACACCAATCGGCCACTCCCCGATGACCTCCGGCCTGCGCTTTTACCATCAAAAAGGAATGAACCGGGGCAAAAATCGCCAGTCTCAGCCATCCCGTCGGCCACACAAGCAAGGTGACGACTCGTCATATCCCTTGCGCAGAGCGCACTGTGCCTCACACACCGTCACGCATCCTCTGGGGACGCGCCGCCGCAGGCGAAACACGACGAAGGCCCGGTTCCCCCAAGGGAACCGGGCCTTCGTACTGAGTAGCGGGGGCAGGATTTGAACCTACGACCTCTGGGTTATGAGCCCAGCGAGCTACCGAGCTGCTCCACCCCGCGTCGGTAAACCCAACTCTACGCCATCCGGGGACAGCCTTCCGCCAATTAACCGCCGGCCCACCCCCTGTACCACCATCACCGCAGGTCAGAGCCTTAAAACCCACCCCGGACAGAGCGCCGGCGAGCCAAGATCATCTCTGTTGCGCGGCGGTGACACAACGGGGATGGTTCCCGGACCACCCCCGGGTGAAGATTCACCTGTCGCCAAGGCCAGGGGGAACACGAACCGGCCGGGCGGCACCGACCACACCTTCCGGCCCGGCGCTCTGCCGTTGCCCTTGTGATTCCTGGGGGGAGTCCACCATGTCCGTTCGCACCGCAGCCGCCATCGCAGTCGTCGCCGGCGTCGTCACCACTCTGCTGCCGCTTTCCACTACTGCCGCGACCGCCGCCGAGGCCCAGCCCGTGCTGCGTACGGAGATGAGTGCCCCCGTTCCCAGCGGTCCGCTGACCCGCGGCGGGACCGCCGAGGCCTTCGAGCTGACGGTGAAGAACCCGACCGGCAAGCCCGTCACGTACAAGCCGTGGATGCTGGTGGACCCGACCGGTGCGAGCCCGCTGAACCGCGGCGACGTCGTCTTCAAGGTCGACGCGGTGGACGCGCCGGCGACCACGTACTCGGTCGGCCAGCAGGACGGCGGCTGGCAGGGCCTGTTCTACCCGGTCTCCGGCGCGGACCAGGGGGCCGGCTTCGACATCCCCGCGAACGGCAAGATGACCTGGAAGGTCACCGTCGGCCTCGGCGCGAACTACCCGACCAACGACGGCGACTTCAAGTTCACCGCCGCCAGCTCCAACTCCTCGGTGGCGCCCGGCGCCATGGACTCGCACGTCTTCAAGGTCGACCCGCAGATCAAGTCGGGCGAGCTGAAGACCTGGTTCAAGCAGGTCGACTCCGGCAAGGACGGCCAGGACCAGCGCGCGTACCTGGACCTGAACTACCAGGCCACGGGCGACGGCACCTTCGGCAGCGCCCTCGCGACCTCGCTCACCCTGACGCACCCGGGCACCGAAAAGGCCGACTTCCGGCCCCAGGCCCTGATCGACGGCCGCTGGCAGGACCTGAAGGGTGAGTCCAACCGCTACGAGCTCCCCCGGATCCCCAAGGGCTTCGGCGCCGCAGCCGGCATCCGGACCCTCCCGCTGCGGGTCAGCCTGGGCAAGGACACGCAGCTCACGAAGAAGACCATGATCACGATGGAGTCGGCGGTCAGCCTCGCGGAGGGCAACACCTACCCGTTCGAGGGCAATGAGATGACGTTCCCGCTCAAGCCGATCGTGGAGCCTGCGCCGTCCTCGACGCCGTCCCCCACGCCCTCCAAGGTCCCGTCTTCCACCACCTCGGTGCAGCCGGCCGCGGCCACCTCCTCCTCGGCCGCCGCCGCCACGGGCAACACCAGCCTGACCACCACCACGGGCTCGGCCACCGGCTCCCTGGCCTCCACCGGGGCCGGCTCGGCCACGGGCCTCTACGCGGGCCTGGCCGCCGCCCTGGTGGCCCTCGGCGCGGCCGCCGCCTGGCTCGGCGCCCGCCGCCGCCGTGCCACCTCGGCCTGATCACCCCGCGCACGACGAAGCGCCCCACCCGGCAACTCCGGGTGGGGCGCTTCGTTCTGAGCGGTAGGCCATGTCGGACTCGAACCGACAACCAACGGATTAAAAGTCCGCTGCTCTGCCAATTGAGCTAATGGCCCTCCAGGTGCTCACCCCAGAGCATAGCCGGACAGCGCCGGTCAGCCGATCGGGTATCCCGCTACCGGCCTGTCGTCCGTCGGCCGGAGACGCAACAGGGCCCCCACGACGGTGTCGTGGGGGCCCTGTCAGTGGTTCAGCTCAGGCCTGGATCAGCCGTTGCGCTTCCAGCGCGGCTTGTCGTCGCGGCGGCCGCCGAAGGAGCCGGTGGAACCGGAGCCCGACGGGCGGTGGTCGTCGCGGCGGCCGTACGGGCGGTCGCCGGCGCCGCCGGAGCGGAAGCCACCGGAGGGACGGTCGTCACGACGGTCGCGGTTGAACGGACGGTCGCCGCCACCGGAGCGGAAGCCGCCGGAGGGGCGGTCGTCACGGTTGAAGCCACCGGACGGGCGGTCGTCGCGGCGGAAGCCGCCACGGTCGCCACCACGGTCATCGCGGTTGAAGCCACCCGAGGGACGGTCGTCACGACGGAAACCACCACCCGACGGACGGTCACCACCGGAACGGAAACCACCGGACGGACGGTCGTCACGGCGGAAGCCGCCACGGTCGCCACCACGGTCGTCGCGGTTGAAGCCACCCGAGGGACGGTCGTCACGGCGGAAACCACCACCCGACGGACGGTCACCACCGGAACGGAAACCGCCCGACGGACGGTCGTCACGGCGGAAGCCGCCACGGTCGCCACCACGGTCACCACGGTCGTCGCGGCGGAAGCCGCCACGGTCGCCACCGCGGTCGCCACGGTCGTCGCGGCGGAAGCCACCACGGTCACCGCCACGGTCGCCGCCGCGGTTGTCGCGGCGCTCGAAGTTGCCGCGGTCGTCGCGCTGGGCGCGCTGCTCCTCGCGGCGCTCCTGCGCGGCCAGCTCGGCGGCAGCGGCAGCGGCGGCAGCCGCGACCTCGGCCTCGGCGGCCTCGGCCACCTCGGCGACAGCGGCCTCGGGGTCCTCGCCACGCTCACGCGCGGAGCGGGCGACCAGGCGGTCGGCCTCCTCGCGCAGCTCCACGGCACGGCGCGACAGGCGCTCCAGCTGCTTGGTGAGCTCGGCGACCTCGCGCTCGGCCTGCTTGGCGGCGTTGTTCGCGGAATCGGCCTGGACCTCGGTCAGCGAACGCGCACCGGTGATCTCGGCGACCTCGGGCTCGAAGGCGCCGGCGCCCTGGACGATGTGGCGCGAGGCGTCCACGCCCGCGTCCTCCATCAGGCGGAAGATCTGGCGGCGCTGGTGCGGCAGGGCCAGGGAGACCACGACACCCGACTTGCCGGCGCGGGCGGTACGGCCCGAGCGGTGCAGGTAGTCCTTGTGGTCGCCGGCCGGGTCCACGTTCAGCACCAGGTCGATGCCGTCGACGTGGATGCCGCGGGCGGCGACGTCGGTGGCGACGAGCGCGTTGACGTAGCCGTCCTTGAAGTCGGCGAGGACGCGGGTACGGGCACCCTGCGTCATGCCGCCGTGCAGCGCGTCGGCCTTCACGCCGGCCTCGACGAGCTGCTCGGCGATGCGGTCGGCGCCCAGCTGGGTGCGGACGAAGATGATGGTGCGGCCCTTGCGGGCGGCGATGGCGGCCGTGACCGGCGCCTTGTCCTTCGGCTTCACGACGAGGACGTGGTGCGTCATGGTCGTGACGTTGCCCTGCGCGCTGTCGACCTCGTGCGTGACGGGGTTGGACAGGTAGCGCTTGACCAGGGTGCCGATCTCGTTCTCCATGGTGGCGGAGAAGAGCATGCGCTGGCCGCCGCCGGGGATCTGGTCGAGCAGCTCGGTGACCTCGGGCAGGAAGCCCAGGTCGGCCATCTGGTCGGCCTCGTCGAGGACGGCGATCTTGACGTTCTCGAGGGAGCAGGCGCCGCGGTTGATGATGTCGCGCAGACGGCCCGGCGTGGCGACGAGGACGTCGACCCCGCGCTCCAGGGCGTAGATCTGGTTGCTCATGGAGGTGCCGCCGCAGACGACCTTCATCTTCAGGCCGAGCACGTCGCCGTAGGGCTGGAGGGCGTCCGCGACCTGCATCGCGAGCTCACGGGTCGGCGTGAGGATGATCGCGCGGGGCTTCTTCTTCTCGGTGAAGCCGCCGGCCAGCGAGGCCAGGGTCGGCAGACCGAAGGAGAGGGTCTTGCCGGAGCCGGTGCGGCCACGGCCGAGGATGTCCTTGCCGGCCAGGGCGTCCGGGATGGTCGCGGCCTGGATCGGGAAGGGCGTGGTGACGCCGTTCTGCGCGAGCTTGCGCACGACGCCCTCCGGCAGACCGAGGTCGCCGAAGGTGACGGAGGGCTCGGCGTCGACGTCGGAGTCGCCGTCCTCGTCGAAGTCGTTGGAGTCCTCGAGGGACTCGATGGCCCCGTCCGCCTCGATGGTCTCGACGGCCTCGTCGGCCACGAAGGCCGGGGCAGCGTCGACGATCTCGCGGGAGTCGTTCTCGGGCATGACGGAACGGTCAGAACTGGAAATGGACATGCGAAATGCGAAACCTTCCGGAGTCTCGGCACGCGCCCAAACTCCGTGAATCGCAAATCGACCGCCTCAATGCGGTCAGCCACGGCTAGGGAGAGTACGCGCCACACGGCGCTCTTCGGATTCGGCGCCGGGCAATGGGATCAAACGATCTATAACCATACGCACCCTCCCCCGGGTCTGGCAAGTCGTCCCACCCGAAGTGGCTCTGACCTGCGAGGACACCCGACCGGTCGGCAGGCGCGAAGGGGAGGGAACCTCGGCGGGAGGCGGCCGCGGCCGGGTTACGACTGCGGTGCGGGCGAGGTGGACGGGTCCGGCTGCGGGGGCACCGGGGGAGTGGTTTCCGTCACAGGCGGGGTCGCAGAAGGGGACGGTTCCGGGATCGGCCCGGTCGTCTGCTGCCCACCGCCCGATCCGCCGGAGCCGCCCGAGCCTCCCGAACCCCCGGAACCGGAGCCACCCGCTCCGCCCGAGCCCCCCGCGGGCGGCTGCTGCGGGCCCTGTCCGCCCGCCCCGCCGCCCGGTCCCGCCGACGGGGACGGCGCTCCCGGACCGGCGCTCGGCGCGCCCGGGCTGGGCGAGCCCCCGGTCGCGCCGGAGACCTTGCCGTCCTCCTTGGGCGCGCCGTCGGGGCTCCCCGTACCGTCCTTCGTGCCGTGCCCGTTGCCGTGGATCCCGGAGCCCCGCCCGGCGGCCGCGCCTCCCGCCGCTCCGGGGCCGCCCTTGCGGTCAGCGGAGGAGGAGGGCCCGGGCTTCGCCGCGTCCTCGCCGACGCTCATGCAGCCGGCCGTCGCCGCGACCGCGAGCGCGGTGACGGCCAGTCGGAGGGAAGCGGACAAATGGCGCACGGGGGCACCTCCGGAGCCTGAGGGGTGAGGGTCCGCATGAGCGGGTCAATGTGCCCAACTCCCTTTGACCCGTAAGAGACACGCCCTCAGCCGAACAGCTGCCGCGCCACCTGTGACCCGAGGTGTACGGCGCCCAGCCCAACCAGCACCGATACCGCCACGTTCGCCCCCGCCAGGAAGGCCCGGCCGCTCTCGGCCAGCCGCAGGGTCTCGTACGAGAACGTCGAGTACGTGCTCAGCGCCCCGCACAGCCCGGTCCCCAGCAGCAGGTCCAGCCGCGCGGAGGAGGCACCGGCCAGGGCCGCGCCGGCCAGCGCGCCGAGCGCCAGGCAGGCGGCCGCGTTGACCACGAGCGTGCCCCAGGGGAAGACGGCGTCGTGCCGGGCCTGCACCGCACGGTCCGTCAGGTAGCGCAGCGGGGCGCCGACGGCTGCCCCCGCGACCACGATCAGCCAGTTCACCGGCGGCCCGCCCGCCCCCGGGAAGGGCCGCGGACCGCCCACCGCGTCACCGAGACGGCCGCCCACACCGCGCCCAGCGCCGCCACCACCGTGAGCCCGGCGTACGCCAGCGCGACCCCCGCCTCCCCCTCGTCCAGGAGCCGCGAGGAGTCCACGGCGTAGGCCGAGAAGGTGGTGAACCCGCCGAGCACCCCGGTCCCGGCGAAGGGCCGCACCAGCGGGTGCGCCCGGCGCCCGCCCTCGCCGATCAGCACCATCAGCACGCCGATCAGCGCGCACCCGCCCGTGTTGATCCAGAAGATCGCCCACGGGAAGGCCCCGGGCCCGGCGGCCGGCCACAGCAGGGAGACCCCGTACCGGGCCGATGCCCCGATCGCCCCGCCGGCCGCCACCGCCGCGAGCACCCGGCCCTGCGGCTCGGCCGCCTGCGCGGGGACGTGGAGGTCGACGTCCGGGTCGATCGCCTCGGAACCCTCGACCGGCCGGGTCATCCGTAGCCCAGCGCGTGCAGCCGCTCGTCGTCGATCCCGAAGTGGTGGGCGATCTCGTGCACCACGGTGACCTCCGTCTCGGCGACCACGCTCTCCCGGTCCTCGCACATCCGCAAGGTGGGGTTCCGGTAGATGGTGATCCGGTCCGGCAGCACCCCGGCGTACCACTCGCCGCGGTCGGTCAGCGGGGTCCCCTCGTAGAAGCCGAGCAGCTCGGGGTCGTCGGCGGGCGGCTCGTCCTCGACGAACACCGCCACGTTGTCCATCAGCCGCGTCAGCTCCGGCGGAATCCGGTCCAGGGCCTCTGCGACGAGCTCTTCGAACTCCTCGCGCGTCATCTCCAGCACGCGGTCATTGTCCCTCCGGTGGGGGCCCCTCCCCCTGGCGGGGGAGAAACCGTTTTGGCGATAGCTCCCCGGATCCCATATGCTTCTCACGTCCCCGACGCGCTGGAAAGTGCCCGGCGGGCCTTTAGCCCTCATCGTCTAGTGGCCCAGGACGCCGCCCTTTCAAGGCGGTAGCACGGGTTCGAATCCCGTTGGGGGTACGCATTACCGTGTGCAAGACTTGGTCTCGCACACTGCAAGGTCCTGTGGAGCAGTTGGTTAGCTCGCCACCCTGTCAAGGTGGAGGTCGCGGGTTCAAGTCCCGTCAGGATCGCTGAAGCCGGAAACGGTTTCGTGGCTGGGTAGCTCAGTTGGTACGAGCGATCGCCTGAAAAGCGATAGGTCGCCGGTTCGACCCCGGCCCCAGCCACAAACGGAAGGCCCCGTCCATCGGACGGGGCCTTCCTGCGTTACCCGGCCTCACCGGTGGGGCTGGACCGGCGGCGCCACTGCACCAGGCCGAAGGCCGCCGCTCCCGCCGCGACCAGCCCGAGCAGCGCCCAGTCCGGGACCCCGCCCGTCAGGGAGCGGACCCACTGCTCCACCGCGAACGAATCGTCCACGTCGAGCAGCCCCGGCAGCGCGCTCGCCCCGTCGAAGACGAGGAACAGCGCGCCGAGCGCGATGAAGAACAGCCCGGACAGGGCGGACGTGGTGTGCAGCTCGAAGCGGCCCAGCGTGAAGGCCCGGCCGCGCAGCCAGCGGCGCCCGCCCAGCTCGAAGCGTTCCCACAGCAGGGCCAGCACGAAGAGCGGTACGGCCATCCCGAGCGCGTACACGGCCAGCAGCAGGCCTCCGTAGACCGGGCTGCCGCTGACCGCCGCCACGGTCAGGACGCTGCCCAGGATCGGGCCGGCGCAGAAGCCGGCGAGGCCGTAGACCGCGCCGAGGGCGTACACCGACACGGCGGTCGTCGGGCGGATCCGCCCCGACAGCTCGGAGATGCGCCGGGAGGCGAAGCCGAGGCCGAGGATCTGGGCGAGGCCGAGCGCGATGATCAGCCAGCCGCCGGCGAGGACCAGCGTGTCGCGGTTGCCGTGGAAGAACCGGCCGGCGGTCGAGGAGGCCGCCCCCAGCGGGACGAGGGTGGTCGCGAGGCCCGCGTAGAAGATGCCGGTCCGTGCCAGCAGCCGGGAGGCCGAGTCGATGGAATAGGCGAAGAAGGCCGGGAGCAGCAGGGCGCTGCACGGGCTGAGCAGGGCGAGGAGCCCGCCGAGCAGGGCGGCCAGGTAGCCGATGTCGGTCATCGCTGCGCCGCCGCGGCTGCCTTGGCCTTGGCGATGGCGGCCGTGAAGGCGGCGAGGGGCTGGGCTCCGGCGATCGGCTGACCGTTGACGAGGAAGGACGGGGTGGAGCTGACGCCGATGCGGTAGCCCTCGTCCTGGTCCTTGCGCAGCGCCGCGGCGGCCTCCTCGCCGGCCATGTCCTTCTTGAAGCGCTCCAGGTCGGGGACCCCGGCCTGCTCGGCCAGCTCCGCGAGGCGCGCCTCGCCGAAGCCCTTCTCCTTGGCGCCCTCGGCGTACGCGGCCGCGTGGAACTGCTCGAACCGGTCCTGCTGCCCCGCCGCCCAGGCGGCCTTCGCGGCGGTCTCGGAGTCCGCCCCGAAGATCGGGAAGTTGCGCCACTCGATGCGCAGGGTGCCGTCCTGGACGTACTTCTTCACCAGCTCGGGCTCGGTGTCCCGGGCGAACTTCCCGCAGTAGCCGCACTTGAAGTCGGAGTACTCGATCAGGACGACGGGCGCGTCGGCGCGGCCGAGCGCGAGCTTGTCGCCGGCTTCGCGGCGGGCGAGCGCCTTCAGCTCCGCTGCGGGATCCGCCTGGGGCGCGGACGCCGAGACGGACCGGGCGGGCTTGTCCGCGGGCGCGGTGGCCTGCCACGACACGACCCCGAGGGTGACGGCGGCGAGGGCGACCCCGGCGGAGATCAGCAGGGGCCGGCGGGAGGAACGGGAAGGACGGGAGGAAGGGGAAGAAGACATACGGGTGCTCCAGGGCTACGGGTGACGAGGCGGGACCGGCGCGGGGGACCGGTCCTCCTAGACCCGCATCACGGACAGCTCCACCGGCCCGGGCGCCGCCCGGTCGGGCCCGCGTACGAGGATCCGTACGGGTATCGGCCGGTACGGGCGCGTCCCCTCGGGCGCCGGCGCACCCGGCGGAAGCTGTGCCTGGTCCCCGACGGCGCGCACGGGCACGGCGGGCACGCCCCCGCGGTCCGGGGCGCCGGGGGCACAGGCGGGCCCCTGCTGCGCGTCCGAGGCGATCACCCGGGCCGGAGCGGCAGCCGGCCGCGCGCCGGGGCCGGCGCCGGCCGGTCCGGCCAGTGCGGTGGCAGGGGCGGCGGTGCCCAGCAGGATCGCGAGTACGGCTGCCAGCAGGCACCACGTACGGCGGCGGCGGGACACGGTGGGCTGCCTCTCACTCGCACGACTGGGGGACTCGTCCCGAAATGGTACGGGGAGGGGCACAAATGCGTTCGCCACCCGGCGGGACCAGGTGAGATCCTCGACCAGGTATGTCTACTTCCTTCGCCGCCCTGCAGACGCTTCTCGGTGAGATCTCCCTCCGTGACGCGCACCGCCTCGGCCGCCGCCTCGAAGGCGCCCGCCGCATCCGCAAGCCCGAGGCCCAGCAGGCCGTGCTCGACGAGATCGCCGCGGAGGCCGAGAAGGCCGCCGCGCGACTGGCCGGCCGTGCCTCGCGGATGCCGGAGGTCACGTATCCCGAGAACCTGCCCGTCAGCCAGAAGAAGGACGAGATCGCCGAGGCGATACGCGACCACCAGGTCGTGATCGTCGCGGGCGAGACCGGCTCGGGCAAGACCACGCAGATCCCCAAGATCTGTATGGAGCTGGGCCGCGGCGTCCGGGGGATGATCGGGCACACCCAGCCGCGCCGGATCGCCGCCCGCACGGTCGCGGAACGCATCGCCGAGGAGCTGAAGTCCGAGATCGGCCGGACGGTCGGCTGGAAGGTCCGCTTCACCGACCAGGTGGACCAGGACGCGACCTTCGTGAAGCTGATGACCGACGGCATCCTGCTCGCCGAGATCCAGACGGACCGCGAGCTGCGTGCGTACGACACGATCATCATCGACGAGGCGCACGAGCGGTCCCTGAACATCGACTTCCTGCTGGGCTACCTCTCCCAGCTGCTGCCGAAGCGTCCCGACCTGAAGGTCGTGATCACCTCGGCGACCATCGACCCGGAGCGTTTCTCCCGGCACTTCGGCAACGCCCCGATCGTCGAGGTCAGCGGACGCACCTATCCGGTGGAGGTCCGCTACCGCCCGCTCCTCGAGGAGGAGGGCGACGACAGCGACCGTGACCAGATCACCGCGATCTGCGACGCCGTCGACGAGCTCCAGGCCGAGGGGCCGGGCGACATCCTGGTCTTCCTCTCGGGAGAGCGCGAGATCCGCGACACGGCGGACGCCCTGATCAAGAAGAAGCTCCGCTTCACCGAGGTGCTCCCGCTCTACGCCCGCCTCTCGCACGCCGAGCAGCACCGCGTCTTCCAGCAGCACACGGGCCGAAGGATCGTTCTCGCGACCAACGTCGCCGAGACCTCCCTGACCGTCCCCGGCATCAAGTACGTGATCGACCCGGGCAACGCCCGGATCTCCCGCTACAGCCACCGCACCAAGGTCCAGCGGCTGCCGATCGAGCGGATCTCGCAGGCCAGCGCCAACCAGCGCAAGGGCCGCTGTGGCCGTACCAGCGACGGCATCTGCATCCGGCTCTACTCCGAGGACGACTTCAACGCCCGCCCGGAGTTCACGGACGCCGAGATCCTGCGCACGAACCTGGCCTCCGTCATCCTCCAGATGACCGCGGCCGGCCTCGGCGAGATCGAGAAGTTCCCCTTCATCGACCCGCCGGACCACCGCAACATCCGCGACGGCGTCCAGCTCCTCCAGGAGCTCGGGGCCCTGGACCCGTCGGAGAAGGACCCGAAGAAGCGGCTGACGCAGATGGGCCGCAAACTCTCCCAGCTGCCCGTCGACCCGCGCCTGGCCCGCATGGTCGTGGAGGCCGACAAGAACAACTGCGTCCGCGAGGTCATGGTCATCGCGGCGGCCCTGTCCATCCAGGACCCGCGCGAGCGCCCCTCGGACAAGCAGACCCAGGCGGACCAGCAGCACGCCCGCTTCAAGGACGAGACCAGCGACTTCCTGTCGTTCCTGAACATGTGGCGCTACATCCGCGAGCAGCAGAAGGAGCGCGGCTCCTCTTCCTTCCGCCGGATGTGCAAGCAGGAGTACCTCAACTTCCTGCGCATCCGCGAATGGCAGGACATCTACTCCCAGCTGCGTACGGTCGCCAAGACGATGGGCATCCACGTCAACGAGGCGGACGCCCCGGAGACCAGCGTCCACATCTCCCTCCTGGCCGGTCTGCTCTCGCACATCGGCCTGAAGGACACGGACAAGAACGAGTACCTGGGAGCCCGCGGCGCCAAGTTCGCGATCTTCCCGGGCTCGGCGCTCTTCAAGAAGCAGCCGAGGTTCCTGATGTCGGCGGAGCTGGTGGAGACCTCGCGGCTGTGGGCGCGGGTCAACGCCAAGGTGGAGGCCGAGTGGGTCGAGCCGCTGGCTCAGCACCTGATCAAGCGCACGTACAGCGAGCCGCACTGGGAGAAGGACCAGGCGGCCGTGATGGCGTACGAGAAGGTCACGCTGTACGGCGTGCCGATCGTGGCGCAGCGGAAGATCAACTACGGCCGGATCGACCCCGAGGTCTCGCGCGAGCTGTTCATCCGCAACGCGCTGGTCGAGGGTGACTGGCGGACGCACCACAAGTTCTACGCCGACAACCGCAAGCTCCTCACCGAGGTGGAGGAGCTGGAGAACCGGGCGCGGCGCCGCGACATCGTGGTGGACGACGAGACCCTCTTCGACTTCTACGACCAGCGGATTCCCGAACACGTCGTGTCCGGGGCCCACTTCGACTCCTGGTGGAAGCACAAGAAGCGCGAGGAGCCCGAACTCCTCGACTTCGAGCGCGAGATGCTGCTGACCGAGAAGGCGGCCGGGGTCACCAAGGCCGACTACCCGGACACCTGGCGCCAGGGGCAGCTGAAGTTCCGGGTGACCTACCAGTTCGAGCCGGGCGCGGACGCGGACGGCGTGACCGTGCACATCCCGCTCCAGGTGCTGAACCAGGTCACCGAAGAGGGCTTCGACTGGCAGATCCCGGGCCTGCGGGAGGAGGTCGTCACCGAGCTCATCCGGTCCCTCCCGAAGCCGATCCGCCGGCACTACGTGCCCGCGCCGAACTTCGCGACGCGCTTCCTCGCGACGGCGACGCCCCTGCAGGAGCCGCTGCCCGTCACGCTGGCGCGCGAGCTGCAGCGGATGGTGGGGGTGCCGGTCTCGGCCGAGGACTTCGACCTGACCCGGATCCCGGACCACCTGAAGATCACCTTCCGGATCGTCGACGAGCGCCGCAAGAAGATCGCCGAGGACAAGGACCTGGAGGCCCTGCGGCTGAAGCTGAAGCCCAAGGCCCGCCAGGCGCTGTCCAAGGCCGCCGCGGCCACCGCCGAGCGGGCGGGCGGGGAGTCGGTGGAGCGCACCGGGCTGACCGACTGGACCATCGGGACGCTGACCAAGGTCTTCGAGACCCGGCGGGCCGGCCAGCCGGTGAAGGCCTACCCGGCGCTCGTGGACGAGGGCACCAGTGTCTCCGTACGGCTCTTCGACACGGAGGCCGAGCAGCAGCAGGCGATGTGGCTGGGCACCCGGCGCCTGATCCTGCTGAACATCCCCGTGAATCCGGCGAAGTTCGCCTCGGACCACCTCACCAACCAGCAGAAGCTGGCCCTGTCCAGGAACCCGCACGGTTCCATCCAGGCGCTGTTCGACGACTGCGCGACGGCGGCGACCGACAAGCTGATCGCCGACCACGGCGGGCCGGCCTGGGACGAGGCGGGCTTCCGCACGCTCTACGAGGCCGTCCGCGCGGACCTGGTGGACACGACCGTGCGCACCGTCGGCCAGGTGCAGCAGGTACTGGCGGCCTGGCAGGCCTGTGAGCGCCGCCTGAAGGCCACGAACAGCCTGGCGCTGGTCGCCAACATCCAGGACGTGAAGACGCAGCTGGCGGCCCTCATGCCGGCCGGCTTCGTCACGCTCACCGGGCTGCGCAGGCTGCCGGACCTGATGCGCTACCTGGTGGCGGCGGACCGGCGCCTGCAGCAGATGCCGACGGGCGTCCAGCGCGACACCACGCGCATGGAAAAGGTCCACGAGATGCAGGACGAGTACGCCTGGCTGCTGGAGCAGTTGCCCAAGGGGCGGCCGGTGCCGGCCGCGGTCACGGACATCCGCTGGATGATCGAGGAGCTGCGCGTCAGCTACTTCGCGCACGCCCTCGGGACGGCCTACCCGATCTCGGACAAGCGGATCGTGAAGGCGGTGGACGCGGCCGCCCCCTGAGCGGGTTCGACCGCACCCCCTGAGCTGCTGTACAGTCTGATTCGCAGCACGCCGAAAGGCTGCGCATCAAGGTCCTGTGGAGCAGTTGGTTAGCTCGCCACCCTGTCAAGGTGGAGGTCGCGGGTTCAAGTCCCGTCAGGATCGCAACAACGTCAGGGCCCGTATCCCGCAAGGGATACGGGCCCTGACGCGTTGGCAGACAACCGTGGGGCGGCCCGGCACCGCCCCACGGAGCGGGGCGCAGGGCGGGGCGCAGGGCCGAGCGCGGGGCGGGGCGCGGGCTCCCAGGGCCCCTCAGGGGCTGTTGAGGGTCCTCGGGCACCCCTGGGGGCTCCGGGGTGTCCTTCCCGGCTCCTCACGTCCTCGTGAGCCGTCGGCGGCCGTCCCGAGAATCCCCCTTTCGCATGATGCGCCCGACCGCGCGCGTCCCCATACGGGGTGCATTGCCGGAAATACAAGAGTGATCATCTGTGACGGGAGTCACCGTATGAGTTTTTGAGACGCGCACATTTATCGCACCCCTACGCGCGGTCGATTTAATATGTGCAATGGCACCCAACTCGCCAGTAGCCCGCGCACCTGTCCGAACCGCCCCGGCCTGGGCATAAAAAAGATCGCGCTGGACCCGGCGGAGTCCAGCGCGATCGAACGACCGAGAACCTGTTGGGGCAGGTCCGGTCGTTTGAAGCTATGTGGGTTTCATCGGATTGGGGGACCCGACAAACCCGTTAAAGCGGGGTGTCGCGAAACCTCAGGCCTCGCTGCGCTGCTGCGGAATTCCCGCAAGCAGGGCGCGAACCTCGGCCTCGCGGTAACGGCGGTGTCCACCCAGGGTGCGGATGGACGTGAGCTTGCCAGCCTTGGCCCAACGGGTGACCGTCTTCGGGTCCACGCGGAACATCGTGGCAACCTCAGCCGGGGTCAGCAGCGGCTCGGCATCAGGGGTGCGAGCGGTCATGAGCGGCCTCCTCGGGAGAACCGAACCATCTCGGTTCTTTCCTCTAAATTCTGCACCTTGGCCCGCGTTGCCCGAAATGGACACACGCGGGCCGAGTCGGTTATAGGACGAACGGCTTGTCCTCGGCACTACAACTACACCATCTGTCCAGCCCCAAGGGCCAAACCGACGGAATTGCCCTCCGAGGTGTTCATCAGCGGCGGAAGCCGATGGACCGTCCCATAACGGACAGTCACCCCACTGTAACGATCAGTCACAGAGCGATCAGGAGTCGTCAGACCCCCCGTAGAGCGCAATGCCGAGCATTCCGCCCTTAGTTGGACGGAAGGAACCCTCCCCGGACTCCTTGTCCTATTTTGGCACGAGGGTAGGGGAAGGGCGCAAGGGTGTAGATAGTGCGGTCCGTCACCCTTGGGCCAATGGCCCGTATCGGGACGAAGGTCCTGGAACTACGTCCCAAATGCCATCTTCAGGCCTCTGATCAGCGATTTATGACCGATCGGCCGATACGCAGGGGTACGGACGGATCCCCCGCGACCCGTCGCAGCATGATCCGCTCTCTCGGACTAATTCGCGAACAGCCTCTCCCGGACCGACCGCCACCGGTCCGCCAGCACCCCGTACGCCTCGGCCGCCCCGCGGGCATCGCCCGCCCGCAAGGCGGCGATGCCGGCCGCCAGTTCCCCGGCCGACCGGTCCTCCGCCAGCCCGGCCGCCGGCAGTGCGTGCAGCAGTCCGCCGTAATCCAGTTCGACCATCGACCGCGGGTGGAACTCCTCCAGCCAGCTCCCCACCTCCACCAGACCGTCCGCGAGCGCCCCGTAGCCCTCCGCCTCCCGCAGCGTCCGCAGCGCCCGCGCGAGGCGTCGCCGCGCCTGCACCATCGGCGTCCGGTAGCGCAGCCGCTCGCCCGGCAGGTACTCCCGCTCCTCCTCGGCCACCAGGACGAACCAGCGCAGGGGCACCTGCCACACCCCGGTACGGATCCAGGGGCGGGCGTCCGGGTTCCGCTCGCGCCAGCGCTCGTACTCCTCCGCCGCCCGCCGGCGCTCGCCCGGCGGGAGCGCCGCGTCCAGCACCGGGCCCGGGAACGACTCGACCAGCTCCTGGAGCGCCAGCCAGCCGCGCAGCCTGGTCCGCCACGGGCAGACCAGCAGCACCCCGTCGACCTCGGCGGTGAAGGCGTCCGCGCTCTCGTGCGCCGGCACCCCCACCACGGGCACCCGTACCAAGTCCGTGAGGGACCTGCGCAGTTCGTCCTGCGCGGTCGGGGCGGGCCCGCGCCGGGCGTAGTCGGCCCAGTGCGCGCGCTCCGCCTCGGGGAAAGCCGCCAGTGGCTCGTAGACGCGCAGGTAGGAGGCGTACGGAACGGTCGGCGCCGAGCGCGCGGAAGGAGGGGATTCGCTCACGCTCTCGTACTGCCCCTCCCGGCGGCCCGGCTCACCTCCGGGACCCCTGTTGCCGGGCCGGCCGGGGCCGCCCGTCCCCCGGGAGTGTTCCGATCTCCGGACAGGTCACCTACGCACGCCCCGCAGGTCTTACTCTGCTCCCAGCACGCCCTCCCCCACCCGCAGGGCGGGCGTCATTCCGCCGCATCTCTTCCATGGGAGTCACCACCGTGACCGAAATGACCGACGGCGTCCTGCACACCCTGTTCCGTACGGAGCAGGGCGGCCACGAGCAAGTCGTGCTGTGCCAGGACCGAGCCACAGGCCTCAAGGCCGTCATCGCGATCCACTCCACCGCTCTGGGCCCCGCCCTCGGCGGTACGCGCTTCCACGCGTACGCCTCCGACGAGGAGGCCGTCATGGACGCGCTCAACCTCTCGCGCGGCATGTCGTACAAGAACGCCCTCGCCGGTCTCGACCTCGGCGGCGGCAAGGCCGTGATCATCGGCGACCCTGACGTCATCAAGTCCGAGGAACTGCTCCTGGCCTACGGCCGGTTCGTGGAGTCCCTCGGCGGTCGGTACGTCACCGCCTGCGACGTCGGCACCTACGTCGCCGACATGGACATCGTGGCCCGCGAGACCCGGTGGGCCACCGGCCGCTCCCCCGAGAACGGCGGCGCGGGCGACTCCTCGGTGCTCACCGCCTTCGGTGTCTTCCAGGGCATGCGCGCCAGCGCCCAGCACCTGTGGGGCGACCCGACCCTGCGCGGCCGCAAGGTCGGCGTGGCGGGTGTCGGCAAGGTCGGCCACTACCTGGTCGAGCACCTGCTGGCGGACGGCGCCGAGGTCGTGATCACGGACGTACGGGAAGAATCCGTACGCCGGATCCTCGAGAAGCACCCGGGCAAGGTCACGGCGGTCCTCGACACGGACGCGCTGATCCGCGTTCCCGGCCTGGACATCTACGCCCCCTGCGCGCTGGGCGGCGCCCTGAACGACGAGTCGGTGCCGGCCCTGACCGCCCGGATCGTCTGCGGCGCGGCCAACAACCAGCTCGCCCACCCGGGCATCGAGAAGGACCTCGAAGACCGCGGGATCCTCTACGCCCCGGACTACGTGGTCAACGCGGGCGGCGTGATCCAGGTCGCCGACGAGCTGGTCGGTTTCGACTTCGACCGCTGCAAGGCCAAGGCCACGAAGATCTTCGACACCACCCTGGAGATCTTTGCTCGCGCGAAGACGGACGGCATCCCGCCGGCCGCGGCGGCCGACCGGATCGCCGAGCAGCGGATGGCGGACGCCCGCGCCGCCCGCGCGGTCTGACCCTTCCGGGGGACCCTTGGGCGGCCCGCCGGGGCGCGGCGAGACGGAACTCACTGCGCTTCGGCGGGTCGCTCGCCAGGAAAGGGTTAAAATCGCGGTTGACCAGCGAGGACGGGGCGCCTTGTTGGTTCTGCACCGGGGCGCGTCATGCGGGCGGCGTACCGTATGGCCGCGGAAGCAGGTACCGTTAAACCCCTACGGACGGTCTCTTCACGGAGAGCCCGCTCCGAACCATGAACGCGTGTCAGACTCTGGGGCCGTCGAGCCCCGTCACCGAGGGGGTCGAGCCATGGGGCGCGGCCGGGCCAAGGCCAAGCAGACAAAGGTCGCCCGCCAGCTGAAGTACAACAGCGGCGGGACTGACCTCTCGCGTCTGGCCAATGAGCTGGGCGCATCGCCGACGGAGCCGCTGCCTGTCAGCGAGCCGGTCGAAGTCGATGACGATCTGGACGACGACGACCCGTACGCCAAGTACGCGGCTCTCTACAACGACGACGATGAGGACGAAGAGTCCGGCCCGTCGGCACAGCGTCGCGGCGCTTGACGCCCTAGGGCGTCTGCACAGCAGGTCATATAGCTGAAACCCGGTCCAGGGCATTGCCCCGGGCCGGGTTTCAGTGCTGCTCAGCTCGCGTAGGCACCCGTGAGGGTCGCGCCCTCGGTGTGGTCACCCCGGTCGAGGATCTCTCCCGCGACCCAGGCGTCGACGCCCCGGTCGGCCAGCACGGTCAGGGCCACGTCCACCGACTCCTGCGGGACCACGGCCATCATGCCGACGCCCATGTTCAGGGTCTTCTCCAGCTCCAGCTGCTCGACGCTGCCGGCCTTGCCGACCAGGTCGAAGACGGCTCCGGGAGTCCAGGTGGAGCGGTCGACCGTGGCGTGCAGGTGGTCCGGGATGACCCGGGCCAGGTTCGCCGCGAGTCCGCCGCCGGTGATGTGCGAGTACGCGTGGACCTCGGCCGTACGGGTGAGGGCCAGGCAGTCCAGCGAGTAGATCTTGGTGGGCTCCAGCAGCTCCTCGCCGAGGGTGCGGCCGAGCTCGGCGACCTCCTGCTCCAGGGACATCTTGGCCCGGTCGAAGAGGACGTGCCGGACGAGCGAGTACCCGTTCGAGTGAAGGCCGGACGAAGCCATCGCGATGACGGCGTCCCCCGTACGGATGCGATCGGCGCCGAGCAGGCGGTCGTACTCGACGACACCGGTGCCGGCGCCCGCCACGTCGAAGTCGTCCGGGCCCAGGAGCCCCGGGTGCTCGGCGGTCTCGCCGCCGACGAGGGCGCAGCCGGCGAGGACACAGCCCTCGGCGATGCCCTTGACGATGGCGGCGACCCGCTCGGGGTGCACCTTGCCGACGCAGATGTAGTCGGTCATGAAGAGCGGCTCGGCCCCGCAGACGACGATGTCGTCCATGACCATGGCGACCAGGTCGTGGCCGATGGTGTCGTACACGCCCATCTGGCGGGCGATGTCCACCTTCGTGCCGACTCCGTCGGTGGCTGAGGCGAGCAGCGGGCGCTCGTAGCGCTTGAGGGCGGAGGCGTCGAAGAGGCCGGCGAAACCGCCGAGGCCGCCGAGGACCTCGGGACGCTGCGTCTTCTTCACCCACTCCTTCATCAGCTCGACGGCGCGGTCTCCCGCTTCGATGTCGACACCTGCTGCTGCGTAGCTGGCACCGGTGGTCTTCTCTGTCATGACAGGAGAGAGCTTTCGTGTCGTTACTGCTGTGGTGCCGGGCCCCCGGAAAAGCTTCAAAGGAGGGGCCCGGCGCAGGTTGAGCGGGAGGCGCGGGCCCTACGGGCGGCGCAGCGCGTCGGCGGCGTCCGTGCCGCCGGCGAGCTCGTTCTCCAGGAGCTGCTTGCCCAGGAGCTGCGGGTCGGGCAGCTCCATCGGGTACTCGCCGTCGAAGCAGGCACGGCAGAGGTTGGGCTTCTGGATGGTCGTGGCCTCGATCATCGCGTCCAGCGAGATGTACGAGAGCGAGTCCGCGCCCAGCGACGTGGCGATCTCGTCGACCGTCATGCCGTTGGCGATCAGCTCGGCCCGGGTGGCGAAGTCGATGCCGAAGAAGCACGGCCACTTCACCGGCGGCGAGGAGATCCGGATGTGGACCTCGGCGGCGCCGGCCTCGCGGAGCATCTTGACCAGCGCGCGCTGGGTGTTGCCGCGGACGATCGAGTCGTCGACGACCACGAGGCGCTTGCCCCGGATGACTTCCTTGAGGGGGTTGAGCTTCAGGCGGATGCCGAGCTGGCGGATCGTCTGCGAGGGCTGGATGAAGGTCCGGCCGACGTAGGCGTTCTTGACCAGGCCGGAGCCGTACGGGATCCCGCTGGCCTCGGCGTATCCGACCGCGGCGGGCGTGCCGGACTCCGGCGTCGCTATCACCAGGTCGGCCTCGACCGGGGCCTCCTTGGCCAGGCGCCGGCCCATCTCGACGCGCGAGAGGTACACGTTCCGGCCGGCGATGTCGGTGTCCGGGCGCGCCAGGTAGACGTACTCGAACACGCAGCCCTTGGGCTTCGCTTCTGCGAAGCGGGAGGTGCGCAGGCCGTTCTCGTCGATCGCGATGAGCTCGCCCGGCTCGACCTCGCGGACGAAGCTGGCGCCGCAGATGTCGAGGGCGGCGGTCTCGCTCGCGACCACCCAGCCGCGCTCCAGGCGGCCGAGGACCAGCGGGCGGATGCCCTGCGGGTCACGGGCGGTGTAGAGGGTTCCCTCGTCCATGAAGACCAGCGAGAACGCACCCTTGACCTGCGGGAGGACCCGGGCGGCCGACTCCTCGATGGTCAGGGGCTTGCCGTCCTCGTCGGTCTGCCCCGCGAGCAGGGCGGTGACCAGGTCGGTGTCGTTGGTGGCGGCCACCTGGGTGGCACGACCGTCCTGACGGGGGAGGTCGGCGACCATCTCGGCGAGCTCGGCGGTGTTCACCAGGTTGCCGTTGTGACCCAGGGCGATGGAGCCGTGGGCGGTCGCGCGGAAAGTGGGCTGAGCGTTCTCCCAGACGGAGGCTCCGGTGGTCGAGTAGCGGGCGTGACCGACCGCGATATGACCCTGGAGCGAGCCGAGAGAGGTTTCGTCGAAGACCTGGGAAACGAGGCCCATGTCCTTGAAGACGAGGATCTGGGAACCGTTGCTCACAGCGATTCCCGCGGACTCTTGTCCACGGTGCTGCAGGGCATACAGTCCGAAGTAGGTGAGCTTGGCGACCTCTTCACCCGGAGCCCAGACACCGAAGACGCCGCAAGCGTCCTGGGGGCCTTTCTCACCGGGGAGCAGGTCGTGGTTGAGTCGTCCATCACCACGAGGCACATCTCCGAGTGTAGGCGAGATCGACCACTGGTCCGAATTCGGGATACCCGGGAAATCTCACAGCACAGAGGGTGACTGCGTGCCCCTGTCTCGGTATGCGGATGGGCTTGTTGACAGCTACAAGCGCATTCGTACAGGCTCTCGCCCCATGCAGCCCCTCGGTGACCGTTCCGTCACCCTCGTCGAGCGCCGGCACGTGGACCTGGTCCGTGTCGCGAGCGCCATCTGTCGCTGTTCCGCGTAGCCACAACTCTTTTCCCCCTTTTCACATTTCCGCTCAGCCCAGTCCTGTCCTGCCGTGCCGCGCGCCGTGCCGCGCCCCGCCGGGGACGGGTGGGTGAGCCGTGCCTTGGAGTACCTGTGTCTTCGTACGACAGCAAGCTGTCCCGCCGCGCCTTCGGAGGTGCCGTCGGAGCGACCGCGGCCGCCGCCGCGGTAGGACTCGGCGCCGCCCCCGCGGCCGCGGCCGACGCCCCGGAGGCGGGGCGTGCGGAACGCGAGTTCCGGGCCGCGCGCGGCCGGCAGTCGCGCCGGCCGAACATCCTGTTCATCCTGGGTGACGACCTGGGCTGGGCGGACCTGTCCTCCTACGGGTCCCCGCACATCAAGACCCCGAACCTGGACCGCCTGGCCCGTCAGGGCGTGCGGTTCACCGACGCCTACGCGGGCTCCGCGACCTGCTCGCCGACCCGGTTCAGCCTGTACACCGGCCGCTACCCGGGCCGTACCAAGGGCGGCCTGGCCGAGCCCATCGCCGACAAGTCCGCGGGCCTGGATCCCACCCATCCGACGCTGGCCTCGCTGCTGAAGGGGGCCGGCTACGCCACCGCGCTGATCGGCAAGTGGCACGCCGGATACCTGCCCGACTACAGCCCGACGAAGTCCGGCTGGGACGAGTTCTTCGGCAACTTCGGCGGGGCGCTGGAGTACTACTCCAAGCTCGGCCTGGGCGGGGAGTACGACCTCTACGAGGGCGACGCCGAGTACAAGGACCTGCGCTACTACACGCGGATCATCACCGAGCGGGCGAGCGAGTACGTCTCCCGCGACCACGGCGGCAAGCCGTGGCTGCTGAACCTGAACTACACCACCCCGCACTGGCCGTGGATCGCCGACGGGGACACGGAGCAGAGCGCCGAGATCGTCCGGCGGATCAAGGCGGGCGACGGACGCGCCCTGTGGCACCAGGACGGCGGTTCCGTCGCGAAGTACAAGCAGATGGTCGAGGACCTGGACCGGTCGGTCGGCGAGGTGCTGAAGGCGCTGGCGCGCTCGGGCCAGGAGGAGAACACCCTGGTCGTCTTCTCCAGCGACAACGGCGGCGAGCGCTTCTCGTACAACTGGCCGCTGTCGGGCAACAAGGCCTCCCTCCAGGAGGGCGGGATCCGGGTGCCGAACATCGTGCGCTGGCCCGCGCGGCTGGACGGCGGCCAGGTCAGCCGCGTCCCGGTCTTCAGCCCGGACTGGACGGCGACGCTGCTGGAGGTGGCCGGGACCCGCCCGCACCCGGCGTACCCGCTGGACGGGGTGAGCCTGGCCGGGTACCTGCTGCGCGGGGAGGGGCTCGCCGAGCGGAATCTGTTCTGGCGGGTCCGCGGGGAGCGGGCGCTGCGGCGCGGCGACTGGAAGTACTACCGGGGCAAGGCGGGCAGGGACCAGCTGTTCCACCTGGCCGGGGACGTCCGCGAGCAGGCCGACAAGGCGGCGGCCGAGCCGGCCCGGCTGGCGGAGCTGCGGGCGGCCTGGGAGGCGGTGGACGCGGGGCTGCTGCCGTACCCGGGCTGAGCCGGGGCCGGGCCGCTCGGCGGCCCGGCCGCTCGGCCGGTCGGCGGCTTCGGCGCGGGCTATTCGGCGGCGGAGGCCGCCCGGGCGGTCAGGCCCTTGCCGTCGGGAGCGGTGAGGGTCAGTGCCCGGTCCTGGATCTTCCAGGTCAGCGGACCGCTGCCGAACAGCTCGGTCAGCGCCCGCTCCACCTCCCCCGCCGGGCCCTCGCACGCCATACGGGTGGAGGTCACCGGCCCGAAGGTGAGCGTGGACCCCTCGACGGTGGCCTTGGCGCTGAACCGGTTGCAGCCGAGGACGCCGCTCGCGCTGCCGTCGGCGCCCACGGTGAACCGGGCCTTGCCGGCCGCCTCGGCGGGGACCGAGGCAACCGTCGCTCCGCTGATCAGCGAGTCGACCGTCCACTGGGTCACGATCAGCGGGGCGTCCGCGTCCGGGGGCCTCGGGGTCATCGCGATCGTGCTCCCGTCGGCGGTCTTCAGGGTGAGCCGGTCGGGCCCGCGGTCGATGGTCAGCCGGCCCTTGAAGAGCTTGGCGAACTGGGTCTCGAACTCCATGTCCGCGCAGGCCATCTCGGTCGTGGCCCCCGGGGTGACCGTCACCGCGGACGTCCCGGAGAAGTCGACCGCGGCGGTGAAGCCATTGCACCCGTAGTTGCCCGTGGCCTCCTTCTCCGCGAGGTCGACGCGGGCACGGTCGGGCGCGTGCAGGGTGCGGCCGCCGGTGGTCAGGGACTCGACGGCCCAGGGGCCGGTGAGGTCGGGGAGCGTGGCGGACGCTCCCTCCTCGGTCCGGCCGCATGCGGTGAGGGCGAGTGCGAGCACCGGGACGACGGCGGCCAGGCCGATCGGGACGTGCCGGAAGGTACGCATGCTCCTGGGACGGGCCGGAACGGCAGGCGGTTCCACCGGTTGCGCCCCCTCAGCTCATCAGCGGCAGCAGCGCCGACAGGTCGGCCCGCTCGCCGCTCGCGCTGACCTGCGCCGCGTCCAGCATCTCGGCCCATCCCGTACGGCCCGTGGCGAGCCGGAGCCAGGTCAGCGGGTCGGTCTCCACCACGTTCGGCGGGGTGCCGCGCGTGTGGCGGGGGCCCTCGATGCACTGGACCACCGCGAAGGGCGGGATCCGTACCTCGACCGAACCGCCCGGCGCCTTGAGCGCGAGGGCGTCGGCGAGCAGCCGGGTGGCGGCGGCCAGGGCCTGCCGTTCGAGCGGGATGTCCAGTCCGGCGGCCCGGTTGAGGTCGTCGGTGTGGACCACCAGCTCCACGGTCCGCGTGACCAGGAAGTCGGCCAGGGTCATGTCGCCGATCCACAGGTGCAGCACGCGTCCGCCCGGGTTGGCCGCGAGCGCCTCCGCCATGCGGTCGGCCGCACGGTCGAACAGCTCGGGCAGCGGGGCCCCGTCGAGGGTCTCCCGGGCGGCCTCGGAGATCTTCCCCGCGAGGGAGGCGGTGACGGAGGGCCATTCGACGGCCGTCAGCTCGGCGACGGCGCCGGGCGGCCGGGCGAGGCCGCCGGCGAGGGAGTCCGCGATCCACGCGACGTGCGCGGCGAGCTCGGCCACGCTCCACTCCCCGACGCCGCTGGGCACCGCCAGCTGCTCGGGGCCCAACTCCCGGACGGCCCGCGCTACATGCCCGAACTGCGCGGTGACGGCGGCTCGGATCCTGGCGGGGTCGTAGGTACGCGGCTTCTTCTTCCCGGGCGGCATGCCCCGACCCTACTGGGGCCCGGGCAGCACGAGTCCGGTACACCCGCGCCGCGTCGCCGTCTCGGTGGCGTAGGCCGCGAAGACCTCGTCGAGACGCGGGCCGAGCACCACGTCGTACCGGTAGGCCGTGGTCATGCCGAGGACGGCGGGGCGGCCCTGGCAGGTGGCCGAGGCGTACAGGACCAGGTAGTCCCGCCCTGCCTGGCCGGCGGCGATGGCGGTGGGCTTCTTGGTGAAGGGCTCCACCTTGGTCCCGGCCGCGTCGTCGCCGAAGTACGAGAAGGTCTGCAGCCACCAGGGGTTGGTCCAGCGGTCGCTGGGGCCCCCGGCTTTCACCCCGGCCGCCAGGAGCCGGGCATGGATGCCCTCTCGGGTCTGCGTGTCCAGCGCCAGCACGCAGGACTCGGTCGCGCCGTGCTCCGGCACCGGCACGCCGAGCGCCTTGTCCGGGAGCCGCTCCCGGTCCTGGCGGCCGCGCAGGAAACCCGCGTACCACGCGCAGCTGCCGGTGCCCTGCTCGGCGGGACCGAGAATGCGCCCCGGCGCGGGCAGCGCGGCGGGCAGTTCGGGCGGGGTGACGGCGCAGCCGCCGCGCTCCGCGGCCTTCACCGCCGCGGTCCGGGCGAGCGAGGCGAGGGTCTTGCGTTCCTTGTCGTCCGGGTCGCCGTACCGGGCGGTCGCCGAGGCCCGGTAGGAGGTCACACCGGCAGCGGGCCGCGCACAGACGGCTGTCACCGAGACGGTCCGGGCGGTGTAGGTCCCCGCGCTTCCGTCGCCCAGGGGCGCGGGCAGGGGATCGCTCACCTGGTCGGTGACGTCCTCGACGGCGCCCCGGACGCGCCCCGAAGGGAACGGGCCGTCGTCGGGATCGATCACATGCAGGCCCTGCTGCGGGAGCGAGTGCACCTTGAGGCCGAAGTGAACCAACCACACGGTCTTGCCGTGCTCCTCCTGGGCGGCCGTCAGGACGCACTCGTCCGGCAACTGATCGAGGTCGAGCCTGCTCCTGTCCCTGACCTCGCTCGCCCTCAGCCGGTCGCGGCCGCCGTTCAGCCCCATCACCGCGTCGGCGTCGACCAGGTCCGCGCACGCCGCCCGGACCGCGGTGCGGCTCTCCCCGCGGTACTGCCACGACTGGTACGAGCCGTACAGGGCCCAGCCGCCGAAGACGATTCCGCCCACACCGGCGATGCACAGCAGCAAATTGACCGCATTGCGCCATCGGCCTCGGTCCGGCAGTGGTCCCCCGCTGGACGGTCCCATCGGTTCGAACATCCCCCGCCCCCCACTCTTGCAACTGCGACGACGCGGTGACGGTACCAACCGGGGCCCCCGCCGGGAACGGCCGAGCCCCCGGCCGGAGGAAACCGGCCGGGGGCTCGTACGCGAGGGGCGGGGATCAGGACAGCAGGGCCGGGATCGTCGCCTCGTGGGCCTCGCGGAGCTCCGCGAGGGGAAGGGTGAACTCGCCCTGGACCTCGATCTCCTCGCCGTCCACCACGCCGATGCGGGTGACCGGCAGACCCCGCGCACCGCACATGTCGGTGAAGCGGAGCTCCTCGCTGCGCGGGACGGCCACGATGGCCCGGCCCGCGGACTCGGAGAACAGGAAGGTGAAGGCGTCCAGGCCCTCGGGGACCACGACGCGCGCGCCGTTGCCGCCCTTGAGGCAGGACTCGGCGAGCGCCTGGATCACACCGCCGTCGGACAGGTCGTGCGCGGCGTCGATCATGCCGTCGCGCGAGGCGGAGATCAGGATCTCGGCGAGCAGCTTCTCGCGGCCCAGGTCCACCTTCGGGGGCATGCCGCCCAGGTGGTCGTGGACGACCTGGGACCAGGCCGAGCCGCCGAACTCCTCGGCCGTGTCACCCAGCAGGTACAGCAGCTGGCCGGCCTCCGAGAACGCCATCGGCGTACGGCGGTTGACGTCGTCGATGACTCCGAGGACCGCCACGACGGGGGTCGGGTGGATCGCGGTCTCGCCCGTCTGGTTGTAGAGCGAGACGTTGCCGCCGGTCACCGGGGTGCCCAGCTCCAGGCAGCCGTCCGCCAGACCGCGGCAGGCCTCGGCGAACTGCCACATGACGTCCGGGTCCTCCGGCGAACCGAAGTTGAGGCAGTCGGAGATCGCGAGCGGCTTGGCGCCGGTCGCGGCCACGTTGCGGTACGACTCCGCGAGCGCCAGCTGCGCGCCCGTGTACGGGTCGAGCTTGGCGTAGCGGCCGTTGCCGTCGGTCGCCATGGCCACGCCGAGGTTGGACTCCTCGTCGATGCGGACCATGCCCGCGTCCTCGGGCTGCGCGAGGACGGTGTTGCCCTGCACGAAGCGGTCGTACTGGTCGGTGACCCACGACTTGGAGGCCTGGTTCGGGGAGGAGACCAGGGCCAGGACCTGCGCGCGGAGCTCCTCGGAGGTCTGCGGCCGCGGCAGCCTGCCCGCGTCGTCGGCCTGGAGGGCGTCCTGCCAGGAGGGGCGGGCGTAGGGGCGGTGGTAGACCGGGCCCTCGTGGGCGACGGTGCCCGGGGGCACGTCCACGATCTGCTCGCCGTGCCAGAAGATCTCCAGGCGCTCGCCGTCGGTCACCTCACCGATGACGGTGGCGATGACGTCCCACTTCTCGCAGATCTCCATGAAGCGTTCGACGTGCTGCGGCTCGACGATCGCGCACATCCGCTCCTGCGACTCGCTCATGAGGATTTCCTCGGGCGAGAGGGTCGCGTCGCGCAGCGGGACGGTGTCCAGCTCGACGCGCATGCCGCCGGAGCCGGCGGAGGCCAGCTCGGAGGTGGCGCAGGAGAGCCCGGCGCCGCCGAGGTCCTGGATGCCCGCGACCAGCTTCTCCTTGAAGATCTCCAGGGTGCACTCGATGAGGAGCTTCTCCTGGAAGGGGTCGCCGACCTGGACGGCGGGGCGCTTGGTCGGCTTCGTGTCGTCGAAGGTCTCGGAGGCCAGTACGGACACGCCGCCGATGCCGTCGCCGCCGGTGCGGGCGCCGTAGAGGATGACCTTGTTGCCGGGGCCGGAGGCCTTGGCGAGGTGGATGTCCTCGTGCTTCATCACGCCGATGCAGCCGGCGTTGACCAGCGGGTTGCCCTGGTAGCAGGCGTCGAAGACGACCTCGCCGCCGATGTTCGGCAGGCCCAGGCAGTTGCCGTAGCCGCCGATGCCCGCGACGACGCCCGGCAGGACGCGCTTGGTGTCGGGGTGGTCGGCCGCGCCGAAGCGCAGCGGGTCCACGACCGCGACCGGGCGGGCGCCCATGGCGAGGATGTCGCGGACGATGCCGCCGACGCCGGTGGCCGCGCCCTGGTAGGGCTCGATGTAGCTCGGGTGGTTGTGCGACTCGACCTTGAAGGTGACCGCGTAGCCCTGGCCGACGTCGACGACGCCGGCGTTCTCGCCGATGCCGACGAGCATGGCGTCGTTCTGCGGGGCCTTCTCGCCGAACTGCTTCAGGTGGACCTTGCTGCTCTTGTACGAGCAGTGCTCGGACCACATGACGGAGTACATGGCGAGCTCCGCGCCGGTGGGGCGGCGGCCGAGGATCTCGCGGATGCGGGCGTACTCGTCCTCCTTGAGGCCGAGTTCCTTCCACGGCTGGGAGGCGTCCGGCGTCTCGGTGGCGTTCTTGACGGTGTCGAGGCTCATGCGGAGACCAGCTTCTTCAGGACCGAGGTGAAGAACGGGAGGCCGTCGGTGCGGCCCGTCCCGATCAGCGGCTCGACCGCGTGCTCGGGGTGCGGCATGAGGCCGACGACGTTGCCCGCGGCGTTGGTGATGCCGGCGATGTCGCGCAGCGACCCGTTCGGGTTCACGTCGACGTACCGGAAGGCCACGCGGCCTTCGGCCTCCAGTTCGTCGAGCACGCGCTCGTCGGCGACGTACCGGCCGTCCATGTTCTTGAGCGGTACGGAGATCTCCTGGCCGGCGTCGTAGTCGCCGGTCCACGAGGTCTCCGCGTTCTCCACCCGCAGCTTCTGGTCGCGGCAGATGAAGTGCAGGTGGTTGTTGCGGAGCATCGCCCCCGGCAGCAGGTGGGCCTCGGTGAGGACCTGGAAGCCGTTGCAGATGCCGAGGACGGGCATGCCCGCCCTGGCCTGCTCGATGATGGTCTCCATCACCGGCGAGAAGCGGGAGATGGCTCCGGCGCGCAGGTAGTCCCCGTAGGAGAAGCCGCCCGCGAGGACGACCGCGTCGACCTGGTGCAGGTCCTTGTCGCGGTGCCAGAGCGAGACCGGCTCGGCCCCCGCGAGGCGGACGGCGCGCAGCGAGTCACGGTCGTCGAGCGTTCCGGGGAACGTGACGACTCCGATGCGTGTGGTCACCGTCAGGCCTCGACCTTCGCGGTCTCGACCCGCACGGTGAAGTCTTCGATGACGGTGTTGGCGAGGAACGTTTCGGCCATCTTGTGGATGCGGTCGAGGGCGGCCTGGTCGACCGGTCCCTCCACTTCCAGCTCGAAACGCTTCCCCTGGCGGACGTCGGCGATGCCCTCGAAGCCCAGGCGCGGCAGTGCACGCTGCACCGCCTGGCCCTGGGGGTCGAGGATCTCCGGCTTGAGCATGACGTCGACTACGACGCGTGCCACTGGCACTCCCGATGAGGTGGTTGGTGCGAAGGCGGTTCCCTCAGCGTACCCGGCCGAAATTTCTACGCGGGTAGATATCCTTCGGTCCTGATCGCCGAGCGGTTTCGGCTTCACCAACGCTTCGCAAAATCCCCCGGAAAACCACGCGCCCGGGATTGCGGCGGGACACGCGGAGAGAATTAACTGGGCTTCGCAATGCAATGAGAATCGGGGTACAAAGGAATCACCCGGGATTCCCGTGGAAAGATGCATTGCCCCGAAACATCCACACAGGCGACATCGCCGCACGTCAGCAGGTGGCGGCGCGTCGCACGAAGGGACCGATATCCGTGGCGCAGCGCGTAGTGGTCACGCTCTCCGATGACATCGACGGCGGGGAAGCGGCGGAAACGGTCGTGTTCGCTCTGGACGGTAAGTCGTACGAGATCGACCTCAATGTGGCGAACGCAAAGAAACTGCGGAAGAGTCTGGCCCCCTTCGTGGCCGCCGGCCGCCGGCAGTCGCGCTCGGGGAAGACCTTCAAGCACACGTCCATCGCGCCGGACCCGGCGGTCGTCCGCGCCTGGGCCCGGTCGAACCAGTACGAGGTGCCGCCGCGCGGCCGCATCCCCAAGAAGATCTACGAGGCCTACAACGCGGCTCACTGAGGGCCGATTTGCCATCCACCCCCATGGGTCGGCTAGTGTGTGGATCACGCCGAGGGGCCAGACCGCAAGGTCAAGCCCCGAAGGTCGTGCGGGTGTAGTTCAGTAGCAGAACATCCTCCTTCCAGGAGGAAGGCGCAGTGTGCGATCCCTGTCACCCGCTCTGCATCGGTTTACCGACCACTGCCGTGGATCAGGTAGAGTGATGCACGCATTGCCCCGGCAGTGCACGCAGTACATGCGGACGTAGCTCAGTTGGTAGAGCACCACCTTGCCAAGGTGGATGTCGCGCGTTCGAGTCGCGTCGTCCGCTCCATAAGGAGAAGGCCCCGGTCATTACGACCGGGGCCTTCTTCGTGTTTCCCGGGGCTTCCCGCCAGGGACGAATCCCCTGACAAATGTCATCGCGGCGCATGACACCGCGCACTGCCGGCCCGGCCGGGGAGCCGCGAGGCTGGGTACCGCGCCGGTCTGGGTCATGATCACGGTGTTTGCTGTCCAGAGGCGGTTCCGGTGGGAACCGCGCCGCTAGAACAACTTCGGGGGCCGGGCCGTGTCGAGACTGACCGGGTGGTGGAAGAACCGCAGCAGCGCGGCGAAGGTCGAGCTGTACACACGCTGCTCGTTCCACTTCTTCGTACTGATCGAGATCGGGTCGTTCGGATTGCCCCTGGTGGGCTCGGCGGCGATGAGGTCGTCCTCGCGTCCCGTCTCCGTCGCGGTCTTCCTTGCCCTGTGCGCGCACTCGGTGCTGGTCGGATTCCTCTCCTCCAGGGCGCTGGACCGGGTGGTGGGGCGCCGGGACCGTCCGGTGCGGCTCGCGGCGGCCACGGCGGTCCTGACGGCCGTTGCGTGCGTCGCCACGCTCTCCCTCCGCAAGAGCGGGCACATCGACGCGTCGGTCGCCCCGTCCCTGGTGATCGGCATGAGTTCCTTCGGTACGGGATCGGTGGTGCTGTGCCTGAAGAAGGTCCGGCACATGTGGTGCGTCGCCCCGGGTGCGACGGTCGCCGCGGCCGCCGCGACGGTCGCCCTCGGCCTGCCCCCGGGCGAGGTCGCCGGCTACGCGGTCGCAGTGCTGCTGACCGGCCTGTTCATGAGCCTGGCCTACGGGTTCTCCGGGTGGCTGCTGAACACCGTCCACGAGCTGGACCGCGCCCGGGAGCTCCAGGCACAGCTGGCAGTGGCCGAGGAGCGGCTGCGGTTCGGACGGGACCTGCACGACGTGATGGGCCGCAACCTGGCGGTGATCGCGCTCAAGAGCGAGCTGGCGGTACAGCTGGCGCGCCGCGAACGCCCGGAGGCGGTCGACCAGATGGTCGAGGTGCAGCGGATCGCGCGCGAGTCACAGCGGGAGGTACGGGACGTCGTGCGCGGCTACCGGGAAGCGGATCTCGCGGTGGAGCTGGAGGGCGCCCGCGGGGTGCTGAGCGCAGCCGGGATGCACTGCCGGGTCGAGTACGAGGAGGCCGTGCACCGGCTGCCCTCCGAGGTGCAGTCGGCGCTCGGCTGGGTGGTGCGCGAGGCGACGACGAACGTCCTGCGGCACGGGGACGCGCAGACCTGCCTGATCCGGCTGACCGCGCCTGCGGAGGGCGCGGTGACGCTGCTGGTGGAGAACGACGGGGCGCCCGGCACCCCGGCCGGGCCGCCCGGCTCCGGGCTGGCGGGGCTGCGGGAACGGCTCGCGGCGGTGGAGGGGACCTTGCTGGCGGGCCCGGCCGAGGGCGGCCGGTTCCGGCTGCGGGCCGAGATCCCCGGCCCGCGGACACGACGACTGGAGGTGGGGGCGTGAGCCTCGTACGGGTACTGCTGGCCGACGACGAGCACCTGATCCGGGGCGCGCTGGCCGCGCTTCTGGCCCTGGAGGACGATCTGGTGGTCGTCGCCCAGGCGGCGTCCGGGCCGGAGGCCCTGGCCATGGCGCGGGCGCACCGGCCGGACGTGGCGGTGCTGGACCTCCAGATGCCGGGCGCGGACGGTGTGAGTGTCGCCACATCCCTGCGGGCCGAGCTCCCCGACTGCAAGGCCATGATCGTGACGAGTCACGGCCGGCCGGGACACCTGAAGCGGGCCCTGGCGGCGGGGGTCCGGGCCTTCGCCCCGAAGACCGTCTCGGCGCAGCGGCTGGCCGAGCTGATCCGGACCGTGCACGCGGGCGGCCGCTACGTGGACCCGGAGTTGGCGGCCGACGCCATCAGCGCGGGGGATTCGCCGCTGACCGCCCGGGAGACGGAGGTGCTGGAACTGGCGGCGGACGGGGCGCCGGTCGCGGAGATCGCGGACCGGGCCTCGCTCTCGCAGGGGACCGTACGGAACTACCTGTCCTCGGCGGCGACGAAGCTGGGCGCCGAGAACCGGCACACGGCGGTGCGTCTCGCACGGGAGCGAGGTTGGGTATAGTGGTTCCCGCGCCACGGCGCATGCGGACATAGCTCAGTTGGTAGAGCACCACCTTGCCAAGGTGGATGTCGCGAGTTCGAGTCTCGTTGTCCGCTCAGAACGCGAAGGCCCCGATCACCGATCGGGGCCTTCGTCGTGTGCCGTCCGGCTCAGCTCCAGGTCAGCCCGGTGAGGCGCTCGTAGGCCTCGATGTACTTGGCGCGGGTCTGCGCGACGACGTCCTGGGGCAGTGCGGGCGGCGGGAGTTCGCCCTTCGCGTTCCAGCCGGAGGCCGGGGAGGTCAGCCAGTTGCGGACGAACTGCTTGTCGAAGGAGGGCTGGGTGCGGCCCGGCTCCCACTGGTCGGCGGGCCAGAAGCGGGAGGAGTCGGGGGTCAGCACCTCGTCGGCGGCGACCAGCGTGCCGTCCTTCGGGTCGAAGCCGAACTCGAACTTGGTGTCCGCCAGGATGATCCCGCGCTCACGGGCGATGTCCCGGGCGCGGCTGTAGACGGCCAGGGTGACCTGGCGCAGCATCGCGGCGGTCTCGGGACCGGTGGTGCGCGCGACCTCCTCGTAGGAGACGTTCTCGTCGTGCTCGCCGACCGCGGCCTTGGCGGCCGGGGTGAAGATCGGGGCCGGCAGTTCGGAGCCGTCGACGAGCCCCTCGGGGAGGGCGAGTCCGCAGACGGTGCGGGTCTGCTCGTACTCGGCGAGGCCGGAGCCGGTCAGGTAGCCGCGGGCCACGCACTCGACCGGGACCATGTCGAGGTTCCGGCAGATCAGGGTGCGGCCGGCCCAGTCGGCGGGGGCGCCGGCGGGAAGGTCGGTGGAGATGACGTGGTTCGGGACGAGGTCCGCGAGCTGGTCGAACCACCACAGGGAGAGCTGGGTCAGGACGCGGCCCTTGTCCGGGATCTCGGTGGGGAGGACCCAGTCGTAGGCGGACATGCGGTCGCTGGCGACCATGACGAGGCGGTCGTCCTCGTCGCGGTAGAGGTCGCGCACCTTGCCGGTGTGGAGGTGGACGAGGCCGGGCACCTGAACCGGCTCGGGCTTTTCGACGAATCCGGACACGGGGTCTCCCTGTGGTTCTGTACGAGCGGAACCATTCTCCCGTACGAGCGCCCCTGCCCCGGTCAGGGGGTCTCAGTCCCTCTTGCAGATCCGGTCGAGGAGGTTCGCGGTGGCCCGCTGGACCCGCTCGTCGACGTGGCCGGGGCGGTCGAGCGCGGGGGACCAGGCGAAGGTGCCGGACGCGAAGACCAGGGCGCCGCTGGGCGCCCGGTAGAGGGACGTCTCCTGGTGGCGGCGGTGGTTCTCGCTGTCGAGGTACGGGGAGTGGGCGAGCAGGATCCGGTCCTGGTGCTCGGGGAGCTGGGTGCGCGGGAAGTACCGGTCGGCCTCGCCGGCGACCAGGCCGGGCAGCTCGTCGTTCTCGCCGGCGCCGGTGGAGTCCCAGAGCCAGTGCGTGGCATTGCGCACGATCAGGGGCGCCGGCTCGGGGACCCGTCCCGCGTACTGGATGCCGAGCAGCTGCTGCTCCGGACGGTCCACCTCGCGCCAGAGGCTGGGGCGGCCGGGGCCGCGGCGTTTTCGGCAGGTGAGGAGCCGGTCCTCGACGCCGGAGGGGGAGGCCGCGAGCTCGACCTGCCAGTACATGGTGTTGGCGGAGAGGAAGACGAGCGAGGTGCCCTGGTCGCGGGCGCGTTCGGCGGTGCGGCGCATGGGGGCGGACCAGTACTCGTCGTGGCCGGGGAAGACGAGTCCGCGGTACCGGGTGGGGTCGACGCGGCCGGCGTGCAGGTCGCGGGCATCGGCGTAGGCGAGGTCGTAGCCGTAGCGCTCGGCCCAGCGGATGAAGTCGTAGGCGTGGCCGACGTGGAGGGGCAGGCCGGCGCCGGCGTAGGGCCGGTCGAAGGAGACGGTGATGGCCGCGTCCTGCTCGCCGAGGAGGCGGCCCTCCTCGTCCCAGGCGTGGTAGAGGCTGGCGCCGGTGCGGCCGTCCTCCGGATAGAGGTTGTAGGCCTGCCAGGTGATGTCGGGGAGCAGGAGCAGGAGGTCCGCGGGGTGGTCGTCGCGGACGGTGAAGGGGATGTGGGAGCGGTAGCCGTCGGCGGTGGTGAGGACGGCGACGTACGCGCCGACGCTCCAGTAGGACGGGACCTGGAGGCGCCACGACAGCCACCAGTGGTGGCAGGAGACCGTCCGGTCGGCGGCGAGGGGGGCCGGCTGGACGATGCCGGAGAGGCGGGGGCTGGTGGTGATCTTGGAGGCGCCGTCGCCGCCGTAGTGGCCGATCCGGTAGACGTCGACGGAGAACTGCTGGGGCGGGTCGACGGTGATGTGGAAGTCGATGGCCTCGCCGGGGGCGACGGCTCCGGTGGAGCTGAAGCCCTTGATCTGGCGGTGCACGTCGTCGGCGGTGCGGGGGCCGCCGTTGCCGCGGGCGCGGGGGATCTGGCCGGTGCCGGCGGCCGCGGCGGCCGGGTCCACGTACCAGGGGACGACCTGGCCGGTGTCGTCGAAGTAGAGCTCGCTCCCCCGGAACCAGGGCAGGGGGCCCTGCCCGAAGGGGTCGGTGACCGCGTGCGCGAGCGCACCTGACTCCCAACGCCGGATCTGGTCCGCACTCATGATCGCTCCCCTCCCTCGGTTCCCCCGAACGGGCATTCATTCGGACCCCAGCACATCACATAACGCACGCAGTCCGTCACCGTTCGTCGCGAATTGACGTGACCGGAACATTGGCATCCGGTTGTTTGTGCGAGAAGTGGCCCGTTGGGGCGGCGCGCCGCGGCGGTCACGGGCGGTCTCGGGGCCGGTGGGTGGTGTGCGGGCACGGGGGCGGCTTCCCCACCGGCTTCTGCGGGCTTTTAGGACTCCCACCGGCTCTCAGCGGCTCTGCGCGGCTCGGGGAGGCCTCCACCGGCTCCCGGGACGGTACGAAGCCCTCCTGCCGGAGGGGGTCGCGCGGCTTGCAGGGGCACTCAGGGGCCGGGGTGGGCGGCGGTCGGGTTCGGGGCCGGTGCGGCCCTCGGCGCGGTCAGACCAGGCGGACCGGCTTTTCGGGGCGTACGCCGAGGTCTGCGAGCCAGTCGCGCAGGGGCTCCGGGTCTCCGTCCTCGACCAGCGACAGCACGCGCGGCGCCAGGTCGGAGCGGCGCTCGCCGCCGACCAGCAGGATCGGACCGTCGAGCCAGTCCAGGCCGGGGGCGGCGCCCGCGGAGTCCACGGCCGCGCAGCACACCATCGCCGTCACGTGATCGGCGAGCAGGTCCCGGCCGGTGCGCGGCGGCTGCAGCGGGAACAGCGGCACGGCATCCGCGCCGCGCGCCTTCCCTGACCCGCCGGCCGGGCCCGCGGCCCGCTCCTCGCGCGCCAGGTCCCCGGTGAGCCGTCCGGCCAGGGCCTCCCCGGCCGTGCCGTCGCCCAGGGGATCGGTGAGGTAGCCCAGCACCCGCTCCAGCGTGGGCCCGGCGAAGCCGTCTGCCGGGTGTGGCGCGGTGCCCGCGCCCGCGATCGTGGCGGATCCGGCCGGAGCGGCCGGGGCGGCGGAGACGCCCGGAGCCGCGGACCCGGCAGGGCCGGCGGCGGGCGGCAGACCCCCCGGGACGGCGAGCGCGTCCAGCGCGTGGTGCAGTCGGGCCGCCTCCGTACGCCACTTGCGGTCCACGACCTCCTCCGGATACGCCGTCCAGTCCACGGGGGACCAGTCGGGCCCGGTCTCGGCCGGACCGCCGTGGAAGAGCCGGGCGGCCAGCAGCGAGGCCGCCTCGTCGATGACCCCGGGCTGCTCGAGCAGATCACACGCGGGGCGCTCGCCGAGCCGCGAGGCGTACCCCTCGGCCAGCCGGTCCCGCCGGGACAGCTCGGTCAGCGCGGAGACCACCCCGGCGTCCAGGTGCGCCGGCCAGCGCCCCATCCGCCAGGCGGGCAGTGCGACCCGGGTCAGCAGCCGGTCCCAGCCCGCGTAGGCGAGGCCGACCTGCTCCTGGGCGACGATGCGCAGCCCGTAGTCCACATCCTGTGCGCGCTCCGAGGCGGCCGCGGCCACCCCGCGCTCCATCTCGGCGGCGTCGACCCGGCACAGCCGCAGCAGCAGCCGGGCGGGCCCGGCGATCCAGCCGAGGCCGGGCCGGTTGCCCACGTCCACGGCGGCGTCCAGGCCCCTGACGAAGCCGCGGGCGTCGGCTATGTCGGGATGGGCGGAAGGGCCCGTACCGGCGACGACCGGCGCCAGCACCGCCCGCAGCTCCGCGACCCGCATCCACCACAGGAACGGCGAGCCGATCACGAGGACGGGAGCCGCACCGGGCTCGGACTCCGGGCCGGTAGGTCCGGCTATGCCGGCGGATGTCCGCGCGCCGCCGCGGCGGTGGGCGGCGTGGGTGCGGTCCTCCAGCCAGCTGTCGCAGTCCGGCGTCAGGGCTATCGCGGAGGGGGCCGGGACGTCCATCCGGTCGGCCAGGTCCCGCACCAGCCGGTAGAGGTCGGGCGCGGCGGTCTCGGTCAGCGGGACGGTCGGGGTCACGGCGGGGCCGGCCCGCGCGACCACCGCGGCGAATATCCCGCCGACGAGCAGCACCAGCGCGGCGACCGCGCACACGGCAAGGGTCACCGTGGGCCAGGGGTCACCGGCGAGCCGGCCCGTCATCCGGGCGGCCACCAGCACCACCGCGAGGGCGGCGGGCAGCAGCCCGAGGGCCAGGGCCCTGCTGCGCACGCGCAGCACGGCCAGGGCGCGGGACCGCGCGGACGGCACGCCCACTTCCATGATCGAACCGGTTCCGGACACGGCCGGACCTCACCCCCTCTGCCCTGCGACGGCTTTGCTCACTCCCCCACTGTGACACCCGCCACTGACATCGCAATGCCGGTGGGCCAAGTGCCGGAATGCTTGGCAACGCACCCTAGTTGGGGCGCGCCCGGCCGTCAGGCAGACCGGGTGACGATCACCCGATGGAATGGCTTTGGGTAAAGCTGGGTGCGTTCGAAGGCGGCTGGATGCACTCGCACGCGAACACGCCCGCGGGCCCGGGCGCACCTCGTGCGCACCGGGCCCGCGGGATCTGCGGAGCCGCAGTTCAGCGACCCTCGGCCGCCTTTGCCGCGATGTCCGTACGGTGCTGCGAGCCGTCCAGCCGGATGCGCGCGACCGCCTTATACGCCTTCTCGCGGGCCTGCGCCAGATCGGAACCGGTCGCCGTCACGGACAGCACGCGGCCGCCCGCGCTGACGACGGAATCGCCCTCGCGCCGGGTCCCGGCGTGCAGCACGTACGCGTCGGGTCCGTCCTCGGCGGCCACCTCGGCCAGACCCTCGATCGGGTCCCCGGTCCGCGGGGTCTCCGGGTAGTTGTGGGAGGCGATGACCACGGTGACGGCCGCGTCGTCGCGCCACTTGAGCGGGGGCTCGGCGTCCAGGGTCCCGCGGGCGGCATTGAGCAGCACGCTCGCGAGCGGGGTGCGCAGCCGGGCCAGGACCACCTGGGTCTCGGGGTCGCCGAAGCGGGCGTTGAACTCGATGACCCGCACACCGCGCGAGGTGATCGCGAGGCCGGCGTAGAGCAGCCCGGAGAAGGGCGCGCCGCGGTGGCGCAGTTCGTCGACGGTCGGCTGGAGCACGCTCGCCATGACCTCGTCGACCAGCTTCGGGTCGGCCCAGGGGAGCGGGGAGTAGGCGCCCATGCCGCCGGTATTGGGGCCCTGGTCGCCGTCGAGCGCGCGCTTGAAGTCCTGCGCGGGCTGCAGCGGGAGGACGGTGACGCCGTCGGTGATGGCGAAGAGGGAGACCTCGGGGCCGTCGAGGTACTCCTCGATGACCACGCGGTCGCAGGCGAGGGCGTGGTCGCGGGCGGCCGCCCGGTCCTCGGTGACCACGACGCCCTTGCCGGCGGCCAGGCCGTCGTCCTTGACGACGTACGGGGCGCCGAAGGCGTCGAGGGCCGCGTCCACCTCCTCGGGGGTGGTGCAGACGTAGCTGCGCGCGGTCGGGACCCCGGCCGCGGCCATCACGTCCTTGGCGAAGGCCTTGGAGCCCTCCAGCTGCGCCGCCTCGGCCGACGGGCCGAAGACGGGGATGCCGGCGGCCCGTACGGCGTCGCCGACTCCGGCGACCAGCGGCGCTTCGGGGCCGACGACGACGAGGTCGGCCCCGAGTTCGGTGGCGAGAGCGGCGACGGCACCGCCGTCGAGGGCGTCGACCGGGCGGAGCTCCGCCACCTCGGCGATGCCGGCGTTGCCGGGAGCGCAGTAGAGCGCGGAGACGTCGGGGTCGAGGGACAGAGAGCGGCACAGGGCGTGTTCGCGGGCGCCGCCGCCGATGACGAGGACCTTCACGCCGCCCAGGGTAGCCCGGCCGGGGTGGCGCGTTTCGTGCGGCCACCGAATGTGGGCGGGCTACTCGTTCGTGTATTCCTCCACAACGGTGGCTCCGAGCTCGCGCACGATCAGGTCGTGTCCGGTGAGGGCGCTCTCGACGAGGTCGGGATCGTCCTCCTCCGCGAAGTCGTCCTCGGGCGCGACCGGCGGGGGCGCCTGCTGTACGGAGGGCTGCGGGGCGGAAGCCGACTGCTGGGGCTGGTGCGGCTGCTGGGACTGCTGCGGCGGCTGGGCCTGCTGCGGCTGGTACTGCGGGGCGGCGGGCGCGGCCGGGGCCGCCGGAGGCGGGCTGTAGGCGGGGGCGGCCGGGGCCCCGTAGGAGCTCTGGGCGGCCGGGGCCGGGCCTCCGCCACCTCCGCCCACCACCGCGTCGATCTTCCAGTTGACCTGGAACTGCTCGGCCAGGACCGCCTTCAGCACGTCCTCGCTGCCGCTGCTCGCGAAGTTGTCGCGGGCTCCGGCGTTGGGGAAGCCGAGCTGGAGGGTGGTGCCGTCGAAGCCGGTGACCTGGGCGTTCTGGCTGAGCAGGATCCAGGTGAAGCGGCGGCGGTTCTTGACGGCCTCCAGGACGTTCGGCCACATCGCCTGGACCTGCCCGGCGCCTGCGGCCATGCCGGGGGAGGGCGCGGCGGCCGGGGTGGGGGCGGACGCCGCGGGAGCGGCGGTGGGCGCGGGCGCCGGGATCCCCTGGCCGGGCGCGGCCGCGCTGGGCCAGGCACCGGCGGCGGGCGCGGACGGGGCCGGAGCCGGGGCTGCCGGGGCGGCGGCTCCCGGCCAGGCACCGGGGGCTCCGGCGGCGGGGGCCCCGGAACCGGGGGCTCCCGAGCCGGGCTGTGCGGCTCCGGGCCAGGCGCCGGGAGCGGAGGCCGGCGGCGCGGCCTGCACCGCGGGCTCCGGCGGCGCGGGGGGCCGTACGGCTTCGGGAGCCCGCACCGGTTCGGGAGCCGGTGCGTGCACGGGAGCGGGCGCCTGCACGGGAGCGGGGGCCTGCACGGCGGCACGTGCGGCGGCGGCACCGCCACCGGGGCCGGCCGGCGCCATGGCATGCGCCTCGGGGGCGGGCACGTAACCCATGGCGGGCGCGGACCCGGCGGCGTGGAAGGCAGCGGCGCCGCCGCTGCGCTCCAGCCGGTCGAGCCGCGCCTGGAAGGACCGCTCGTCGTCGAAGGCGGCGGGCAGCAGCACGCGGGCGCAGATCAGCTCCAGCTGGAGCCGCGGCGAGGTCGCGCCCCGCATCTCGGTGAGCCCGGTGTTGACGAGGTCGGCGGCGCGCGACAGCTCGGCGGCGCCGAAGACGGAGGCCTGGGCCTGCATCCGCTCCACGACATCGGCGGGGGCGTCGATCAGCCCCTTCTCCCCGGCGTCGGGCACGGCGGCCAGGATGACCAGGTCCCGCAGCCGCTCCAGCAGGTCGGCGACGAAGCGGCGCGGGTCGTTGCCGCCTTCCACCACCCGGTCGACGACCTCGAAGGCGGCGGCCCCGTCCCCGGCGGCGAAGGCGTCGATGACGGAGTCCAGCAGGGACCCCTCCGTGTACCCGAGGAGGGAGGTCGCCATGGCATACGTCACACCGTCATCACCCGCACCGGCGAGCAGCTGGTCCATGACGGACATCGAGTCACGCACGGATCCGGCGCCGGCGCGCACGACGAGCGGCAGCACGCCGTCCTCGACACGGGCGCCCTCGCGCCCGCAGACCTCGCCCAGGTAGTCCCGCAGCGTCCCGGGCGGGACCAGGCGGAAGGGATAGTGGTGCGTCCTGGACCGGATCGTCCCGATGACCTTCTCGGGCTCGGTCGTGGCAAAGATGAACTTGAGGTGCTCCGGCGGCTCCTCGACCACCTTCAGCAGGGCGTTGAAGCCCGCCGAGGTGACCATGTGCGCCTCGTCGATGATGTAGATCTTGTACCGGCTCGACGCGGGCCCGAAGAAGGCCTTCTCCCGCAGGTCACGGGCATCGTCGACACCACCGTGCGAGGCGGCGTCGATCTCGATGACGTCGATGGACCCCGGCCCGTTGCGCGCGAGGTCGCGACAGGACTGGCACTCCCCGCAGGGGTCGGGAGTGGGACCCTGCTCACAGTTCAGGCACCGCGCCAGGATCCGCGCGCTGGTCGTCTTTCCACATCCGCGCGGCCCGCTGAACAGGTACGCGTGATTGACCCGGTTGTTCCGCAGGGCCTGCATCAGCGGTGCAGTGACATGCTCCTGCCCGATGACCTCGGCGAACGACTCGGGACGATAGCGGCGGTACAGCGCAAGGGACGACACGTATACGAGGTTATCCGGGCCCACCGACAACAGCGGCCGGTCGGCGCCCCTCGGACCCCCCGGAACGCAAAGGGCCCCCCACGCACCCGCCAGAGCCCACTTACCCTTGCTGCCTTCCGGCCCTGGGGGAGTTGGGTGAGATAGCGCCACGTGAGGGGCTGGCCCCCACCCTAGCGGATCCCCGCCCCCGGAATCGAGTCCGCTCCTCATGAACCGCCCGCCGCGACCCCACCCGACCCCCGACCTGGACCCCGGCAGACGATCACGTTCGCTAGCACCCCTCAACGTCTTGTATTGTTTGCGGCGGAGGATTCGCCTAGTGGCCTAGGGCGCACGCTTGGAAAGCGTGTTGGGGGCAACCCCTCACGAGTTCGAATCTCGTATCCTCCGCCAGTGCCTCACCGGGCACTTGAAGGCCCCGACCGGGAAACCGGCCGGGGCCTTCTGCGTTCTGCGCCTTCAGACGCCTGTGCGTGCACGTCCCGGGCGGCGATCACTACGATCGCCGGTCATGGACTGGCTGGAGCGGACCGCCACGTTGCGGCAGTGGACCAAGGGCGGGGCTCGCGCTCCGCACAAGCCGCTGCTCTTGCTGTACGCCCTCAGCCGGTTTCAGCAGGACGCCGACGGCGAGCTGATCTACAGCGCGGTGGAGGAGGAGCTGACGCGGCTGCTGGCCGAGTACGGTCCGCCCCATCGGACGACGCCCGCCTACCCCTTCCACCACCTGGTCAGCGACGGGGTGTGGGAAGTGCACACCGACCGGGGACCCGGCAGTCCCGGGAGCGCGGTACGGGAGCTGCGGGCGGCCGGGGCTGCCGGGCGGCTTGCGCCAGGGCTTCGGGCGGCCCTGCGGCGGGAGCCGTCGCTGTTGGGCCGGATGGCGCACGTACTGCTCGACCTGCACTTTCCGCCCTCCCTCCACGGCGAACTGTGCGAGGCGATCGGCCTGGAGCTGGAGCCGGCGGAGACCGGGCGGCTGTCGTCCGCGCAACGCCAGAGGGACCGGCGGATGCGGGAGCTGGTGCTGACGGCTTACGAGTACCAGTGCGCGTTCTGCGGATACGACGGGCGGATCGGGGCGGTGCCGGTCGGGCTGGAAGCCGCGCACGTGCGCTGGTGGGCGTTCGGCGGCCCGGATGACGTCGACAACGGCCTTTGCCTGTGCTCGCTGCACCACAAGCTCTTCGACAAGGGTGTGCTCGGTGTCGGTGACGGCCACCGCATTCTCGTCTCGCAGCAGTTCGTCGGCCGCAGCCCCATGGCCCGCGAGCACGTCATAGCGCTCGCGGGCCGTCCCCTCATCGGCCCACAGCCGGGTGTCCGCCCGGTGGCGGGGAACCACCGCGCCTGGCACACCGGCCAGGTCTTCCGCGGTGCCCCGCGCCCCGGCGCGGATCTTCCCCGGGCCAGACCTCGGGAGGGTTCGCACAGCCGCCCTCAGCTCAGCCCCCGTACTCCCACGGGCTGAGCCAGGGGGAGCCGGTGCGGGCCGGGTGCACGGGCTGGTGGGGATGCGGGCGACCGGGCCCAGGCGATCGTGTTCGCGTACGAAAGCGGCCTGGTCAAGGCCGGGGAAAACGGCTGACACTTCGGCTACAGGTCCAGCTGGTACTCGTAGGCCGTGTGCGTCGGAAGGTAGCCGAGCTCGTCGTTGACGCGCCGCATGTACGGGTTGTTGTCGGCGGTGTCGGTCAGCAGGCCGTCGAGGCGGGGGTGCCGTGCCCGGGCCCGGACGATCGAGGCTGCCTTCATCCAGCGGGCGAGACCGCGGCCGCGGTGCTCGGGCAGCACGGCCGTGCCGTAGTGCTGGGCGTCACCCGTCCCATCGCCGGGGACCACGAGTTCGGTGAAACCGGCGATGGAGCCGTCCGACCGGTCTACGGCCGCCACGGTGTGGAGGAGGTCCCCGCGTGCGGCGACGGCCGCGGCCGCCGCCCGTACCCGAGCAAGGTCCCAGACCACCCGGCCGTAGCTGACGGCGCCCATCGGCATGTCGTCCATGGCGCGGCGCGACGCCACGTACGTGTCGGCGAGCGGCTCGGGCACCATCCCGTCCCACGCCTCCAGCCGGTAGCCGGCATGCGGCTCCTCTGCCAGGGCGGTGAGCGCGGGGAGGTCCGCGTCGGCCAGCGGCAGCCGGGCGTAGGTCAGGGTGAGCGCGGTGCGGAAACCGCCGGCGGTGAGGAAGGCGGCGCCGGGGGAGCCTGCGTCGGCCTGGGCGATGAGGGCGCGCCGGCCGTCCTTGCGGGCGGCGGCGACGGCCGCGTCGAGCAGGAGGGATCCGGCCCGCCTGCGCCGTTCGGCGGGGTGGACCCGGACGTCCAGTTCGGCGAGGTGGAGCCGGCCCTCACCGGTGAACAGGCGCAGGAAGGCGTGCCCGACGGGCCTGCCGTCAGATCCGGAGGCCAGCCAGGCCAGGCGGCGGCCGGCGGAGGTCTCCTCGGGGTCGGTCAGGGCGGTGACGTGGACGGACAAGCGGTCTCCATGGAGGGAAGGGGCGGTCGGCTGTGCGGGGTCACTCGGCCCAGGGCAGGACGCGGGTGCCCTCGGTGCCGGGAACGGAGGCCACGCCGTCCGAGCGCATGGCGACGTGGGCCTCGGCCGGCTGCGGGGCGTGGACCTGGCGGAGCACGTCCGGGGGGAGGACGAGGGTCTGTCCGGCGGTGACCTTCTCGGTACGGCCCGCGCAGGTGACCTCCAGGGCGCCAGCGGTCACCGTCCAGACCTGTTCGCGGCTGACGCAGTGTTCGGGGCCGGTCTGGCCGGACTGCATGGTGACGGTCCAGGTGCTGAGTTCCGTGCTGCCCCGGCTGGGAGCGGCCAGGCCGGTCATGCGGGCGTTCGGAGACTCGGTGACGTTCTCGTCGGTGGGGGTGATCACGAGCATGGCGGGGTCCTCGGTCCGTGCGGGCCCGTCGGGGGTGGCCCATTCGACGAGCTGGACGACGATTCCGTTCGGGTCGGTCAGCTGGAACAGCCGCTCGCCCCAGGCTTCTTCGCGCAGTGCCATCGTGATCGGGGCGCCGGCTGCGCGCAGTCGCAGCTCCTCGGCCTCGATGTCGGTGACCGTGAGCGCGAAGATCAGCCCGGTGGCCTGCTGGTCCCGCTGCTCGGGCGGCAGCACCTCGATGCCGCGCCGCAGCAGCACGATGTCGGCGGCGGCGTCACCGCGGCTCAGGGACGCGAAGCCGTCGGCTTCCACGGCCACTTCGTAGCCGAGGTGGGTACGGAAGAACTCGCGCGAGGCGTCCACGTCGGCGACGGTGAGGGACAGGGTGGAGGTGGTGACGTTCAAGGCGTCTCCTGACGGGTTCGGTCGGGGCGGGTTCGGTGAGGGCGGCCGGGGCGGCCCCTGGATCGCCTGCGGCGGCGGTGCGGATCCGGTGCCGCGCCGGCGCCTATGCGGAGGCCCTGGCGTAGGTGAGGACGACGTTGCCGCCGTCGAACACCCGGCTGTCCGTGAGCCGGAAGGTGCACGGCGAGAAACCGGTGCGGAAGAGCGGGATGCCGGTGCCGGCCACGACCGGGTACTGCTTGACGATCAGCTCGTCGATCTCCGGGAGCAGTTGGCCCGCCAGGTCGCTCCCGCCGCAGAGCCAGATCCCGAGCCCGTCCTCCTGCTTGAGCTTGCGGACCAGGGCGACCGGGTCCTCGTCCGTGACCTCGACGGCCGGGTCCGGGCTGGTGGCGAGCGAGCGCGAGAGCACGATCTGCCGCAGGTGGGCGTAGGGGCTGGTGATGCCGGCGGGCAGCCCCGCGGCGTACGTGGTCCGGCCCATCAGCACCGTGTCGAAGCGGGAGTTGGGCGCGTCCGCGATGCCGAAGGCGGCGCGGGCCGGGGTCGGGATGGTCTCCGGGTACTCGCCGGTCAGGTGCGGGAGGTAGTCCTCGGTGAGGTGCGCCATCAAGAACTCGAAGTCCCCGTCGGGGGCGGCGATGAAGCCGTCGATGGAGGTGCCGATGAAGTAGGTGAGCTTGCGCATCCGGTTCCGTTCACTGGGGAGAACTTTGCGACGGACGTAACTTTAGGTGGAGCGATCTTGATCGGTCAAGCGTATTTTTGCCACGGATGTAAGATTGCTCCATGACTACCGAGATGGGGCTCCGCGAGTCCAAGAAGCAGGAGACCCGGCAGCTGATCTCCGACTGCGCGACCCGGCTCTTCATCGAGCAGGGATTCGAGCAGACGACCATCGCCGAGATCGCCGCCGCGGCGCGCGTGGCCAAGAAGACGGTGACCAACTACTTCCCCCGCAAGGAAGACCTGGCCCTCGACCACCACGACGCCTTCACCGAGGGACTGGCGCGAGCGGTCGCCGAGCGCGCGGCGGGCGAAGAGCCGCTCACGGCCCTGGGACGGACGTTCCGCGGCGCCCTGCTGGCGCACGACCCGGTCGTCGGCTTCACCGGACCCGCCTTCGCCCGCATGGTCGCCGACAGCTCCACCCTCACCGCCCGCCTGCGCGAACTGCACGACCGGCGCGAGGAAGCACTCGCCGAGGCCCTGGCCGCCGCCGCCCCGGACGCCGAGCCGCCCATCGCGCCCCGGGCCGCCGCCGCCCTGATCGCCGCGGCGGACCGCCTGCTGTTCCGGCGCATCCAGGAGCTCACCCTGGCCGGACGCACCGACGACCAGATCGAGGCCATGCTGATCCCGGAAGCCGACCACCTCCGCACCCTCCTCGGCGCGGCCCTGGGCACCCACGGCGACCACCCCACCGCCGTGGCCTGGTGATCCGGTCACGGCGAGAAGACCCGCGCGTCGAGGTTGACGTGCCGAGGCGGACCGTCTGCCGGGTTCAGGGGCGCCGCGACCCGGTGCGACCGTACGTTTCTTTTGCTTCGCAGTACCGAGGAAAAGGACCCTGCCCAACCCCTCCAGCCTCCCCGGGCGACCGTCTCACTCGGACGGGTGAACGGAGCCAACTGGACTGGATTTCCGACTGGTTGCGGGGCATATGCTCGCCCCGACAACTCCAGAAATGAGACGGCCCCCGTCGGGACGGCAATCCCGGGCGAGGGCCTGACCAAGTAGGAAGTAACCGGCTTCCCCATGGCTCACCAACAGGAAGTAACCCCCTTCCCGATGGCTCTTCAGCACCATAGCGCGCCCTCGCGCGCGACGTACGGCGTTCATCACTCCAACGTCCGGCACTCGACCCGGTACACCGTCGTCGGCAATCACCTGCTCCAGAACCCCCACTTGACGCTGATCGCCCGGGGACTGGGCGCGTACATCCAATCCGTGCCGACCGGTACCCGCATCGGCATCAAGGACCTGGCCAGGCGGCTGCCCGAGGGCGAAACGCGGATCGCGCGCGCACTGCGGGAGCTGGAGGCGCACGGGTACCTGGAGCGCGTCAGGGAGCGGCTCCCCAACGGACGGATCGTCACCCGCACGGTGTCCTACAACCACCCCAAGGCCGCCGCCATGGCCCGCGCCGCCACTCCTCCACCACCGCCGCCCGTCGAGCCACAACCGGAGCCCGCTCCCGAGGCGTTGCCGGCCCCTGCCATGCATCCGGAACCGGAACCGGAACCGGTTGAACCCCCGGCCCCGGCCCCCGCACCCGCACCCGCACCCGCACCGGAGGAGCTCTCGGCTGCCCGCACGGCGGCCACCGCCCTCCTCGGCCGGCTGCGGCGGACCGATCACCGGCTGCTCCTCGGCACACGGGACATCGAACGGCTGGCCCCCGGCGTCGAAACCTGGCTGGAGCGCGGTGCGACGCCCGACGCGGTGGCCGCCGTGCTGACGGCGAACGTGCCCGACCCGCTCCGCAGCCCGGCCGGGCTGATCGCACACCGCCTCAAGGAACAGGTACCGCCAGAGCTCGGACCCGTCCTCCGCAGAGCCGCCTACGTACCGCCGGACCCCTTCCAGACCTGCGACGGCTGCGGCCTCGCCTTCCGCAGCCCCGTCCCCGGCACGTGCCGCGGCTGCACCGGCGACTCGGCAGATCGATGCGGTGAATCGGCTGCGACATACGGGTGATCATGAGTAACCCGCCCTGGCGGGGCGGGGCAGGAGGGCGCTATTCCTCCAGCCATGATCAAGAACATCGCCGCCGCCGCGGCGCTCGCTTTCGGCACCGTCCTGCTCGCCTGCGCCCCCGCCCAGGCCGCACCCGCCGCGCCGGCGTCCTTCCCGCTGCCGCCCTACGGCTTCGTCAGCATCCTCCCCGGCCCGCTGGGAGGGCCCGCCCTCCTGCTGGGCCACCCCGCGCACGTCGTCTACGGGCACGCCCCGCTGGTCGTGCACCGCGTGTACTGAGTTCCCTCGAACCCCGTGCCCCTGCCGTGAATCACCGGCAGGGGCACGGGCAAACCAAACCCAAGCCCGTCAGCCGAACTTCGGAACCTCCCCGACCGTCGTCGACATGTCGATCACGGCGAAGGCCGCGCCCTGCTGGTCGGTCAGCGCGGCGAAGCGGCCGAAGGGGCTGTCCATCGGCCCGAAGTGGAGCGCTCCGCCGAGCTTCTTCGCCTTGGCGACCGCCTCGTCGCAGTTGTCCACGCCGAAGAACACCTGGATGTAGGAGGGGATCTCCGGCGGGAAATCGGTGCCCATGTTCATCCGCCCCAGCACCGGGTTCTCCTTGCCGCCCAGGCTGTAGATCTTGTAGTCCATGCCCTCCGCCTCCGGACCGTCACCCACCTCCATCTGCTGGGTGGCGTACGGGAAGACCTTGGGCAGGAAGTCGTCCACCTTCTTCACGTCCCGGCTGAAGAACTCGGCCCAGGCGTAGGAGCCCGACTCTCCGAGCTTCTCGAAGCCCTTGTGCTCCCCCGGCTGCCAGACGCCGAAGACGGCGCCGCTCGGCTCCTTGGCGATCGCCATCGAACCGAAGCTGCCGACCTGCATCGGCTCCATCAGCAGCTCGCCGCCCGCCGCCTTGATCTTCTCCGCCGTGGCCGCCACGTCGGAGGAGGCGAGGTACAGGCACCACTGCGACGGGGCGTCGGCCCCCGGCATCGGCGGGACCACCGCCGCCACCGCCTTGCCGTCCGAATAGGCCTGCGTGTAGTTGCCGTACTCGCTCGCCGCCTCGCCGAAGGTCCAGCCCAGCACCTCGGAGTAGAAGCTCTTCGCGCCCTCCACGTCCGCGAACATGGCGTCCACCCAGCACGGGGCGCCTTCGGGGAACTCGGTCATGATCGTCTCCTGTGTCTTCTTTGACGACAGTACGGATCCACGCTAGGCGGGGCCTCTGACAATCGCGCGTCGGCCGCGCGCGGTCCCCCGCCGCGCGGGAACCTGGAGCCATGGACGACAAGGACAACAAGGACGTCACCATCCGGCTCGCGCAGCAGCCCGAGGCCGACGCGCTGCTCGGCCGCAGCCCGCTCGCCGCCCTCGTCGGCATGCTGCTCGACCAGCAGGTGCCGATGGAATGGGCGTTCTCGGGCCCGTGGACGATTGCCCAGCGGCTCGGCTCCGACGACCTCGACGCGCACGCCATCGCCGCCCACGACCCGGAGGCCTTCGCCGCGCTGCTCTCCGAGAAGCCCGCCGTCCACCGCTACCCGGGGTCGATGGCGAAGCGGATCCAGCAGCTGTGCGCGTACCTCGTGGAGCACTACGGGGGCGAGGCCGAGGCCGTCTGGGCCGATGCCCCGACCGGGGCGGAGCTGCTGAAGCGGCTCAAGGCGCTCCCGGGCTTCGGCGAGCAGAAGGCCCAGATCTTCCTCGCCCTGCTCGGCAAGCGGTTCGGGGTGCGCCCCCAGGGCTGGCGGGAGGCCGCAGGCGGCTACGGGCAGGCGAACGTCTACCGCTCGGCCGCCGACATCACCGGGCCGGAGTCGCTGGCGAAAGTGCGGGCCCACAAGCAGGAGATGAAGGCCGCCGCGAAGGCCGCGAAGACGTCCTGACCCTGATTGACCGGTCTGATTGACCGGTCTGATGGACCCCGGATTGACCCCTGTCGCCGGTCTATCCGGCCCGTAGGTTGAGGACATGACCGAGATCGCGACTCGCGCCGCCACCGCCGAAGCCATCAACGACGCCCCCGGCAGCCTCATCACCCTGCTCACGGACACCGCTGAACTCACCTGCAACACCGCCACCTTCGACGAGGGAGCGGCCGGGGCCCCGGTGCACTTCCACACCAAGGCCACCGAGTTCTTCCACGTGACGGCCGGCCGTCTCGACGTCCTCGTCGGCGAGGAGATCCACACCCTCGGCGCCGGTGACTTCATCGCGGTCCCGCCGGGGGTCAAGCACGCGTTCGCCCCCGCCGCAGGCCACACGGCCGCTGTCTTCGTCGGCTTCACGCCCGGCATGGGCCGCTTCGACTACTACCGGCTCCTCGGCCGCGTCCACGCGGGCGAGGCCACCGTGCAGGACATCAAGGACAGCTCATCCACCTACGACAACCACTACGCGGAGAGTCCCGCCTGGAGCGGCCGCCGCCGCAGCGCGGAGCCGTAGACCACGTCCGCGTCCAGGCGGCGCAGCTCCTCCGCGATCAGCTCCGCCTCGCTGCGGATCTTCAGCGCCACCTTGCGGTCGGGGCTGCCCGGCACGATCAGGGTGGCCAGCTTCCCGGCCGGCCGGTCCACCCGGATCTCCCCGCCCGTGGTCTGGAGGCTGACCCGGGTGATCACCGGACCCGCGCTCTCCAGCCGGACGACGGGCACCCCGAGACGGTCCTCCAGCCAGCGCGCCAGCAGCTCGGCGCTCACGTTGTCCGCCTCGCTCTCCACCGTCCCGCCGGTCACCGGCAGCGGCTTCTGGTCCAGGGCGGCGGCGAGCAGGGCCCGCCACGCTGTGAGCCGCGTCCAGGCCAGGTCGGTGTCGCCGGGCTCGTAGGCGGCGGCCCGCTCGTCGAGTACGCCGACGGGGTCGTAGGCGGCGGCCGCATCCGTGATCCGGCGCTGCGCCAGGGCGCCCAGGGGGTCCCGGGCCGGATCGGCGGGGGCGTCGGCCGGCCACCAGACCACCACCGGCGCGTCCGGCACGAGCAGCGGCAGGACGACCGAGCCGGCCTGCTCGGTCAGCGCCCCGTGCAGGCGCAGCAGCACGATCTCGCCGGCCCCGGCGTCCGAGCCGACCCGCAGCTCTGCGTCCAGCCGGCTCGTGCGCAGGCTGTGCGGGCCCCGCGCGGTCCGCTTGATCACCCCGATGATGCGGCACGGGTGCTGGCGCGAGGCCTCGGAGGCCGCGCGGACGGCGTCGTAGGCGTTCTCCTCGTCGGTGGCTATGACGAGCGTCAGGACCAGGCCCATGGTGGGGCTGCCTATGGCCCGGCGGGCGGCGAGCAGGGCCCGGTTGACCTTGCTGGACGTGGTGTCGGTGAGTTCGGTCCGCATACTCCGAGTCTGTCAGCGCCCGCCCGGATCGCGGCACCAGGTTGCCTCGATTTCCTCTGGACCCGGCGGCGGGGGCTCCGCACCGGCCGGCCCCCCGGTCAGCGCCGCTTGCGGGCCGTTCCGAAGATCGAGCGGGTGATCTCCCGCCCCACCTGCGTCCCGATCGACCGTGCCAGCGAGCGGAACAGCCCGCTCCCCACCACCTGTTCGGCCAGCGAGGGATCCGGCTTCGGCCGGGAGGTGCCGCGCGCCGCCCTCGCGGCCTCCTTCTCCGCCTCCCTCTCCGCCGCCTTGGCCTGCTTCTCCGCCTCGGCCGCGGCCGCGGCGGCCTCCGCGTCCGCCTCGGCGGCGGCCTGCTCGGCGCTGATCTTCTCGTACGCCGACTCGCGGTCGACCGGCTCCGCGTAGCGCGGGTACAGCGGCGAGGACTTCACCGCCCGGTCCAGTGCCGCCGCCTCGATCGGGCCCATCAGCGACTGCGGGGCGCGCAGCCGGGTCGCCGCGACCGGCGTCGGAGCGCCCCGCTGGCTGAGCACGGTGATCACCGCCTCGCCGGTCCCCAGCCCGGTGAGCAGCTCCTCCAGGTCGTACGGGGAGTTCGGGAAGGTCTTCACGGTCGCCTTCAGCGCCTTCGCGTCCTCGGGCGTGAAGGCCCGCAGCGCGTGCTGCACCCGGTTGCCGAGCTGGGCGAGCACGTCCGCCGGTACGTCCTTGGGGGTCTGGGTCACGAAGAAGACGCCAACGCCCTTGGAGCGGATCAGCCGCACCGTCTGGGTGATGGAGTCCAGGAAGGCCTTCGAGGCGCCGTTGAAGAGCAGGTGGGCCTCGTCGAAGAAGAAGACGAGCTTGGGCCGCTCCACGTCGCCGACCTCCGGCAGGTGGTGGAAGAGGTCGGCCAGCAGCCACATCAGGAAGGTGGAGAAGAGCTGCGGTTTGTCCTGGACCGCGGGGAGCTCCAGTACGGAGACGACTCCGCGTCCGTCCGCGGCCGTACGGAGGAACTCGCTCGTGTCGAACTCCGGCTCGCCGAAGAACTCCGAGGCCCCCTGCTGCTCGAAGGCGGTCAGCGCCCGCAGGATCACCCCGGCCGTCACCGTGGACAGCCCGCCGATGCCCTTGAGCTCCGCTTTTCCCCGGTCGGACACGAGGAAGGCGACCACGGCGCGCAGGTCCTTGAGGTCGATCAGCTCCAGGCCCTTGGCGTCGGCGTAGTGGAAGATCAGCCCGAGGGACTGCTCCTGCGTCTGGTTGAGCTGCAGCACCTTCGACATGAGCACTGGGCCGAAGCTCGTCACGGTCGACCGGACCGGGATGCCGGGGCCGAGCCCGCCCAGGGAGTAGAACTCGCCCGGGAATCCGGTGGCCTCCCACTGCTGGGCCACGTCCGCGGCCCGCTCCGCGATCCTCTCGCCGGCCGTGCCGGGCGCCGAGATGCCCGAGACGTCGCCCTTCATGTCGGCGAGGAACACCGGGACGCCGTGGGCGGACAGCTGCTCGGCGATGAGCTGGAGGGTCTTGGTCTTGCCGGTGCCGGTGGCGCCCGCGACCAGGCCGTGCCGGTTGAGCATCGACAGGGGGATGCGGATCTGGCGGTCGGGCAGGCAGCGGCCGTCCCACAGGAGGGCTCCCAGTTCGAGCGCCGGTCCGGGGAAGGCGTATCCGGTGGCGATCTCGTCCGCCGGGCCCGCCGGGACGGCGGGGTCGGTGCTCTCGCTCATGCATCACTCCCCAATTGGCACTGTTTGACACTTTTGCACCAACGTCGCGAGGCTGCGCCCGCAGGCACCGGCCCGGTAGGCTTTCCGTGTGATCTTCAAGCGCATCGGTAACGGAAAGCCGTACCCCGACCACGGCCGGGAAAGCACCCGGCAGTGGGCGGACGTCGCGCCGCGCCCGGTCCGGCTCGACCAGCTGGTGACGACCAAGGGCCAGCTGGACCTCGAAACGCTGCTCGCCGAGGACTCGACCTTCTACGGCGACCTCTTCGCGCACGTCGTGAAGTGGCGGGGCGACCTCTACCTGGAGGACGGGCTGCACCGCGCCGTCCGCGCGGCCCTCCAGCAGCGTCAGGTCCTGCACGCGCGCGTCCTCGAAATGGACTGACGGGGCTGACCGGAGCGTCGCCCGGTCCCCCGGGACCGGGCGACGCTTCGCGTAGATTGCGCCTTTCGGGTCAGTATTGACCTATCAGCAGATCATTTAGTAGGCATCGCTCCCGGGCCGCACTACGCTGCGCCCATGAGCATGCTCACTCCCCCCGGCATGGGCGGAAAGTACCGCGTCACGGGAGCCGCCTACCCGCGGATGAGCCGTAAGCGGAGCCGCCGCCGCATCGTCCTCGCCGTACTCGGCTCGGTCCTCGCCCTCGCCCTGGTCGGCTACGGGGCACTGCAGCTCATCGACGTGTTCCGGGGCGACAGCTCCAAACGGAACACGGCCGCTGGCGGCAGGGACTGCCCGACCGCCTCCCCCAAGGCCGCCGCCCAGGGCGGCGCACCCGCCGCCGCGTCCCCGGCCGCCGCGAAACCGGCGGTCGTCCTCCCCAAGCCCGGCGACATCACCGTCAACGTCTACAACGCGACCCCGCGGGCGGGCCTGGCCAAGGCCGTCGGAGACGAGCTGAAGAAGCGCGGCTTCATCATCGGCCACGTCGGAAACGCCCCGGCCGACTTCGACAAGAAGGTCCCCGGGACCGGGATACTGCTCGGCTCCCCCGCCACCGACAAGGCAGCCTTCGCCGTCCTGGGCACCCAGCTCGCCGGAGTCACGCAGCAGACCGACGCCCGTGAGACCGCCGACATCGACCTGATCCTCGGCGACGCCTTCAAGGAGCTCAGCACGAAGGCGGACGCGGACAAGGCACTGGCCCTGCTGGCCAACCCCGAGCCCGCGCCCGCCAAGACCTGCTGACCGGCCCCGGTCCGGCAGGCCGGTCAGGCCTGCCGGGTCTCCCTGGTCTGCCGGGTCTCCCGCGCTATTCCGCGGAGCCGTACATGCGGTCGCCCGCGTCGCCCAGGCCCGGCACGATGTAGCCGTGCTCGTTGAGCCGCTCGTCGACCGCGGCGGTCACGACCGTGACCGGCGTACCGGCGAGCTCGCGCTCCATGACCTCGACGCCCTCGGGCGCGGCCAGCAGCACCACGGCGGTGACGTCGTCGGCGCCGCGCTTGATCAGCTCCTGGATCGCCGCGACGAGCGTGCCGCCGGTGGCGAGCATCGGGTCGACGACGTAGACCTGCCGGCCCGAGAGGTCCTCGGGCATGCGCGTCGCGTACGTGGAGGCCTCCAGGGTCTCCTCGTTGCGGACCATGCCCAGGAAGCCCACCTCGGCGGTGGGCAGGAGCCGCACCATGCCGTCGAGCATCCCGAGGCCGGCGCGCAGGATCGGCACGACCAAGGGGCGCGGGTAGGAGAGCTTGACGCCGGTGGTCGGGCCGACCGGGGTGTCGATGTCGGCCTGCTCGGTGCGCACGTCCCGGGTGGCCTCGTACGCGAGCAGCGTCACCAGCTCGTCGGCGAGCCGCCGGAAGGTGGGGGAGTCGGTGCGCTTGTCGCGCAGGGTGGTGAGTTTGTGCGCCACCAAGGGGTGATCGACGACCTGCAAACGCACAACATCCTCCAAAACTCGGCCTGCGACCAGCAAAAACGGCCGCGAGACGCGACCCACACCCAAAAGGCTACGCGCTGGCGCGGGCCCTTCGTGTCCACAGGCCGGGCCACGCCCGGGACCGGGTGGGGATGCGGGCCGCGCGCGTGCCGAGCAGGCTGGACAGATGACTGACGCACCGGTGATCGCAGCCGTCGACGGATCCGACCACAGTCTGAAGGCCCTGGAGTGGGCCAGGGCCGCGGCCCTGCGCCACCGCGCGGGGCTGCTGATCGCCCATGTACTGCCCGACCACGCCCAGTTGTATGCGGGACGCCGGGCGGCGCTGCACGACGCCTCGGAACCGGCGGAGTATCCCGATCCGGTGAACGACCGGATACGGGCCCTGCTGGGCGGGGGCTCCGAGCTGCCGGAGGGGGTGCGGTACGCATCGCTGGAGGGCTCCGTTCCGGAGGCGCTGCGGGTCATCGGGGAGGAGGCCCGGATGCTGGTGATGGGCTCCCGGGGGCGCGGCGGCTTCGCCAGCCTGCTGCTGGGCTCGAACAGCAGGGCCGTCGCCACCACGGCGCCGTGCCCGGTGGTGGTGGTTCCGCACGCGGAGCGGAGCGCGGACGCCGAGACGGGGGCTTCCGCCGGGCGGGTGGTGCTCGGGCTGCACGCCGCGGAGACGCCCGACGACGTACTGGCCTTCGCCTTCGCGGAGGCGGCCGTGCGGGGGACCACCGTCCAGGTGGTGTCGGCGTACGAGGTCCCGCCGGCGCCGACCATGGTGATCGACAGCCCGTTCGCGGTGATCCCGCCGGAGGGGTTGGCGGACGACGGCGAAGGGGTCCCGGCCGAACGGGAGATGCTGCGCGCCCAGACGGAACGCCTGGCGCCCTTCCGCACCCGCCACCCGGACGTCCCGGTGGAGCAGGCCGCCGTACCCGGCGACGCGGCGGGCCGGCTGGTCGACGCCTCCCGGTCGGCGGCCCTGGTGGTGGTGGGCCGCCACCACCCGCGGCGCACGGCCAGGTCGCTGCTGATGGGCTCGGTGGCGCACGCGGTCCTCCAGCACGCCCACGGCCCGGTGGCGGTGGTCCCGACCCTCACGGACGACGCCTGACCTGCACGGGGGTGGCATCAAACGGCCCGTCCGGGGGAAGGCTGGGAGCCGAGGGGGACGACCGACCAGCCCGGGGTGGTGGCCGATGCCCGACACAGACCCAAGCGACGACGCGTCGCCGGAAACCGCCGCCCAGCGGCGAGCGCGCCGCGCGCAGTTCCTACGCGACCTGATGGAGGCCCGCGAACTCCGCGACCGAGTCCAGCCCCGCCGCGCCCGCGCAGCCCGAATGCGCCAGCAGATGCGCATGCGCACCTTCCGGTGGTGACCCCTTCGGCAACGGCGCCGCCCCCGCCGGACCACGGGAGCACGTCCGGCCCCGCCGGCGTGTGAGACGCGGGCCCCGGGCCCGAGCCCCGGCAACGGAGCCGTACGCGACACGGCCGGGCCGCGCCCGACCGTGAGGGGCGCCGGGACACCCCCCGGCCGGCCCCGGACCCGTACGGCACCGCCGCCCCACACCCCCCGCCCAGCCCGCGCCGCGCACGGCACGGCACGACGCAAGCGCGGAAGACCTCTCGCAAAGCCGCCATTTCTGCCACGATGCCGATTGGGCGGGGCAGGACGGCGCGCACCACAGCCGTTCCGCCCCAACCTCCGGCCGGGGGGACCTCCAACCGGCACGCCTACGACCAGTGGGAGAGTCACGGTGTATTTCGCCGCACTGCTCGCGCGCACCGAAGACGGGTGGGAAGCGAGCGACATGGAACTCGACGACGTCGAGTCCCTCAGTGATCTGATCGATCTCGCCCGTTCCGCCGCTGTCGACGACGACACGGTGGTCGCCCTCATCGAGCAGGAGGACGCCTGGTTCGGCGTCGTCCGCGTGGACGGCGAGGAGGACCCGCGGTACTTCGTATCGAACGCTTCCGCGGCCGCCCGCAGCTCCTACGGCTCGATGCTGACCAAAGAGCTGCTGGGCAGCGACGAGGAGGACGACGAACTCGACGAGCTGGACCTGGACGGAACCGAGGACGGCGAGGAGGACGCCATCACCGCCTTCGCCGACAAGGACGACGACGAGGACGGGGTGGTCGGGACCGGCGCGGAGCCGGTGCCGTCAGGGCCGCTCGGCGACCCCCGGCTGCTCGACGACCTCGGGGTGTCCCACAAGCAGCTCATGGGCCTGGACGGGGACGCCCTCTCGGAGATCGCCGAGTCGCTCGGCGCCACCGAGGTCCTGGAGGCCGTCCGCTAGTGACCCACCCGCACCACACGCACCACCTCGACCCCGATCCCCATCCACATCCCCATCCCCATCCCCATCCCGGCATCGACCCTGCTCCCCACCCCGGACCGGACTCCGGCTCCGAACCGGATTCCGGGCCGGAACCGGAGTCCCGGCCCGAGCCGGATCCCGGTCCCGATCCCGTGAGGGACCCGTGGCAGGCCTCCATGCGCCTCGCGCTCACGGAGGCCGCCCGGGCGGTGCCGGCCGGTGACGTACCGGTCGGCGCCGTCGTGCTCGGCCCGGACGGCGAGATCCTGGCCACCGGGTACAACGAGCGCGAGGCGACCGGCGACCCCACGGCGCACGCCGAGGTGCTGGCGCTGCGCCGGGCGGCCGCCCGGCTCGGGGAGTGGCGGCTCCCCGGGTGCACCCTCGTGGTGACCCTGGAGCCGTGCGTGATGTGCGCAGGCGCGCTCGTGCAGTCGCGCGTCGCCCGGGTCGTCTACGGCGCGGACGACGAGAAGGCGGGTGCGGCCGGCTCGCTGTGGGACCTCGTACGGGACCGCCGGCTCAACCACCGGCCCGAGGTGGTGCGCGGCGTACTCGCCGAAGAGTGCGCACGACAGCTGACGGACTTCTTCCGGGGCCTGTGACCGGGCGGGCGGATTCCGATTTCAGCGAATGAGGCTCCTTAGGCTAGGATCCATCTCGGTAGTGTGTCCGAGTGGCCGAAGGAGCTCGCCTCGAAAGCGAGTATGGGGCAACCCATCGGGGGTTCAAATCCCTCCACTACCGCTCCGATCGAGAGCTCCGCCCCGCAAGGGTCGGGGCTCTCGTCGTTTCCCGCGCCCCTCTTCGTCTCCGGGCTCTGCGTCTCTACGGATGACGCCCGCGTGACCGCCCGCCCCCTCGGCCGTTGTCACGGCATGACCAAGACCCAGCGCATGCTCGCCGCCTTCGCACTCGCGGGGGCCGCCGCGGGCTTCGCCGCACCCGCCGCCTCGGCCGCACCCCTCTCCCCGCTCACCCTCCCGGACCTGCCGACGGCGGCGCCGGGCATGCCCGCGGGGTCCCAGCCCGCCTCCGTGCAGGAGATCGGCGCGAAGGTCAGCGAGGGGGCCAACCAGCTCAACCAGCTGACGACACTGCCCGACCAGCTGGCGCCCGTGATCGCGCCCGTACAGCCGGTCCTCGACCTGGCCGGCGCCATCGAGTAGCGGAAGACGGAAACGCGGAGAAGGCCCCGGCCGGAGCCGGGACCTTCGACGTGTGGGACGGGGGAAGTGGCGTCGGGGGGACAAAGCCACTTCCCCCGATGAGGACGGGACCCGTCGGTCCGAACCGCAGTCAGGGGGAAGATCGCGGCTCGGACCCCGCAGTGGGGTCCTGTCCCTCAGCCACCGGTTTCCTGCCAGAACCGGTGGGCTCACATCCATCCTGCGCCCGCCACGTCCGGGGACGCGGCGGCAAAGGGCCCGGAGTGGCGGGTCATTGGTCCTTAAAGGCCGGGTGAGTGTCCGAACTTGACCGGTTAGACTCACCCGACCGTGCAGGACCGGTTGGGGAGGCCATCACCGCTCATGGACACCAAGAAGCTCATCACCGGCGCCCTCACGGTGTTCGTCCTCTTCGTGATCATCACCCAGCCCAAGCGGGCAGCCGAAATGGTGGGAATCGGTTTCCAAGGCATATCGGATGCCGCCTCCGGTATCGGCGAGTTCATGACCGAACTGGTGCGCTGACCCCGTACGCTGAACCGGTTCCCGGACTTCCCGGCCCCCCACTCCGACGGGTGGGGGGCTTTTTGATACCCACCACCGGGCACATTGCCCTGATATGCCCAACTTGCCCTCAACACGGTGATATCCGGTGCTTGCACACAGTGCACATCTCTTGTGATGCTATGACCGCTTTTGACGGATGAGTTGACTGAAGGGGTGGCGTGACCGTGCCGGCCAGTACAGCGCCTCAGGTGCCACCCCAGCAGGACCCGCAGGTACCGCCCCGGCACGAGCCGCCGCCGGAACCGCGGCAGGAGCTCCGGCAGCAACCGTCCGAAGAGCCCGCGGCCTCCGCACCGGCCTCCGTCCCGACCGTCGCACCGACCGCCGCACCGACGACCGGCCCCGCCCCCGCCCTCGCCCCCGCGCCCCCGAGACCGCCGAGCCGGGGCGCGGACACCCGGGCCCTGACGCAGGTCCTCTTCGGGCAGCTGAAAGGGCTGGAGCCGGGCACCAGCGAGCACAACCGGGTGCGCGGGGCCCTCATCGAGGCCAACCTCCCCCTCGTCCGCTACGCGGCCGCCCGCTTCCGCAGCCGCAACGAGCCGATGGAGGACGTGGTCCAGGTCGGCACCATCGGCCTGATCAACGCGATCGACCGGTTCGACCCCGACCGCGGCGTGCAGTTCCCGACGTTCGCGATGCCGACCGTCGTGGGCGAGATCAAGCGCTACTTCCGCGACAACGTCCGCACCGTCCACGTACCGCGCCGGCTCCACGAGCTCTGGGTGCAGGTCAACGCCGCCACCGAGGACCTCACCACCCTCCACGGCCGCACCCCGACCACCGCCGAGATCGCCGAACGGCTGCGCATCACCGAGGACGAGGTGCTGTCCTGCATCGAGGCGGGCCGGAGCTACCACGCGACCTCCCTCGAAGCCGCCCAGGAGGGCGACGGAATGCCCGGGCTGCTCGACCGGCTCGGCTACGAGGACCCGGAGCTGGCCGGGGTCGAACACCGCGACCTCGTCCGCCACCTCCTCGTACAACTGCCCGAGCGCGAACAGCGGATCCTGCTCCTGCGGTACTACAACAATCTGACGCAGTCGCAGATCAGCGCCGAACTGGGCGTATCCCAGATGCACGTCTCCCGGCTGCTCGCCCGGAGCTTCGCCCGACTGCGATCCGCAAACAGGATCGAGGCGTAACCGGATCGAGTGGAGATCATCCACGCGTTTCCCGACAGAACGGGCTGACCACCCGTCTGATCGCGTCTGTCGCTGGAGATATATGTCGACATGGCGCTACAGCGCGTTGCCGACATGTGACATTCTGCTGGAACCGCGTTTGCCGCAGCCCCGCCTCCGGTATTCAGGTGGAGGCTGCGTTCCTCCGACGGGCGCACCGTACGCGACCGTCCGCGACCTCAAGGGGGTGGCATGTCCGTAGACCAGGGCAGCTCCAAGGTGCTCACGCTCGTCAAGAGCGCTGCGCCGGCAGCACCGGCAGCGTCCGACCGCTCGGAAGCCATCGACACCCGCACCCTGTCCCGCTCCCTCTTCCAGCGACTTGCCGCCCTGGACGCGGACAGCCCCGACCGGGCGTACGTACGCGACACCCTGATCGAGCTGAACCTGCCCCTGGTCCGGTACGCGGCCGCGCGCTTCCGCAGCCGCAACGAGCCGATGGAGGACATCGTCCAGGTCGGCACGATCGGCCTGATCAAGGCGATCGACCGGTTCGACTGCGAACGGGGCGTCGAGTTCCCGACGTTCGCGATGCCGACCGTCGTGGGCGAGATCAAACGATTCTTTAGGGACACCTCCTGGTCCGTCCGCGTCCCGCGCCGGCTCCAGGAGCTGCGCCTCGCGCTGACCAAGGCCAGCGACGAGCTCGCCCAGAAACTGGACCGCTCGCCGACCGTCCCGGAGCTCGCCGCCGTACTCGGCGTCTCGGAGGAGGACGTCGTCGACGGCCTCGCCGTGGGCAACGCGTACACCGCCTCCTCGCTCGACTCGCCCTCACCCGAGGACGAGGGCGGCGAGGGCTCGCTCGCGGACCGCCTCGGCTACGAGGACACCGCGCTCGAGGGCGTCGAGTACCGCGAGTCGCTGAAGCCGCTGCTGGCCAAACTCCCGCCCCGGGAGCGGCAGATCATCATGCTGCGGTTCTTCGCGAACATGACCCAGTCGCAGATCGGCGAGGAGGTGGGCATCTCCCAGATGCACGTCTCCCGGCTGCTGACCCGCACGCTCGCGCAGCTGCGCGCCGGACTCATCGGGGAGTGACGGGACGCCGCGGGGTTCCCAATTGACGGAGCGTCAGCAAAACTGGCGCGATGCGAACGGGATCCCGTACGGCCGCCCCGGCCGCCCTCCTCGCCCTGTGCTGCACGGCCGTCGCCGCCCTCACCGGCTGCGGCGGCCCGGCACGGGACGGCTACCTCGCCGTGGGCGCCGCGGCCCCGGGCCCCGAGCGGGGGCCGGGGGAGAACGTGGCGCCCCAGGGCCAGGTGGAGTTCCAGCGGCTCGGCGGCGCGTCCGCGGCGGGCGGCTCCTCCGACTCCTCGTCCAGTACGCCGACCGGTGCTCCGGGGTCCCAGCCACCCGGCGGCTCCGCCCAGGGCGGAGCCACACCCCCCGTCCCCGGCGATACCGCCCCGGGCACCCCACCGGGAGCCGGCCCCGCCACCACACGACCCGGCAGCTCCAGTACCCCGGGCGTACCCACCGCCCCCGGGACCGCCCCGGGGACTCCCGGCGGCCCGACGGCCCCGGGGACACAGCCCGGAACGACCCCGCCGGCGCCCCCGGCCACACCGGCGCGGCTGACGCTGTCCACGCCGGTCCGGGCGGCCGCGGCCGACCGCTGGTGCGAGCGCGTCACCGTCACGTTCACCAACACCGGCACCACCGCAGCCCGTTCGGGCACGGTCACCTTCGCGACGCACATCATCGGCGCGCTCGGCATCGACTGGGCCACGATCACCACCACCCAGCCGCTCCCCGCGCCCGTAGCGGGCGGAGCCGCGAAGACCCAGACCTACACGGTGTGCGTGGAGGCCTGGCGGGTTCCGTTGGGCATGCGGGTGGAGACCCGTCAGGTCACGGCCACCTGGAGCTGAGTCCGGGCCGCGGCGGGGCCGCGCTCAGTGCAGGACGACCCACAGCGCGGCGCCGACGGCGAGTACGAGGGCGACGGCGACCCCGAGCCACGCGCCCCGCTTGGAGCCGGCGGCCTGCTGCTCCTCCTCGCGGCGCTGGCGGCGGGAAGCGGTGGGCGCCTGCCGGGCCGGCGCGGCCTCCTCGACGAACGCCCGGAACATCTGGGTGCTGCCCGCGGGGTCGCAGTTGCCCTCGGGGCCCTGGGTGTTGTGGTTGTCAGCCATGGAGCAGGACCCTAGCCGGTTTTCCGATTCCTTTACCGCCCCACCCCCAGGGTTAATTTGCCTGTAGCAACCATCTGCTTCTATGGTTGCTCTAAGCAACAAGATGAGGGGGCGGCCCGGTGACCACACAGACGACGGAACCCACGGGGACGACCCGGACGAGACGGCCCGGCCGGACCCAGGCGGCTTCGGTCAGTCCGGCGGCTCCGGTCGGTCAGGCGGCCACGGTCGGTCAGGCGGATCCGGTCAGCCAGGCCGCGCCGATCGGCCACGCCGCGCCGGCCGCCCGGCACGAGGAGCTGGCCCGCCAGCTCACCGGCATCGGCGCGGTCAAGCGCGACCTGGCCCGACTCCTGCCCCCGGACTGCCCGCCCGGCGCCGCCGTGGTCCTCACCGTGCTCGACCGGCACGGCGAGATGCGGCTGAGCCGGCTGTCCGAGTTCATGGCCGTCGACATCTCGGTCACCAGCCGCCACGTCACTCACGTGGCCGAGCGCGGGTGGATCGAGCGCGAGCCCGACCCGGGCGACGGCCGCTGCCGGATCCTGCGGCTCACCCCGTCCGGGCGGGCCCTGCTGGCCGAGCTGGGAGCCCGCCACACGGCCGCGCTGCAAAGAGCGCTGGCCGACTGGTCCCCCGAAGACATCGACGTACTCAACACCCTGCTGGCCCGACTCCGATCGAGCTTCTAGCCAAAGGAAAAACATGACCAGGTCGGAGACGACGTCCGCGACGTCCGACGGCACGTCCATGACCCATCCACAGATCATGAAGGCACTGTCCGGGCTGATGCTCGGCATGTTCGTCGCGATCCTGTCCTCCACGATCGTCTCGAACGCCCTGCCCCAGATCATCAGCGACCTCGGCGGCACCCAGTCCTCCTACACCTGGGTGGTGACCGCGGCCCTGCTGTCGATGACGGCCGCCACCCCGCTGTGGGGCAAGCTGTCCGACCTCTTCAGCAAGAAGCTGCTGGTCCAGATATCGCTCGTGATCTACGTCCTCGGCTCCGTCGTCGCGGGCATGTCCCAGAACACCGGCACGCTGATCGCCTGCCGCGTGGTCCAGGGCATCGGCGTCGGCGGTCTGTCCGCCCTCGCGCAGATCGTGATGGCCGCGATGATCTCCCCGCGCGAGCGCGGCCGCTACAGCGGCTACCTCGGCGCCGTCTTCGCCGTCGCCACGGTCGGCGGCCCGCTGCTGGGCGGTGTCATCACCGACACCGAGTGGCTGGGCTGGCGCTGGTGCTTCTACGTCGGCGTGCCCTTCGCGATCATCGCGCTGATCGTGCTCCAGCGCACCCTGCACCTCCCGGTCGTCCGCCGTGACGTCAAGGTCGACTGGCTGGGCGCCTTCCTGATCAGCGGCGCCGTCTCGCTGCTGCTGATCTGGGTCACGCAGGCCGGCGACTCCTACGAGTGGATCTCCTGGCGGACCTGGGCGATGACCGGCGGCGCGCTGGTGCTGGGCCTGCTCTTCGTCCTCGTGGAGGCCCGGGCGAGCGACCCGATCATCCCGCTGCGGCTGTTCCGCAACAAGACCATCTCCCTCGCCTCCGCGGCCTCGCTGTTCGTCGGCATCGCGATGTTCTCGGGCACCGTGTTTTTCAGCCAGTTCTTCCAGTTGGCCCGCGGCGAGTCCCCCACGATGTCCGGAATCCTCACGATCCCGATGATCGGCGGGCTCTTCGTCTCCTCCACCGTTTCCGGTCAGGTGATCACCAAGACCGGCAAGTGGAAGGCCTGGCTCGTCGTCGGCGGTGTGCTCCTGACGGCCGGACTGGGCCTGCTGGGCACCCTGCGCTACGACACCCCGTACTGGCACATCGCGATCTACATGGCGCTGACCGGCCTCGGTCTCGGCATGATGATGCAGAACCTGGTCCTCGCGACCCAGAACCAGGTGGCCCCCGAGGACCTGGGCGCGGCCAGCTCCGTCGTCACCTTCTTCCGCTCGCTGGGCGGCGCCATGGGCGTCTCGGCGCTGGGCGCGGTCATGGCGCACCAGGTCACCGGGTACGTGAAGGACGGCCTGACCGCGCTCGGCCCGAAGGCGGCGGCGCTGGGCCACGGCGGCACGGGCGGCGGCGGCATCCCGGACCTCGACAAGCTGCCGGCGCCGATCCGTACGGTCGTCGAGTCGGCGTACGGGCACGGCGTCGGGGACGTCTTCCTCTACGCGGCGCCCACCGCGTTGCTGGCCCTGCTGCTCTGCCTGTTCATCAAGGAGGTCGCGCTGAAGTCCAAGGCGGCCGCCCACGCCCCGGCGGCGGCCTCCGACCCCGCGGACGCCGCCCCCGCCGAGGTGCCGGCCAAGGCCTGAGCCCGGTCCGGCAGCGAACGCGTACGAAGGCCACGAAGGCCACCACCCGGACCGGGCGGTGGCCTTCGCCGCACCAGACGGTGACCTTGCCCCGCACCAGCGGTGGCCTTCGCCTCACTAAGCGGTGGCCTTCGCCTCGATCCCCGCGATCAGCACGTCGAGCGCGAGGCAGAAGTCGCCTTCGGGTGCGCGGCGCGCCGCACCCCCGCAGCCGTGCAGGAACTGCGAGAGGGCCAGGTGCGCCCCGGTACGTGCGGCGTCCGCCAGGCCGGTGGCGTCCAGCAGCCGCTGGAGGGCGGTGTCGAAGGCCCGTGCGTGCGGGCCGATGTTCGGGTAGGCGGCGGCGAGCGGGGACACCCAGGGGTGGTCCGCCAACATCCGCCGGTAGCCCCGGGCGAGCGCCCGCAGCCGGCCCGGCCAGCCGTCCGGCGCCGATCCGGTGGCGAGGGCCAGCTCGCCCAGGGCACTGTCCAGGGCGAGTTCGAGCAGGTCGTGCTTGGTGTCCACGTACCAGTACAGCGACATCGCCGTGACCCCGAGCCCGGCGGCGAGCCGCCGCATCGAGAACCGGCCCAGCCCCTCGGCGTCGAGCAGCCGCACGGTGGCGGCGGTGATCCGCTCCCGGTCGAGCCCTGAGGGAGCCTCGCTGCGGCGTCTGGCGGGAGCGGCCGGCCTGGCGGCCAGCCACACACTGGTCCGGACCTCACCGGGATCGCCCGCGGTCACCATGGAGGCACCCTCCTCACGCCAGGTGGTCAGCCCGGAATGCCCGGTCCGCCCCCTTGATGCTAGGGGGTGTCCTACGGATCAGGCCGGATCAGGACGCGGCTCCTCCCGTGGGGGCCGTCAGGTCGTAGAAGGCGGCTCCGCCGACCGTGGTGGCCTTGAAGGTGGCCTTGATCCAGGTCTCGATGGCCGTGCCGGTGGCGCCGCCGGGGCCGCCGCCCGCCCGGGTCGCGCCCGGCGCGGCTTCGCCGGTGCCGGCGGCCGTACCCCCGCCTCCCTGGCCGATGAACCAGTGGATCTTGCCGTCCCGTACGTATTGCCGGAACTGCTCCAGGGTCGGCGAGGGGTCGCTGCCGTTGAAGCCGCCGATCGCCATCACGGGCGCACCCGAGGCGAGCTGGTAACCGGCCGCGTTCTGGGAGCCGATGGCAGCGGCCGCCCAGGTGTAGTCGGCGGCGTCGGCGCGGAGGGCCGCCTTCGCCTCGGCGCCGACCGGGGTGCCGTTCAGCAGGCCCCCGGGCCCGCCCGGGCCCCCGCCGAACCGCTCGAAGCCGCGCCCCGCCTGGCCGCCGGGCACGCCCTGACCAGCCGGGCCGCCCTGCCCGTTCGGCGTCATCGGACCGGGACCCCCCGGGAGGCCGCCCTGCCGGCCGCCCCGGGGCCCGCCCTGCGGGGCGCCGCCCGGCCCGCCCTGCCCCGGCTCCGCGCCGGGGCCGAACCGCATCGCGCCCGGCCCGCCCCGGCCCCCCGCCACCGCAGGTCCGGCCGTCACGATGGAACCGGTGTGCCCGGTGTTCACGGTGGTCAGGCAGTAGGCGAGCGGGCCGGCCAGCGCCGCGCCCAGCCCCAGCACCGCCGTGGCCAGCAGCGCCCGGCGCCCGGCCCCGGCCGCGAACGGCAGTACGGCCGCGGCGAGCAGCCCGCCCACCAGCACCGCCCACCGCAGCCAGGGCAGGTAGTCCGTGGCGCGGCCGAGCAGGACGTACGACCAGAGGGCGGTCACGGCGAGCGTGCCGGACAGCGTCAGCGCGGCGGCCCGGCTGCCCCGCTCCTCCCACAGCACGGCCACACCCATGCCGACCAGCGCCGCCACGAACGGCGCCAGCGCCACGGTGTAGTACTCGTGGAAGATCCCCTGCATCCAGCTGAAGACGACCCCGGTGATCAGCAGCCCGCCTCCCCAGGCCAGGAAGGCCGCACGGGCCATGCCCTCCAGCGAGTCCGCCGCCCGACGGGCCCGCCAGGTGACCACCAGTCCGGCCACGAGCAGGATCAACGCGGCCGGCAGCAGCCAGGAGATCTGACCCCCGATGTTCGCCGAGAAGAGCCGGTCGACGCCGGTCTCCCCCCAGCCCCCGCCCCTGAGCCCGGGGCCGCCTTCCGGCATGCCGTAGGCCGCGGGTCCGCCGGTCCGCATGCCGCCGCCGACGCTGCCGGTCTCGTTGCCGTTGATGCGCCCCAGGCCGTTGTAGCCGAGGGTCAGTTCCAGGAAGGAGTTGTTCTGCGAGCCGCCGATGTACGGGCGGGAGGCGGCGGGCCACAGCTCGACGACGGCCACCCACCAGCCGCCGGCCAGCACCATCGCGAGCCCGGCCAGCAGCAGCTGGCCCAGCCGCCTGCGCAGCCGGGTGGGCGCGCAGACGGCGTACAGCACGGCGAGCGGCGGCAGGATGACGAACGCCTGCAGGGTCTTGGTGAGGAAGGCGAAGCCGACCGCGACTCCCGCCCACACCAGCCACCGGGTGTGCGCCCCGTCCAGGGCGCGCAGCAGGCAGTACACGGTGACCGTCAGCAACAGGGTCAGCAGCGCATCGGGGTTGTTGAAGCGGAACATCAGCGCGGCGACGGGCGTGAGCGCGAAGACGGCGCCGCTCAGCAGCGCGGCCCCCGGCCCGAAGTGGCGTCGTACGGCGGCATACAGCACCGCGGTCGTCGCCACGCCCATCAGGGCCTGCGGTACGAGGATCTGCCAGGAGCCGAGCCCGAAGAGCCGGACCGACAGCATCATCGGCCACAGGGCGGCCGGGGGCTTGTCGACGGTGATGGAGTTGCCGGCGTCCGACGATCCGAAGAAGAAGGCCTTCCAGCTCTCGCTGCCGGCCTGTACGGCCGCGGAGTAGAAGGAGTTGGCGTAGCCGGAGGAGCCCAGGTCCCACAGCAGCAGGGCGGCGGTGGCGATCAGGAGTCCGGCGAGGGCGGGACCCTCCCGGCGCGGCCGGCCGGTACGGTCCCGGGGCTCGGCGGCCGGGAAGAGGGGAATTGCTGCGGTGGTCATCGGCCGTCCTCGGACGTAGGGATCTCGGGGCCGCGCCGCTCGGGGAAGACCCAGGCGCGGAAGAGCAGGAACCGCAGCACGGTGGCGGCAAGGTTGGCGGTGATCAGGACGGCCAGCTCGGTGCTGTGCGCGGGATGGGCCGCAGCCGCCCCGAGGGCGGCCAGGGAGCCGCTGGTCAGCGCCAGCCCGATGGCGAACACCACAAGCCCCTGGGCCTGGTGGCGCACGGCCCGGTGCCGGCCGCGCACGCCGAAGGTGAGCCGCCGGTTGGCGGCGGTGTTGGTCACGGCGGAGAGCAGCAGCGCGGCCCCGTTGGCGAGCTGCGGTCCCGTTGTGGTGCGGAAGGCGGAGTACAGCAACAGGTAGAGGAGGGTGGACAGCGCTCCGACGGCGCAGAAACCGAGGAGCTGGCGGGCCAGCCCGCCCGGCACGCCGGGCAGCGCGGAGCGGTCGCGGGGGTCGTCCCCGAAGGGGCGGGCGAGCCGGTCGAGGGGGAGCGCGCCGACGGCCAGGGCCCTGCCCACCCGCCAGACGCCCTTGAGGTCCTCGGTGGCGGTCCTGACGAGGTGGACGGTCGAGTCGGGGTCGTCGACCCAGTCCACCGGCACCTCGTGGATCCGCAGTCCGGCCCGCTCGGCGAGCACGAGCAGTTCGGTGTCGAAGAACCAGCCGGAGTCCTCCACGAGCGGCAGCAGCCGCTCGGCGACCTCGCGCCGGATGGCCTTGAACCCGCACTGGGCATCGCTGAACCGGGCGGCGAGGGAGGAGCGCAGGATGAGGTTGTAGGCACGGGAGACGAACTCCCGCTTCGCTCCTCGCACCACCCGGGAGGAGCGGGCCAGCCGGGTGCCGATGGCGAGGTCGGAATGCCCGGAGATCAGCGGGGCGACCAGGGGGAGCAGGGCGTTGAGGTCGGTGGAGAGGTCCACGTCCATGTAGGCGAGGACGGGCGCTTCGGAGTCGGACCACACGGTCCGCAGGGCCCTGCCCCGGCCCTTCTCCTCCAGCCGCGTGCTGCGGACCCCGTCCAGGGAGGCGGCGAGCTCACCCGCGACCTCGGGGGTGCGGTCGGTGCTGGCGTTGTCGGCGACGGTGATCCGGAAGGGGTAGGGAAAGGTACGGGTGAGGTGGTCGTGAAGCCTGCGCACGCAGGGGCCGAGGTCTTTCTCCTCGTTGAAGACCGGGATCACCACGTCGAGGACGGGCTCGCCGGGCACGGGCGCGAGCGGCGCTCGTGCCGGAAGGGCCCCGGGTGAGGTGTCGGTTGGCATGCTCCGACCCTCGTGGGACGGCCTGTCACCGCTGTGTGGTGAGCCTGTGCCCCGTCTGTGAGTCCGCTGGTTCCCCGGCCGCCGCCGTGTCCGGTGCGAGGGGCAGCAGGACCTCGAAGCAGGTCCGCCCCGGCTCGCTCCTCACGCCGACCTGCCCGCTGTGGGCGGTGACGACGGCGTGCACGATGGCGAGTCCGAGTCCGGTGGAACCGGCGGCCCGGGAGCGTGAGGCGTCGCCGCGGGCGAAGCGTTCGAAGACGTGGGGGAGGAGGGCGGGCGGGATTCCGGGCCCGTCGTCCTCGATCCGCAGCCGGACACGGGATGTTTCACGTGAAACATGGGCGGTGACGGTGGTGCCGGGCGGGGTGTGGGTGCGGGCGTTGGCCAGGAGGTTGACCAGCACCTGCTGAATCCGGGCCGGATCGGCGCGGACGAGCGCGGGCTCGTCGGGCAGGTGCAGGCGCCAGTGGTGCTCGGGGCCGGCGGCCCGGGCATCGCTGACGGCATCGACCACGAGGGGGGCCAGATCGGTGTCGGTGTGGCCGGCGGAGGGCGGGCGCCCGGCGTCGAGCCGGGCGAGCAGCAGCAGGTCCTCGACCAGCCCGGTCATCCGCGTGGCCTCGGACTCGATCCGGCCCAGGGCGTGCCGGGTATCGGGGCCGGGCTCCTCCCGCCCGCGGCGGGTCAGTTCCGCGTAGCCGCGGATGGAGGCCAGGGGGGTGCGCAGTTCATGGCTGGCGTCGGCGACGAACTGGCGGACCCGCATCTCGCTCTGCTGGCGGGCCGTGAGGGCGGAAGACACGTGGCCCAGCATCCGGTTGAGGGCCGCGCCGACCTGACCGACTTCGGTGCGGGGGTCGGCCTCGGCGTCCGGGACCCGCTCGTGGAGGGCGGGCTCGCCACTGTGCAGGGGAAGTTCGGAGACCCGGGTGGCGGTGGCGGCCACCCGGCGCAACGGGCGCAGGGCGACACCGACCAGGGCCTGTCCGGCCAGGGAGGCCGCGATCAGGCCCGCGAGGGTGACGCACACCTCGACCGCGATCAAAGTGTTGACGGTGGAGTCGACCTCGCGGAGCGGGAAGCCGAGGACGAGGCTTCCATCGGGGGCGGCCAGCACCCGGTAGGCACCGAGCCCCGGCAGCTCCAGGTCCCACGGTCCGGTCCGGCCGTGCGCGGCCTTGCGGGCCACCTCGGCGAGCGCCAGGGTCTGGGCCTCGGCGAGGGGGCGGACATGGTCGAGTGCCGGCCCTTCGGCGCGTGAGGTGAGGGCGGTGACGTAGACCTTGCCGTCGGAGTCGAGGCGGATCCCGGCGGTGCCCGTCGGGTTGCCGGGGGCGAGCACGAAGCCGGCGATGTTCTCGCGGGCCGCTTTCCCCGATCCCGGGCCCGGCCGGCCGGCCATCCCCACCGAGGTGGTCAGCTGCTCGTCGAGCCGGCCGACCAGGTACGAGCGCAGCGCGAGGGTGGTGACGGCCCCGATGGCGGCGCCCACCACGGCGATCAGCGCCACGGCCGAGACGACGAGCCGGGTCCGCAAGGACCAGGGCCGACGGGCACGCGGTCTTCGGGACCGGAGCCGACGGGCACGCGGTCGCCGGGGCCACCCCGAGTACAGCCGCGCCGGCAGCAGTCGGGACGTCCGCCGGGACGTCCGCCGGGGTGTGCGCAGCGCCACTACTCGGCCGGCTTGATCAGGTAGCCGGCGCCGCGCCGAGTGTGGATCATCGGGGCCATGCCGGGCCCGCTCTCCAGCTTCCGGCGCAGGTAGGAGATGTACAGCTCGACCACGTTCGCCTGGCCGCCGAAGTCGTACGACCACACCCGGTCCAGGATCTGCGCCTTGCTCAGCACCCGCCGCGGGTTGCGCATCAGGTAGCGCAACAGCTCGAACTCGGTGGCGGTCAGATGGATCTCCCGCCCGCCCCGGACCACCTCGTGGCTGTCCTCGTCGAGTCGCAGGTCGCCGACGGCCAGCACCGAGCCGCCGCGCGCCGCCTGGGCGGCGCCCGAACGGCGCACCAGTCCGCGCAGCCGGGCCACGACCTCCTCCAGGCTGAACGGCTTGGTGACGTAGTCGTCGCCGCCCGCCGTGAGGCCTGCGATCCGGTCCTCCACGGAGTCCTTGGCCGTCAGGAACAGCACCGGGATCTGAGGGAGCTCGCGGCGCAGCTGCCCGAGGACGGCCAGCCCGTCCATGTCGGGGAGCATGATGTCGAGGACCACCACGTCCGGCCGGAACTCCCGCGCCGCCCGTACCGCCCCCGCCCCGTCGCCGGCGCTGCGGACCTCGCAGCCCTCGTAGCGCAGGGCCATGGAGAGCAGTTCGGAGAGCGAGGCCTCGTCGTCGACGACGAGAACCCGGCAGGGGCCGCCGTCGGGCCGCACGAGGGCCGTCGGGTTGCCGGTGGACGTGGACGCGTGGGAGGTGGTCGTCGCAGTCATGCGACCAAGCTGACCGGCGCCTCTGAGAGCGTTCTTGTCCCTCCCTGTGAATTGGCTGAGAAACGGAGGAAGGCCTGCCGGGGTCCTGCCCAGGCCCCACCGGGGGCCCACCCGGGGTCGCTCAGCCGGGGAGGCGGAACAGACGGGCGCCGTTGTCGTGGCAGACGGCCCGCAGCCAGTCGTCCCCCAGACCCAGCCGCTCCAGGGCCTCGAGCTGGTGCTCGTACGGGTGGGGGATGTTCGGGAAGTCGGTGCCGAGCAGGATCCGGTCCCCGAGGTCCGCGAGACGGCCCAGGTCCCGGGACGGGAAGCCGCTGAACTGCTCGGAGAAGTCGGTGAAGGCCATGGTGGTGTCCAGGCGCACCTCGCCGTACCGGTCGGCGAGGTCGAGGAAGTCGGCGTACTCGGGCATGCCCATGTGGGCGACGATCAGCGGCAGCCGCGGGTGCCGCGACAGCAGCCGGGCGATCGGCTCGGGCCCGGTGTGCTTCCCGGGTGCGGGTCCGGAGCCGCAGTGGATCACGATGGGGATCCCGGCCTCGGCCAGCAGGCCCCACACCGCGTCCAGCCGGTCGTCGTTGGGGTCGTAGCCGCCGACCTGGATGTGCGCCTTGAAGATGCGAGCCCCGGACTCGACGGCCTGCCGGACGTACGCTGCCGCGCCCTCCTCCGGGAAGAAGGTGGCGGTGTGCAGGCAGTCGGGGGTCCGGGCGGCGAAATCGGCGGACCAGGCGTTGAGCCAAGCGGCCATCGCCGGCTTGTGCGCGTAGAGCAGGGACGTGAAGGCCCGGACGCCGAACTCACGCAGGAGCGCGACGCGTTGTTCCTCCTCGTGCCGGTAGGTGATGGGCCACGCGACACCGGTCAGCGGCCCGACCGCGTCGAAGTAGTCCCACACCTTGTCCATCACCCGGGCGGGCATGAAGTGCGTGTGGACGTCCACCAGTCCGGGCAGTCCGAGCCGCTCCCGGAAGGCTCGGACCGCCTCAGCCGTTGCGGACAAAGCCGTGGCTCCGCTCGACGGTGGCGACGTGCAGGGTGTAGCTCTCGTACCAGTCGGCGCGGCCCTGCTTCATGGCCGCCCGGTGCTCCAGGTCCTCGCGCCAGGCGGTGAGCGACTCGTGATCGCGGAAGTAGGCGACGGTGATGCCGAGGCCCCCAGGGGTGCGGGCGGACTCGTAGCCGAGGAAGCCAGGATTCTCCGCGACGATCTCGTTCATCCGGGCGAGGGTCTCGGGGTATCCGCTGTCGTCGGCGGTGCGGACATTGCTGAAGACGGCCATCACGTAAGGCGGTTCGAAGGCCGGTACCGGCTGAGTGGTCATGTCCACCACCCTCTGTGGCGGGCCCTGTCATGTCCACCAGAATCCGCCCCGGAAGACCAAAGGGATCCAAGACTTGACCAAGGGATCCAAGCCTTGACCATGCCCCCCCCCCACCGGCGGACCGCTCAGAACAGCCCGTCCTGCTCGGCGGGACCGGCGCCGGCGGCCGGAACCCGCACCACCGGCACGCTGGTCACGGCCTCGTCCGCCGGAGCCGCGAACTCCCAGCCCGCGAGCAGCCGCGTGTCCACCACCAGCCCGTCCGCGAGGTGCAGATCGGGCCCTGCGGCACCCGCCAGGAGGCCCACGACCGCTCCGCCGGGAACCATCCCGGTGATCACACCCGCCGGCGCGGGCAGCCCGTCCAGCCCGAACACCTCCGCATGGTCGACGACTTCGCACTCCACCCACTCGAGGGACTCCGGCCACCCGGGAAGCGCGGCCGCCCGGGCATGCAGCTCGGCAACTTCCCGAGCCCGCTCGGCCGCGGCCGGCAGACGCCCCCGTACGGCCTGCTTGCGCGCGTACGCGATCCGGTCCGGCACCCCGAGGGCCGCCCGCAGCAGCTCCTCCGTACGCCGACTGGCCATCAGCGGCCCGCGCCCCAGCCACGCCCAGGCGACCGCCCCCTGCTCCAGCAGCCGGGCCGGGCCGCGCTCCTCGGCGGTGATGCCGACCTTGACCATCCCGGGCCCGAACCAGGCCAGATAGACCCGGTAGGTGCGCGGATCGGCCACGTTGGTGTCGGCGGCCACCGAGAACGACCGGTCGAGACGCGCGCATCCGGCGCACTGGGCACTCCCCGCACGGCCGGGCACGGTGGCTACGGTGGGGCAGGGCGTCCGCTTCCCGGCCCGCCGCACTCCGAGGCAGTGCCGCTCTCCGCGCGCCACGAAGGCCAGCCGCTGCCCGTAGGCGAGCACGCTCGCCCGCTCGCCGCGCCCCGGCCCGTACCACCCGATGGCGGGCCGGCCCGCGCTCCACCGGATCCCCGTGCACCACCAGGTCACAGCGGGAGCGGCCGCTCGAAGAAGGTGTCCAGGACGACGGTGGCCTGGGTACCGCTGACCCCGTCGATGGCGTAGAGGCGGCGCAGGACGTCCTGCAACTGCCCGGTCGAGGCCGTGCGCACCTTGACCAGCACCGATGCGCTCCCCGCGATGATGTGCGCCTCCTGTACCTCGGGGATGGCGGCGAAGGCGGCGCCGGACTCACCCATCCAGGCATTGGAGTCGACCATCACGTAGGCGAGGACACCGCTGCCGACCGAGGCCGGGTCGACCTCGATGGTGGTCCGCCGGATCACCCCGCGCTCGCGGAGCTTCCTCACACGCTCGTGGGTGGCCCCGGCCGAGAGCCCGACTGCAGCGCCGAGAGCGGCGTACGACTGGGTGGCGTCCTCCTGCAGGCGCAGGACGAGCGCCCGGTCGATGTCGTCCACGCGTTTTTCCTCCCATGGGCCCGTCGGCCCTTGCGAAGACGGTACCGGATCCTGCAATCTCACCCTGGAACCGAACAAAATTCGGCCTACTTCTCTCAGGGGGAATCATGTCTGCCATAGCCGACCTCACCTTGTACGAGATCCTGGACGAGCGTTTCCAGACCGGCCGCTGCGCCAACGGCGACGCCCGACTGGAACGGCTCTACGACGACTGCCGCTGGGCGGAAGGCCCGCTGTACCTGCCGGCCTGGCGACAACTGGTCTGGAGCGACATCCCCAACGACCGGATGCTCCGATGGGACGAGGCGACCGGCGCCGTGTCCGTGTTCCGCTCACCGGCCGGCCACTCCAACGGCAACACCCTCGACCGCGAGGGCCGCCTGATCACCTGTGAGCAGGGCAACCGCCGCGTCACCCGCACCGAACCCGACGGCACCCTCACCGTCATCGCCGACCGCTTCGACGGCAAGCGGCTCAACAGCCCGAACGACGCGGTCGTCCGCTCGGACGGATCGATCTGGTTCTCCGACCCCGACTTCGGCATCACCAACGACTACGAGGGCCGGCGTGCACCCAGCGAGATCGGCGCCTGCAACCTCTACCGGGCCGATCCGTCGACCGGCGAGGTCCGGATGGTGGCCGACGGCTTCCTCGGCCCCAACGGACTGGCCTTCTCCCCCGACGAGAGCGAGCTGTACGCCGCCGACACCCGGGCCGGCCACATCCGCGCCTTCAAGGTGACCGATGACGGCACCCTCATCGGCGACCGGGTCTTCACGGCCTGCCCCTCCGTCGACAACATCCGCTTCGACGACGAGGGCCGGCTGTGGGCGGCCTCGATGTTCTCGGGCGTTCACTGCTACGACCCGGACGGCACCCTGCTCGGCCGTCTCCGCGTCCCCGAGCCCGTATCGAACATCGCCTTCGGCGGCCCCAAGAACAACCGACTCTTCATCACCGCCACCACCTCCCTCTACTCCCTGGTGATGTCGGTGACCGGCCTCCCCCGCGTCCTGTGAGAGCAGCGCCGTGCCCCTCCTACCGGGCGACGAACTGCGTGAGTATCGCCTGCACCTCGTAGATGTCGACCCCCTTGGTGAACGTCTTCTCGATCGGCGCCGGGCTCCCGGATATCCAGATCTTGAGCTCGGCGTCGAGATCGAAGTGGCCGGCCGTCTCCACGGAGAAGTGCGTGATGCTCCGGTACGGGATCGAGTGGTACTCGACCTTCTTGCCCGTGAGCCCCTGCTTGTCGACGAGCACCAGCCGCCGGTCGGTGAACAGGATCGTGTCCCGGATCAGCAGATAGGCGGCATGCACCTGCTCGCCCTGCCCCAGCAGCCGCGCGTAGTCCCGCTGCGCCGACGCGTGGTCGATGCTGTGCGCGTTTCCGAACAGTCCCATGAGAGCCCCCGCCCGTCAGGTTCGAACGATCACGCTCGAACGATCTCAAAAGACCGTACCGACGGCCGTCCGTAACCCGCGTCCCCCGCCAGAGCCATCCCACCCCTGACTACCTCCGGGGTATCCCCTCCCCACCAAGGAGGATCCGGGGACGGTACATACGACGAAGGCCCCCAGGATTTCTCCTGGGGGCCTTCGTCCTGCTGTGCACTCGGCAGGATTCGAACCTGCAACCTTCTGATCCGTAGTCAGATGCTCTATCCGTTAAGCTACGAGTGCTTGGCTTGCTGGGGTTTTGCGCCCCGTTGGCCTTGCGAGAACAACAATACATGGACCTTGCCGGGACGCGAAATCCATTAGGCAAACCGGCTCTGACCTGCGAAAACACCCCTGGAAGAAGATCATCCGGTTTGAACGGGCCCGCATCCCGCGGGTTCACCCGGGAGCCTGAGCGCTTCACAGCGGCCGGCTCCTGCGGAGCAGCCGTCCCCGAACGCACCGAAGCCCCGGTCCGTATGGACCGGGGCTTCGTGAAGCGCGGAGGCGGAGGGATTTGAACCCTCGATGGGGTGTAAGCCCCAAACCGCATTAGCAGTGCGGCGCCATAGACCGGACTAGGCGACGCCTCCAGCACACCCTCGCGTACGAGGGTGCGTGCAGATGATGACACAGGCGCAGGGCCCCTCACCAATCCGCTCCCACGGTACTAGCAGGGACGGGCGGAGGGCAAAGCCTTAAAAGCCCCGCAGCACGCAACATCGGCGCACCCCCGTCGTTGGTCAGGCGTACGACGTACGGACGACCTGGAGTGCCCCATGCTGCGTCTCGCCGCCTTCGCCGTCACCTCCGCCCTGGCCGCCGCGGCCGCCGGACCGCTGCCCCCGCTCCCCGAGCCGCTGGGCGGGCTGCTGTCGTCGGGTCCCGACCGCCTCACGATCACCATGGCCCACACCGGCAACCGGCAGATGGACCACGAGTACCAACTCGAATGCGACCCCGTGGGGGGCAACCACCCCTGGGCCCGGGAGTCGTGCGCAACGCTGGAGCGGCTCGCCGCGGAGGGCAAGGACCCCTTCGCCCCCGTCTCCGATCGCCAGATCTGCACCACGGAACACGGCGGCCCGGCCACCGCACGGATCACGGGAACCTGGCACGGGCACAAAGTGGACGCGCGCTTCCGCCGGACGAACGGCTGCGAAATCGACCGCTGGGACCAGTTGGAACCTCTGCTTCCGAGTGGGCGTTCCTGACCTGGGAGGATGCGCGGAACGGGCGGTATCCACTCCACATCGGCCACCCCGCCGGGGGGCTGTGGCCTTAGACTCCTCCCGTGACATGCCGGTAGTTGTGGTCAGGGAGGAAGCTCGTCGTGAGCAGCAGGCCATCCCGAGGCGCTGCTCGCCTCGCAGCAATACTCGACGCTCTTCCCGACGCGCTGTTGCTCGTCAACGCCAACGGCACTGTCGTCAATGCCAATTCGATCGCTCTCGAGGTCATGGAGAGCCCGGGCACCGGGCTCGTGGGCCGCGGCGTGCTCGACCTTCTGCCCGAGTTCGACTCCAAGCTGATCCCCGGCTCCATGCGCCGGCCCGGCGAGGAGGAAGGCGGACGGTCCAAGCCCAAGCGCATGATCGCGCGCCGCACCGACGGCAGCGAGTTCCCCGTCGAGGTCACCAGCGCCCATCTCGACGGGCGCGACGCCTACCGCGAGCCGCAACCCGCCTACACCGGTGACGAGCTGCTGATGCTCGTCGTGCGGGACCTGTCGCAAACCGTGGACACCGAGGCCGAGCTGGCCCGCTCCCAGCGGCAGACCGAGATGATCCTGCGCGCCGCCGCGGAGGGCGTCGTCGGCACCGACACCGACGGACGGGTGGTGCTGGTCAATCCGGCCGCCGCCCAGATCCTCGGCTACCGCGCCACCGATCTCGGCAACCGCGAACTGCACGGGCTGGTCCTCCACTCGCGGGCCGACGGCTCCCCCTTCCCCTTCGACGAGTCCCCGCTCGCCGACACCCTGCGCAGCGGCCGCAAGCACCGCGTACGCGGACAGGTGCTGTGGAACAAGGCCGGGCAGCCGGTCTCCGTCGACCTGACGACCTCGCCCGTACGGGACGGGGATCAGCTCGTCGGCGCCGTCATGACCTTCACCGACCGGAGGCCCTACGACGCCCTGGCAGCCCGCCACGCGCAGCTGCTGGCCGTCCTCGGCGAGTCACTGCGCGGGCCGCTGGACGAGCTCCGCGGGGAACTGGCGACGCTGGCCGCCGACGACGCGGGACAGCTCTGGCCCGAGGCCAACCAGCTGCTGCACCATCTGGCCGCCGGGTACTCCCGGATGACCACGCTGCTGGACAACGTGATCGGCTTCCAGCGCCTGGACGCCGGCACCGACCGGCTCAGCAAGAAGAAGGTCCTCATCAACGGCGTCGTCGCGGCCGGTGTCGACGGAGCGGTCGAGCTGATCGGACCGGGCCGTGTCCAGTTCGCCGTCCACGCGCCGACGATCGAGGCCGAGGTGGACGCGGGCCGGATCGCGACCGCGCTCGCACACCTCGTCGCGGACGTCGCCGGGGTGGACGCCACCGGCAAGACCCGCCAGGGCAGCGGGTACAGCGACTCGACGATCGTGGTGGCCGCCGCGCAGCGCGGTGATGTCGTACGGATCGAGGTGCGCGGGCCGTACGAGGGCGGGAACCCGGTGCACGAGCCGATCGTGCGCGGGATCGTGGCGGCGCACGGGGGCGTGCTCCAGACGGTGGAAGTGCCGGGCGCACCCGGCGGGGCGTACGTACTGGAACTGCCGCTGGGCTCGGGAGCCGGGACGGTGACCCTGCCGGAACCGGCCGAGGAAGCCCCGGCCGGACCGGCCGACGCCGCGGGCACGGCCGGTGGCGCGGCCCCCGGCAAGGTCTCCGGCGGCCGCCGGGGCCGGCGCGGTGTGGATGCCTTCCTGGACGACGGAGCCACCGGCCCTGAAGCGGGCCAGGGCGGGGGCGCGCTGGCGCTGCCGTCCGGGCGCCGGCGGGCGGGCGAGGCCGGCGCCCCCGACGCGGGCCTGGAACTCGCACAGTCCCCGGTGGACCCGGCGGGCCTGGGAACCGGGCGCAGGCGCGGCCGGGCCGGCGACGGCAGCGGCGAGGCCGGCGCGACCGGCGGGCCGGGCGGCATCGGTGCCTTCGGGGCCCAGGACGGTCCCGGCGGACATGGCGGCCCCGGGCGGCCGGTACCCCCGCAGGGCACCGGCATGCCGGTGCTGCCGCCCGTACCGGCGGTGCCTCCGGTCCCGCTGACCGAGCATCCGGCCGGGCGGCGGCGGGCCCTGGGCCCGGCCGGGCCCTCCGGTCCTGCCGGTCCGGCCTCTCCCGCTCAGCCCGGTGGTCCCGTGCCCGGTGGTCCCGTACCAGGTGGCCCCGTGCCCGGTGCTCCCGTACCGGCGACCGGGCTCGGGCCGACGCCCGCTCCGGCCCAGGCTCCGGCGCGGCCCATCGCGCCCGAGGGCGGCTTCGCACTGCCCGCGGGGCCGACCCCGGCCCCTCCCGCTCCACAGACACCGGCGATGGTGGGGTCGGCCCCCGCTCCGGCCGAAGCCGACACCGACGCCCCGTCCGGCCGGCGTGGACGCCGCGTGCTGGGCGCTCCCGTAGCCGAGGCCGAGGCGCCGCTCGCGCCGCCGGCCGCGGCGGACCCCGCAGAGCCGGCACCGCCCACCGGGCGGCGGCGGGCCCTGCCCGCGACCCCGGCATGGCCCGTCCCCGCGGCCCGGACCGCTCCCGAGGACGACCAGGCCTCCGGCCAGGTGGCCGTTCCCGGCGCCCGGCAGCCGCAGGACACCGCGGCGGAGGGACAGGCCTCGCAGCCGATCAACGTGCGCGCTCTGGGCACCCTCGGTCAGGGCATCTCCGTGGACCCCGCCGGGTCGGGCTCCGGCCGCCGTCGCCGGCTCTCCGAGCCCGCGCCCCAGGGCCGGGCCTTCGCCATAGGGGCCCCCGAGGCGGGTTCCGACGAGGGGCCCGAGCCGCTGGACGGTCCGGGCGGCGCCGTGGAGGTCGTCAACCGTCCCGTACCGCGGCCCGTCGACGACGAGCTGCCGCCCGAGCCCTTGGACAATCCGCGCCGCCTGCTCGTGTGGCCCGCGCCCGACGTGCAGACGCAGCAGGCGCTCAGCGACCGCGGCTACCGCCCGGTGATCGTGCACTCCCGTGAAGAAGTGGACGCGCAGATCGCCGCGTTCCCCGCCGCCCTGTTCGTGGACCCGCTGACCGGGCCCATCACCCGGACCGCCCTGCAGTCCCTGCGCCAGGCAGCAGTGGCCGCCGAGGTGCCCGTACTGGTCACGGCCGGGCTGGGGCACGCCACGCGGGAGGCGGCGTACGGCGCCGATCCGGCGGTCCTGCTGAAGGCGCTCGCGCCGCGCGACAGCGAGCAGCACCCCTCCCGGGTGCTGCTGATCGAAGAGCACGACGAGATCGCCATCGCGCTGACCGCGGCCCTGGAGCGGCGCGGGATGCAGGTCGCACGCGCGGGCGCCGACACCGACGCCGTGGAACTGGCGACGCGGATGCGCCCCAACCTCGTCGTCATGGACCTGATGCAGGTCCGGCGCCGGCGGGCCGGGATCGTGGACTGGCTGCGCGCCAACGGGCAGCTGAACCGCACCCCGCTGGTGGTCTACACGACGACCGGCATCGACCCGTCCGAGCTGCCGCGGCTGGCCTCCGGCGAGAGCGTGCTCTTCCTCGCCGAGCGGGCCACGACCGCCGACGTCCAGGGCCGCATCGTGGACCTGCTCGCCAAGATCGGCACCAACTAGTAATCCTGGGCCGATGGCCATCATCGACACGACCGAGCACACCGTCCCCGCCGACAACGGAGAAGTGAACCTGCTCATCGCACGGCAGGTGGAGCCGGGTCACGAGGAGACCTTCGAGGCCTGGGCCCACGGCATCCTGGAGACGGCCGCGAGCTTCCCGGGCCACCTGGGGTACGGGCTCTTCCGTCCGGCGGCCGAGGGCGGGCCGTGGTTCCTGGTCCACCGTTTCCGCAATCAGGCGGCCTTCCAGCGCTGGCAGGACTCTCCGGAGCGGGCGCAGTGGTTCTCCAACTGCCTCGGTCACCACCACACGGAGATAGCGCGCCGGGAACTGCAGGGCATGGAGACGTGGTTCGCCAAGCCGGGTACGACCCGGCCCGCACCGCCGCGGTGGAAGATGGCCATCAGCTCGGGGCTGGCCATCTTCCCGATCTCGCTCGTCGGCAACGCGGTGCTCGGGCCGTACCTGGTGGATCTGAACTTCGTCGTGCGGACCGCTGTCTTCGCCGTCGTCTTCAGCACCCTGATGACCTACGTGGCCATGCCCGCCGTCAGCAAGCTGCTGCGGCCATGGCTCACCAGGGGCTGAGGGCAGGTCAGTCCAGCTTCGTGACGTCCAGCTCGCCGTCGGCGTACTGCTTGCGGATCACCTTCTTGTCGAACTTGCCGACGCTGGTCTTCGGGACGGACTCGACGAGCGTCCACCGCTCGGGGAGCTGCCACCTGGCGATGGACTGGCCGAGGAACGCGCGCAGGCCCGCGTAGTCCACGGTCGCGCCCTCTTTGAGGACGACGGTGGCCAGCGGGCGTTCGCCCCACTTGTCGTCCGGGACGGCGACGACCGCGGCCTCGGCGACCTCGGGGTGCGCCATCAGCGCGTTCTCGAGCTCCACGCTGGAGATCCACTCGCCACCGGACTTGATGACGTCCTTGGCGCGGTCGGTGAGGGTGAGGAAACCCTCCGAGGTGATGACGCCGACGTCGCCGGTCTTGAGCCAGCCGTCGGGGCTGAACTTGTCCTCGGGGCGGAGGGGTTCGCCGGACGCGCCGCCGTAGTAGGCGGCCGCGATCCAGTTGCCGCGTACCTCCAGCTCGCCCGCCGACTCTCCGTCCCAGGGCAGGACGTCGCCGGCGGGGCCGACCAGGCGGGCCTCGACGCCCGCCGGGAAGCGGCCCTGCGTGATCCGGTAGGGCCACTCCTCCTCCGCGCTGAGCCCGGCCGGCGGGTGTGCCATGGTGCCCAGCGGAGAGGTCTCGGTCATCCCCCAGGCATGGCAGAGCCGGACGCCGAGCTTGTCGTAGGCCTCCATCAGGGAGGGCGGACAGGCCGCGCCGCCGATGGTGACCTGCTTCATCGACGTCAGATCGCGCGGGTTGGCGGTGACCTCCGCCAGGAGCCCCTGCCAGATGGTGGGCACGGCAGCGGCATGCGTGGGCTTCTCCCGCTCGATCATCTCGGCGAGCGGGGCGGGCTGCAGGAACCGGTCCGGCATCAGCATGTTGATGCCGGTCATGAAGGTGGCGTGCGGAAGCCCCCAGGCGTTCACGTGGAACTGGGGAACCACCACGAGGCTGGTGTCCTTGTCGGTCAGCCCCATCGACTCGGTCATGTTGACCTGCATGGAGTGCAGGTAGATCGAGCGGTGCGAGTAGATGACGCCCTTGGGGTCCCCGGTGGTGCCGGAGGTGTAGCACATGGCCGCGGCCTGTCGCTCGTCCAGCTCGGGCCAGTCGTAGCTGTCGGGACGGCCCGCCAGGAGTTCCTCGTACTCGTGCACGCGCACGTCGAGGCCTTCCAGGGCGGAGCGGTCGCCGATGCCGGAGACCACGACGTGCTCGACGGTCGGCAGGTGCGGCAGCAGCGGCGCGAGCAGCGGCAGCAGCGTTCCATTGACCAGGACCACGCGGTCGGCGGCGTGGTTGACGATGAAGACCAGCTGCTCGGGAGGGAGCCGCAGGTTGAGGGTGTGCAGGACGGCGCCCATGGAGGGGATCGCGAAGTACGCCTCGACGTGCTCGGAGTTGTTCCACATGAGAGTGGCAACACGTTCGTCCTGCTGCACCCCGAGCTCGTCGCGCAGGGCGTTGGCGAGCCGGGTGGCGCGGGTACCGATCTCGGCGAAGCTGCGGCGGTGCGGCTCAGCCTCCCCGGTCCAGGTCGTGACCTGGGACTTCCCGTGGATCGTCATCCCGTGCTGGAGTATGCGGGTGACGAGGAGTGGTACGTCCTGCATGGTGCTCAGCAAAGCGTCCTCCCGGTGAGCGCTGCGGCGCTGCGGCGGCTACGGATGCTGCCGATTCTGCGCACGTACCGGTCGGCATGTCACTACCCGGGGGTAGAAACCGGGCCGTGTTTCACGTGAAACATCCCGCACGGCGAGGTCCGAAGCGGTGTTTCACGTGAAACGTGCCCCGGCTCACCTGACCGGAGTGAGCTCCGGATCCTCTCGGAGTTTGACCAGCGCGCGGGAGACGGCGCTCTTGACCGTGCCGACGGAAACCCCCAGCAGCTCGGCGGTCTGCACCTCGCTGAGGTCCTCGTAGTAGCGCAGGACGACCATGGCCCGCTGCCGGTCGGGCAGCCGGGTGACCGCGCGCCACATCGCGTCGCGCAGCGCCTGCGCCTCGGCGGGGTCCGCCGCGGGGGTCTCCTCGGTCTCCGGGAGCTCGTCGCAGGCGAACTCGTCGACCTTGCGCTTGCGCCACTGGGAGGTGCGGGTGTTGACCAGGGTCCGCCGGACGTAGCCGTCCAGGGCCCGGTGGTCCTCAATGCGGTCCCAAGCCACGTACGTCTTGGCCAGGGCCGTCTGGAGCAGGTCCTCGGCATCGCAGGGGTTGGCGGTGAGGGAGCGCGCAGTGCGCATCAGGACCGAGCCGCGGGTCCGGACGTACGCCGAGAACGACGGGTACGGCGTCGGATTCGAGGCGAGGGTGCACACAGGCGTGGTCATGGCTCCACGCTAGGAGCGCCGGCCCGCCCTGGGATCGGCCGCAGGTGCCGAAGCAGGGTCCACCTCAGGTTGTAGGGCCGGGAGCTGCTCCACCTCCTGAAGGTGGAGGAGGGACAGCCCCCGGGCCCAAGGACCTCAGTGGTCGGCGCCGAGGATCAGCCCGGATGTCGGTACCCCGGTACCGGCGGTGACCAGTACGTGCTCCGCGCCCGCGGCCTGGTTGACGGAGGTGCCGCGCAGCTGGCGCACGGCCTCGGCGATGCCGTTCATGCCGTGCAGGTACGCCTCCCCCAGCTGGCCGCCGTGGGTGTTGAGCGGCAGCGCGTCGGCGGCCACGAAATCGGCGGCCTCACCCGGCCCGCAGAAGCCGAACTCCTCCAGCTGCATGAGGACGAAGGGGGTGAAGTGGTCGTAGAGGATGCCGACGTCGATGTCGGAGGGCCGCAGACCGCTGGTGCGCCACAGCTGGCGGGCGACCACGTCCATCTCCGGCAGCCCGGTGAGGTCGTCGCGGTAGAAGGAGGTCATGCCCTCCTGCCGCCGGCCGGCTCCCTGGGCGGCCGCGGTGATCACGGCGGGCGCGTGGCGCAGGTCGCGTGCCCGCTCGGTCGTGGTGACGACGAGGGCCTGACCGCCGTCGGTCTCCTGGCAGCAGTCGAGCAGCCGCAGCGGCTCCACGATCCAGCGCGACGCGGCGTGGTCGGCCAGTGTGATGGGTTTGCCGTGGAAGTACGCGGCGGGGTTGTTCGCGGCGTGTCGGCGGTCGGTGACCGCGACGTGCCCGAAGGCTTCGGGGGTGAGGTGGTAGGCGTGCAGGTAGCGCTGGGCGGTCATCGCCACCCAGGAGGCGGGTGTCAGTAGTCCCCAAGGGAGCGACCAGCCGAGCGCCGCCCCCTCCGCCGAGGGCTCGCGCTGTTGCACGCCGGAGCCGAAGCGGCGCCCGGAGCGCTCGTTGAAGGCGCGGTAGCAGACCACGACCTCGGCGACCCCGGTGGCGACCGCGAGGGCGGCCTGCTGGACGGTGGCGCAGGCCGCGCCGCCGCCGTAGTGGATGCGGGAGAAGAAGGAGAGGTCCCCGATACCGGCCGCCTGGGCGACGGTGATCTCGGGGCTGGTGTCCATCGTGAAGGTGACCATGCCGTCGACGTCGGCGGGGGTGAGCCCGGCGTCATCGAGGGCGGCGTGCACGGCCTCGACGGCGAGCTTGAGCTCGCTGCGGCCGGAGTCCTTGGAGAACTCGGTCGCACCGATGCCGGCGATGGCGGCCCGGCCGCCGAGTTCGTCGCGGGTACGGACGCTCATGCCGCACCCCCCTGGGCGAGGGTCACGGTGACCGTGCCGGTGACGTGGTGGCCGATGCCGTTGGCGCCGACGACGCGTATCTCGGCGGTGTCCCCGTCCAGGGCGGTGATGGTGCCGGTGAGGGTCATGGTGTCGCCCGGATAGTTGGGGGCGCCGAGGCGGATGGCCACCTTGCGCAGGACGGCGTGCGGCCCGAGGTGGTCGGTGATGTAGCGGCCGACCAGTCCGTTCGTGGTCAGGATGTTCATGAAGATGTCCGGGGAGCCCTTCTCCCGCGCGAGCGACGCGTCGTGGTGCACGTCCTGGTAGTCGCGGGAGGCGATCGCGCCCGAGACGATCAGCGTGCGGGTGACCGGGATGTCCAGCGGCGGCAGTTCCCCGCCGACTCTCAGTGCACCGACCATGCCTCAGCCCTCCTGCGCCAGTACGGCGCCCAGTTCGGCCAGCAGCTCGCTGCCGCAGCCCAGGTACGCGTCCAGCTGGCGCCCCCACAGGAAGTGCCGGTGGACCGGGTGATCGAGATCGGCTCCCATGCCGCCGTGCAGGTGCTGGCCCGCGTGCACGACCCGTTTGCCCGCCTCGGAGGCCCACCAGGCCGCCGTCAGCGCGTGCTCGCGCGCCGGGAGCCCCTCGTCGATGCGCCAGGCGGCCTCGTAGGCGGTGACCCGGATCGCCTCGGTGTCCATGTACGCGTCCGCCGCGCGCAGCATCACGCCCTGGTTGGTGGAGAGGGGGCGGCCGAACTGCTCGCGCGTGGACGTGTACTCGACCGCCCGTGCGAGTGAGCCCGCGCAGACTCCCGCCTGGAGCCCGGCGAAGGCGGTGCGGGCGGCGGCGAGCGTGTCCTCGTACGCGGCCGGGCCCGCCCCGACGCGCTCCGCCCGGGCACCGGTCAGGGTCAGCCGCCCGGCCGACCAGGGTGCGGTGGTCTGCACCGGGGAGGTCCGTACGCCGGGCGCGTCGGTCCGTACGAGCCACAGTGCCCGGTCCGCGTCCGGGACCAGGACGTGGGTGGCGTCGCGCAGCCAGGGCACGGCGGGGGCGGTGCCGGTGAGCCGGCCGTCCGGTGACGCGGTGATCCGGCCGCCGCGGGCGGGGAAGGCCCCGGTGGCGACGGCCTCGCCCGTCCCCAGGGCGGGCAGCAGGCGGGCGCGCTGGTCGGCTGTGCCGTGGGCCGCGAGGGGGAGCATCCCGTACGCGCAGGTGGCGGCGTAGGGCACCTGGGCGGTGGTGCGGCCCTGTTCCTCCAGCAGCAGGACCAGGCCGAGCAGCCCGATGTCCGGGACGGCGGCGATCAGCCCGGAGGCGGCGAGGGCTTTCCACAGCTCGCCGTCGGTGCCGGTACCGGCGGCGGCGAGGCGTTCGTGGGTGGCGAGGTCGTTGAAGATCCGGGCGGCGAGCCCGGCCGCGGCGGCCTGCTCCTCGGTCGGGTGGAAGTCCATCAGGCCGCACTCCCGCGGAAGACGGGGAGTTCGAGGTCGTCGTCGACGCGCACGAACTCCAGCTGGACGGGAAGCCCGATGCGCACCTTGTCGTACGGGACGCCGGTGATGTTGCTGATCATGCGGACGCCTTCGGCGAGCTCGACGAGCGCGACGGCGTAGGGAGGGTCGAAGGCGGGGAAGGGCGGGTGGTGCATGACGACGTAGCTGAACACGGTGCCTGCTCCGGATGCCTCGACGGTGTCCCAGTCGGGGGAGGCGCAGGCGTTGCAGCCGGGGAGCCAGGGAAAACGGAGGGTGGCGCAGGCGGTGCAGCGCTGGATCAGCAGCTTGTGGTCCCGTACCCCGTCCCAGAAGCCCTGGTTGTCGCGGTTGATCACCGGGCGGGGGCGTCGTGCGCCGGGCTTCTTCTCCGGCTTGGCCGCAGGGGCGAACTTGAGGATGCGGAAGCGGTGGGTCCCGGCGACCTCGCCGTCGACCCGGACGTCCATGCGGGTGGTGACGAAGTGGCCGGTGCCCAGCTTGGTCGTCTTGCGGGGTGACACGGACTCGATGACGGCGTCGAAGGTGATCGCGTCACCGGGTCGCAGTGGGCGCAGGTACTCCTGCTCGCAGTCGGTGGCCACGACGGAGGTGAAGCCCGCGCCGTCGAGGAGCGCGAAGAGCTCGTCGTAGGCGGAGGAGCGGTCCGTGTGGCCGGAGAGCCCGCCCATCGTCCAGGCCTGGAGCATCGTGGGCGGGGCTATCGCGTCCGGCCCGGTGTAGGCGGGGTTGGCATCGCCCATGGCCTCGCACCAGTGCCGGATCATCGGCTCGTTGATCGGGTCCTTGCCCCGGCCGGCGGTGGCGGCCGGCCTGCCCTCGAAGGCCGTCAGCAGTGCGTGGAACCGGTTTGCCTCGTCGGACCCGGCCTCCTCGGCCGCCTGCCGGGTGGCCCTGGCCGCGTCTGCCGTCATCGCTTCCTTCCCTTCATGCCGAGCCGCATCATGGCGACGATCTCCCGCTGGACCTCGCTGACTCCGCCGCCGAAGGTGTTGATCTGGGCGGCCCGGTTCATCCGCTCCAGCGCGCCTCCCTCGAAGGCCTTGGCACCCGGCCCCCGGATCAGGGCCCGCTCGCCGACCACCTCCTGGCACATCCGGTAGACCTCGACGGTGGATTCGGTTCCAAGGAACTTCACGCCGCTCGCGTCGCCGGGCGCCAGGGTGCCGCCGCCCACGTCTTGGACGAGCCGCCAGTTGAGGAGGCGTACGGCGGCCAGCCGCGCGTGTGCCTCGGCGAGCCGGGACTGCACCCAGGGAAGGTCGCCGGGGCGGTCTCCGGTGTCGGGGTCGGGGGTGCGGGCGTGGGCGAGGGCGGCTTCGTAGAAGTCCTCCGCCTGCATGCCGATCGCGGCGAGGGCCACGCGCTCGTGGTTGAGCTGGTTGGTGATCAGGCCCCAGCCGCCGTGCTCGGGGCCGACGAGGTTGCCGGCGGGCACGCGGATGGAGTCGTAGTACGTCGCCGTGGTGGTGAGCCCGCCGACCGTCTCGATCGGGGTCCAGGAGAAGCCCGGGGCGTCGGTCGGCACCAGGATGATCGAGATGCCCTTGTGCTTGGGGGCCTCCGGGTCGGTCCGGCAGGCGAGCCAGATCCAGTCCGCGTTCTGGGCGTTGGAAGTGAAGATCTTCTGGCCGTCGATCAACCAGTCGCCGGCGCCTTCGGCGGTTCCGCCGTCGTGCACGGATGGGACGGCGCGGACGGCGCGGGTGCGCAGCGAGGCGAGGTCGGTGCCGGCCTCGGGTTCCGAGTAGCCGATCGCGAAGACGATGTCGCCTTTGAGGATCCGGGGCAGGAAGTAGTCCTTCTGCTCCTGGGTCCCGTACTTCATCAGGGTCGGGCCGACGGTGTTGAGCGTGACCATCGAGACGGGTGCACCGGCCCGGTAGGCCTCGTCGAAGAAGACGAACTGCTCGTCGGCACCTCGGCCCTGGCCGCCGTACTCGACGGGCCAGCCGAGGCCGAGCAGCCCGTCGGCGCCTATGCGGCGCAGCAGTTCGCGCTGGCGGGCCGGCTCCTCGGGGACACCGTCCGGCAGAAGTTCCCGGAAGTAGGCGCGCAGTTCGGCGCGTAGCCGCAACTGTCCTTCGGTCGGGGCGAGGTGCACGGCGCTGGCCTCCCGGCATCACATCGGCAAGTGAGCTGACTGTCCGTCAGATTCACCGGTGGTGTCAAGGTCGGGAGGACCCGGCGAGGCACGGGAAGCCCGTGGCATGCGCGAGGGCGCCCGCGCTACCGGACCCCAGCCGGTCCGGTCGCACAGGCGCCCTCAACAGTCCGAGCGGCTCAGACCGCGATCACCACCAGGGGTAGAAGTTGACCGCGACGTTCGAGTTGTCCTGGTCGATCGCGGTGAAGGCCGAGCCGTTCACCTGCGCGGTGTTGTTCTGGTTGGACGCCCCGGAGCCGGTGGCCACCTGCTGCGAGGTGGAGGAGTTGCCGAGATTGGCCCCGGCCACACCACTGCCGATGATGCTGGCGACGCTCGCATTCGATCCGTCGTTCGCGAAGGAGCCGTTGTCGGCCGAGGCAGCCCCGCCGAACAAGGCGACGGCGAGGGGGAGAGCGGCGACGGCGGCGATGACGCGGGCGGTACGGATGCTTGCCATGTCTTGATCCTCCAGAAAACCGAAGTGTGGCTTTTTCCAAGGCAGTTGGCCGACCGCCTCGGTCGTTGCTTGTGTGACGACGTCGCGAGATCAGAGTTGCCCACCGAATCCCCGGCGAACCACCCCGGAGCCCACGATTCCCCCGCAAGCATGACCAACATCGGATAAACCTCATTTGCGCCCCCTAAGCCCCAGGTCAGCACTCGGGAACCTGCTGAAACCCCCGCCCCACAAGGGCTGAAGCGTTCCACCAGATCGACGGCTCCCGGACATGCCGAAAAGGGCCGCGCCGTCCGGGAACCCCACCGTCTCCCGGGCCTGCGGCCCTGCAATACAAAGCTTCGCGCCCCCTGCACGCCCCCGGCGCCCGCCGGGGCAATCCCTCCGTGCCCCACTCCCGGGGCACCTCGCGCGGCGCGATCCACGGTCGCGACGACCGGGCTCCAGCGCCTGCTCTCCTCGTCTTTGCGAACCTACTGGGCTCTACACGTCTGACAGGCGTACGGGTCTACGCGGCGAGCGCGAGCGCGTCCCGCCCGGCTCCGGCGACGGCTCCCGCGGGTCCGACAACGGCTTCGGCGGCTCCACCGGGGGCTCCGACCGGCGCCAGTGCCCGTACGGCGGCATCCGGTCCGGCGCCCATGGACGCGGCAGTGGTCGAACGGCGGACGGACGGGGACTTTCCGTGCGCCTCGGCGCGGATCCGCTGCTTGATGGTCGGCGGCAGCGAACCGCCCCGCATCATCGCCCGCCAGGTCCGCCGGGCCGCGAACGCCGGCCGGCACACGGCGGCGGAGGGGGAGGCCGGCACGCCGGAGGCCGCGGGGGAGGTGGCGGCCGGGGCGGCCTTCCGGCCGAGACCGAGGGCGGCGAGCAGGGCCACCAGGGCGGTGAGGACCGAGGTCCAGATCGAGGTGAGGGTGCTGCGCTGAGCCATGACGAATGCCTCGTTTCGCGATGTTCCGACGGGCGGATCTGAATACATTCGTCATGATGTGGCCGCAACCGCAGCGCCTCCGCAACGCGCGCCGATCTTCCGACAAACACCACTCGGATGAACCAACCACCCCGGAGCGCATACGCGAACGGCCCCGCCGTGCTTCCCGTGCACGGCTCTGACCAGGTACGCCGGGCCGAGCGGGATGAGTAGGCGTACTCAGGTGGCGGTCCTCGGCAGCTTCGAGACTGGGCGCAGGTCGAACGAAGCGGAACAGGAACGAGGAACGACATGGTGCGGCGCTGGTCGAAGGCCGAGGTGTGGGTGCCCTGTGGATACCTGGCACTGGTGGTCGCGATGCTCGTCTACGTCGCGGTCGGCAGCCGGACGGGCGACATCGGGCTCTTCGCAGTCTGGCCGGTCCTCGCCACCGCGCCGGTCAGCCTCCTCCTGCTGAGCACCTTCGGACCCGCCGTGGCCGCCCCGGACGAGTCGGCCCCCGTCACCGGGCCCATCTACGAAGGCTCGCAGCCACCTCCCGAGCCGCTGCCCACGGAGTTCATGCCGGAGCCCGACCCGCGCCCCTCGGACTGGGTGGCACCGGACACATCCATCGATACCAAGTTCGACATGGGGTCCGAGTTCGGCTTCTACGGTGCGGTCCTGGTCAGCGCCCTCGTCAACGCCGCGGCGATCTGGGCCCTGCTCCGCTACGTTGCGCGCCGGCGCGAAGCCAGTGGTGCGCAGATCTAGCACCGTGATCCTGGAGAGGGCGGGCACCCCCATCGGGTGCCCGCCCTCTGACCTGCTACTTCACTGACCTGGCGGTGGGTGTGGGATTTGAACCCACGGTGACTCGCGCCACGACGGTTTTCAAGACCGTTCCCTTAGGCCGCTCGGGCAACCCACCTGGCCGGTACAGAGTACCGGGCAGGCGGGGCCGGTGGGGCGGCTGTGGGTCAGGCGGTCTGCGCCTTGTCGTAGGCGGCCTTCGCCTCGTTGCCGAAGTACGGGCCGTACATGCGGTTCGGCAGGAAGGTGTAGCCGAAGCTGTTCACCGAGACCTGGGTGCCGAGGCCCGTGGCCTCGTTGAAGTCCTGGAACCAGGGGCCACCGCTGGAACCGCCCGTCATGTTGCAGGCCAAGCTGTGGTCCTTGGTCAGCAGGAAGTCCTTGCCGCTGTTGCCGCTGCAGTAGACCAGCTTGGTCCCGTCGTACGGGGCTGCCGCGGGGAAGCCGAAGGAGTACATCTTCTTGTTGTAGCCACCGTTGAAGAGGATGCCCTGGGCACCGACGGCCTGGCTCAGCGTCTGCCCGTTCAGCGGGGCGACGACGGCGAGGCCGACGTCCATGTTCATGTCCTCACTCGCGGCCCACTGGTCGGTGGCGAAGGTCTTGGTGGCCGACCACTGGCCGTAGGGCGCGTTGCCGTTGTTGTAGGCGGGGACGAAGACCCAGTTCGTGTGCCAGGCGCCCTGGTACTTCACGCAGTGGCCGGCCGTGATCACCGTGCTGCCGTTGGCGCTCGTGATCGAGTCGCCGGAGCAGGAGGCGGTCCGGTCTCCCATGGTGAAGAAGACCCGGCCGGAGGTCTTCACGACCGCTCCGCCACCCGTCCAGGCACCCCCCGCCTGCGGGAACGCCGTGGGGGAGGCGGCCGAGGCCGCCGTCGGGGGGATGCTCGTGGGCGCAGCGGCTGCGGTGGCCTGGATCCGGGCCCCGCCGGGGACCGCCGTGACGTCGAGCGGAGTGGCTCCCCGCATCCGCTCGGCGGTCCAGAAGCCCTTCGTGTGCTGTTGCCGGAAGGACGAGGGGGCGTCCGCCGCGATCGAGGGGGTGGCCGCCGTCAGGACACCCGTGATGAGGGCGCCTGCCGACAAGAGGGCCGACAAGGCTGTGCGATGACGATTCACGCATGACTCCTTCTGCCGTGCCCGGACCAGGGCAAGGTGGGGGGTGAAGAACGGTCGGTGCGGATCGGCGGTGCGCTGTGCGGCTTGCCGGGGCAGAGTGGCACGGCCGCGCGACGATGTCAGCGGCCGGTCAGAACGTTCGGTCGGTTCCGGCCATGATTTGGCCAACTCCCTTCCGTCGGCGCCTCATCCGGTGAGCAGAACACCCGCGTACGAGACGCCCGCCACGACCACCCAGGCCCCGAGACCCAGCGCCGCGGCCCGCCCGCCGGTGCGCGCGAGCGTCGGCAGGTGCACCGCGCTCCCCAGACCGAAGAGGGCCGCCGCGAGCAACGCCTCCTGCGCGGTGTGCGCCCATTCCAGCGCTACGTCGGGCAGTACGCCCGTGGCGCGCAGCGCGGCCGCGGCCAGGAACCCGGCCACGAACAGCGGCACCGGTGCCGGTCGGCGCCCCGAAGCGGTGCGCACCCCGCGTCGCCGGGACCGCACGGAGAAGGCGACCGCCGCGACCAGGGGTGCGAGCAGCGCCACCCGCATCAGCTTGACCAGCACCGCCTCGCCGAGCGCATCGGGACCCGCCGTCTGCGCGGTCGCCACCACCTGACCGACGTCGTGCACGCCGGCGCCGACCCAGCGCCCGAAGGCCGGGTCGGAGAGCCCCAACGGCCCCTGCAGAAGAGGGAGTACCGCGATGGCGAGCGTCCCGCACAGCGTCACCAGCGCCACCGAGGCGGCTACGTCCTCCTCGTCGCTGCCGGACACCTCGCTCACCGCACCGATCGCCGAGGCCCCGCAGATCGAGTAGCCGGTGGCGATCAACAGCGGCTGGTCGCCCGGCAGTCCCAGGCGTCGACCCAGCCACACGGTGCCGAAGAAGGTGGCCGCGACCACCCCGGCCACCATCGCGACGGTCGCCCATCCCAGCCCCAGGACCTGCTCCAGCCCCAGACCGAGCCCGAGCAGCACGATGCCGATCCGCATCAGCCGCCTGCCGGCCAGGGAGAGGCCGGGGCGTGCGGTTCCGCGGACGAAGGTCCGCAGGCCGGGGAGGTGCGCCACGGCGATGCCCAGCACCACCGAGGCGGTCAGCAGGGGAACGGCGGGCACGACTCGGTGGATGCACCAGGCCACGAGCGCCCCGCACGCGGCGCCCGCCAACCCGGGCCAGGTGGCCGGTGTTTCACGTGAAACATGCCGGACCGCCCCACCGTGGGGGCGGTGGAGGAGGGCCATCAGTCGACTGGTTGGGTGTAGACGCGCCGGATGCTGGTGCCCAGCCGGGACACGTCCGCTCCGTACACGTGGACCGATATCGCCTTCGTGCCACAGGAGTTGCGTACCTTGTGGATGTCTCCGGGCGGAGCGAAGCCGCACACCTCTCCCTGCCCGTTGACCACGTCCTCGGTGGGCACCAGCCGGGCGGGCCCGGAGCCGGGCGCGAGCCGGTAGCGGCGCTCGCTCTCCTCTCCCTGGTGCACCCCCGCGACGCACCACGCGACGTGGTCGTGGATACAGGTCTCCTGCCCGGGCAGCCACACCAGCGCCACCACCGAGAAGCTGCCGTCCGACTCGGCGTGCAGGATGTGCTGCCGGTACCGCTCCGGATCGCCTTCCTGCTGCGCCGGCGTCAGGAGGTCCTGGGCGCCGAGGTGCGGGCCGAGCAGTTCACCCACGAGGTAGGCGGTCAGGTCGGGGGCCAGCCCCCGGTCCACGACCGTGCGGATCTCACTGACGAGGGCGGCCATCCTCGTGGTCGTACGGGCCGGCGTGGTGGTGGTCATACCGGCAGCGTGCTGCCACCGTTTCCATCACGTCCAACGACAGTTGTGACCCGAAATCCCAAGCACCGCTTATGGACTGGCGCGGGCCGATCGGTCAGCAGCCGACCCGGTTCGCCGCCACCCGCTTCAGCGCGTCGAGCACCACGGCCGTCGCCGGGATCCGCAGGTGGTCGCGGTAGACGTAGGCGGCGATGTGGCGGCGCGCTGCGGGTTGCAGCGCCCGCCCGCAGACCCGGGTCAGCGAGAGGGAGGGCAGCACCAGAGCGGGCATCATCGCCACGCCCAGGCCCTGTGCCACCAGGCTCTGCACCACCAGGTTGTCGTCGGTGGCGAAGCGGATGTCGGGTACGAAGCCCAGCTCGGCACACTCGTGCAGCAGGTTGGCCCGGCACCGCGGACAGCCCGCGATCCACCGCTCCTCGGCGAGGTCCGCCAGGTGCACGGCGCGCCGCCGGGCCAGCGGATGCCCGGTCGGGAGCAGCACCGTCAGCTGGTCCTCCAGCAGCCTGACCTCGGCGACCTCCTCCGGGATCTCCTCGTGGAGCCCGGGATACGTGAAGGCGAGGGTGATGTCGCACTCCCCGCGCTCCAGCCGGCGCAGGGAATCCGGGGGTTCCCCCTCCAGCAGCTCGACCTGGATGCCCGGATGGTCCTTGGCCAGGCCGCTCAGGGCTTCGGGGACGAGGGTGACGTTCGCGCTGGGAAAGCCGCACAGCCGGACCCGGCCGGTGCGCAGCCGCGCATACGCCTTCAGCTGGGCCTCGGCGGCGGAGAGGCTGCCGAGGATGGTCTCGGAGTGCCGGGAGAGGGACTCTCCGGCCTCGGTGAGCTGCATCTTCCGGCCCACTCGGGTGAACAGCGGGGTTCCGACGGCGCGTTCGAGCGCCTTCATCTGCTGGGTGATCGCGGGTTGGGTGTACCCGAGCACGCGGGCGGCCGCCGAGTAGGACCCGGAGGCGACCACCGCGTGGAACGTCCGTATGTGCCGGGAATCGAACACCCGTGAAGCATAAGCGGACGTTGGGAGGGGCCGTAGGCGGAATCCCGCCCACGGCCCCTCACCATCAAGCCACTGTTTCCGGCCGGACGGCCGGCAGCGTGGCGGCTACTTGTCTCCGACCCGCGAGCCGAGGGTGATGTCGACCGTGGTCGGCTTGCCGCCGCGCAGGTACGTCAGCTTGACCGTGTCGCCCGGCTTGTAGGTCCAGATCAGGCTGATCAGGGTCGGGCCGCTGTCGACCGGCTTGCCGCCGAGCTCGGTGATGACGTCGCCGGGCTTGAGGCCCGCCTTGCCCGCCGGGCCGTTCGGGTCGACCAGGTCACTGGCGGGCGCACCCTGCTCGGAGATCTTGGCGCCCTCGGACTTGGCCTGGAGGTCCACGGAGACGGAGATGACCGGGTACACCGGCTTGCCCGTCTTGATCAGCTGCTCGGCGACGTTCTTCGCCTGGTTGATCGGGATGGCGAAGCCGAGGCCGATCGAACCGGCCTGGCCGCCGCCGAAACCGCCGTTTCCGGCCGACTGGATCGCGGAGTTGATGCCGATGACGGCGCCGCGCCCGTCGAGCAGCGGGCCGCCCGAGTTGCCGGGGTTGATCGAGGCGTCCGTCTGGAGTGCGCTCATGTACGAGTTCTTGCCGCCGGAGCCGTCACCTGAGGCGACCGGGCGGTTCTTCGCACTGACGATGCCGGTGGTGACGGTGTTGGACAGGCCGAAGGGGGCGCCGATCGCGATGGTCGGGTCGCCGACCGCGACCTTCTCGGAGTCGCCGAGCGGCAGTGGCTTGAGGCCGGCCGGAGGGTTCTTCAGCTTCAGGACGGCGACGTCATAGCCCTGGGCCCGGCCCACGACCTCGGCCTCGTACTTCTTTCCGTCGGAGAAGGTGGCGGTGAGCTTGCCGCCGTTCGCGGCGGAGGCCACGACGTGGTTGTTGGTGAGGATGTGGCCCTGCTGGTCGTAGACGAATCCGGTGCCGGTGCCCCCCTCGCCGTCCCCGGCCGAGGCCTCGATGGTGACCACGCTGGGCAGGGCGCCCGCGGCCAGGCCGGCGATGGAGCCGGCGTCGCGCTTGAGTTCCTTGGGAGTGCTGCCCGCGCTGATGGTGGTCGAGCCGGTGCCGTTGTTGCTGCGGTCGGCGGCCCAGTAGCCGACACCACCGCCGATGCCGCCCGCGATGAGGGCCGCCGCGAGCACGCCCGCGATGAGGCCGCCCTTGCCCTTCGGCTTGGGCTGCGGGGCGCCGTTCACGGTCAGGGGAGCACCCCAGCCACCGCCGCCGTGTCCACCGCCGTGGCCGTACGCGGGTACGGCGGGCGGCGGAGGCGGCCAGGCCTCGGCGCCGTGGGCGGCCGGAGAGGGAGGGGGAGCGGCCGGAGCCGCGTAAGGGGGCTCCGGGACGGGCGGGATCTGCGCGGTCGGCTCGGTACCGGCTGCGGGAGTCGGCGGAAGCTGCCGGGTCACCGGCTCGGCGGCTCCGGTCACGGGCGCCGGGGCGGCCGGGACCTCAGGGGCGGCAGGCGCCGCGGCCTGGGGTGCGTCGGCCGGCTGCGGAGCAGGGGGTGCGGACGGGGCCGCGGGGGTTGCGGGGGCCGCGGTGCCCTCGTTCTCGGTGCTCACAGCGCTCTCTCCTCGTCACACACGGCTTCGGAAATCTCTGGCGATCGGTCCGGCTGAACGTTCGACGTGCCGCACAAGTTCCTGGGCAAAGCCTTTCCCATGCCCCGTCAGAGCACTGTAAGCCGGACCTGTGCATCTCCCGACATTCTTTATATCCGGCATTCCGGGCGCATCCCCAGGAGGCGGCCTCGACGCCGGGGGGCCTGTCGGTGGCACCATGACCCGGTGACCCACGCAACGCCGCGCACCATCCAGGTCGTCGCCCACCGCGGCGCCTCGGAGGATGCCCCCGAGCACACCCTGGCCGCGTACCGGAAGGCCATCGAGGCCGGGGCCGACGCCCTGGAGTGCGATATCCGGCTCACCGCCGACGGCCATCTGGTCCTGGTCCACGACCGCCGGGTGAACCGCACCTCCAACGGCCGCGGCGCCGTCTCCGCCCTCGAGCTCGCCGATCTCGCCGCTCTCGACTTCGGATCCTGGAAGGACCGCGAGGAGTCCCCCGACTGGGACGCGGACCCCGAGCGCACGTCGGTCCTCACCCTCGAACGCCTGCTGGAGCTGGTCGCCGACGCCGGGCGTCCGGTGCAGCTCGCCATCGAGACGAAGCACCCGACCCGCTGGGCCGGACAGGTGGAGGAACGCCTCCTGTTCCTCCTCAAGCGCTTCGGCCTGGACGCCCCGCCCCCCGAGGGCCCGCACCCCGTGCGCGTGATGAGCTTCTCCGCCCGCTCCCTGCACCGCGTACGGGCGGCCGCCCCGACCATCCCGACCGTGTACCTCATGCAGTTCATCTCGCCCCGGATGCGCGACGGCCGGCTGCCCGCGGGCGTGAAGATCGCCGGCCCCGGGATGCGGATCGTGCGCAACCACCCCGGCTTCATCCGCAAGCTCCAGGGAGCGGGTCACTCCGTACACGTATGGACAGTGAACGATCCAGAAGACGTTCAGCTGTGCGCTGATCTCGGCGTGGAAGCGATCATCACGAACAGACCCCGTCAGGTTCTGTCCCAACTGGGGCGCTGACGTCCCGTTTTGCGCACCCGTCACCTCCACCACTTCCCTCACAGGGTGTGCCCCGGCGCATCCGCTCCGCATTCGGCCGTCGCCAATGCGTCAGAGGGCTCCGCCGCGGCGGTTTCCGGTCCAGGCCATTGGGGCATCCAGACCATGCGTGGGGCTAAGGAGGTTCCGGGGGTGGCGTTGGTGGTGGCACAGGAAGTGCCCACGTCGTCGTGCATGGACGTACGCCATGGTCCTGCGGGCGTGGGCGAGGCGAGACACCGGATGCGTGAGCAATTGCGTATCAGCGGGGTGTCCGAATCGGTCGTGGACGATGCCGTACTGATCCTTTCCGAACTGCTCAGCAACGCCTGTCGACACGGCAGGCCACTGGGCTCACGGGAAGTCGGGGACGGGGAGATACGCGCCGCATGGCGCATCGATCATGCGGGCCGGCTGACGGTCGAGGTCACGGACGGGGGCGGGCCCACTCGCCCCGTTCCCGCGACGCCCTCGGTCACCGCCCGCGGCGGCCGGGGGCTGAACATCATCAGTGCCCTTGCCCAGGACTGGGGTGTCCGGGATGGAGCGTCAGGCGAGGTCACCGTCTGGGTGATCATCGCTGGTGGGGCCCGGCACGACGATTTCGCTACGCGCGTTGCGCCCCCGGCGATCGACTTCAGTACGGCCTTCGACGATCTGGATCCGTGACACCGGGATCCGTGACACCGGGATCCCTGACACCGGGATCCCCGACACAAAAACCGGTCATCCGTACGCGCGGCCGTCCGGGAGCGCACGCCGACCGTGCTCCCGGCCGCACCCGCCCGGTTCCGGCGGTACGAACGGCTAGGCTCGCGCCCAGACACGACGCCGTACCGCCGCAACCGGGAGACACCCACGATGGCCAAGAAGCGCCCCGCAGCGAAGACTGCAAAGCCGCAGCTCAAGAACGGTGAAATCCCGGTGGTGGGCGCCCGCGAGCCCTGCCCCTGCGGCTCCGGGCGCCGCTACAAGGCCTGCCACGGCGCGGCCGCCGCGCACGCCGTCACCGAGCACGTGCGGCGTCCCTTCGAGGGTCTGCCGGGCGAATGCGACTGGGTCGCGCTGCGCGAGCTCGTGCCCGCGGCGACCGTACCGCTGTCCCTCAAGGGCGGGCTGCCGCAGGGCGTCCCCTCCGTCACGCTGGTGACCGTCCTTCCCCTGGCCTGGCCCGCGCTGCGTCGCGAGGACGGATCCGTCCTGCTCGGCCTGCAGAACGAGTCCTCCACGGGGGACCTCAGCCGCGACATGGCCGACACGCTGGAGCGCGCCCTCGTGGCGGAGCCCGGCACCCCGGTTCCGGCCCACCGGGTTCCGGCCGACGGGCCGCGACTTCAGGATCTCCTGGACACCGACGGCGGTTTCGAGCCGGTTGTGCACACCGGCTTCGAATTCTGGATTCCGGAATCGGAGAGCGCCCAGAGCGCTTCTCCGGAGATCGCCGCCTCGCTCGAGCGTGCCAACGCGGCCGCCATCCCCACCGTCAAGCTGGCCGGCGTGGACGCGGCCTACTGGTGCGAGACGCCCGAGAAGAACCACCTGCGCTGGGTCATGCCGCACCCCGAGGAGAAGCTGCTCGACGCCCTCGCGAGGCTCCACGCGGCGGGCACCTCCTCGCTCGGCGAGGGCACGAAGCTCGTCGGTTCCTTCCGCGCGCACGGCCTCATGGTCCCGGTCTGGGACCTGCCCACCGGGGTCACGGCGGACGATGTCGAGAAGCCGGCGGCGGAGTTCGCGGAGCGGCTGGCCGGGGCCCTGGCCTCGGCGGAACCGCTGACCACGGAGGAGCGCCGGGCGCGCGGCGGACTCACCAACCGCCAGGTGACCCTCAGCTGACCCGCGCGCCCGCGCAGAGTCGGTGACCGGAGTCACAACTCCCGCTAATCGTCTGCAAATCGGTGTCTGAATATCGGAGATCGAATTTGCGAACAGGCGATCTCTTGTTACCGTTCTTGTAGCCCGGTCGCTGGTGCATCCCCCGTCGCCAGCGACCGGGCGCTTCCATTTCGGCGGTGCTCAACCGTCACCCGGAGCCGGTGAGTTGCTACCGGACCGCAGCAGCAGCTGCCCTTCATCATCCGGAATTGCAAATTCCGCAACTGCCGAGTAGCCGTCCGGATCACCGTTCGACTCCTCCCTCGGCGTCTCGCACAGCCCCGGCTCGTCGCCCGGGCCGACCGCGCACCGGATCTGCACCGTCCGGCCGGCCGGCCCCATCACCGTCAGTACGGCGTCCAGCGCGCGGCCACTGGTGTTCCGGTAGTAACTGCGGCCCCACGTCCGGCCTTCGGCCACCAGGACGCAGGTCTGCGCCTCCACTCCGTGCGGCGAGGACACCTCGGGTCCGCAGGTGGAATCCGTACGGGGCTGCTCCGCCGGACCGGGCTGCGGGGGCCCGGCCTCGGCCGGCGAGCCCGGAGACCGCTGTGGTGCGGAACGCGCGGAGTCCGGGGGCTGCGGGGATCCCGAGGAGCGCGAGGCGTCCGAAAGCCCGAGCGCCGAGATCAGGCCGCCGCCTTTTCCGTCATCTTGACCGGCAAAATCCGGCCCCGCGATCGCTCCGGCCAGGGGGAGCGACAAGATGATCAGCACACCGGCGCCGATACCGATCAGGCGGAGATTCATTCGCCGAAGATAGCGAGGCGGGAATGGGGCACGGAGATGCCCGCGCCCAATTCCCTTGGAAACCCGTGCCGCCGGCACCCGTACGAGTGATGCACCGGGTGCGGGCGGGTCAGTACGCGAGCCTGCTGCTGCCGCCGCCGGGCGCGCCGCTGCTCGCCTCGACCAGCGCGTCCACGACCGCCTCGACCTCGGGCAGCCAGAGACGTGCCGCTCCGGGCCGTCCCGGCCCCGGCCGCGGCTCCCGCTCCCAGCGCACCTGGCCGCCACTGGACGCGGCGGAGGGCGGCAGGAGCAGATAGCCGCCCTCGCCGTGGAAGCGCAGCGAGGAGGGCACCTGGTCCTTGGCGTAGAGGAGTTCGCCGAGCCGCTCCAGCGAATACGGCGCCACCAGCAGCGACCAGCGGGTGGGAGTGGCCACGACCGGCCCGAGCCGCATGCCCTGCGCGTCGAGCCGTACGAGGGCACGCGACGCCGCGCCGGCCGGGAGGCTCACCGCGCACGGGGCCGCCCCGCCGGTGGCCATCAGAACGGGGGCGCTGGGCCGGTTGGTCCACCACCAGGTCACCATCCGGGGGTCGGTGGTGGCCGCGAGCAGTCCGGGGTCGAAGGGATGGGCGCCGGGGACGACGCAGTCGGGGTCGGGGCAGGCGCAGCGCGAAGCGTCCGCGGCGGACCGGCCGACACCGGGCAGTACGGGCCACTGCCATGCGGTGGCGCAGGTGAGCGCCGCGTCGAGGAGAGCCGGCGTGCCGCCGCTCCGTCCCGGGGTGGGGCGCAGGGATTGAAAGCGATCGCGGAGCCGCTGGAGACGCCTTCCGAGGATCTCGCGCATGAGCGCTCGTTCCTTTCCGTTGAACGCCGAGGGCCACATCACACCATGTAACCGGTGTCTCACCACACGTACACGTTTCGCGTCACTGTCCGCTATAAGCAGGTTCACACGGTTCGTGCAGTTTTCTTACGGGTCCATCAAACGTCCGGCGGGGGCGAAGCGCGACCCGCACCGGTGCCCAGACCGGCTGCCGCCGCTAAGGACGACGGCCCGTGCCGGACGGTTCCCGGGCGGTACCGGAATCGTGCCGAAGGGGCGTCGGGGCGGGCAGGGACCGGGCAAGGGAGAGCCAACTGGCCCCGGGCACTACCGATTACGTACCCGAACCCCTTGTGGAGCCCGCCCAGTCGACCTCAAAAACCGTCTGCTTCCAGCTTTTTCCGGCCAAGTTCTAGCCTTGGCCCGACAGTGAGTTGCCGCCTCACGGACACCAGGATTCCCACCTGGGCAATGCTGGACATGCATCCATGTGTGCGTGTAGATGTGGATTCCTTGATGGCGGCGCAGCACGATCTGGGGGTTTGCGATGCTATTTGGCGAATCGCACCAGGTGGAAAGGCGGACGCCATGAGCGCCCCGCATCTGCCGAAAGTGGCTGGAATCGATCCAGCAGTTACGGCGTCACCGCACACTGCGGCGCCCACGCCCGCACGGACTGCTCCCGCCCAGGCCCCCGCACCCGGCCCGGGCAGTCTCATCCAGGACCGGCTCGCCGGCATGGTCTCGGACCTCACCACCCTCCACGAACTCACCGAACGCCTGGCCCGCACCGGCGATCTCGACTCCTCTCTCCACGAATTCCTGCGCGCCGGCGCCGCCCTCGTCGGTGCCCGCCGCGGCCTGATCGTCCTGGAGCCCTCCGACGGGCTCGGCCCCACCAGCACCATCGGCCTCGGCCTCGGCCACTCCGACCTCGGCCACATCGAGACCGTCCCGCGCAGCGCGACCTCGTACGGCCGCATCCTCGACGGCCTCCCCGACGCCCACGGCGGCTCGGAGGTGCTCCCCGAGCCGGACGCCCCCGCCGGCGTCGGGGGGTTCGCCGCCCCCGTCGATCCCCGCCACCGAGAGGTGGCCGCGCGTCTCGGCTACGCCGCCAGCTACGCGCTGCCGCTCACCGCGGAGGCCACCGGCCGGCTCGGCGCGGCCGTCTGGCTGTACGACGAACAGGCCGAACCGGGCGACCGCCAGCGCGACCTCGTGGGCCTGTACGTGCGCCACGCCGCCGAGCACGTGGCCCGCATGGTGGAGGTGGAGCGCTCCCGCTCGCGCCTGGCCACCGTCGCCGAGGAGCTGCTGCCCAGCCGGCTCCCCCGGGTCCCCGGGGTGCAGCTCGCCGCCCGCCACCACACCGGGCCCCTCGGCGGGGGCGACTGGTACGACGCCCTGCCGCTGCCCGAGGGCGCCCTGGGGCTGGCCGTCGGCTCCGTCACCGGATCGGGGCCGAGCGCCGTCGCCGCGATGGGCCGGCTGCGCGCCTCCCTGCGCGCCTATGCCGTCATGGAAGGGGAGGATCCGGTCGCCGTCCTGTCGGATCTGGAGCTGCTCCTGCGCCTCACCGAGCCGGCCCGCTCGGCCACCGCGCTCTTCGCGTACTGCGAGCCCGCCCAGCGCAAGATCCTCCTGGCCGGGGCCGGGCACACCCCGCCGCTGCTGATCGGGGAGCGCCGTACCGAGTACGTGGAAACCTCGCTCTCCGCGCCTCTGGGGATGCTGTCCTGCTGGGAGGCGCCGAGCGTGGAGCTCGAGCCCGCACCCGGAGAAACGGTGCTGCTGTACACGGACGGGCTGCTGCGCCGTACCGGCGACCCGATGGACCGCGCCTACGCCCGGCTGCACGCGGCGGCCGCGGGGGTGCCCCGTAGCGCCCGGGACGACCCGGCCGCCCTCTGCGACCACGTCCTGCGAACCGTGCTGCCCGAAGAGGAGCCTGCCGACCTTCCCGAGGACATCGTGCTGCTCGCCGCCCGATTCGAGTGATCGACACCCTTTTGCGGCGTTGGTCGCTATTTGTGCAATAGGGCACAAGGCCCGCCGGGCCCCGCCCGTTCGCACATACGATGGACGAGGTCCACACCCAGGTCCGTGTCTGTCGTAGCTGAGGAGAAGACGTGGCTGACGAGCTCACCCCGGAGACCCCGGAAGAAGAGCAGCCCAAGAAGACGCACAAGCAGCGCAAGAACGGGCTGTACCCGGGCGTCAGCGACGAACTCGCCGAGAACATGCGATCGGGCTGGGCGGACACCGAGCTGCACGGGCTGGAGCCCATCGCGCAGGCCGCGCACACCGCCGCCCGCCGCGCCGCGCTGTCCGCGCGCTTCCCCGGCGACCGCCTCGTCATCCCCGCCGGCCGCCTGAAGACCCGCTCGAACGACACGGAGTACCCCTTCCGCGCCTCGACCGAGTACGCGTACCTCACCGGCGACCAGACCGAGAACGGCGTTCTCGTCCTGGAACCCACCGGGGAGACCGGCCACACCGCCACCGTCTACCTGCTGCCCCGCTCCAACCGTGAGAACGGCGAGTTCTGGCTGTCGGGCCAGGGCGAGCTGTGGGTCGGCCGCCGCCACTCCCTCGCCGAGGCCGAGCAGCTCCTGGGCATCCCGGCCAAGGACGTGCGCGAGCTCGCCGAGGCCCTGGCCGAGGCCGAAGGCCCGGTCCGCAACGTCCGCGGCCACGACTCCGTCATCGAGGCCGCCCTCACCGACAAGGTGACCAAGGAGCGCGACGAGGAGCTGCGCGTCTACCTCTCCGAGGCCCGCGCCGTGAAGGACGATTTCGAGATCGGCGAGCTGCAGAAGGCCGTCGACTCCACCGTCCGCGGCTTCGAGGACGTCGTGAAGGTCCTCGACAAGGCGGAGGCCACCTCCGAGCGCTACATCGAGGGCACCTTCTTCCTGCGCGCCCGCGTCGAGGGCAACGACGTCGGCTACGGCTCGATCTGCGCCGCCGGCCCGCACGCCTGCACCCTGCACTGGGTCCGCAACGACGGCGACGTCCGCTCCGGCGACCTGCTGCTGCTCGACGCCGGCGTGGAGACCCACTCCCTCTACACCGCGGACGTCACGCGCACGCTGCCGATCAACGGCACGTACACCGACATCCAGCGCAAGATCTACGACGCGGTCTACGAGTCCCAGGAAGCCGGCATCGCCGCCGTCAAGCCGGGTGCGAAGTTCCGCGACTTCCACGACGCCTCCCAGCACGTGCTCGCCGAGAAGCTCGTCGAGTGGGGCCTGCTGGAGGGCCCGGTCGAGCGCGTCCTGGAGCTCGGCCTGCAGCGCCGCTGGACCCTGCACGGCACCGGTCACATGCTCGGCATGGACGTCCACGACTGCGCCGCCGCGCGCACCGAGGCGTACGTCGACGGCACGCTGGAGCCGGGCATGTGCCTCACCGTCGAGCCGGGTCTGTACTTCCAGGCCGACGACCTGACCGTGCCCGAGGAGTACCGCGGCATCGGCGTCCGGATCGAGGACGACATCCTCGTCACCGAGGACGGCAACCGGAACCTGTCGGCCGGGCTGCCGCGCACCTCGGTCGAGGTCGAGGCCTGGATGGCGCGGCTCAAGGGCTGACGCAGCACCGACGCGGGGTGACCACACCGGTCGCGCGTGACGGAGGGCGGGTTCCCGGCTGGGGGCCCGCCCTCCGGCGTTCCTAGGACACCTTCAGCAGCGCGCCGTCGCGCCACTTGAGCATCTTGTCGAAGCTCACCACCGCGCCGCGGCCCGGCCGGTTGCGCAAGCGGACGTGGTCGGCGAGTTCCGCGATCAGGTGCAGTCCCCGGCCGTGTTCGGCGAGCGAGGGTCTGAGGCGGGCCACTGTCGCGGGCGGGAATCCCGGCCCCGAATCGGTCACCTCGATGTGGCAGCGGTCCCCGTCCAGGTAGGCCGTGACGTGGTACGCCTCGGTCTCGTCCGTGGTGCCGCCGCACCCGCCGTGCTCCACCGCGTTCGCGCACGCCTCGCTCAGCGCCACCGACAGATCGTAGGAGATGTCCGGGTCCACCCCCGCGGTCTCCATCGTCCCCAGCAGCAGTCGCCTGGCGAGCGGCACGCTCGCGGCTTCGCGCCTCAAGTGGAGAGACCACCAGATGCTCATACGGTTACGTATTGCCGCCCGTGGCGCACCGTAAGCGCCCGGGCGGCCGTCGGAGCCCCCTTTGCCCTCGTTCGGCCGATGCGACTCTCCCGGGCACCGGTGTATGCGGGCCAGGAGGGCCGGCGCGGGCGCCTTCGGGGGGCGTTCCAGCCGGACTCAAGGGACCTTCCGGACCTGCCGTATGAAAGGCCCGAGCGCAGTGCGATGATGGCCCGGCCATGACTGCCCCCCACGCGACGCACGCCGGAGCCGGCCTCCGGCTGATCCGGGCCGCGGTGTTCACCGCGGTCTGTGTAGTGCTGTCCGCCGCGGGGCACGCCCTGGCATCCTGCGCCACCGTGCCCTGGTGGTCCCTGTCCCTCGGCTTCCTCGCCGTCTTCGCGGTCGCGGCCCCGCTCGCGGGACGCCGGCGGACGCTGCCCGGCATCGCCGCGGGGCTCACCGCCGGACAGCTCACCCTGCACGTGCTGTTCGGCCTCGGCCAGCACGGCGCAGCAACGTCCCAGGCCCAGGTCCCGGCCGCGACCTCCGACGGCTCGCTCGCGGAGCTCGCCGCCCGGCTGGTGTGCGGGGGCAACTCCGTACCGCTCAGCCCGGCCGACGCCCGGCAGGTCCTGGAGACCGCCGGCCTGGACCCGGCCGCCCTGGCCGCACAGGCCGGACAGCTCACCCAGGCGGGAGGAATGGCCGCCCAGGGGCACGGCGCCCACGCCCACCTCGCACAGGCCACCACCCTGCCCGCGACGACCGGCCTCTTCAGCCCGGCCATGCTGCTGGGCCACCTGCTGGCCGCGCTCGCCGCCGGCTGGCTGCTCGGCCGGGGCGACGCCGCGCTCTTCCGGCTCGTCGAACTGTCCCGGCTGTCCGCCGAAGCCGATCCCGTACGGCCGCTGCGCGCCGCACTGGCCTTCGTACGGGCCCTCGGCGCCGGGCTCCCGGGCGCGCCCGTCCGTACGCCGCGGTCCGCGCGGGCCGATGCGGCATCGCCGGCCGCGACCGGCCGTGAGGCGCTCCAGCACACGGTGATCAGGCGCGGGCCGCCCACGGCGCTCGCCCTCGCAGCCTGACGCGGCACCCTCTTCTCCGGGACACACGGTGGGAGCACCGGTGCCGCGAACTCCGCGCGCCCGTGCGCGGAGCCACCGTCACCCTGCTTCCCTGGAGCGTTTCCGCCATGAAGACCTCTCGCATCTCCTTCGCCGCCGCCCTCGCCGCCGGTGCCGTCCTCGTCCTGTCCGGTCCTGCCTTCGCGCACGTCAGCGTGCAGCCCGGCGAGGCCACCAAGGGCGGCTACGCGACGATCAACTTCAAGGTGCCCAACGAGCGCGACAACGCCTCGACGACGCAGCTCGAGGTCAACTTCCCGATCGACCAGCCGCTCACGTCCGTCATGCCGCAGGACGTCCCCGGCTGGACGGTGACCATCGAGAAGAGCAAGCTCGACAAGCCGCTCACCGTGCACGGCAAGCAGGTCAACGAGGCCGTCACCAAGGTGACCTGGACCGGCGGCAAGATCGAGCCCGGCAAGTTCCAGCAGTTCCCGGTCTCCGTCGGCAAGCTCCCCGAGAACGCCGACCAGATGGTCTTCAAGGCGATCCAGACCTACGACAACAACGAGGTCGTCCGCTGGATCGAGGAGGCCAAGGAGGGCGCCGCGGAACCGCAGACCCCGGCTCCCGTCCTGAAGCTGACCGCCGCCAAGGGCGCCGACGGCCACCACGACGCCGGTGACAAGAAGGCCGACGCCAAGAACTCCGGCACGGGCGCGGACGCCGGGCACGGCCACGACGAGGCCACCGGCAAGCAGGGCTCCGACACGACCGCGCGCGCCCTCGGCATCGCCGGCATCGTCATCGGACTGGGCGGTGTCGCCTTCGGCATCGCCTCGCGCCGCCGCTCCGCCTGATCTGCCCGACCTGCCTGACGACTCCCTGATCCGCCTGGCCCGCCGCGCCCGTCGACCTGGCGCGCCCGTGGACCAGGTGCTCAAGGACCATCCGTAACAGCCCCGATCCCAGGGACATCTCCATGCGCACCACACGTGTGACGGTCGCCGCTCTCCTCGCGGCGGCCGCGCTCACCCTCACCGCCTGCGGCGGCGAGGCCGCCAAGACCGGCTCGGTCACCCAGATCAGCGGGGGCCAGAACAACGCCAAGGCCGGAACCGTCCTGGACCGCCCGTTCACCAAGCCGGAGCTGGTCCTGACGGACACCACCGGCAACCCGTGGAACCTGCGCGAGCAGACCAAGGGCAAGCCGACGCTCATCTACTTCGGCTACACCAACTGCCCCGACGTGTGCCCGCTGACGATGAGCAACATCGCCGTCGCCAAGAAGTCACTCCCGAAGGCGGACCAGGACAACCTCCGGGTCGTCTTCGTCACCACCGACCCCGAAAGGGACACCCCCGCCTCCCTCGGCGCGTGGCTCAAGGCCCAGGACCCGTCCTTCACCGGACTGACCGGGGACTTCGCCACCATCCAGGCCGCCGCGCGCTCGCTCGGCATCGGCATCGAGGCCGCCAAGAAGGAGGCCGACGGCAGCGTCGTCTCCATGCACGGCGCCCAGGTCATCGCGTTCTCACCCAAGACCGACGAGGGCTACGTCCTCTACGGCGAGGGCGCCACCGTCGACGACTACGCCAAGGACCTGCCGAAGATCATCAAGGGGGAGAACCCGTGACCGCCCGCACCACCCGCACCACCCGCACCAGCGCCATGGCCGCCGTCCTGACCCTGACGGCAGCCCTCGCCATATCCGGCTGCTCCGACTCCTCGGAGGGGCCGGCCAAGCCCTCGATGAAGGTCAGTGGCGCCTTCATGCCCCAGCCCGTCAACGACAAGATGGCCGGCGCCTTCATGGTCATCGAGAACGACTCCAAGACCGCCGACAAGCTCACCGGCGTCACCTCCACGCTCTCCGACGATCTCCAGATCCACGAGACCAAGGACCAGAAGATGCAGCAGGTCCCGTCCTTGGACGTGCCCGCCAACGGCGAGCTCAGGCTCGAGCGCGGCGGCAACCACGTCATGTTCATGGGGCTCAAGAGCACTCCCAAGGTCGGCGACAAGGTCACCGTCGAGCTGCGTTTCGAGAAGGCCGACCCCGTGAAGGTCGAGCTCGACGTGAAGGAACGGACGTACACCGCGCAGGCTCCGGCATCCACAGCCGGCGACGCCCACTGACGGACCGAGGAACCGACACGCCATGACGGCCACCGCTCCCGCCTCCTCCCTGGCCCGCGCCCGCGCCACGGCACTCCTGCCGCGGCTCGCGCTGGTCCTCGCAGCCCTGCTGGCAACCCTGTTCACCGCGGCCTCCCCGGCCTCGGCGCACGCCGCACTCACCGCGAGCGACCCCAAGGACGGGGCGGTGGTCGCCACGGCGCCCGCCCAGGTCACGCTCTCGTTCTCGGAGCAGGTGGCGATGGGCGACGACTCCATCCGCGTCCTGGACCCCCGGGGCAAGCGCGTGGACACCGGGGAACTGCGCGACATGTGCAGCGGGAGCACCGTCCGATACGGCACCGCACTGCAGTCCGGCCTGCCCAACGGCACCTACACCGTTGCCTGGCAGGCCGTCTCCGCCGACAGCCACCCGATCTCCGGCGCCTTCACCTTCTCCGTCGGCGCGCCCTCGGCCACGGAGGTCGCCCTCCCGAAGCGGCAGGCGGGTGGCGGTCCCGTCGGCATCGCCTACGGGATCGCCCGGTACCTGTCCTACGCCGGTTTCACCGTACTGGTCGGCGGCGCCGCCTTCATCCTGCTGTGCTGGCGGCGGGGCGCCGCCGAGCGGCCGCTCCAGAAGCTGGTCGTGCGCGCCTGGGTCACCTTGACCGCGGCCACCCTGGCGATGCTGGTGCTCCGCGGGCCGTACACCAGGTCCGGGAAGTTCGCCGACGCCTTCGACCTCGATGCCCTGAAGACCGTCCTGGAGACGAAGGCGGGCGCCTCCCTGGTTTCCCGGCTGCTCCTGCTCGGCGCTGCGGCCCTCTTCATCGCGGTCCTCTTCGGCGTCTACGCACGGCGCGTACAGGGCTCCGTGACTGCTGCCGACTCAGAGCCCGACGTCCAGGAGGCCAAGGACACCAGTGACCTCGCCTTCGGCCTGGCCATCGGCGGCGCCGTCGTGTCCGGCGGCATCGCGGCCACCTGGGCGCTGTCCGAGCACGCCTCCACCGGTATCCAGCCCGCGATCGCCATGCCTGCGGACATCCTGCACCTGTTGGCCGTCGCCACCTGGCTGGGCGGGCTCACGGCTCTGCTCGTCGCCCTGCACCGGATCCCCGGTATCGAGCGGGCTGCTGTCCGGCGCTTCTCCCGGGTGGCCTTCGTCAGCGTCCTGGTGCTCGCCGTCACCGGCGTCTACCAGTCCTGGCGCCAGCTCGGCAGCTGGTCCGCACTCACCGGCACCGACTACGGACGGCTGCTGCTCGTGAAGGTCGGCCTGGTCGCCGTTCTCGTCGGGATCGCCTCCGTGTCGCGGAGGTGGACCGCGCGGCTCGGTGATGGCGGCGCCCGCGAGCCCGAGAAGGCCGCCGAGGCCGACGAGGCCGACGGCGAGCGGTCCGCCCGGCTCGTCGTGCAGCGCGATGTTTCACGTGAAACACAGCCCGTCACCGTGCCCGCCGACCCCGAGCGCGCCGCGCAGCTCGCCCGGCAGCAGGCCGCCCGCGAGGCCGCGCGTCAGAAGCAGGTCCGCAACGCCGACCCGGACCGTGCCGGCCTGCGCCGCTCCGTCCTCGCCGAGGCGGGCATCGCCGTGGTCCTGCTCGCTGTCACCACGGTCCTCACCAGCACCGAACCGGGGCGCACCGTGGAACGGGAAACGGGCCGCGCCGGGGCCACCACCGCCGTTCCCGACCGTGCCGTCAAGATCACCCTGCCCTTCGACACGGGCGGCCGGAACGGCAAGGGGAACATCCGGCTCGAGCTCGACCCGGGCCGGGTAGGGGCCAACACCCTGCACCTCTGGGCCGAGACCGGTGACGGCAAGCCCTTCGACCTCCCCGAGGTAAAGGTGGCGTTCACCCTGCCCGCGAAGGACATCGGCCCCCTGCCCCTCGTGCCCGAGCAGGCCGCACCCGGGCACTGGACCGCGTCCGGGGTGCAGTTGCCGCTCGCCGGCGACTGGCGCATCGACGTGACCCTCCGTACCTCCGACATCGACCAGACGACCGTCCAGAAGACCGTGAAGATCGGCTGAACAGCGTGACCGAGACCAACCCCGACATCGAGATCTCCCGGCGCAGGCTGCTGGGCACCGTCGGCGCCGCGGGGGCCGCCGGGCTCGCGCTCGGCGCCGCGGGCGGCGCCCTGGCGCACTCCGCGCTCGCCGACTCCGGGAGCGGCTCGGGCTCAGGGGCCCCCGGTGGCCTGACCTCCGTCGGTGCCACCCAGGTCGCCTTCCACGGCGATCACCAGGCCGGTATCACCACGCCCCTGCAGGCCAAGGGCCACCTCGTCGCCTTCGACCTCGTGGGCGGCGCGGGCCGCAGGGAGGCCGCCGCGCTGATGCGGCGCTGGTCGGACACCGCGCGGCTGCTCATGGCGGGCGAGACCGCCGGACCTTCCGACACCGGTATCGCCCTCGATGCCGGTCCGTCCTCCCTCACCGTCACCTTCGGTTTCGGGCATTCCTTCTTCGAGCGCACCGGCCTCACCGCCCGTCGGCCGGTGGCCCTGGACCCGTTGCCGGACTTCTCGTCCGACCGGCTCGACCCGCAGCGCAGCAACGGCGACCTGTGGGTGCAGATCGGCGCGAACGACGGGCTCGTCGCCTTCCATGCGCTGCGCGCCCTCCAGAAGGACGCCGGGGACGCCGCCCGTGTCCGCTGGCAGATGAACGGCTTCAACCGGTCCCCGGGGGTCACCGCCACCCCGATGACCGCCCGCAACCTGATGGGCCAGATCGACGGCACCGGCAACCCGAAGCCCTCGGAACCCGACTTCGACAAGCGGATCTTCGTCCCCGGCGCGGGCCCCGGGCCGGCCGAGCACTCCTGGATGGCCGGGGGCTCGTACGCGGTGGTGCGGCGCATCCGGATGCTCCTCGACGACTGGGACAAGCAGTCGCTCGCCCAGCAGGAGCAGGTCATCGGCCGTACCAAGGCCACGGGCGCGCCCCTGACCGGCGGCAGCGAGACGTCGGAGCCGGCACTCGACAAGATCGGCCCCGACGGCAAGCCGGTCATCCCGTCCAATGCCCACGCCCGGATCTCCGCCCCCGAGCAGAACGGCGGGGCCTCGATGCTCCGGCGTCCCTTCTCCTTCCACGACGGGATCGGCGCCGACGGGGCTCCCGACGCCGGCCTCCTCTTCGTCTGCTGGCAGGCCGACCCCTTGCGCGGATTCGTCCCCGTCCAGCGCAAGCTGGACCGCGGGGACGCGCTGTCGCAGTTCATCAGGCACGAGTCGAGTGGCCTGTACGCGGTTCCGCCCGGCCCGCGCACCGGGGAGTACGTGGGGCAACGCCTGCTCGAAGGGTGAACAAGCGCCTGTGGGGGCAGTGCCCCGGCATTAGGCTGATCGCATGTCGGCCACCCGCTTCACGTATCTCGGACCCGAGGGCACTTTCACCGAAGCCGCCCTGCGCACGCTGCCGGAAGCCGCCACCCGGGAGCTCGTCCCGATGGTGTCGGTGCCGGCCGCGTTGGACGCCGTGCGCAACGGCGAGGCCGCGGCCGCCCTCGTACCGATCGAGAACTCGGTGGAGGGCGGGGTCACCGCCACCCTCGACGAGCTGGCTTCCGGCGAGCCCCTGATGATCTACCGCGAGGTGCTGCTGCCCATCGCCTTCGCACTGCTCGTCCGGCCCGGCACCGCCCTGTCCGACGTCAAGACCGTCACCGGGCACCCGGTGGCCCAGCCTCAGGTGCGCAACTGGCTGCGGGCGCATCTGCCCGACGCGGTGTGGGAGTCGGCCGCCTCGAACGCAGACGGCGCCCGGCTGGTGCAGGAGGGCCGGTTCGACGCCGCCTTCGCGGGCGAGTTCGCCGCCACCACCTACGGGCTGGTCCCGCTGGTCACCGAGATCCACGACGCGGAGAACGCCGAGACCCGGTTCGTACTGGTCGGGCGGCCTGCCCGGCCGGCGGCTCCCACCGGCGCGGACAAGACCTCGGTCGTGCTGTGGCTCGGCGACGACCATCCCGGTGCGCTGCTGGAGCTCCTCCAGGAGTTCGCCGTGCGCGGGGTCAACCTGATGCTGATCCAGTCGCGGCCGACGGGTCAGGGCATCGGCAATTACTGCTTCGCGGTCGACGCCGAGGGCCACATCTCCGACCGTCGGGTCAGTGAGGCGCTCATGGGCCTGAAACGGACGTGCCCGCAGGTCCGCTTCCTGGGCTCCTACCCGCGTGCGGGCGTCGCTCAGGGTGACGTACGCGCTCCCCGGCCGGGAACCTCCGACGGCGACTTCACAGCGGCCTCCGACTGGCTGACGCGTTGCCTCGACGGGCGGGCGTAGGACGTCGTCCGCTGTCCACAGAGTTATCCACAGGCCGAGATGGGGACCTGGGGACAAGTCGACACAGCGGCCCGACAAGGTCGACATATCGGTCGGGTGGCGCAGGTTTCGCGCTGGAGAGCGGAAGGTGAACGGCGTCACCTCCGTATCACCGATCAACTCTTTGGGGCGAGTCATTCCCACCCGAATGAGTGTGTGAGGGTGGTTTGAACCTTGATTCGCACTGAGGGCTCGGCGACGGGGAATGATCTATTCCCGTGTCCACAGATCCGGCCCACAGCCTGTGGATAAGGTGGGGGTAGCGGGAATTCCTGTGGACAAGGAACGCACTGCGGCCCTGCTCAGGGCTTACCGGCCGACAACGCCGTGCCCCTTTTCGGGGAATGGGCCGCTTTTATTGACCACCCGAGAGGGATCACTTCCGGCCGACCGCCACCACTTATCCATTCACGGCAATTAGGACATAGCGACACGCAGCGTGATATCGGTGTGATCCCCGGAAGCCCAGCCCGGTAGCCTGGAGGGGTGATTGACCTCCGGCTGCTCCGTGAAGACCCTGACCGTGTCCGCGCCTCGCAGCGCGCCCGTGGAGAGGACGTCGAACTCGTCGACGCACTGCTCTCCGCCGACGAGCGCCGCAGGTCCTCAGGCATGCGCTTCGACGAACTGCGCAATGAGCAGAGGTCCCTGGGCAAGCTCATTCCCAAGGCCTCCCCAGAGGAGCGCGCCGAGCTGCTGAAGCGGGCCGAGCAGCTCAAGCAGAACGTCAAGGCCGCCGAGGCCGAGCAGAACGACGCCGACGAAGCCGCCAAGAAGCTCCTGCTCCAGCTGGGCAACATCGTCCACGAGGACGTCCCGGTCGGCGGTGAGGAGGACTTCACCGTCCTGGAGACGCACGGCACGATCCGCGACTTCGCCGCTGAGGGCTTCGAGCCCAAGGACCACCTGGAACTCGGCGAGTCGCTGGGCGCCATCGACGTGGAGCGCGGCGCCAAGGTGTCGGGCTCGCGCTTCTACTACCTCACCGGTGTGGGCGCCCTGCTGGAGCTGGCCCTGGTCAACGCGGCCATCGCGCAGGCCACGGAAGCAGGGTTCATCCCGATGCTCACCCCCGCGCTGGTCCGCCCGCGCGCCATGGAGGGCACCGGCTTCCTCGGTCAGGCCGCGGAGAACGTGTACCACCTGGAGAAGGACGACTACTACCTGGTCGGCACCTCCGAGGTCCCGCTCGCCGCGTACCACATGGACGAGATCATCGACGCCGAGAAGCTGCCGCTGCGGTACGCCGGCTTCTCGCCCTGCTTCCGCCGCGAAGCGGGTACGTACGGCAAGGACACCCGCGGCATCTTCCGCGTCCACCAGTTCGACAAGGTCGAGATGTTCTCGTACGTCGCACCGGAGGACGCCGAGGCCGAGCACCAGCGTCTCCTGGAGTGGGAGAAGCAGTGGCTGACCAGCCTGGAGCTGCCGTTCCAGGTGATCGATGTCGCCACCGGTGACCTGGGCGCCTCCGCCTCGCGCAAGTTCGACTGCGAGGCCTGGATCCCGACCCAGGGCAAGTACCGCGAGCTGACCTCGGCCTCGAACTGTGACGGCTTCCAGGCCCGCCGTCTGTCGATCCGCTACCGCGACGGCAAGAAGACCCAGCCGCTGTCCACGCTGAACGGCACGCTGTGCGCCGTACCGCGCACGATCGTCGCGATCCTGGAGAACCACCAGCAGGCCGACGGTACGGTGCGGGTGCCCGAGGTGCTCCGTCCGTACCTCGGTGGCCGCGAGGTCCTGGAGCCGATCACCAAGTGAGCCCGGCCCCGTTCCCGTACAAGCTCGTCGCGACCGATCTCGACGGCACGCTGCTGCGTGGCGACGACACCGTCTCGGAACGCACCCGTGAAGCGCTCGTCGCGGCCACCGCGGCGGGCGCGGTGCACATCATCGTCACCGGCCGAGCCGTGCCGTGGACGCGGAGCGTGCTGGACGATCTCGGCTACCAAGGGATCGCCGTGTGCGGACAGGGCGCACAGGTCTACGACGCGGGCGCACACCGGCTCCTGACCTCGGTCACGCTGGACCGGCAGCTCGCCGGCCTGGCGCTGTCGAAGATCGAGGCCGAAGTGGGGCCGCTGGCCCTGGCGGCCAGCCGGGACGGGGTGGACGGCGACGTCCTGTTCGGGCCCGGTTACCAGGTGCAGGAGGGCCTCCCGGCCGTCTACCTGGAGGACACGGCCGCGGTGTGGACGGCTCCGCTGAACAAGCTCTACATCCAGCACCCCGAGCTGGACGACGACACGCTCGTCAAGGTGGCCCGGGAGACCGTGGGCAATCTGGTCGACATCGTGATGGCCGGTCCCGGCATAGTGGAGATCCTGCCGCTCGGGCTGACCAAGGCCACCGGCCTGTCGCTTGCCGCGCGCCGGCTCGGTGTGAAGGCCGCGGAGACCATCGCCTTCGGCGACATGCCCAATGACATCCCGATGTTCGGCTGGGCCGCCCACGGCGTGGCGATGGCGAACGCGCACGCGGAGCTGAAGGCGGTGGCCGACGAGGTGACGGCCTCCAACGAGGAGGACGGCATCGCGGTGGTGCTGGAGCGTCTGCTGGGCGCCGGGTAGCGGTACGACGTACGAGAGGTCCGGGGCAGCCCGCGCCAGAAGGCGCGCTCGAAGTGGCTGCCCCGGACCTTTTGTTGCTCCCCGCACGACTCACTCTGCCCCGCGCCAACGTCCCGTACCAGCGAATTTCCGTGCATCGGCCGTGGCGAAGGCGCGAGGACGCTAGCGATGTTTCACGTGAAACAGGGCGTGTGTTTCACGTGAAACATCGTGGCGGGTGAGCGGCCACGCGAGCAGGCCGACCGCCAGCGAGATGGCGTGGCCGAGGTCGGTGAAGGTTCCGCCGGTGGCCAGGGGCAGACCGAAGAAGGCCACCGCACCCGCCAGGTAGAACCATCTCCAGGGGTTGGGGAGGCGGTAGGTGAGGACTCCTACGGCGGCTGCCAGTCCGTAGCTGACGCCGATGTCGACCACGTGGGTCATGCTGCGCGGAGCGCGGTTGTCCTGAATGGCCGTCAGCAGGACCTTCTGGCTGACCAGGGTGGCCACGACGTGGGCGGTCGCGACGATCACGAGCCAGCGCAGGGTGCCGAGCCAGCGTTCGACGGGCGCGTGGAAGAGCTCGAAGAGCACGGCGTACAGGGCGAGCGAGGCCGGGTTCTCGATCCAGAAGGCGCTGCTGAGGAGTGCCCGGACGGGGTGCTGGTCGAGTTGGTGGATGTTGCTGCTGTTGCGGTGGAGCAGGACGCGTTCGACCTGGTCGGGCGCGATCACGACGATGACGCTGGTGACGGCGATGATCAGCAGCCAGATGTGCGTTCCGGGCGAGGAGCGTATCCAGGACCGCAGGGGCCTGGACGGCTCGGGCTCGGAGTGCTCGATCATGCCCCGATGATGCCCCGCGAAGCTGTGCCCCGCCTGGCCGGTGGGCCGGGCGGGGCACAGCTTCGAGCGGGGTGCGTCGGGGCGGGAGCGGGGCCTACTCCTCCCCGGCCAGGGTGAGGCGGCGCAGCTTCTGGCCCGCGTAGGCGGTGGCTCCGACGGTGACCGCGGAGAGCAGGACCACGGCGGTGGGCAGTCCGACGGTGGCGTCGACGTACCCGTCGCCCGCCACCTTCTCCGCGAGGGAGAGGGCCCACTGCTGGACGCTGAGGGTCTTGGCGCCGGAAACCAGGCTGCCGAAGAGCGACTCCCAGATCAGGGCGTAGACCAGGCCGAAGACGACCGCGTGCCGGCTGACGGTGCCCAGCAGCAGGAAGAGGGCGCTGTAGGCGATCGAGGCGACGAGGGCGGCGACCGTGTAGGCGACGGCGATCTGCTGGCCGTTGCCGTTGAGGATGAACCCGGCGATCAGGGTCGGGATCGCGGAGAACGCCATGGTGACGGCGATCGCGACGATCAGCTTGGTCATGATGATCGTCGGCCGCTTCACCGGCTTGGAGAGCAGGTAGACGATCGATCCGTCGTCGATCTCAGGGCCGATGGCTCCGGTGCCGGCGATGACACCGATCAGCGGGACCATCGTGGCGAGGGCGAAGCCACCGAGCAGGTCGGCGGCGACCTTGTCGTCGACGCCCGTGAGCGCGCGCACGGCGATGGAGATGAGGATCAGCAGGGCGGGCAGCAGGAAGAGGATCAGCGCCCGGCGCCGGCCGAGCAGGGCCCGGTAGGTGAGCCGGGCAACGGTGGGGTTGTACATGGGTGCCAGCTCCTTCAGGCCGCGACGAGGTAGGAGAAGACCGACTCGAGGGACTCGTCGGAGGGCGAGACCGTCAGCAGGCGGATGCCGTGCGCGCGGGCGACCCGCGGCAGCAGCTCGGTGAAGCGCCCGAAGTCGACGGCCTGGATGCGCAGGGCGCCTTCCTTGAGGTCGACCTCGATACCGGCTGTGGACGGGTCGGCGATCAGGGCCGCGGCGAGGGCCCGGTCGTCCGAGGAGCGGATGAGGTAGCGGTGCGGGCGGTCCGTCATCAGCCGGCGGATCTTGCGGAAGTCGCCGGAGGCGGCGTGCCGGCCGGCGACGACCACCTCGATGTGTGAGGCGAGCTGCTCGACCTCCTCCAGGATGTGGGAGGAGAACAGGACGGTGCGGCCCTCGTCGCCCATGCGCCGCAGCAGGTCCATCAGCTGCATGCGCTGGCGCGGGTCCATGCCGTTGAAGGGCTCGTCCAGGAGCAGGACGGACGGCTCGTGGACCAGCGCGGAGGCCATCTTCACGCGCTGGCGCATGCCCTTGGAGTACGTGGAGATCTTGCGGTCCTGGGCGTACTCCATCTCGACGGTGGCGAGCGCCCGCTGGGCCGCCGCGTCGTCGAGCCCGTGCAGCTCGGCATTGGCCACGACGAACTCCCGGCCGGTGAGGAAGTCGTACATCGCCTCGCGCTCCGGCACGACGCCGATCTGCGTGTAGACCTCTTCGTTGCGCCAGATCGGCGCCCCGTCGAGCGTGACGGTGCCCGTGGAGGGGGCCAGGAAGCCGCCCATCATGTTGATCAGCGTGGACTTGCCCGCGCCGTTGGGGCCGAGGAGTCCGGTGACCCCCGGACCGATGCGCATGGTCACGTCGTTGACGGCGACGACGTTCCCGAACCAGCGGGAGGTGTGGTCGATGTCGATGATGGTCACAGCCCGGCCTTCCGGTAGCGGGCCATCAGGGCGGCGTAGGAGCCGGCGATGAGGCCGAGGATGACGAGCAGGTAGACGAAGCCGGTGCCGGCCGAGGGACCCTCGCCGCCGGGGAAGGCGGAGGTCGCGCCGAGGAACGCCGTCTGGAAGCCGTCGATCAGGGTGATCGGGGAGAACAGGCCCAGCCAGTCGATGGCTCCGGCGTTGCCGGTGTTGTACGAGATGCCCTGGACCGCGGTCACCGCACCGAACGGGATGAGCAGCACGGCGATGATCGCGGCGACACCGAACCCGCGGCGCGGGGTGAGCGCCGCCATGACCAGGCCCAGTCCGGCGAAGAGCAGCGACAGCAGCAGCACCGACACGAGTCCCTGCCCGAATCCCTTGGTCTGGTCGCCGAAGTCGAACTTCGCCAGCAGCGAGCCGATCCACATGATCAGCAGCGGGGTGGCGGTGAGGATGAACAGGGCCGAGGCCATGGCCGCGTACTTGGCGATGACGTAGTCGACCCGCTCGATGGGCCGCGAGAAGTAGAGCGGCACGGTCTTGAAGCGCAGGTCCCGGGAGACCGACTGGGGCGCCTGGGAGGCGAGGTAGAGGCCGATGACCACCTGCGTGGTCAGGGCGTACGTCGTGTACTTGATCGGCAGTTCGGTGGTGCCGGGAACGGCGATGGCCACCGCGACGAGGATCAGCGCGGGCACGCACATCACCGCGAAGAGGATCATCGGCAGGACCTTGGACTTGGCGGAGCGGCCGAGTCCGTAGGCGCCGCGCAGGGACTGCGAGAACAGCGACTTGCGGGCGTAGGCACGGCCGAGCCGGGGGCCGTCGTAGGACCGGTAACCGATGTTGTGGATCTGGGTCGAGGTGTCAGGCGCCATGGGAACCGGCTCCCTTCTGCTGGGCGGCCCGCGAGGGCTGGTCGTTGTCGCGGAAGACCTCCGCGATGTGGTGGCGGCGCTGCTCCATGCGGACCAGGCCGATGCCCAGGTCGGCGACGGTGTCGCGGACGGTGTCGTAGGTCTCCTCGCCCGTGGCCTCGACCAGCAGGATGTGTCCGGCGCCGGGCAGGCCCTGCTCCTCCGCCGCGTGGAGGGCGATGCCCGCCTCGGTGAGCGCCTTGCGCAGGGCGGCGCTGCCGTCCGGGTGGGCGTCGGAGTCGGTGACCTCGACCGCGAGGGTCGTGGTGGTCTGGGTGAAGTCGCTGGTCGAGCTGGAGCGCAGCAGCTTGCCGCCGTCGACGACCACGACGTGGTCGCAGGTCCGCTCCAGCTCTCCGAGGAGGTGGGAGGTGACCAGGACGGAGATGCCGAAGTCCGTGTGGATACGGCGGATCAGGCCGAGCATCTCGTCGCGGCCGACCGGGTCCAGACCGTTGGTCGGCTCGTCGAGGAGGACCAGCTGCGGGTCGTGGACGAGGGCCTGGGCGAGCTTGACGCGCTGCTTCATGCCCGTGGAGTAGCCGCCGATGGGACGGTAGCGCTCCTCGTACAGACCCACGTGGCGCAGGGTGTCGGCGGTGCGCTCGCGGGCCGCCGTCGGTGGCAGGCCGGACATGCGGGCCATGTGGACGACGAACTCGGTGGCCGAGACGTCGGGCGGCAGGCAGTCGTGCTCGGGCATGTATCCGACGCGTTCACGGATGGCGCTGCCATGCGTGGCGACGTCGAGGCCGAGCACGGCGGCACTGCCCTCGGTGGCGGGGGACAGTCCCAGCAGGATCTTGATCAGCGTGGACTTGCCGGCTCCGTTGGCACCCACGAGGCCGGTCACACCAGGCCCGATGTCCAGGGAGAGCCGGTCGAGGGCGGTCACTCGGGGGTACCGCTTGCTCAGGCTTTCGGTCGCGATGACAGTCACAGGCCCGACGTTAGTGGCGCGGGCCGGGCCGATCGTCAGACTTGGAGCGGGAACCTGTCTCCGCCTTCAGGACTACGGACCCTGACACAAGGCTGATGTGAACCGGGCGGATGCGGGCCGGCCGGTGCGGGCCGGACAAGTTGTCCACAGGTCTGTGCACGACCCTTGACGTGATCTCCAGTCATTGTCACATTCATCAGTGTCAAGTTACGAGCGCGTACGGCTACACGGACGGACGGCTGGCATGGCTGGGGACACCAAGCAACGCACCGCGCAACTCACGGCCGACCTGCGCGGGTTCAGGGAAGTACAACGGCTCTCCTACGCATGCGCGGAGACCGTCGCCGCACAGCTGAGGCCCGGCGTGACCGAGCGTGAGGCGGCCCGGATGCAGCGCGACTGGCTGCGCGAGCGCGGCGTGCGCGACTGGTTCCACCTGCCCTTCGCCTGGTTCGGGGACCGCACCGCCTTCGTGAACTTCAAGATCCCGCTCCAGTTCTTCCCGACCAACCGGAAGCTGGAACCAGGGATGCCGTTCATCCTCGACATGGCACCGGTCTACAAGGGGTACGCGGCCGACATCGGATACTCGGGCAGCCTCGGGCTCAATCCGGTGCAGGACCGGCTCATGTCCGATCTGCAGGCCCACCGCGAGCTGATCCTGGACCAGGTGCGCGAGCGGCGCTCGCTGCGCGAGATCTACGAGAACGTCGAGCGGCTGATGAACCGGCAGGGGTACGCCAACCGGCACCGCGCCTACCCCTTCGGCGTGATCGCGCACAAGATCGACCGCGTCAAGGAGCGGCGCTGGTCGCCGACCGCGTTCGGATTCGGCACCCAGTCCCTGAAGGGGCTCGCCTCCGATGCCCTGCACGGGCACCGGGAGGGCTGGTCCCCGTTGTGGAGCCCCTACCACTTCTCCGACCATCCGCCGCAGCCCGGCTTGTGGGCGGTGGAGCCGCATCTGGGCTTCCGCGGCACGGGCGCCAAGTTCGAGGAGATCCTGGTGGTCACCGACTCCCGGGACCCCCTGGAGAGCGCATTCTGGCTGGACGAGGATCTGCCGCACGTGCGGCGCTGGGCTGAGGAGAAGGCGGCATGAGCGGCATGGACGGAGCGGGCGCGGTGGTACCGGCGGGCGCGCGAGAGCGCTGGGTGAGCACCGGCGGGGTCGAGCTGTGCGTCGTCGAGCTCGGCGAGGCGGACCGGCCGACCGTGCTGCTGGTGCACGGCTACCCGGACAGCAAGGAGGTCTGGTCGGAGGTCGCCGAGCGGCTGGCGGAGCGCTTCCACGTGGTGCTCTACGACGTGCGCGGCCACGGGCGCTCGACCGCTCCGCAGCCGCTGCGGGGCGGCTTCACGCTGGAGAAGCTGACCGACGACTTCCTGGCCGTGGCGGACGCGGTCAGCCCGGACCGGCCGGTGCACCTCGTCGGCCACGACTGGGGCTCCGTGCAGGGCTGGGAGTTCGCCACCGTCGCCCGCACCGAGGGCCGGATCGCCTCCTTCACGTCGATGTCGGGGCCATCCCTGGACCACTTCGGGCACTGGATCAAGAAGCGGATGGCGCGGCCCACCCCGCGCCGGGCCGCACAGCTGCTGAGCCAGGGCGCCAAGTCCTGGTACGTCTACATGCTGCACACGCCCGTGCTGCCGGAGCTCGCCTGGCGCGGGCCGCTCGGCAAGCGGTGGCCCGCGATCCTCCAGCGCGTCGAGAAGGTTCCGGCCGGCTCCTACCCGACGGCCTCCCTGCCGTCGGACGCGGCGCACGGCGCCTGGCTCTACCGCGACAACGTGCGGCCCCGCCTGCGCCGGCCCCGCACCGACGCCTACGCCCACGTACCCGTGCAGCTGATCACCCCGACCGGGGACGCCTTCCTGTCCGAGCGGCTCTACGACGAGCTGGAGCTGTGGGCGCCCGATCTCGTGCGCCGCACGCTGCCCGCCAAGCACTGGGTGCCCCGGACCCGGCCCGACCAGCTGGCCGCGTGGATCGGCGAGTTCGTCACCGCCCGGGAGGAGCCGGCCACCCGGGCACCGGAGCAGAAGGCTCCGGGCCGGTACGCCGACCGCTTCGGCGGTCAGCTGGTGCTGGTCACCGGCGCGGCCAGCGGCATCGGCCGGGCCACCGCCTTCGCGTTCGCCGAGGCCGGGGCCCGGGTGGTGGCCGTGGACCGGGACGCCGAGGGCGCGGCGCGCACGGCCGACATGGCCCGTCTGATCGGCGCCCCCGAGGCCTGGGGCGAGTGCGTGGACGTCAGCGACGAGCAGGCGATGGAGAAGCTCGCCGCGAAGGTGGCCGCCGAGTACGGAATCGTGGACGTACTGGTCAACAACGCCGGGATCGGCCTGTCCGGCGCCTTCCTCGACACCACCGCCGAGGACTGGAAGAAGGTCCTCGACGTGAACCTGTGGGGCGTCATCCACGGCTGCCGGATCTTCGGGAAGCAGATGGCCGAGCGCGGCCAGGGCGGGCACATCGTCAACACCGCCTCCGCCGCCGCCTACCTGCCTTCCAAGACCCTGCCCGCCTACAGCACGTCGAAGGCCGCGGTGCTGATGCTGTCGGAGTGCCTGCGCGCGGAGCTGGCATCGAAGTCGATCGGCGTCTCCGCGATCTGCCCCGGCATCGTGAACACCAACATCACGGCCACCTCGCGCTTCGCCGGGGTGGACGAGGCCGAGGAGAAGCGCCGCCAGGAGCGCTCCTCCCGGCTGTACGGACTGCGCAACTTCCCGCCGGAGAAGGTCGCCGAAGCGATCCTGCGGGCCGTGGTGCGCAACGAGGCCGTCGTGCCGGTGACTCCCGAGTCCAAAGGTGCCCTGTGGATGTCCCGCTTCGCGCCGCGCACCCTGCGGCGCATCGCGAAACTGGAGCCCAGGCTGTGACCGGCACCGGGGCTGCCACCGCGACGGGGACCGGGCCCGGGACCGGGGCCCCGTACGCGATCAGCCCTCGCCGGGTGGCCTTCGACTGGAAGACCACGCCGCTGATGCCCGCCGGGGAGCGGGGCAACGACCCCGAATCGGGTGGCCGGTCGCGCTCTGCGCTGCGCGCTCACAACCGGGCGGTGGCCAAGGGCCTGCTGCCCACGTGGAGAGAGCTCGGCACGGCCATACCCCGCTCCTTCCGGCGGTCGTACCATCCCTCGCAGGAGGGCTCGCTGCGCAGGGCGGTCGAGTACCTTGCGGCGTCACCTGCCGCCCGGGCCGCGGCGGGCGCGGTCGGCCGAGCCGCGATGTCGTAGGGAGCCGGGATTGTCCGAGCAGGCGGTAGCCGAGTACCGGATCGAGGATCTGGCGCACCACAGCGGGGCGACGGTGCGCACCATCCGTGCGTACCAGGACCGCGGTCTGCTGCCGAAGCCGGAACGGCGCGGCCGCTCCAACGTCTACCGGGACACGCATCTGGCGCGGCTGCGCCAGATCGCGGACCTGCTGGACCGCGGCTACACGCTGGCCTCCATCAAGGAGCTGCTGGAGGCCTGGGACGCGGGTCGCGGACTCGGCGGGGTACTGGGGCTGGTCGCCGAGGTGCACGGGCCGTGGACCGACGAGGAGGCGGCCCGGATCAGCCGGGAGGAGCTGAACGAGCGGTTCGGCGGCCTGCCCGACGACGAAGCGGTGAGCGAGGCGTGCGAGCTGGGGGTGCTGGAGCGGATCCCCGGGCGCCCGGACCAGTTCCTCGTGCCCTCACCGCAGGAGCTGGCCGTGGCCGCCGAGCTGTACGCGGCCGGGGTGCCGTTGTCGGCGATCACCGGTCATCTGCGGGAGCTGCGCGGGCAGGTGGAACACATCGCCTCGCGGTTCCTGGAGTTCACCACCGAGCACGTTTTCGCGCGCTACCTCGGGCACGTGCCGCCCACCGACGCGGACGCGGCGGAGGCGGCGACGATGGTGCGCAGGCTGCGGCCGCTGGCCCAGCAGACCGTGGACGCCGAGCTGGCGCGGGCGATGCGGCTGTTCGCGACCCGGCATCTGCAGCGGCACCTGGGGGCGGCCGGGGGCGCGCAGCCGTCGGGGCCGGCCCCGGTGGCGCTGCCGGCCGGGACGGTACGGGCGGTGGAGGACCTCGTCGGCGCCGATCACGTGGCGGAGTTCGTGCGTGCCGCGACGGAGCGGGAGCTCCAGGCCCGGACCATGAACGATCTGGCCCGCCGGGGCGAGCGGTAGCCCCGGGGGTTCTTCCAGGGGTCGTTCCCGGGGGGGCATCCCCGCGGGTCCTTCCCGGGGTCCTTCGGGCGGTAGTCCACAGGGCGGATCACGCGTTTGCCGTCAAAACCCGCCCAAACGGCTGTGGACAAGTCCCGCCTGCCTGTGGGTAACGGGGTCGGCGTCTCAACCTATGGTCTCGTACGCCTCCTTGTCGGACACGGGCAGCGCTTCCGAGGTGGGCTCCGGCAGGGCAGTCGGCAGCACCTCCGTCGTCACCGTCTTCGGGGGGCGGGCGGTCCCGTACAGCACGCGGGCCAGAACCAGGCCGAGTATCGCGCCGGCCAGTTGGGCGGCGACGAACCCGGGCAGGGACTCGGGGGCGATCCCGGTGAAGGAATCGCTGAAGGAGCGCGCGACGGTGCCGGCCGGGTTGCCGAAGGAGCCGGACGAGGTGAACCAGATGGCGGCCAGGAAGTACGCCCCGACCGCGGCGGGGATCAGCTTCGGGCGTCCGATGCGGTCGAGGCCCTGGATGAGAACGACGAGTCCGGCGGTGGCCACGACCTCGCCGACGAGCAGGTGGCCGCCCTCGCGTACGTGCGTGGCGAAGGTGCCCGGGACCCGGCCGAACATGGCCTCCGTGACGAGGGCTCCGCTGATGGCTCCGGCCGTCTGGGCCAGCGTGTAGACCAGCGCCTCCCGGCCGTCGAGGCCGTCGCCGCCGGTGCGCCGCGACCACCAGGCGGTCAGGGTGACCACCGGGTTTAGGTGACCGCCGGACAGCGGCCCGAAGAGGGTGATGATCAGCACGAGGCCGATGGCCGAGGCCAGCGAGTTGGCGATCAGGGCAACGCCGGTGTCACGGCTGAGTTCGGCGGCCTTGATTCCGGAGCCGATCACGAACACGAGGAGGCCGGCGGTCCCGATCAGTTCGGCAGCCGCACGGCGTGGCAGAGAGGTATGGGCTGTCATGGTTTCTCCCCCTGGGCAGAAGTGGCAGCGGAAAATGTATTCCGTATCTTGGAATAACGATAGAGGGCGTCCACGCCCTCACACGCCCGAAAATCCCTGCCGGAACACCGCCCGACCCGGCACGCTGGGACCATGGACCAAAGACGCACCGTCAAGGTGTCCAAATACGTCTCGAAACACCTCCGACATCAGCCGGAACGGATCGGACTGGTGCTCGATCCCCAGGGCTGGGTGGAGATCGACGATCTTCTCTCCGCGGCCGCCGCGCACGGCTTCCCCTTCAGCCGCGCCGAGCTCGACCATGTCGTCGCCACCAACGACAAGCAGCGCTTCGCCGTGGAGGGGACCCGCATCCGGGCCAGCCAGGGGCACACCGTCGCCGTCGACCTGGATCTCCCCGAGGCCGAGCCGCCCGCGTACCTCTTCCACGGCACCGTCGCCGCGGCCCTGGACGCGATCCGCTCCGAGGGTCTGCGCCCGATGGCCCGCCACCACGTACACCTGTCCCCGGACCGGGAGACCGCGACCCGGGTCGGCGCACGGCGCGGCCGGCCGGTCGTGCTCGCCGTCGACGCGGGGGCGATGCGCGCCGCCGGGCACGTGTTCCGGATCAGCGCCAACGGGGTGTGGCTGGTGGACGCCGTACCGCCGGAGTTCCTTCGCTTCCGGTAGCAGCCCTTCACCTGGACTTTCCCGGCGCTTTACCCCTTCCGGCCCCTCCCGGCCCTTCCCCGGCACGTCCCGTCCGCGTCCCCGGCACGTCCCGTCCGCGTCCCCGGCACGTGCCGTCCGCGTCCGCTTCCGGGCGCGAGAATTCACTCAGGGATTGTCGGACCATCCCCCTAATCTGTTCCCCACTCCGGGATCTGTGAGGGGGGCACCTCGCGATCGCCGAACCATCCCCGTACGTACGCGAGGTGACGCCCCATGACGTCCACACCCCACAGTTTTCAGGTAGATCTGCGCGGCCTGGTCGACCTGCTCTCCCACCACCTGTACTCCAGCCCGCGCGTCTACGTCCGCGAACTCCTCCAGAACGCGGTGGACGCCGTCACCGCCCGCCAGAGCCTCGAGCCGGATGCGGAGATCCGCATCCGGCTCTCCGCCGCCGACGGCCGGGTGACCATAGAGGACAGCGGCATCGGCCTGACCACCGCGGAGGCGCACTCCCTCCTCGCCACCATCGGCCGCAGCTCGAAGCGCGGCGACGAGCACAGCCTGGAGTCCACCCGCCGGGAGTTCCTCGGCCAGTTCGGCATCGGTCTGCTCGCGTGCTTCGTCGTGGCCCGCCAGATCCGCGTCGTCACCCGCTCCGCCCGCGACCCGCAGGCCGCGCCCGTCGAATGGCTGGCCACCGACGACGGTTCGTACACCGTCCGCGAACTGCCCCACGAAGCACGTCCGGAGCCCGGCACCACCGTCGTCCTCGAAGCCCGCCCCGGCGCCGCCGAATGGGCCGTCCCGGCCAAGGTGGAGGAGCTGGCCCGCGACTACGGCTCCCTGCTGCCCTACGACATCACCTTCGACGACGGCGAGGGCGGCGGGCCCCGCCCGGTCACCGACCGGCCCGCCGTGTGGGACCGGCCGTTCCCCACGCCCACCGCACGCCGCGTCGCCCTCGCCGGGCACTGCGCCCAGGTCTTCGGCTTCACCCCGCTCGACACCATCGACCTCGACCTGCCGGTCGCCGGAGTGCGCGGGGTCGCGTACGTCCTGCCCGAACCGACCAGCCCCGCCCACCGAGCCGGACACCGCGTCCACCTCAAGGGCATGCTGTTGACCGACCGCGCCGACAACCTGCTGCCGGACTGGGCGTTCTTCGTCCGCGTCGTCCTCGACACGGACACGCTGCGGCCCACCGCCTCCCGCGAGAACCTGTACGACGACGAGACCCTGTCCGCCGTACGGGAAGCCCTCGGCGCCCGCATACGGGGCTGGCTCGCCGAGCTCGCGGCGAGCGAACCGGAGCGCTTGGCCGCCTTCCTGAGTGTCCACCACCTCGGAGTGAAGTCCATGGCGCGCCACGACTCCGAGCTGCTCGGGCTGATGCTGCCGTGGCTGCCCTTCGAGACCAGCGACGGCCCGATGAGCCTGGAGGAGTTCACGGCCGCCCACACGGACGTCCACTTCACGCGCACGGTCGAGGAGTTCCGCCAGATCGCGCCGATCGCCGCCGCCCACGGTCTCGGCGTCATCAACGCCGGTTACACCTACGACGCGGATCTGCTGGCCCTGCTGCCGTCCGTACGGCCCGATCTGAAGGTCGGCGAACTCGACGCCGGAGCCGTCACCGAACGGCTCGACCCGGTGCCCACCGCCGCGGAACTGGAACTCGCCCCCTTCCTCGCCACCGCACGCACCCGCCTGGAACCCCAGGGCTGCGATGTGGTGCTGCGTGCCTTCCAGCCCGTCGCCGTCCCCGCGCTCTACCTCGACGACCGCCAGGCCCGGCAGGAACGGGACCGGACCGCCGCGCTGGAGAGCGCCGACTCCCTGTGGAGCGGCATCCTCGGCGCGCTGCGCGGCTCCGCGCCGCGCGCCCGCCTGGTCCTCAACCACAACAACCCGCTGATCCGCCGGATCGCCGGGCTCCCCGACGAGGCCCTGACCGGCACCGCCGTCGAGTCGCTGTACGGGCAGGCCCTGCTGATGTCCCAGCGGCCGCTGCGCCCCGCCGACTCCACCCTGCTCAACCGGGCCTTCCTCGGGCTCCTGGAATGGGCGACCCACCCCACCGAGGCCCAGGAGGACCGCAAGTGACGATGCTGACGCGCCAGGAGATCGAGCTCGGGCTGGCGGAGAACCGCGAGTCGCCGAACGGCGCCGCGCGCAACGCGCACGCCGAGGCCCTCGTCGGCGCCGCCGAGGCGAGCGGCGACCGGGCCCTGTTCCGCGCGGCACTGGACAACCTGGTCGGCGCCTACCTGTTCAGCTCGGAGTCGTCGAAGCTGCTCGTGCCCTTCGCCCGGCTGCTCCAGGAGTACGACAAGGACCCCGGCGCCTTCTCCGAGTGGGACGCGCACTCGTTGTTCTGGCAGTTCAAGTGGGTGACCACGGCAATCTCCGACTCCCCCGGCATCCCGCTGGAGTCGGCCACCGGCTGGCTGGACGAGATGGAGCGCCGCTACCGGCTCGCGGGCTACAGCGAACGTCCCGTACGCGAGGCCGAGCTGTGGCTCGCCGACGCGATGGGCGATGACGAGCGGGCCGACCGCGCCTTCGAGCGCTGGCTGGCGGCCGAGCGCGACGACATGAGCGACTGCCGTGCCTGTGAGCTCAACAGCCAGGGCCAGTACGCCGTCCTCCGGGGGAACGACGCACGCGCCCTGGAGCTGTGGACGCCGGTGCTGGCGGGTGAGAAGACCTGCGCCGAGGAGCCGCACCGGGTCCTGGCCACCTCCTTGCTGCCGCTGTTGCGGCTCGGCCGGGCCGACGAGGCCCGTTCGCACCACCTGCGCGGCTACCGCATGGCCCGCGGCAACGAGAGCCTGCTGCCTTCGATCGGCAAGCACATCGAGTTCTGCGCGCTCACCGGCAACGAATCACGGGGCCTGGAGATCCTGGCCGACCACGCGGCCCACGTGGCCCCGCTCGCCAACGTCGACGACCAGCTGGCGTTCCACGGCGGCATCCTCGTCCTGCTGCGCCGGCTGGCGGAGCTGGGGCACGGCGGGAGCCCGGCCGTCCCCTACGAGGGCACGCCGCGCACCGTCTCCGAGTTGTACGAGGTGCTGTACGCGGCCGCGCTCGACATCGCCCGGCAGTTCGACGCGCGCAACGGAACCACCCGCGTCTCGGAGCGGTTCCTGGCCCGGATCGGGCGCCAGCCGCTGACCGGCCGGCTGCCGCTCGGGGTGCGCAGCACCGCCCTCGCGGGGGCGGCACAGGTCGTCCCGGCGCACGCCGTCCCGGTGCCCCCGACGGAGCCGGCCGCGTCGACGGGGTTCGCCGAGTGGGTGGAGCGGGCCCGGCAGGCGCGCGACCAGGGGCATCCGAGCGCGGACGCGCTGTGGGCCGAGGTGGCCGTACGGGCGGACGCCCAGCCGGAGCCCGATCCGCTCGTCGCGGCCGATCTGGCGGACCAGCGGGCCCTGGCCGCGGCCCGCCGCGGGGCCGAGGAGGCTTCCGAGCTGCTGATGGCGGTCCGGGACGGCTACCGGGCGCTCGGGCAGGCGCAGCGCGCGGCGCTCGCCGAGTTGCGGCTGGCGACGCTGGCCGCGCAGTCCGGGGCTTCGCCCGCCGAGGTCAGGAGGTTGTTGGGGGCTGCCGTACGGGCCGCCGAGGGACTCGATCCCGCCGAACCGCTGCGGATGCGGCGGATCGCGCTCGCGGAACTGTCGGCGATCCGGATGGAGTCGTACCTGCGCTCGGTCGAGGCGGCCTCCGACGCCCGGCACGAGCACGACCACGGCCACGACCACAGCCACGCCGGGGACCACGGCCACGGTGAGTTCGCCGCCGAGTTGACCTCCTTCGTCGCCTCCTACGCGGACACGCTGCCGGATCTGGCTGCGGAGGCCGAGGAGATGCTGGGCAGGGTGGCCCTCTCGCAGGGGGATCAGGAGCGGGCCGTGGCACTGCTGGCCGGATCCGCCGTACGGGCGGTCGCGGCGGGCCGGCCCTGGCAGGCGGTGGACGCGCTGGTGCTGCGGGCGGGGGTGCTGATGTCCCTGGACAGGCCCGCGGAGGCGGAAGCGGCCGGACGGTCCGCGCTGGAGCACGCCTCCGAGGTCACCGACTCCGAGGCACAGGGCGTCGTACGGCTGACCCTCGCGGACATCCTGCTGCGGCGGGGTGACGCGGCCGCGGAGGCAGCCGGGCACGCGCTGGAGGCAGCCCACTGGTTCGACCTGGCCGGTCTCACGGCGGACGGAGGGGCGCAGGCCCGGCTGGTGCTGGCCCGGGCCTACGTCCAGGACGACCGTGTCGCCGAGGCTGCCGAGGTGCTGCAGTCTGCGCTGCCCGACCTGGTGGAGCACGGCGACCAGCAGGCGGTGTTCGTACGGGAATTCCTGGGCGATCTGCTGCGCCGGCTGAACGAGCCCCGCCAGGCGGCCGAGCAGTACCTGATGGCGGCGGAAACGGCCAAGGGCTGGGAGGATCCGCGGCCTCAGGCGGGCTTCGCGCAGTCGGCGGCCGACTCCCTGTCCGACGCCGGGCTGGTCGTGGAGGCGGTCGCCGCCTACGAGCGGGCTCTGGAGCTGCACCGCCTGACGGGCGAGGCGCCGGTTGCCGAGGTGCGCATCCTGCGCTCCCTGGCCTGGCTGGGGCTGCGCGCGGGCGCCGACGATACTGCGGTGAGCCGGGCCCGGGCCCTGATGGACGAGGCCGCCGGGGTACTGGAGGACGCCCTGGCAGCGGAGCCCGGCTCGGTCGAGCTGCGCTCCGAGCTCGCCCAGACCTGGCACCAGCTGGCGCAGGTGCTCGACCGCCGCGTCGGCGCGCAGCAGGAGCAGGAACACGAGGACGAGGCGGACGGCGCGGGCGCCGAGGGCGTCGGGGATGACGAGGCCGCCGAGGGCGTCGGCGAGGGCGGCTCGCTCCCGGTGGGGGAGCGGCTCGGCCAGGCCGAGATCGAGGCGCTGCGGCTGGAGGAGATCGCACTCTGGGACCGGGCTGCCGCGACCTATGCGGAACTCGGCCCCGGCCACCTCCAGGACCGCTTCCAGTGCCTGAACAACGCCGCGTGGACCGAGCACGAGCGGGGCCGCGGAGCGGCGGGCGCCGAACGGATCTCCGCCCTGCTCGACGAGGTCCGGGCGCTGCCCGAGGAGGCCGTGCCCGACTGGCTGCCTCCGGCCGCCGAACGGCTGATCAAGCAGCTGACGGCCTGACCCGCTGCGTCCGGGCCGTCGCTCCCCACGGGAGGGGGGACGGCCCGGCGGGATCAGTCGTCCAGCTGGGCCAGGGCCTCGCCGGCGATCTTCTCGAAGACCGCCTCGTCCGCGGCGAAGTCCGAGTCCGGAATCGGCGCATGGATCACCAGCTCGGTGAAGCCGAGCTCGCGGTGACGGCCAGCGAAGTCGACGAACGCGTCCACCGACTCCAGCAGGGTGCTGCGCTCGGGCGTGAAGCCGGTCAGCAGGATCTTCTCCATCGGCCCGAAGTCCCGGCCGATCTCCGCGCAGGCTGCCTCCAGCCGGCCGAGCTGCCCGCGCATGGCGTCGAGCGACTGCTCGGGCGTGCCCTCCTCGAACAGCTTCGGGTCACCTGTGGTGACCCAGGCCTGGCCGTGCCGCGCCGCGAGCTTCAGGCCGCGCGGCCCGGTCGCGGCGACCGCGAACGGCAGTCGCGGGCGCTGGACACAGCCGGGGATGTTGCGGGCCTCCTCGGCGGAGTAGAAGGTGCCGCGGTGGCTCACCGCACCTTCGGTCAGCAGCTGGTCCAGCAGCGGCACGAACTCGGCGAAGCGGTCCGCCCGTTCGCGCGGGGTCCAGGGCTCCTGGCCCAGCGCGGTCGCGTCGAAGCCGTTGCCGCCCGCGCCGATACCGAGGGTGAGGCGCCCGCCCGAGATGTCGTCCAGGGTGATGAGCTCCTTGGCGAGCGTCACCGGGTGACGGAAGTTGGGCGAGGTGACGAGGGTCCCCAGGCGCAGCCGCTCGGTGGCCGCGGCCGCCGCGGTCAGGGTGGGCAGCGCACCGAACCAGGGCCCGTCACGGAAGGACCGCCAGGACAGGTGGTCGTAGGTGTAGGCCGTGTGGAAACCGAGCAGCTCGGCCCGCAGCCACTGGTCGCGACCTCCCTTGTGCCATCGACGTACCGGAAGTATCACCGTGCTCAGACGCAGACTCATGGCTTCGAGCGTACGGGGGTGGCGATGTTTCACGTGAAACATCGCCACCGGCCCGTGGCCGGCCCCCGGGGGGCCATGGGCGAAGATGGAGCCGTGACCTCGGCTCCCCAGTGCCCGGACGGGCCAACCCCCGCACCCCGGCTCATCGCCACCGACCTCGACGGCACCCTCCTGCGCGACGACAAGTCCGTCTCACTGCGCACCGTCGCCGCGCTCGCCGCCGCCGAGGAGGCAGGGATCGAGGTCTTCTTCGTCACAGGACGCCCGGCCCGCTGGATGGACGTGGTCAGCGATCACGTCCACGGCCACGGCCTGGCGATCTGCGCGAACGGCGCGGCTGTCGTCGACCTGCACGCCGGGCGGGAATTCGTCCAGGTCAGAGCCCTTCCGCGAACGGCCGCCCTGGACGTCGTCAACGCGCTGCGGGCTGCGGCACCCGGCACGTCGTTCGCGGTCGAGCTGACCACCGGCATCAACTACGAGCCGACGTATCCGCCGTTCTTCCAGGACCCGGGCGCCAACGTCGCCACGGCCGAGAAGCTGCTGTCGGAGGACACGGACGAGAGCGCGGCGCCCGTGCTCAAGCTGCTCGCGCACCATGCCGAGCTGGCCCCGGACGAGTTCCTGGCCCTGGCCCGGTCCGCTGCCGGTGCGCTCGCCTCGATCACCCGCTCCAGTCCGACCGCCCTGCTGGAGATCAGCGGGCACGGTGTCTCCAAGGCGAGCACTCTGGCGCTGTGCTGCGCCGAGCGGGGGATCACCCCCGCCGAGGTCGTCGCCTTCGGCGACATGCCGAACGACGTGGAGATGCTCAGCTGGGCGGGCACCTCCTATGCGATGGGCAACGCCCACCCGGATGTGATCGCGGCCGCGTCCGGCCGCACGACCGCGAACAACGAGGACGGGGTCGCCGTCGTCATCGAGCGCATCCTGGCCGAGCGCATCGCCCGCCGGCAGTCCCACGACGTCCCCTAGGGAGCGTGCGTCCCGGATCCCGTCGGCCCGCCGACTGACACCTCTTAGAGCGGCGCCTCCCACACCAGGGTGGTCCCGCCGCCGTCTTCTCCGAGGCCCGGACCGTAGGAGCTGGAGCCGCCCAGGGCCTCGGCGCGGCGGCGAAGGTTCCGCAGGCCGCTGCGCCGTCCGCCCTCGGGGATGCCCACCCCGTCGTCGGCGACCTCCAGCCGGACCCCGGGACGGCCGTCCGCCAGCGTGACGGTGGAGTCCACGACCACCTCGATCCGGGACGCGTCGGCGTGCCGGAACGCGTTGGACAGGGCCTCGCGCAGCGCGGCGATCAGGTTCTTGCCCACCAGTTCGCCGACGGCCGTGTCGATCGGGCCGAGGAAGCGGTGCGCGGGCTTGAAGCCCAACGGCACGGCGGCCATGTTGATCTCCCGCAGCACCCTGGTGCGCAGCCCCGACGGCGCCTCCGCCGGTCCCTGCTGGAGGGCGAAGATCGCGGTGCGGATCTCCTGGATCGTCACGTCCAGCTCGTCCACGGCCTTGCCGACCCCGTCGCGGACCTCGGGGACGATGGACCTGCGCTGCGCGCCCTCCAGCATCATCCCGGTGGCGAACAGCCGTTGGATGACCAGGTCGTGCAGGTCGCGGGCGATCCGGTCACGGTCCTCGAACACGGCGAGCCGCTCCCGGTCGCGCTGCGCCTCGGCCATCATCAGGGCGAGCGCCGCCTGCGAGGCGAACTGCGTGGCCAGGGTCCGCTCGTCCTCGCTGAAGGGGCGCTTGCCGCGGCCCCGGGGGGTGACCAGGGCGCCCAGGACCCGTCCGCCGCTGTGCAGCGGCAGCATCATGCAGGGCCCGTACCGGCTGGTGAGCTTGCTGATCATGCGGGGGTCGGTGGCGGCGTCGTCCACGAAGACCGGCTCGCCCTGGAGCAGCCGTTCCACGACCGGGCTCTCCGCGGGGATCACCAGGCCCAGCGAGGTCGCCGCGTCTTCGGCGGAGACGGCGACGATCTCCATTCCGCCCTCCTCGGCCGGGAGCATCACGATCCCGGCGGCGGAGTCGGCCAGGTGGCGGGCCTGCTCGGCCACCACCGCCAGGGCGTCGTCCGCGTCCCCGCCGGACAGCAGGGCGGTGGTGACGGCGACCGAACCGTCGATCCAGCGTTCGCGCTGGGTGGCCGCCTCGTACAGGCGGGCGTTGCCGATGGCGATGCCCGCCTCGGTGGCCAGTACCCGGACCATGTGGAGGTCGTAGTCGTTGAACTCGCCGCCGCCGTGCTTCTCGGCGAGGTACAGGTTGCCGAAGATCTCCCCCTGGACCCGGATGGGGACCCCGAGGAAGGTCTTCATGGGCGGGTGGTGCGGGGGGAATCCGGCCGCGCGCGGATCCTTCGCCAGGTCGGCGAGCTGCACGGTGTCGGGGTGCGAGATCAACGCTCCGAGCAGGCCCCGCTTGCCGTCCGGGCGGTGCCCGATCTTGCGGGCCAGCTCGGCGCTGATCCCGTAGGTGACGAAGTCGGAGAGCCCGCGGCCCTCCGTGTCGACGACACCGATCGCCGCGTAGCGGGCGTCCGCGAGCTCGGCCGCGGTCTCGCAGATCCGGTCCAGCGTGGAGTGCAGCTCAAGGCCGGTCCCGACCGACCTCATGGCTTCCAGCAGTTGCGGAACCCGGGCCGTGAGCTCGGTGGAGAGTCCTTGCAGACTCCGGGTGGCCTGGGTGGCCGCCTCCAGCGGGTCCGAGGTGTCCGATGACGGGTCCGGCGGTTGCGGCGACTCCTGCACTGACATGCCCTTGAGACTAGTTAGTACCGTTTAGCTGGGAAAGTTGCGGCTTGCCGACAGTCGGCCGAGCGCGTCCGCTTCCCGTTCCCGCTCCAGCAGTCGGCGCAGCGGTCCATCGGCAGCCGCCAGCTCCGCGTACGGTCCGCGCTGTACGAGCTCTCCCCGGTCCAGCACCAGCACGTCGTCGACGGCCTCCAGCCCGGCCAGCCGGTGGGTGATCAGCACGGTGGTGCGGCCCTCGGTCGCAGCCAGCAGGTCCGCCGTCAGCTCGTCCGCCGTGGCGAGGTCCAGGTGCTCGGCCGGTTCGTCCAGGACCAGGACGGGGAAGCCGGCCAGCAGGGCGCGGGCCAGGGCCAGGCGCTGCCGCTGACCGCCCGAGATCCGTTCGCCGTGCTCGCCGACCAGCGTGTCCAGCCCGTCCGGAAGCCCGTCGGCCCATTCCAGCAGCCGGGCCGAGGCCAGCGCCTGGCGCAGCTCGACCTCGCTCGCCCCGGGCCGGGCGAGCCGCAGGTTCTCCCGTACCGAACTGTCGAAGAGGTGCGCGTCCTGCGCGCACAGGCCCACGAGCGCCCGTACGTGGTCGCCGTCGAGCGTGCGGGCGTCCATCCCGCCCAGCGTGTACGCGCCTTCGCGCAGGTCCAGGAACCGGAGCAGGATCTGGGCCAGCGTGGTCTTGCCGGAGCCTGAGGGGCCGACGACCGCGATGCGACGGCCGGCCTCCAGGGTGAGGTCCAGGCCGCGGAGCGCGTCGCGCTCCTGACCCGGGTGCCGGGCGGTCAGCCCCGTCAGCCGCAGCGGGAAGGGCGAGGCGGGGGCCGTGCCGGGCCGCTCGGGCTCGACGACCGGAACCGGCGCGTCGATGACCTCGTAGACCCGCTCGGCGCTGCGGCGCACCCGCTGGCGGTACTGCACGGCGAGCGGAAGGCCGGTGACCGCCTCGAACGCGGCGAGGGGGGTCAGCACGGCAACCGCCACGGCCACGCCGGACAGCCGTCCGTCGTGGACCGCGTTCGCCGCGGCGGCGGCGGCCGCCACGACGGTCAGCACGCACACCAGCGCCGACAGTCCGCTGCCCAGGCCGTTGGCGGCGGCGCCCCGCGCGGCGATGCCCGTCAGCAGGCCGTCGCTCTCCCGCGTGCGGCGCTTGCGGTCTTCCAGCGCGCCGGCAACGGTGAGCTCCGCGGTACCGGTGAGGAGATCGGCCACCCGGGTGGCGAGCTCACCGCGGGCGGGGGCGAGCCGGCGTTCGGCACGCCGCGCGCAGGCGCCGCTGACCAGCGGCACTCCGACGCCTGCGGCGAGCAGCCCGACGGCGAGCGCGGCCCCGGCCTCGGGCAGCAGCCAGGTGGTGAAGGCGACCGAGCCGGTGCCGACCAGGACCGCGGTGCCGACCGGCAGCAGCCAGCGCAGCCAGTAGTCCTGGAGCGCGTCGGCATCGGCCACCAGCCGGGCCAGCAGATCCCCGCGCCGGTGCTCGCGCAGCCCGGCGGGGGCGATGCGCTCCAGCCGCCGGTAGACGGAGACCCGCAGATCGGCGAGCATCCGCAGCACGGCGTCGTGGGAGACGAGCCGCTCGGCATAGCGGAAGACGGCCCGCCCCATGCCGAAGGCCCGGGTGGCGGTGACGGCCACCATCAGGTAGAGCACGGGCGGCTGTTCGGACGCCCGCGAGATCAGCCAGCCGGACACGGCCATCAGTCCGACGCTGCACCCCACGGCGAGGGCCCCCAGGAACAGGCCGAGCCTGAACCGCCCCCGCCAGGCCTTGGCCACGGCCCGTACCCGGGACAGCGGGTGCTCCCCCGAGAACCTGCTCCACGAGGCGGTGGACTGCGCCGCTCCCGGCTCCGCCTCCAGGGCAGGCTCCGCCGTGGCATCTCCGCCGGGGACCGAACCCCGGTGGGCGTCTCGGGGCCGAAGTCCCGAGGGTTCGGGGGACTGCCCGGCGGGACGCACCTCGACCACCCGGTCGGCGATGGCCAGGAGCGCCGGGCGGTGCACGACCAGCAGTACGGTGCGGCCCGCCGCCAGGCGGCGTACGGCCTCGACCACGGCCGCCTCGGTCTCGCCGTCCAGCGCCGCCGTCGGCTCGTCGAGCAGGAGGACGGGCCGGTCGGCCAGGAAGGCCCGGGCCAGCGCCAGCCGCTGCCGCTGGCCGGCGGACAGGCCAACGCCACCCTCGCCCAGCGGGGTCAGCACCCCGTACGGCAGAGCGGACACGAACTCCCAGGCCCCCGCGTCCCGCAGCGCCGCGACCACCTCGGCCTCGGACGCCTCCGGCCGGGCCAGCCGTACGTTCTCGGCGATCGTCCCGGCGAACAGGTGCGGCCGCTGCGGAACCCACGCGATCCGCTCCCGCCACTGCGCAGGTGACAGCTCGGCGAGGTCCACACCCGCGACCCGTACCCGGCCGCCGGTCGGTGTCACGAACCCGAGCAGTACCTGCAGGAGGGTGGACTTCCCCGCCCCGCTGGGGCCGGTGAGGGCCACGCACTCCCCAGGCTCGACGGTCAGCGACACGGGCCCGGGCGAGTCCTCACCCCGGCCTTCGTACCGGACGGCGACGCCGTCGATCTCGATCCGCAGGGGAGCGCCCGCGGGCAGCGCGGTCCCGGCGGTCGGGTCCGCGACGGGGGTCTCCAGTACGCCGAAGATCTCCTCGGCGGCCGCCAGCCCCTCGGCGGCCGCGTGGTACTGCGCGCCCACCTGCCGCAGCGGCAGATAGGCCTCGGGGGCCAGGATCAGGATGACCAGCCCCGTGTAGAGGTCCAGGTCACCGTGGACCAGCCGCATGCCGATGGTCACGGCCACCAGAGCCACGGACAGGGTCGCCAGCAGTTCCAGCGCGAAGGAGGAGAGGAAGGCGATGCGCAGGGTCCGCATCGTCGCGCGCCGGTAGTCATCGGTGATCTTGCGGATGGACTCGGCCTGCGCCTTGGCGCGCCCGAAGACCTTCAGCGTCGGGAGTCCGGCCACCACGTCCAGGAAGTGCCCCGACAGCCGGGACAACAGCCGCCACTGGCGTTCCATCCGCGACTGCGTGGCCATGCCGATCAGAATCATGAACAGGGGGATCAGCGGCAGGGTGACCACGATGATGGCCGCCGAGACCCAGTCCTCGGTGACGATCCGGGCCAGGACCGCCGCCGGTACCACCACGGCGAGGCCCAGCTGCGGCAGGTACCGCGAGAAGTAGTCGTCGAGCGCGTCCACGCCCCGGGTGGCCAGCGCCACCAGCGACCCCGTGCGCTGTCCGGTCAGCCGGCCCGGGCCCAGGTCCGCGGCCCGGTCCAGCAGCCGGCGACGCAGTTCCGACTTGACCGCCGCGCCGGCCCGGTGCGCGGCGAGCTCCGTCAGCCAGGCCAGCAGGCCGCGCCCCAGCGCCACCGCCGCGAGCAGCAGCAGTGGCGTCCGGAGCGCCGCAGCGTCCAGCCCTTCCTCGAAGGCGCCGACCACGATCTCGGCGATGAGCATCGCCTGGCCGACGACCAGCCCCGCCCCGGCAAGACCCAACGCCACCACCGCCCCCAGGAAGAGGCGGGTGGAGCGGGCGTACCGAAGCAGGCGCGGGTCGATCGGTTTCACGTGAAACATCCCCCAGGTGTCAGTGCGCGTCGACGATGTGCTGCGTGCCGATGCGCTTGCGGAAGACCCAGTACGTCCAGCCCTGGTAGAGCAGGACGAGCGGGGTGGCCACGGCCGCACACCAGGTCATGATCTTCAAGGTGTACGGGCTGGACGACGCGTTGGTGACCGTGAGGCTCCACGCCCCGTCCAGCGAGGACGGCATGACGTTCGGGAAGAGCGTCAGGAAGAGCATCGCGACGGCTGCCGCGATGGTGATCCCGGACAGGGCGAACGACCAGCCCTCGCGGCCCGCACGGTTGCACCCGAGCGCCCCGACCAGCGAGATCACCGCGATGGCCATCGCGACCAGGCTCTTGGCGTCGCCGCTCCTGAACTGGGTCCAGGTCAGGAAGACCAGGGCCAGTACGGCGGTGACCACGCCCAGCCGGGCCGCGAGCCTGCGCGAGCGGTCCCGGATGTCACCGACCGTCTTGAGCGAGGTGAAGACCGCGCCGTGGAAGGTGAACAGGGTGAGGGTGACCAGGCCGCCGAGGATCGAGTAGACGTTGAGCAGGTCGAGGAAGGTGCCGACGTACTCCTTGTTCTGATCGATCTTCACCCCGCGCACGATGTTGGCGAAGGCCACGCCCCAGAGGAACGCCGGGATCAGCGAGGTCCAGAAGATCGCGTGTTCCCAGTTGGTCTGCCACGCGTCCTCGTCCCGCTTGTGCCGGTACTCGAAGGCGACGCCGCGGATGATCAGGCAGACCAGGATGAGGAGCAGGGGCAGGTAGAAGCCCGAGAAGAGGGTGGCGTACCAATCGGGGAAGGCGGCGAAGGTCGCCCCGCCCGCGGTGAGCAGCCAGACCTCGTTGCCGTCCCACACGGGTCCGATCGTGTTGATCAGGACCCTCTTCTCGGTGCGGTCGCGGGCGAGCAGCTTGGTCAGTACGCCGACTCCGAAGTCGAAGCCCTCCAGGAAGAAGTAGCCGGTCCACAGGACGGCGATGAGTACGAACCAGACGTCGTGAAGTTGCATGGTGTGGTCTCCTCAGCCTCAGTACGAGAAGGCCATCGGCCGGTCGGGGTTCTTGTCGTCCCCGCCGATCCGGGTGGGCGGGTTGAGGTCGGCCTCGGTGAGCTCGGGCGGGCCGGCCTTGACGTACTTGACGAGGAGCTTGACCTCGATCACGGCGAGCACGGCGTAGAGCAGCGTGAAGCCGATCATCGAGGTGAGGACCTCGCCCTGGGAGACGTTCGGCGAGACCGCGTCCCGGGTGCGCAGGACTCCGTAGACCACCCAGGGCTGGCGGCCCATCTCGGTGAAGATCCAGCCCCAGGAGTTGGCGATGAGCGGGAAGCCCATGGTCCACAGGGCGACGATCCAGTACAGCTGCCCGAACTTGGGGCTCAGCGCCTGCTTGAAGAGGACCAGGTTCGGCACCTCTTCCTCCGAGGTCCGCAGGCCCGGCGGCAGCATGAACTTCTTGCGGGTCAGCCACAGCCCCAGCACGCCCACGCCGAGCGAGGCCATACCGAAGCCGATCATCCAGCGGAAGCCCCAGTAGGCGACCGGGATGTTGGGCCGGTAGTCGCCGGGGCCGAACTTCTCCTGCTCCGCCTTGTTGACGTCGTTGATGCCCGGGACGAACGAGGTGAAGTCGTCGTTGGCCAGGAACGACAGCACTCCCGGGATCTCGATGGCGACCTTGTTGTGGCCCTTCTCGACGTCGCCGTAGGCGAAGACGGAGAACGGGGCCGGCGCCTCGCCGTCCCAGAGCGCCTCGGCGGCGGCCATCTTCATGGGCTGCTGCTTGAACATCACCTTGCCGAGCAGGTCACCGCTGATGGCGGTGCCGAGACCGGCGATGATCATGACGACCAGACCCAGCCGCAGCGAGCTGCGCATCACCGGGATGTGCTTCTTGCGCGCCAGGTGGAAGGCGGCGATGCCGACCATGAAGGCACCGCCGACCAGGAAGGCGGCCGTGATGGTGTGGAAGAACTGGGTGAGCGCGGTGTTCTGGGTGAGCACGCGCCAGAAGTCGGTGAGCTCGGCCCGGCCCCGCTCCTCGTTGATGCGGTACCCGACTGGGTGCTGCATCCAGGAATTGGCCGCCAGGATGAAGTAGGCGGACAGGACGGTGCCGAGGGAGACCATCCAGATGCAGGCCAGGTGGATCTTCTTCGGCAGCTTGTCCCAGCCGAAGATCCACAGACCGATGAAGGTCGATTCGAAGAAGAAGGCGATCAGCGCTTCGAAGGCCAGCGGCGCTCCGAAGATGTCGCCGACGAATCGCGAGTAGTCGGACCAGTTCATGCCGAACTGGAACTCCTGGACGATGCCGGTGACGACACCCATCGCGATATTGATCAAGAAAAGCTTGCCCCAGAACTTCGTGGCCCTGAGGTACTTCTCCTTCTCCGTCCGGACCCACGCCGTCTGCAGGCCGGCGGTAAGGGCCGCCAGCGAGATCGTCAGGGGAACGAACAGGAAGTGGTAGACGGTGGTGATGCCGAACTGCCAGCGCGCCAATGTTTCAGGCGCCAAAGCTAGGTCCACGTCGTCTTCTCCTTGTCGTCGCCGTGGTCACAGCGGGCAGTCTGCCTGGCGGGTTCCCTCCCGTACCGGGAGGAAGCAGGACACGCTTGTGAACGCGTTCACATTCACAAGCATTATGGCGCACACCTTTTCGGCCGCTTCAAGCGGGGTCCCCCTAGCCAAGAAATTCAACAGATTGTTGAATGTGGGGCATGAAGATTCGAATCTCCTGGCCCGCCGGCCAGCTCACCGCGACCCTTGACGAAACTCCGACCGCCAAGGCCCTGGCCGACGCGCTCCCGATCTCCGCCAGTGCCAACACCTGGGGCGAGGAGGTCTACTTCGACACCGGCGTCTCCGTGGCCCTCGAGCACGACGCCCGGCAGGTCGTCGACCCCGGCACGGTCGCGTTCTGGACCGAGGGCGACGCGCTCGCGCTGCCCTACGGCCCCACGCCCATCTCGCGCGGAGGCGAGAGCCGCCTGGCGAGCCCGTGCAACGTGCTCGGCTCGTTCGACGGCGACCCCCGCCTGCTGGCCACCGTGCGCGACGGCGACCCCATCCGCGTGGAACTCGCGTAACCCGGCCGACCCGCGCGATCACGCGGCTCGCCGGGCCCGCCCGCGGGAACTACAGCTCCTTGAAGAAGGCCTCCGCCGTGTGCAGGAAGAGGTCGTTCGCCTCGGTCTCACCGATCGTGACCCGCAGGCCCTCGCCCGCGAAGGGCCGGACCACCACACCGGCCTTCTCGCAGGCCGCCGCGAACTCGGCGGTGCGCTCCCCCAGCCGCATCCACACGAAGTTCGCCTGCGTGTCCGGAACCGTCCAGCCCTGCGCGCGCAGCGTCTCGTGGACCCGCTCCCGCTCGCACACCAGCGCCCCGACCCGCCCCATCAGCTCGTCCTCGGCGCGCAGCGAGGCCACCGCCGCGTCCTGGGCGAGCTGGCTGACGCCGAAGGGCACCGCCGTCTTGCGCAGCGCCGCGGCCACCGGCTCGTGCGCCACCGCGAAGCCGACGCGCAGGCCGGCGAGCCCGTACGCCTTGGAGAACGTACGCAGCACCGCGACGTTCGGGCGGTTGCGGTAGAGCTCGGTGCCGTCCGGTACGTCCGTGTCGCGGACGAACTCGCGGTAGGCCTCGTCGAGCACCACCAGGACGTCCGAGGGCACCCGGTCCAGGAACCGCTCCAGCTCGGCGCGGCGCACGGCGGTGCCCGTGGGGTTGTTGGGGTTGCAGACGAAGATCAGCCGGGTCCGCTCGGTGATCGCCTCCGCCATCGCGTCCAGGTCGTGCACGTCGCCCTCGGTGAGCGGGACCTGCACGGAGGTCGCACCCGAGATCTGCGTGATGATCGGGTAAGCCTCGAAAGAGCGCCAGGCGTAGATGACCTCGTCGCCCGGCCCGGCCGTCGACTGGATCAGCGACTGGGCCACGCCGACCGAGCCGGTGCCGGTGGCGATGTGCTCGACCGGCACACCGAACCGCTCCGCGAGCTCGTTCACGAGGCCGGTGCAGGCCATGTCCGGGTACCGGTTGAAGGCGCCGGCCGCAGAGACCGCGCTCTCCAGCACGCCCGGCAGCGGCGGGTACGGGTTCTCGTTCGAGGACAGCTTGTACGCGACGGGCCCGCCCGCGGCAGCCGGCTTGCCGGGCTTGTATGTGGGAATGCCGTCCAGCTCGGCGCGCAGCTTCGGGCTCTTCTCGCTCACCGCAGGTCCTCCTCGACCGTCCCGTACGACGTCGCCGTCGACTCAATACTGCTCACCTTATGAGGATTCCGCCTTCCCGAGAATGGGGGCGCCTGGAATGCGGGGGAGCGCGCGCATATATGCGCGCGCTGGTGGCCTGCGCCGTGGCGCGCATCCCTCGTACAGGTGAGTTGGGACCGGCCCGATCCGACACCGCTTTGGCATGCCCGGACCCGCCGACAAGCGCCCTGACCGGGCTGTGACCTCAAATCCCTTTGATTCCAAGGTCATTGGGGGTGGCGAATCATGCAGAATCGTGCCTGTCAACGCGTGCATATGCACACGGACCACCCACCCCACCGAGCCCTACTATCGGCTCGCCATGACAGCAGCAGGGAAGCATCAGGTGAGCCGGACCGAGACCACCCGGCGGGCCGCCGGCCGACAGGGCCGGGCAGGCATCAGGGACGTGGCCGCCGCGGCGGGCGTCTCCATCACAACCGTCTCCGACGCGCTCAATGGCAAGGGACGGCTGCCGGACGCCACCCGCCGCCACGTTCGCGAGGTCGCCGACCGGCTGGGCTACCGCCCCTCCGCCGCCGCCCGCACCCTCCGTACCGGCAAGTCGGGCCTCATCGGCCTGACCGTGACGACGTACGGGGATGAACCTTTCACCTTCACCGAATTCGCCTACTTCGCCGAGATGGCCAGGGCCGCCACCTCCGCCGCGCTCGCCCGCGGCTACGCCCTCGTCATCCTCCCCGCCACCTCCCGACACGACGTGTGGTCCAACGTCGCCCTCGACGGCACCGTCGTCATCGACCCCTCCGACCACGATCCCGTCGTCACCGAACTGGTCCGCCAAGGCCTGCCCGTGGTCTCCGACGGCCGCCCCGCAGGCTCCCTCCCCGTCACCGCCTGGGTCGACAACGACCACGAGGCCGCCGTACTCGGCCTCCTCGACCACCTCGCGGCCGCCGGCGCCCGCCGGATCGGGCTGCTGACCGGCACCACCACCGACACCTACACCCGGCTCTCCACCACCGCCTACCTCAACTGGTGCGAGCGCGTCGGCCAGGACCCCGTCTACGAGTCCTACCCCGCCCACGACCCCTGCGCGGGCGCCGTCGCCGCCGACCGGCTCCTCGCCCGCCCCGACCGGCCCGACGCCGTCTACGGGCTCTTCGACCCCAACGGCACCGACCTGCTCGCCGCCGCCCGACGCTACGGCCTGCGCGTCCCCGAGGACCTGTTGCTCGTGTGCTGCAGCGAGTCCACCGTGTACGCCAACACCGAGCCGCCCATCACCACGCTCTCCCTCAAACCGCGCCGCATCGGGACGGCCGTCGTACAGCTGCTCATCGACGCGATCGAGGGCGTGGACACCGGGCGCCCCGTCGAACAGGTCGTCCCGACCGAACTCATCATCCGCACCTCGTCACAGCGCAGGCAGCCCCGTACGACCGTCAGTCCACCCCGGTCCCCGGCCCAGGACTGACGCCCCGCACCGTCCCGCCGGCGGAGCCGCAGGCGCCGCCGGGGATTTCAGCAACACCGATATCGGGAGAAAGCGGCAGGAACGATCGGCTCCGGACAGGATTCACCACCCCTGGTGCGTCACAGAGCGCGAGCCGCATTCCTATGATGGGCGCACGACATCACGGACCCTCCTCCCCGGAGGTCAGGAGGGTCCGCAGGTGTACGGCAGCGCGACGGTGGTGGAGGGGTCGATGACTCAGGGGGCCGGTCAGGGACCCGCGATGCGGACGGACACGCTGCGGGACTTCCGGGTTCCGGTCACCGAACCCGCCCCGCACTCCGTATCCACCGGGCTTCCCGGTGACGCCCCCGTGTACGGCGAGTACCCCGCGTACTACGAGGAAGGCGCGACGACCGTGCCCCAGCAGCCCGGCTACGCGCCCCAGGCGGGCACGCCTCCGCTCGCCGAACCCGCACCCGAGCCGGGTCCCGTCCCCTCCGCACCCGACGACGACCTCGACGGCTACACGCCGACCCAGCGCGACCTGCCCGTCATCGGCCGCGGCGCGCTCGGCGGCCCGGGCGACACCGTGCAGGTCCAGTACGTCCCCCAGGAACCGGCGGCCGGCGGCCCGGGCCCGCTCTACGTGGTCGGCGACGTCCACGGCTACCTCGACGAGCTCGTCACCGAACTCCACGCCCAGGGCCTGATCGACGCCGAGCGCCGCTGGTCCGCCGGCAACGCCCGCCTCTGGTTCCTCGGCGACTTCACCGACCGCGGCCCCGACGGCATCGGCGTGATCGACCTCGTCATGCGCCTGTCCGCCGAGGCCGCGGCCGCCGGCGGCTACTGCAAGGCGCTCATGGGCAACCACGAGCTGCTGCTCATCGGCGCCAAGCGGTTCGGCGACACCCCCGTCTCCTCCGGGGCCGGAACCGCCACCTTCCAGGCGGCCTGGCTCCTCAACGGCGGCCAGCGCACCGACATGGAGCGGCTCCAGGACGTCCACCTGCAGTGGATGTCGCGCCTGGACGCGGCCGTCCTGGAGGAGGGCCACCTGCTGCTCCACTCGGACACCACGGCCTACCTCGACTACGGCGACTCCATCGAGGACGTCAACGACACCATCCACGAGCTGCTCAACCGCAACGACGCCGACATCACCTGGGACCTCTTCCGCAAGTTCACCAAGCGGTTCGCCTTCCGCGACGAGGAGACCGGCCCGCAGGCCGTACGCGAACTGCTCGGCACCTACGGCGGCCACCGCGTCGTGCACGGGCACAGCCCCATCCCGTACCTGCTCGGCGAAGTGGGCACCGAGGACGGCGACGAGGCACGCGGCCCGGAGGCCGTGGACGGTCCCCACGTGTACGCGGACGGGCTCGCCATCGCGATGGACGGCGGAGTGACGATGGCCGGCAAGCTGCTCGTGGTGCAACTTCCCCTCAACGACTGACGGTTCCCGCACAGGGCTATTTCGGCAAAGCCCCTGTCAACCGGTGGTCCGTGCCCTCTACCATCGCTCTATCCGTAGCAGGCTCTCCTCCGTTTGTGCCGGCGCCCGGGTCTACGCGGGCAAACCGGCTTCTACGGAGCATCGGGGGATGCACATGACCAGCGCTCCGCACCTGCTGACCGAAGACCGACCCGAGTTCGAGCGGCTCCTCGACGAGGCACTGCGCACCGCACACGAACGGCCGGAACTCGCCGCCCTCGGCGAACGCCTGAACGCCGAACAACTGCGCACCATGGCCCTGGGCGCCGGCGCACTGCTGACGGCAGCGGCCGCCGCCGAGTACGACCACTACGTGAAGCTCCGCGAGGAACGGCGCGACGAGGTCCTCTCCACGCCCGGGACCGCGGCGGAGGAAGACGACGACGGCCGGGGCGACGTCCCCGGCGCGGGCGTCAGCGCCGTGGTCGCGGTCCTCGCGCCCGTCCTGGCGGGCACCGCCATGCTGATCTTCCTGCTGGTGGGCTACGTCCTGAAGATGATCGAGCCCGAGCCGGCCTTCGCCGAGACCATGCTGACGGCGGGCTGGCTCTTCGGCGCGCTCACCGCGGTGGCCCTGCTCTGCGCGGTGGTGGGCCTGCTGGTGGCGGCCGTACGCAACAGCGCGACCGAGGTGACGGCGGACGAGGACGCAGACGGGGCGATACCCGACGAGGTCGCGCAGGCCCGGGAGGCCTGGCGGCACGCCCTGCTGGAGCGCGGGATCATGCCGTTCCTGCGGGCCGCCCTGGCCGATCCGAACGCGGGTCCGGGCCTGCCGCCCCCGCGCGGACGCGGGGGCCGGATGCCCAACCTGGGGTACACCGCACCGGATTTCACCAGCCCGGGGTCCCCTTCGGAGGGACCCCGGCCCCGTTCCCGGCCCGGCTACACGCCTCCGGACTTCACCGGTCCGGACTTCGGCAGCCCGGAACACCAGCCGGACTGACGGACCGAGGACGGCGGTCCGCGCTCCGGCCGGCACTCCGGTCCGTGCGCCGCGGGACGTGTGACGTGACGGGTGAACCGTGCGACGTCAGGTGTCCAGGCGTGAGGCGTGAGCCGTCAACGTGCGTCAGTCGGCCAGCGGCAGGTACACGCGGTTGCCCTGGGCGGCGAACTCGGCGGACTTCTCCGCCATGCCCGCCTCGATCTCCTCGGCCTTCAGGTCACCGCCGTGCTCACGGCGGATGTCCTGCGAGATCTTCATCGAGCAGAACTTCGGACCGCACATGGAGCAGAAGTGCGCGGTCTTGGCCGGCTCGGCCGGGAGCGTCTCGTCGTGGAACTCACGGGCCGTGTCCGGGTCGAGGGCCAGGTTGAACTGGTCCTCCCAGCGGAACTCGAACCGCGCGTCCGACAGCGCGTCGTCCCACTCCTGGGCGCCGGGGTGCCCCTTGGCCAGGTCGGCGGCGTGCGCCGCGATCTTGTAGGTGATGACGCCGGTCTTCACGTCGTCCCGGTTGGGCAGGCCCAGGTGCTCCTTGGGCGTGACGTAGCAGAGCATCGCGGTGCCCCACCAGGCGATCATCGCGGCGCCGATGCCCGAGGTGATGTGGTCGTAGGCGGGCGCGACGTCCGTGGTCAGCGGGCCCAGCGTGTAGAACGGCGCCTCCTCGCAGATCTCCTGCTGGAGGTCGATGTTCTCCTTGATCTTGTGCATCGGGACGTGGCCCGGACCCTCGATCATGGTCTGGACGTTGTGGCGCTTGGCGATCGTGTTCAGCTCGCCCAGCGTCTTGAGCTCCGCGAACTGCGCCGCGTCGTTGGCGTCGGCGATGGAACCGGGGCGCAGGCCGTCGCCCAGCGAGTACGTGACGTCGTACGTCGCGAGGATGTCGCAGAGCTCCTCGAAGTTCGTGTAGAGGAAGTTCTCCTTGTGGTGCGCGAGGCACCACGCGGCCATGATCGAGCCGCCGCGGGAGACGATGCCCGTCTTGCGGCGGGCGGTCAGCGGCACGTACGGCAGCAGCACGCCGGCGTGGACCGTCATGTAGTCGACGCCCTGCTCGGCCTGCTCGATGACCGTGTCCTTGTAGATCTCCCAGGTCAGGTCCTCGGCGCGGCCGTCGACCTTCTCCAGCGCCTGGTAGAGCGGGACGGTGCCGATCGGGACGGGGGAGTTGCGCAGCACCCACTCGCGGGTGGTGTGGATGTTGCGGCCGGTCGAGAGGTCCATGACCGTGTCGGCGCCCCACTTGGTCGCCCAGGTCATCTTGTCGACCTCCTCCTCGATGGAGGAGGTGACGGCGGAGTTGCCGATGTTGGCGTTGACCTTCACCAGGAACCGCTTGCCGATGATCATCGGCTCGATCTCGGGGTGGTTCACGTTGGCCGGCAGTACGGCGCGACCTGCGGCGATCTCCTCGCGGACGACCTCCGGGGAGACGTTCTCGCGGATCGCGACGTACTCCATCTCCGGGGTGATCTCGCCCCGGCGGGCGTACGCGAGCTGCGTGACGGCGGCGCCGTCACGGCCCCGGCGGGGCTGGCGGGGGCGGCCCGGGAAGACCGCGTCGAGGTTCTTGAGACCGCCGCGCGGCGAGGTGTGCTTGATGCCGTCGTCCTCGGGGCGCACGGGACGGCCCGCGTACTCCTCGGTGTCGCCGCGGCCGATGATCCAGTTCTCGCGCAGCGGCGCGAGGCCCCGGCGGACGTCGGTCTCGATCTGCGGATCGGTGTACGGCCCGGACGTGTCGTAGAGCGTCACGTCCTTGCCGTTGGTGAGGTGGACCTGGCGGACCGGCACCCGGATGTCGGGGCGGGAGCCCGCCACGTACCCCTTGTGCCAGCCCGGCTGGCGCTCGGTCTGGCCGTCGGCGTTCTGGCTGACGGCAGGCGTGCGTGCGTCCTGAATGGTCATGAGACCTGATCTCCCTACGCCGGCATTACCCGGTAACAGGTTCGGCGGTCGACGCAGCCTCTTCCCGTACGCATTACTTGCGCGTACGGTGATCAGCGCCCTCTCAGCCCGGTGCTCCGAGCTCCCGCGTTGTGCAAAGGTGCCCCCACGCTAGCGTCATTTATGGCGTGCTGAACAGTGGGCCCCCTCATCTCTTGCGATGATCTGCCGGTGATGTCCTCGCCGCAGCCCCCCAACGACCCCCATGTCCCCGGTGAACCCACCGGCCCCACGGGCCACGAGCACGCAGGCCACGGTCACGCCTCCGGCCATTCCCACGGTCACAGCCATGGCCACGGCCCCGCGGCCCCCGTCTCCCAGCACCTGCGCAAGGTCATCGCGGCCGTACTGATCCCCTTCGCCGCCGCCGTGTTCATCGGCATGGCGGTGCTCTGGCCGGGCGGCGCCCCGGCCCACGAGCGCACGGGCGTGGGCTTCGACCGGCAGACGCAGCAGGGCACGGTCACCTCACTGGAGCGTGTCGACTGCAAATCGGTGAACGCCTCACAGGTACCGCCCACCGGCGACACGTCCACCCCCGAGGGCCGCGAGGCCCAGGCCGCACAGACCGGCGAGTGCAAGAAGGCCACCGTCGAGGTGGGCACCGGGCCGGACAAGGGCCGCACGTTCGTGGAGATCGTCCAGCCGGGCGCACCACGGCAGTTGGCGAAGGGTCAGGAGGTGGTGGTCGCGTACGCGCCGGACGCCCCCCGGGACCTCCAGTACTCGGTGATCGACGTGAACCGCAAGTTCCCGATGGCCCTGCTGGCCGGCATCTTCGCGGTCGCGGTCGTCGTCGTCGGCCGGATGCGGGGCCTGTTCGCGCTGATCGCGCTGATCGTCAGCTTCGGCGTACTGACCCTCTTCATCCTCCCGGCCATCCTCCAGGGTTCGAACCCGCTGGTCGTCGCGGTCGTCGGCGCGAGCGCCATCATGCTGATCGCCCTGTACATGTGCCATGGCCTGACCGCACGTACCTCGGTCGCCGTCCTCGGCACGCTCGTCTCGCTGCTGCTGATCGGGCTGCTGGGCTCGCTGTTCATCGACTGGGCGTTCCTCAGCGGCAACACCGACGACAACACCGGACTGATCCACGGGCTCTACCCGGACATCGACATGAGCGGTTTGCTGCTCGCGGGTGTGATCATCGGATCGCTGGGCGTACTCGACGACGTGACGGTCACCCAGACCTCGGCGGTCTGGGAACTTCACCAGGCCGACCCCTCCATGGGGCCTCGGCACCTGTACAGGGCGGCCATCCGGATCGGCCGCGACCACATCGCATCGGTGGTCAACACCCTGGTGCTGGCCTACGCGGGTGCGGCGCTGCCCCTGCTCCTGCTGTTCTCGATCGCGAACAGCAGTATGGGTTCGGTGGCCAACAGCGAGCTGGTGGCGGAGGAGATCGTACGGACGCTCGTGGGCTCGATCGGACTGGTCGCCTCGGTGCCGGTGACGACGGCACTGGCCGCCCTGGTCGTCTCAGCCGACCGGCCGGGATCCCCGGCCGCGGCTCCGGCCTCGGGACCGGTCCGCGGCCGGGGCCGGCGGCGCAAGCGCTGAGCCGGCGCGATGACGCGGTGGTGCCGCGGTGCTCAGCCCGCGTTCCGCTCGTTCTGCTGCGAGTCGGCCAGGATCTTGCCGAGCGCGTCGTCGAGGTTCCCCTCGAAGTCACCCAGGTTGCGCTCCTGACCGAGCGGAACGAGCCGGTCGGTCCGGTCGAGGAACGCGACGAGCGGCGCCGCGCCGGCGCGGAACAGGGCCCGGTCGCCACCGACCTGGAGACGGATGTGGACATCGGACAGCTCCTCGGGATCGGTGGGCGCGATGTGCACATCACCATCACCGCACGGCTTGTTGATGCCGTCGAGGAGGAGTTCCCGGCCGAACGCCCAGGTCACGGGCGCGTCTCCGGGAAGGTGGAAGGTAAGGCGGACTGCGTAGGGGTCACGAGCGTCGTACCGGAGTTCCACCGGGATCCGGAACGAGAGCTCCTCGGAAACGAGGAAGCTCATCATGACCTCTGCCTGTACCGACTCGCGCATTGCCTACCCCGCTGTAGTGGAAGTGGCCAGGAATGGTCCCCCGAGGCCTCTTGACAAGAGTGGTGGAAGCGCTAGCAGATCACAAGGAGTGAGTTTTCAGATACTGATAGAGAAGGAGAGGGTGCTCAACAGCGCGCCTACTTCACTCCGTAGTCGGTCGACCACACACAGCAATCGATTTTCCTGGTGCACGGGAAGCGAAATCGCCATGGTTGCGGCGGTATCGCCCGCTGTAATGGGGATCGCGGCGCAAACTGTGCCGAGGGCATATTCCTGGCGTTCGGTTACAGGCTGCATTCGCTCGAGGGATCCGATCCGTTCTTCCAGGGACCGCAGATCCCGCACGGTATGAGCGGTGATGGCCTCGACCGGATGCCGGTCGTAGTGGTCCCTGCGGGCCTTGGCGTCGAGTTGTCCCAGCAGGCACTGACCGATGGCGTGCGCGTGCCCGGTCTCCCTGAAGTCCGCCCATTCCTCGCAGGCTGGGTGGGCAGGGGTGTCCGAGACGCCCACGAGCTCGATTTCACCCTCGCGGTAGACCGCGAAGTAGACGGGGGCCCCGACCGCGTCACGGAAGTGCGCGAGGGAGTCGAGGATCATGCTGCGACGTTTCTGCTGGAGCCCGCCGCCTGCGAGCCGCAGGGCTGCGTCGCCCAGCACGAACACGCCGTTCTCCCGGCGCAGGTAGCCCTCGTGGGTCAGGGTGCGGAGCAGGTGGTAGGCGGTGGGGAGCGGCAGCCCCGCCTCTCGCGCCAGCTGTTTCGCCGGGGCTCCCTCGCTGTGGGAGCCCACCGCTTCGAGCAGCCTCAGCGCCCGCTGCACCGAGCCGATCAGAGTCGGCACACCGGCGTTGTGAACCGGAGACAAAGCTCACCCCCAGGCGTGGCGGCGGGCCTTGGGCGGCCCGCCCTGCGGGGGCCGCCCCCGCGCATGCCGTCGCTCCTGGGGGTCGTGCACGGCGGCTGGTTCGGGTGACCGCGGGTCAGAGCGGCGCGAAACCGACTTTCGGTGCCCAGGGAACGGCACAGATTGCCACTCTATCCGCCGATTCCCGGGATGTGAGGGGTTTCGCCCGTCATGTTCCCCCTCCTGGCGCAATCACGGAACCGCCCGCTCCGATTTCCTTACCACTCACCGGCGGAGGACTTCGAGGCTCCGCCGGTCACCTTCTTCACGACGAAGATGAGCCCGCCGACGAGACCGACGAAGAGGAGCAGCTTGAAGACGAACCCGATCAGGGCGCCCAGGATGCTCGTGATCACACCGCCGAAGACGAACAGCGCCAGCAGCGGAACGGCGACCCACTTGACCCACCAGGGCATGCCCGCGAATATCCCTCGGATGCCGTCCATGTCCTCGACCTCTTCCTCGTCATCGTGCGTGACTTCCTGCTCCCGATGCTAGGAGTCCGCCGTCTCCGGCGGTGACCCGCGAGCCCCCGCAGTCCCCTGATCCGCCCCCTAGGGGGACCGGGCCCGCGACCCTCAGCCGGCCGCCGCCCACCCCTGCCCGCCCGTGTGCGCCGCTCAGCCCTCCGGCGGGGAGAACACCACCAGCACCCGCAGGTCCTCACTGATGTGGTGGAACTTGTGCGCCACCCCCGCCGGGACGTAGACCACGCTGCCCCGCGCCACCGTGGTGGTCTCCTCCCCGACCGTGATCGAGGCCCGGCCGCTCACGACGAAGTAGACCTCGTCCTGGCCGTGCGGCTGCTGGGGGTCGCTCTGTCCGGCGTCGAGCGCGTACAGCCCGACCGACATGTTCCGCTCCCGCACGAACTGCAGATAGGCGCCCTCGTTGGCGGCCCGCTCCGCTTCGAGTTCGTCAAGCCGGAAGGCTTTCATCGTCCTTGTGCCCCTTGTACTCGATCGTGCCCTCGCATCCGCTCATCTGCGGATGTCCCACCGGGATCTTCTCTGCCACGATCAGACACATGACGAATTTCGTAGTCAAGACGCTCGCCAACGCGGCGGCCCTGGCCGTCGCCATCTGGCTCCTCGCCGGCATCACCCTGGACGACGGCAGCAGCATGGGCCGCCGGACGCTGACCCTCATCCTGGTCGCCCTGGTGTTCGGCCTGGTGAACTTCATCGTCAAGCCCGTGGTGAAGCTGCTCTCGCTGCCGCTGTTCATCCTCACCCTCGGCCTCTTCACCCTCGTCGTGAACGCCCTGATGCTGCTGCTGACCTCCTGGCTGGCCAAGCAGCTCGACCTCAGCTTCCACGTCGACGGCTTCTGGACCGCCGTCCTCGGCGGCCTGATCATCTCCATCGTCTCGTGGGCCGTGAACCTCGTCCTGCCCGACAAGAACTGAACGGGCCGCCCATGTACCGCGTGTGCTTCGTCTGCACGGGCAACATATGCCGCTCGCCCATGGCCGAGTCCGTCTTCCGTGCCCACGTCACCGAGGCCGGGCTCGACGGCCTGGTCGAGGTGGACAGCGCCGGAACCGGCGGCTGGCACGAGGGCGACGGCGCCGACCCGCGTGCCGTCTCCGTCCTGGAGGGCGCGGGATACGCGCAGGAACACCGGGCCCGGCAGTTCAAGGCGTCCTGGTTCGCCGGCCTCGACCTGGTCATCGCGCTCGACGCCGGGCACCTGCGGGACCTGAAGGCCCTTGCGCCCACCCCGCATGACGCCGCGAAGGTCCGGCTGCTGCGGTCCTACGATCCGGCGGCCACGGCCTGGGAGACCGACGTACCGGATCCCTACTACGGCTCGCTCGACGGATTCGAGGAATGCCTGGAACTGGTCGAGGCGGCAAGCCCCGGCCTGCTGGACGCCGTCCGCCACGCCATCAAGGAGCACACCGCGTGAACCACGACGACCGCGAACCCGACGCAGCAGCGGGCTCCCTCGGCGACGGCACCCGGGCCGTGCGCGCCGGACTCCCCGAACCCGTCAAGAACGAGCCGCACCTGCCCGGACCGGTGTTCGCCGCCCACTTCCACCTCCCCGGAGACGTCGAGGGCCCGTACACCTACGGCCGCGACACCAACCCCACCTGGACCCTGCTCGAAGCGGCCATCGGGGAACTGGAGGCCCCGGGCCAGGACGTGCACACCATCGTCTTCGCCTCCGGCATGGCGGCCATCTCCGCGGTCCTGCTCTCCCAGGCGCGCACCGGCGACACCGTGGTCCTGCCCGACGACGGCTACCAGGCGCTGCCCCTGGTGCGGGAGCAGCTCCAGGCGTACGGGATCCACGTACGCACCGCCCCGACCGGAGACGACGCCCAGCTCACGGTCCTCGGCGGAGCCAAGCTGCTGTGGATCGAGACCCCCTCCAACCCAGGCCTCGACGTATGCGACGTACGGCGCCTCGTGGACGCCGCGCACGCCGACGGGACCCTCGTCGCCGTCGACAACACCCTCGCCACCCCGCTCGGGCAGCGGCCCCTCGAACTCGGCGCCGACTTCTCCGTCGCCAGCGGCACCAAGGGCCTGACCGGCCACGGCGACCTGCTGCTCGGATACGTCGTCTGCCGCGACGCCGCACTCGCCGCCCGCGTCCGGCAGTGGCGCAAGATCGTCGGCGCCATTCCCGGCCCGATGGAGGCCTGGCTCGCCCACCGCTCGCTGGCCACCATCCAGCTGCGCGCGCAGCGCCAGTGGGCCAACGCGCTGGCCGTCGCCGAGGCGCTGACCGACCGCGCCGAGGTGACCGGTCTGCGCTATCCGGGCCTGGCCTCGGATCCGTCGCACAAGACGGCAGCCCGCCAGATGCGGGGCTTCGGGTCGGTGGTCTCCTTCACCCTGCCCGACCGCGGGCACGCCGAGCGCTTCATGGCGGCCCTGCGCCTGGTCGAGGACGCCACGAGCTTCGGTGGAGTACGGTCCACCGCCGAGCGCCGCGGCCGGTGGGGCGGCGACGCCGTGCCGGAGGGCTTCATCCGGTTCTCCGCGGGGGCCGAGGACACCGAGGACCTGGTGGCAGACGTCCTGCGAGCCCTCGACCGCGCTGGTGCCGGCGGCTGAACAGGCTGTGGAAAGCGGTCCGAGCCTCCCCCCTCGTGGCTCGGACCGCCCCGGGTTCCGCGCAAGAAGAACCACGCGACAAGGCTAGTTGACTCTGCGTCAGAGTCCAATCACGGTAACGACAGAGGGGTATCGGCAAATTTATAGTTGAAGGCCCCCACCGAGAGGGGCCTCCATGGACCTGGCCCTGCTGCGCACCTTCGTCGCCGTTCACCGGGCCGGCTCCTTCACCCGGGCCGCCGCACTCCTGGGGCTCTCCCAGCCGGCCGTGACCTCGCAGATCCGCACGCTCGAACGCCAGTTGGGCCGGCCGCTCTTCCACCGCCGGGCCCGCGGGGTGACCCCCACCGCCGTCGGCGACGAGCTCGCCCACAAGGCCGCCCCGCACCTCGACGCCCTGCTGCTGATCACCGAGACCGGGCGGGAGGCCTCCGGCGCGTTACGCACCCTCCATGTCGCCGGGCCTCCCGAGTTCCTGTGCCTGCGCGTGCTTCCCGCTCTCGCCACCCTCGTCGGGCAGGGCCACACCCTACGCGTGGCGCTGCAGGCCGACGCCGAGGAGACCCTCGACGGGCTCGCCGCGGGCCACCACGACCTCGTCGTCACCACCGCCCGGCCCCGGGGCGGCCTGTTCACCGCCACCGCGCTGTGCGACGAGGAGCACGTCCTGGTCGCCGCGCCCTACTGGGCCGCCCTCGTCGACCAGGACCAGCTGCGCGAGGAGGGGCCCGCCGCCCTCGACGGCATCCCGCTCGTCGAGGTCCACGAAAGCCTTCCGCTCGTCACCCGCTACTGGGCCACCGTCTTCGACGCCCGGCCCGACGCCGGGCGCGCCACCGCCACCGTGGTCGCCCCCGACCTGCGGGCCGTCCTGGAGTGCGTCCAGGCCGGTGCCGGGCTCGCCGTCCTGCCCCGCTACCTCTGCCAGGACGCGCTCGCCGAAGGCCGGGTCGTGGCCCTGACGGATCCCTCCGTACCGCCCTTGCGCACCTGGTTCGCCGTCGTACGGACCGGCAGCCTCGCCCTCGCCCACCTCGCCCGCGCCCATGAAGCGCTGCTGCAGGCGGCGGCGCTCTGGTGAGCCGCCGGTTTCGGCACGCAGTTCCGGCCCGTGGCGCGTTTCAGAAGCGGAGCCGTGGGCCACTCTTCTCCCATGACCGAACGTCCCGTGGTCAAACGCACCGCCCGCGCGATCCTGCTCGACGGTGACGACCTGATCCTCATCAAGCGCACCAAGCCCGGCGTCGATCCCTACTGGCTCACCCCCGGAGGAGGAGTGGAGGCCACGGACGCCACCGTCGTCGACGCCCTCCACCGGGAACTCCACGAAGAACTCGGCGCGAAGATCACCGATGTGGTCCCGTGCTTCGTCGACACCGTCGAGCACATCGCGGACGGGGGAGTGACCGGTGTGAAGGTGCAGCACTTCTTCGTCTGCCACCTCGAATCGATGGACCCCAGCCAACGGCACGGCCCCGAAGTCGATCACCCCGAAGGGGAGTACGAGATCGTCCGCGTGCCCTTCAGCCGCGTCGGAATCGCGGCGGTTCACCTCGTCCCGCTGTCCCTCCGGCACTACCTCGACGGGAACATCGAGGGAGTCCGCGCCATGCACGCCCCCGACCTGGGCTGAGGATCCCGTACGAGACCGGCGGGCCGCCGCCGGTCTCAGCCGGCGATGCCCGCCAGCTCCTCCACGGCGTCGTGGCGGATCCGCTCGCCGGGGATCCCGATCCTCTTGAGCTCGTCCACCCCGCTGCGGATCATCGCGGGCGGCCCGGAGATGAACGCGTCGTACGAACTCCACGGCCCGTGCTCGCCGATCGCCTGCGGCAACTGCCCCGCCAGCCCGTCGCCGACCACCGGGCGCACCGACAGCCACGGGTGGGAGCGCTGGAGGCCCAGCAGGGTGTCCTTGTCGTACAGGTCGTTGTCGCTGCGCGCCCCGAAGAACACCTCCACCGGGCGCCGCTCACCGTGCTCGGCCACATCCTCGATCAATGCCTTGATCGGCGCGATTCCGGTGCCCCCGCCCAGGCACAGCATCCCGTTGTCCGTCGTGTGATCCACCACCATCGACCCTGCCGGCGGGCCCAGGCGCAGCACGTCTCCCGGGCGGGCGTGGCGCACCAGCGCGTTGGAAACCCAGCCTGCGGGAACGGCCTTGATGTGGAAGGACAGCAACCCGTCGGCGCGCGGGGCCGAGGCGAAGGAGTAGTGCCGCCACACACGGGGCCACCACGGGGTTTCCAGACTGGCGTACTGGCCGGCCAGGAAGGCGTACGGCTGGTCGGGCCGGACCGTCAGGACCACGATGTCCGAGGTGCGCAGATCGTGGGAGACCACCTCCGCGTGCCACCAGGCCGGGGCCTTCACCTCGTCCTCGGCCGCCGCGTCGATCATCGTCTGGGAGATCGCGGTGTAGGCCCGTACCCACGCGGCCTCGGCCTCCGGCCCCCAGGACTTCTCCGCGTAGCGGGCCAGCGCACCGAGGAGGGCTTCGCCCACCACCGGGTAGTGGCCGGCCACGGTGCCGTACTTGCGGTGGCCGGTGCCCAGCCGGCGCAGGTAGGGGATGAGCACCGCCGGATTGTCGATGTGCTCGGCGGCGGTCAGCAGCGCCTTCAGCAGCCGGTCGCGCTGCGCGTCCATGGCCGCTGGAAACATCCCCCGGACATCCGGGTGCCGGCTGAAGACCAGGGCGTAGAAGTACGAGGTCACCTTGTCGGCAACCGGTGCGATCTCCGCGAGCGTCCGGCGGATGAGCACGGCGTCCGGTGAAGGCTCCGTGGTGCCGCCCCCGCCGGGTATCCGGGTCGTATCCCGTCTGGCCGATCTGGTGGGCGGAGCGTCCATGCGGTGCCTCGCTTCGAGCAACTCGGTCGGTCTGCACACGCCACGGTCTGTGAATCCGTGGTTCCGGGTTCTACAGCGTGCCAGCCCGCCCAGAGGGCTGTGGGGAAATGCGGAAAAACCGCGTTTCGAACCCACCTTCCTCTTAAGATGCCTCAACTCCCGGGCGTGCCGCCCCCACGAGCTGGTATGCCTCCCGCAGGTCCCTGCCCTCGTATACGTGCGTGGCGCGCGCCGCCAGATAGGGCCGCGCATTGACCGCCACCGAGACCGGCACCGTCTCAAAGAGCACCGCGTCTGTCATCGAATCCCCATACGCGACACAGTCCTCCCGGCTCACCCCGAACTGTGCGCACAGCCGGTCCGCCACCGTGACCTTGCCCGCGGGCGTCAGGATGCCGGAGACCTCTACCGGTCGCGTGAACGGCACCTCCGGATAGACCGACCCGTGCGCGGCATGCGCGCCCCAGTCCAGCAGCAGTTCCACGAAGAAGGACGGCGACAGGGAGATCACCGCGCAGTAGTCCCCGCGCTCGCGGATCTCCCGCCACACCTCTTGGATGCCCCTGAGCCAGGGTGAGCCTTCGAAGGCAGCTCGCACATGCGCGGGGGTCAGGTCGGCCCACAGCGCGTGCGCCGCCACCGAGAACTCCTGCGGTCCGATCTCCTGCGCGCCGAAGGACCTCTCCAGCTCGGCGATCTCGGCGCTCAGCCCGAGCTGTCGGGAGATCTCGACCGGCGCCGCCGAGCCGAACATCAGCGTCCCGTCGAGGTCAAAGAGGTGCAGGAGGGTCATAGCCGTCGAGGCTAGCTGCTCTGTTTCACGTGAAACACCGTGTTTCACGTGAAACATCGCTCCATGTTTCACGTGAAACACCCTCGTCCTCCCAAATCCTCTGGACGGCCCCGGGGTGATGATCCAGTCTGGGCCGGTGACACCACCACACCTCAATGATCTGCCGATCCGGGCGCTGACCGCGGACGATCTCCGCCACTGCGCCGACCTGTCCGAGGATCGCGGCTGGCCCCGCGAGGAGCACAAGTGGGGGCTGCTCCTGGCCGCCGGGAACGGGTACGGGGTCACCGCTCCGGACGGCAACGGACTCGCCGCCGCCTGCATCGTCACCCGGTACGGCTACTCCCCCGCCGAGCCGGACCTCGCGGCCATCGGAATGGTCCTCGTGGCCGACCGATTCGCCCGTCAGGGCCTGGGTCGTCGTCTGATGACGTTCATCTGCGACGACGTGCTCAAGGGAGTCCCCCTCACCCTGCACGCCACCCCCTATGGCCGCCCCCTCTATGAGGAGCTGGGCTTCCGGACCACGGGCCGGGCGGAGATGCTCAGGGGCTTCTTCCGCCCGGACCCCACCGCACTCACCGCCTCGGAAGGGTCGGACACGGGCCGCGTACGGCCGGCCACCGCCGAGGACCTCCCCCGGATCGTCCGCCTGGACACCGAGGTCTTCGGCACCGACCGGACCCACATGATCACCAGGCTCCCCGCCTTCACGGACCGGCTGTTCGTCGCCGAGGACCACGAGGGCGAACTCACCGGCTACGCCGCCATCTGGCCCAACATGGACACCCATGTCATCGGCCCGCTGATCGCCCGCGACACGGCCGGAGCCCAGGTGCTCGTCACCGCCCTCGCCGCCACCACCGACCGCCCGCTCCGCACCGATGTCGATGTACGCCACGAGGCGCTCCTGGCCTGGCTCAAGGACCGCGGCCTGGCCTCCGTGGCCTTCAACGCCGTCATGACGCGGGACATCCCGGAGCTGCCCGGCGACTGGACCCGCCGCTGGGCACCGCTCACCGTGGCCGCAGGCTGAAAGGGAAGGACCACACCATGCCCGAGACCCCCGCCCTGGCCATCCGCCCCGCCACCGAGACCGATCTCCCCGCCATCGTCGCCCTGCTGGCCGACGACCCCCTCGGAGCCACGCGGGAATCCCCCGACGACCTCACCCCCTACCTCGCGGCATTCAAGCGCCTGACCGAAGACCCGAACCAGCACCTGGTCGTGGCCGTCCGCGAGGACCGCGTCGTGGGCACGCTGCAGCTCACCATCGTCCCGGGCCTCTCCCGCAAGGGATCCACCCGTTCCATCATCGAAGGGGTCCGCGTCCACGCCGGCGAACGGGGCAGCGGCCTCGGCACCCGCTTCGTCGAATGGGCCATCGAAAAGTCGCGCGAGGAACACTGCGACCTGGTGCAGCTGACCTCGGACGCGACCCGGACCGACGCGCACCGGTTCTACGAACGGCTTGGCTTCGCCGCCTCGCACATCGGATTCAAGCTCCAGCTCTGAGCGGGTTGCCGTAGGCGGGCCGTCTTGTCGGCGGTCCCGCCTACGATCGGGAGGATGAGCCGCCGCCTTCCCCTCATCACCACCGCCGAACGCCGCCACCGGCTCGGCCGCCGCCATCGCCTGGCTCCCTCGGCCCGCGCCGCCACCGTTCCCCAGGCGGCGGACGCCGTCGTCGCGCTGCACGCCACCGACGCGGCGACCCTCTTCCTCTCCGCCCGCGCCCGGCTCAGCGCGGGCGGGCCCGAGGCCATCGAACAGGCGCTCTACGAGGACGTGAGCCTCGTCCGGCTGCTGAGCATGCGCAACACGCTCTTCGCGGTCTCCAGGGACCTCGCTCCCCACGTCGACTCCTCCACCGCCCGGGCCATCGCCACCAAGGAGCGCCGCGCCCTCCTCAAGCACCTCGAAGAGGACGGCCAGGGGCTGGACGCCGCCTGGCTGGCCCAGGCCGAGAGCGCGGCGCTCGACGCCCTCGACCGCGACGGCCCCCGCACCGGCAGCCAGTTGTCCTCGGCCGTACCCGCCCTGCGCCGGAAGATCACCATCGGCAGAGGCAAGAAGTACGAGGCGCAGACCGGTGTCGCCACCCGCGTCATCCGCCTGCTGGCCGCCGACGGGCGGATCCGGCGCGACCGGCCGCGGGGCTCCTGGACCTCCAGCCAGTTCCGCTGGGTCCACACCGAACCGTGGCCCGCCGTACCCGTCGCCGAGGCACGCGCCGAGATCGCCCGCCGCTGGCTCCACTCGTACGGTCCTGCGACCGAAGCCGACCTCAAGTGGTGGACCGGCTGGACGCTCACCGACGTCCGCAAGGCCCTCGCAGCCGTAGGCCCCGACCAGGTGCTCCTCGACACCGGGACCACGGCCTTCGTCAGCCCCGGCGACACCGGGGCCGAACCGGCGCCGGAGCCCTGGGCGGCCCTGCTGCCGGGGCTCGACCCCAGCGGCATGGGATGGGCCGATCGCGGTTTCCACCTCGACCCAGCGCACCGGCCCGCCCTCTTCGACTACGCCGGCAACATCGGCCCCACCGTGTGGTGGAACGGCCGGATCGTCGGCGGCTGGGCCCAGCGCACCGACGGCGAGATCGTCTGGCGGCTGCTGGACAGCCCCGGCCGCGCCGCCGAAGAGGCGATCACCGCCGAGGCCGAGCGCCTCGCCGCCTGGGTGGGTGACGCGCGCATCACACCGCGCTTCCGCACCCCTCTGGAACGCGAACTCGTCGCCTGAGCAACAGCGTCAGCCGATGCCGCGCCAGCCCTGCGGGTCCACCCCGCCGGGCACCGGGGCCTCGGCGTCGTAGGGCTCCCGCGTGAACACGAAGGACGCCAGATCGAGGTGGCTCACCGAGCCGTCCGCGCGGCGTACCGCCCGGAGCGTCTCCCCCGCGTAGTAACCGGACAGGCCCGTCCACGAGCCGTCCGGCTCCGCCCGGAAACGGGCGGTGCGCCCGGTCGTGCCCACCGGACCGAGCTCCAGCGACCCGTCCGCCTTCAGCCGCACCACGTGCGGCGAGGTGCCCCAGTACCAGGGGCCGCACACCTCCAGCGGGACCGGATCGGATTCCCGGAAGGGCCGCCACGGCTGCGGGAACCGGGGCTCGGCGTCCGCAACGATCGCCACCAGGTCCGCGGCCACCGAGGAAGCCGGCAGTCCCGAGGTGCAGTTGGCGAGCACCACGGCCGCCACGTCGTCCGCCTCGCTCAGCCAGAGCCCCGCGACGAACCCCGGCAGCGAGCCGCTGTGCCCCGCGAGCCGGCGCTCGCCCTGCGCCGTCAGCTGCATCCCCAGCCCGTAGCCGAACTCGGCGAAACCCGGTTCCGGCGGCGCCGCCGAGGTCCGCATCTCCCGTACGGACTCCGCGCTCAGCACCCGCTCGTCCCCGCGCAGCAGGAAGGCGGCGAACCGCGCCAAGTCCCCTGTCGTGGACCACAACTGCCCGGCGGGCGCCATCAGGCCCAGGTCCTCCAGCGGCTCGGGCAGCATCACGTCCGCCCACGGGTGCACCGCCCAGCCGCCCGCGTGCGGGGCCTGCGGCAGCCCGCTCGTACGGTCCAGACCCAGCGGCTCCAGCACCTCGGCCCGCAGCACCTCTTCCCACGGCTTGCCGCGCAAGGCCTCGACGAGCGAGCCCAGCAGCGTGTAACCCGGGTTCGAGTAGTGGTGCCTGCTTCCGGGCGCGTGCCGGAACGGGTCGTCGCCCAGGACGTCGGCAAGCCCGGGCCGCAGCGCGCCCGGAGTGCGCTCCCACCACTCGCCCGGCGTCTCCGCCCCCAGCCCGGCGGTGTGGGCCAGCAACTGAGCGATGGTCACCTCGCCGACGCCGGTGCCCGGCAGGTGCTTCTCCAGCGGATCGGCGAGCCCCAGCAGCCCCTCCTCCCGCAGCCGCATCACGAGGACGGCGGTGAAGGTCTTGCTGATCGAACCGATCCGGTACTGGACGTTCCCGTCCGGGCCGTGCCCCTCCACTGAGGTCCGCGAGCCCTCCCAGACCACTTCGCCGCCCCGCACGACGGCCGCCACCACGGACGGCGCCCGCCCTTCGCTCTGCGCGACGGCGATCCGATGCCTCAGCGCACGCCGGGTGGCAGGGAGAAGTTCCAGGTCTTCAGAGAGCTCATCCATGATCGGATGCTACGTGTTGGCCATGTCCACGAAGCGCGAATAATGGCCCTGGAAGGCCACGGTGATCGTCGCCGTCGGGCCGTTACGGTGCTTCGCCACGATCAGGTCGGCCTCGCCCGCGCGCGGGGACTCCTTCTCGTACGCGTCCTCGCGGTGCAGCAGGATCACCATGTCGGCGTCCTGCTCGATGGAGCCCGACTCACGCAGGTCGGAGACCATCGGCTTCTTGTCGGTGCGCTGTTCCGGACCACGGTTCAGCTGGGAGAGCGCGATCACGGGGACCTCGAGCTCCTTCGCCAGCAGCTTGAGGTTTCGGGACATGTCCGAGACCTCCTGCTGGCGGCTCTCGGGACGGCGGGAGCCGCCCGACTGCATCAGCTGGAGGTAGTCGATGACCACGAGCGAGAGGTCGTTGCGCTGCTTGAGGCGGCGGCACTTGGCCCGGATCTCCATCATCGACAGGTTGGGGGAGTCGTCGATGTACAGGGGGGCGGCGGAGACGTCCGGCATCCGGCGGGCCAGCCGGGTCCAGTCGTCGTCCGTCATCGTCCCCGAGCGCATGTGGTGCAGCGCCACGCGGGCCTCCGCCGACAGCAGGCGCATCGCGATCTCGTTGCGCCCCATTTCGAGGGAGAAGATCACGCTCGGCAGGTTGCTCTTGATGGAGCAGGCCCGGGCGAAGTCCAGCGCGAGGGTGGACTTGCCCATCGCGGGACGGGCGGCGATGACGATCATCTGGCCCGGGTGCAGGCCGTTCGTCAGGGAGTCGAGGTCCGTGAAACCGGTCGGCACGCCCGACATCTGGCCGCTGCGCGAGCCGATCGCCTCGATCTCGTCGAGGGCGCCCTCCATGATGTCGCCCAGCGGCAGGTAGTCCTCGGAGGTCCGCTGCTCGGTGACGGCGTAGATCTCCGCCTGGGCGCTGTTGACGATCTCGTCGACGTCGCCGTCGGCGGCGTAGCCCATCTGCGTGATCTTCGTACCGGCGGCGACGAGGCGGCGCAGGACGGCTCGCTCGTGGACGATCTCCGCGTAGTACTCGGCGTTCGCGGCGGTCGGGACGGACTGCACCAGGGTGTGCAGGTACGAGGCCCCGCCCACCTTGCCGATCTCGCCGCGCCGGGTGAGTTCAGCTCCGACGGTGATCGGGTCGGCCGGCTCGCCCTTCGCGTACAGGTCGAGGATGGCCTGGAAGATCGTTTCGTGCGAAGGCCGGTAGAAGTCGTGTCCCTTGAGCACCTCGACCACATCGGCGATCGCGTCCTTGGACAGGAGCATGCCGCCGAGGACCGACTGCTCGGCGTCGAGGTCCTGCGGGGGGACGCGCTCGAACCCGCCACCGCCGCCGTCCCAGGAGCCGCCCTCGCGACCCCGGTCGTGCTGCTCGTCCCCGCGGCCCCGGCCCTCGCCGTTTCGGCGCGGACGGGCGGGCAGACGGTCACCGGGACCGCTGTCGGCCCAGGGGTCGTCCATGGGCTCGGGGATGCTCACCGGGCCGCCTCCTCCCGTCCGCAACGCGGACCTCGCCATGGCGCTGTTTCTACGGCACGGCTCTGACATGTGGGGCACCCGAATCGGCTCGCGCCGGAGTCGGGCAACGCACCACGGTAGGGCCGCGAGCGGCGTCAGCCAATCTTGTTATCCACAGGCTGTGTGGATGAGATGTGGACGACGGCGCCAATGCTGTGGGTAAGTCCCCGGAAGCTGTGCACGGACCGGGGGACGACGCTGTGGACAAAATCACCCGACCCACCCTCACACCCCTCCTGACCTGCAGTTTCCCTTCCCCGAGCCAGCGCGTCGGAAAAATCTTGGCCACTGTCTCAAGATCACCTCCAACGGGTCGCCGGGAACGCCCAAGTCAGGACCTTAGTAAGGATCCAAAGGGTCTTGCGTCCATTACCTGTGGAAGATTAGATTGAGCACATGACACAGGCCCCCGCAGCACCGAAGGCTGCCCCGAGACGGCACGACCGCGAGATATTCGCCCTCGCCGTCCCCGCCTTCGGCGCACTCGTCGCCGAACCCCTCTTCGTGATGGCCGACAGCGCCATCGTGGGTCACCTCGGCACCCCCCAGCTCGCGGGCCTCGGCATCGCAGCCGCTCTCCTCACCACCGCCGTCAGCGTCTTCGTCTTCCTCGCCTACGCCACCACCGCGGCCGTTGCCCGCCGGGTCGGAGCGGGCGATCTCCAGGCCGCGATCCGGCAGGGCATGGACGGCATCTGGCTCGCCCTGCTGCTCGGCGCGGCCGTCATCGCCGTCGTGCTGCCCACCGCCCCCGCGCTGATCTCACTCTTCGGGGCCTCCGACACCGTCGCCCCGTACGCGATCACGTACTTGCGGATCTCCGCGCTCGGCATCCCGGCCATGCTCATGGTCCTGGCCGCCACCGGTGTCATCCGCGGGCTCCAGGACACCCGTACGCCGCTTTACGTCGCCGTAGGCGGCTTCGCCCTCAACGCCGGCCTGAACGCCCTCCTGGTCTACGGCGCCGGCCTGGGGATCGCCGGCTCAGCCTGGGGCACGGTCATCGCCCAGTGCGCCATGGCCGCCGCCTACCTGGTCGTCGTCGTCCGCGGGGCCCGGCGGCACGGGGCCTCGCTACGGCCCGACCTCGCGGGGATCCGGGCCTGTGCGCAGGCCGGCGCACCGCTGCTGGTCCGGACCCTGTCGCTGCGCGCCATCCTGATGATCGCGACGGCCGTGGCGGCCCGGCTCGGCGACGCCGACATCGCGGCCCACCAGATACTGCTGTCCCTGTGGAGCCTGCTCGCCTTCGCCCTGGACGCCATCGCGATCGCTGGACAGGCGATCATCGGGCGCTATCTGGGAGCCGGCGACACCGCGGGCGCCAAGGCGGTCTGCCGCCGCATGGTGCAGTGGGGGATCGCCGCGGGCATCGTGCTCGGCCTGCTGGTCGTCCTCGCGCGCCCGGTGTTCATTCCGCTGTTCACCGGAGATCCGGCGGTGGAGGAAGCCCTGCTGCCCGCCCTGCTCGTCGTGGCCCTCGGCCAGCCCGTCTGCGGCATCGTCTTCGTGCTCGACGGGGTCCTGATGGGCGCTGGCGACGGCAGCTACCTGGCCCGGGCGATGTTGCTGACGCTGGCCGTCTTCACCCCGGCGGCGCTCCTCGTCCCGACCCTGGGGGGCGGCCTGACGACGCTCTGGTGGGCGATGACCCTCATGATGCTGGTCCGGATGGTCACCCTCCAGCTGCGGGCCCGCTCGGGCCGCTGGCTGGTCGCGGGAGCCACCCGCTGAACCGTGCCCCGACCAGAGGCACGTTTCACGTGAAACATCCCCACGGCCCGGCCCGCATGTTTCACGTGAAACATCGCCCGCAGCCGAGAACGACGAAGGGCCGCACCCGGTGGGGTGCGGCCCTTCACGTGCTGCCCTTAGGCGGCGACGACCTCGATGCCCACGTTCGCGGACACCTCTCCGTGCAGACGCACGGAGACCTGGTGCGAACCGAGGGTCTTGATCGGGGAGCCCAGCTCAACGCGGCGCTTGTCGACCTTCGGGCCACCGGAAGCCTCGATCGCCGTGGCGATGTCGGCCGGGGTCACGGAACCGAAGAGACGACCGGCGTCACCCGCGCGGGTGGCCAGACGGACCTTCACGCCCTCGAGCTTGGCCTTGACCTCGTTGGCCTGCTCGATGGTCGCGATCTCGTGGATCTTGCGGGCGCGGCGGATCTGCGCCACGTCCTTCTCGCCACCCTTGGTCCAGCGGATCGCGAAACCACGCGGGACCAGGTAGTTGCGAGCGTAACCGTCCTTGACGTCGACGACATCGCCGGCGGCACCGAGGCCAGAAACCTCGTGGGTCAGGATGATCTTCATTAGTCGGTCACCCTTTCCTTATCGCGCGGTGGACGTGTAGGGCAGCAGCGCCATCTCACGGCTGTTCTTGACGGCCGTGGCGACGTCACGCTGGTGCTGCGTGCAGTTGCCGGTAACGCGGCGGGCACGGATCTTGCCGCGGTCGGAAATGAACTTCCGCAGCATGTTCGTGTCCTTGTAGTCCACGTACGCGGTCTTGTCCTTGCAGAACGCGCAGACCTTCTTCTTAGGCTTGCGCACAGGCGGCTTCGCCATTGTGTCTCTCCTGTGTGATCAAGAAGTGGGGTTGCGAGCTGCCCTAGAAGGGCGGCTCGTCCGAGTAGCCACCACCGGAGCCGCCGGAGCTTCCGCCCCAACCGCCCCCGCCGCCGCCCTGCTGCTGGCCGCCGGCCGGCGCGCTGGACGCCCACGGGTCGTCGGAGGGAGCTCCGCCGCCCTGAGGTGCGCCGCCGCTGGGGGCTCCGCCCCAGCCACCGCCGCCGCCACCCTGCTGCTGCTGACCGCCGCCGTACCCACCCTGGCCACCGCGACCGGTGGTCTTGGCGACCTTGGCCGTGGCGTTCTTCAGGCTGGGGCCGACTTCCTCGACGTCCAGCTCGTAGACCGTGCGCTTGACACCCTCACGGTCCTCGTACGACCGCTGCCTCAGCCGGCCCTGCACGATGACGCGCATGCCTCGCTGGAGGGACTCGGCGACGTTCTCCGCCGCCTGCCGCCACACCGAGCAGGTCAGGAACAGGCTCTCGCCGTCCTTCCACTCGTTGGTCTGACGGTCGAAGGTGCGGGGGGTGGACGCGACACGGAACTTCGCGACCGCCGCACCCGAGGGGGTGAAGCGCAGCTCGGGGTCGTCGACGAGATTGCCGACGACCGTGATGACGGTCTCGCCTGCCATGGATGAACCTCTCGGCGGGGATTTGCTGCTGGGCTGCTGTGCTACTCGATCCCGATTACCGCTGAACCGAAGTTCAGTGGGTCTCGGGGCGAAGGACCTTGGTCCGGAGAACCGACTCGTTCAGGTTCATCTGTCGGTCAAGCTCCTTGACGACCGCAGGCTCGGCCTGAAGGTCGATGACCGAGTAGATGCCCTCGGGCTTCTTCTTGATCTCGTAAGCGAGACGACGACGGCCCCAGGTGTCGACCTTCTCGACCTTTCCGTTGCCCTCACGGACGACGGAGAGGAAGTTCTCGATCAGCGGGGAGACAGCGCGCTCCTCGAGATCGGGGTCGAGGATGACCATCACTTCGTAGTGACGCATGTGGAACCCACCTCCTTTGGACTCAGCGGCCACGGTCGTTCCGTGGCAGGAGGGTCGTGATGCGTGAGCACGGCGTCCGCAGAGCAGACACCGCGCAGACCGTACAGACTACCTGCTCGACTCCTTCCGGTTGAAATCCGGCGGCAGGGGGACACAATCTGTATCCATCGGGTGTGCTCGGTGCTAGGACCTTCCGGCCCCTCGGGAGGCGGCCCCGCAGCACCGCTCTGCTTCAGCCAGGAGGTGCCTTCCGATGGCACAGGCCATGCGACGCCAGTCCGACATCTCGCTCTTCGCGACGGACGGCAAGCCCCACCCGCTCCAGGACACCCTGCTCACGATCACCCTGGTCCTCGGCGCCGTGGCGTTCGTCACGGGGTTCTTCCACAACCTGCACCTGCTCAGCTCGTGGACAGGGCTCATCGGGATCCTGACCGGCGCGTACGGACAGTTCATCTCCGTCACGACACGCGAGCGCTTCGCGTTGATCATCGGCCTTGGCGCTGCTGCCATCGGCTTCTTCCTCGGAATGGCGCACGGCGGCCTCTTCGGCGGCTGGCTGGGCTGACCGGGGGAACCTCCGCGACGGGGCGCCGGCCTCCCACCGGCCCGGGCTCCGGCCCGTCCCCCAGATGGGTGGCGCCCCTGTCGCAGTAGGCTTCGCGCCATAGCCAGCGAAGCCGCCGGAGGAGACACCCCGCATGAGCCTGTCCCTGAGCACCATCAGCCGAGAGCAGCATCTGGCATACCTCCAGAGCCTGCCTTCGGCTAGCCACTGCCAGGTCCCGGCATGGGCCGACGTCAAGAACGAGTGGCGCTCGGAGAACCTCGGGTGGTTCGACAAGTCCGGTGAACTCGTCGGTGTCGCGCTCGTGCTGTACCGCCAGCTGCCCAAGGTGAAGCGGTACCTCGCGTACCTCCCCGAGGGCCCGGTCATCAACTGGTACGCCCCGAATCTGGAGGAGTGGATCCAGCCGATGCTGGCCCACCTCAAGAACCAGGGCGCCTTCACCGTGAAGATGGGGCCGCCGGTCGTCATCCGCCGCTGGAACGCGGCCGCCATCAAGGCCGGCATCCAGGACCCCGAGGTCAAGCGCCTGCGCGACGTAGAGGCCTCGGTCATCGAGCCCCGCGCCTTCGAGGTGTCCGACAAGCTGCGCCGCATGGGCTGGCAGCAGGCGGAGGACGGGGGCGCCGGGTTCGGCGACGTCCAGCCCCGCTACGTCTTCCAGGTCCCGCTGGCGAACCGCTCACTGGACGACGTCCTCAAGGGCTTCAACCAGCTGTGGCGCCGCAACATCAAGAAGGCCGAGAAGGCCGGCGTCGAGGTCGTCCAGGGCGGCTACGAGGACCTGCCGACCTGGCAGCACCTGTACGAGATCACGGCCGAGCGCGACAAGTTCCGCCCGCGCCCGCTCAGCTACTTCCAGCGCCAGTGGACGGCCCTCAACTCCGAGGACCCCAACCGGATGCGCCTCTACATCGCCAAGCACGAGGGGGAGCCGCTGGCCGCCGCCACGATGCTCACCGTCGGCCAGCACGTCTGGTACTCGTACGGCGCCTCCGCCAACCACAAGCGCGAGGTACGGCCGTCGAACGCCATGCAGTGGCGCATGCTGCGCGACTCCTACGCCCTGGGCGCAGGGGTCTACGACCTGCGCGGCATCTCTGACACGCTGGACGAGAACGACCACCTGTTCGGCCTGATCCAGTTCAAGGTCGGCACGGGCGGCGAGGCCGTCGAGTACGTCGGCGAGTGGGACTTCCCGCTCAACAAGGTGCTGCACAAGGCGCTCGACATCTACATGTCGCGGCGCTGACCCACCTCCACCCACCCCACGCACCGCTGCACCGCAGCTTTTCAGGAGAGGTTCCGGACGGGCATGGCGCTCACGCTCTACGTCGACACCGCGCGCTGGCGTGCGCACCAGAAGCAGATCCAGGACCGGTTCCCCGGGATGATCCCGGTCTGCAAGGGCAACGGCTACGGCTTCGGCCACGAGCGGCTGTGCGAGGAGGCGACCCGGCTGGGTGCCGACGTGCTGGCCGTCGGCACCACCTACGAGGCGGCGAGCATCAAGGACTGGTTCGGCGGCGACCTGCTCGTCCTCACCCCGTTCCGGCGGGGCGAGGACCCGGTGCCCCTGCCGGACCGGGTGATCCGCTCGGTGTCCTCGCTGGACGGGGTCCGCGGCCTGGTCGGCGCCCGCGTGGTCATCGAGTGCATGAGCTCGATGCGCCGCCACGGCATTTCCGAGCAGGACCTGGGGCAGCTCCACTCGGCGATCGAGGACGTCCGGCTGGAGGGCTTCGCCCTGCACCTGCCGCTGGACCGCCCGGACGGCTCGGACGCCGTCGAGGAGGTCATCGGCTGGATGGACCGGCTGCGCGCGGCCCGGCTGCCGCTGCACACCATGTTCGTCAGCCACCTCCGGGCCGAGGAACTGGCCCGTCTCCAGCAGCAGTTCCCGCAGACCCGCTTCCGTGCCCGCATCGGCACGCGGCTGTGGCTGGGCGACCACGAGGCCACCGAGTACCGCGGCGCGGTCCTCGACGTCACGCGCGTGGCCAAGGGCGACCGCTTCGGCTACCGCCAGCAGAAGGCCGCCTCCGACGGCTGGCTGGTGGTGGTGGCCGGCGGTACGTCGCACGGGGTGGGTCTGGAGGCTCCCAAGGCCCTCCACGGCGTCATGCCGCGCGCCAAGGGCGTCGCCCGGGCGGGCTTGGCCACGGTGAACCGGAACCTGTCGCCGTTCGTGTGGGCGGGCAAGCAGCGCTGGTTCGCGGAGCCGCCGCACATGCAGGTGTCGATCCTGTTCGTGCCGTCGGACTCGCCCGAGCCGAAGGTCGGCGACGAGCTCGTGGCGCACCTGCGCCACACGACGACGCAGTTCGACCGGGTGCTCGACGCCTGAGCCGCTCGCGTGCCGGTCCGCGACCGGCCGGCCCGGTCAGTCCCTGGGGCTCGTGCCCCATTCGACCCGCTGTCCGTCCGAGGGCGCCGCGTACCGCGGCGCCCTCGCCGCGTCCGACAGCACGAACACGTCCTCGGCCCCGTCCAGGACACCGCCGGACGGGTCGTCCGATCCGTCCCGGCGTACGACGTCCCGCTCGGGCATCAGGATGTCCCGGACGATGACCGCGCACAGGTAGACGGTGGCCAGCAGGTGGGCGGTGATCGCCAGCTGGTAGCCCTCCACGGGCAGTCCCTGGTGCTTGTCCCCGCTGGTCGTGTAGGCCAGGTAGAACCAGATCCCGAGGAAGTACAGGACCTCACCGGCCTGCCAGATCAGGAAGTCCCGCCAGCGCGGCCGGGCCAGCGCGGCGAGCGGGATGAGCCACAGCACGTACTGCGGCGAGTAGACCTTGTTCGCCAGGATGAAGACGGCGACGACCAGGAAGGCCAGCTGCGCGAAGCGGGGCCGCCGGGGGGCGGTCAGGGTGAGCAGTCCGATCGCCCCGCACAGCAGGAGCGTCAGCCCCGTCGCGTACGTGTTGGCGTCTTCCAGGGGGTTGCCGGAGCGCTGGGAGATCAGCAGCCACACGGAGCCGAAGTCGATGGGGCGTTCCTGGCTGAAGGTGTAGAACTTCGTCCAGCCCTCCCAGGCGAGGATCATGACGGGCAGGTTCACCACCAGCCACGAGCCGGTCGCGCCGAGGACGGCCGCGCCGAAGTCCCGCCACTTGCCGGCCCGCCAGCACAGCACGAACAGCACCCCGAGGAGCAGGACGGGATAGAGCTTCGCGGCGGTCGCCAGGCCGATGAGGACACCGAACAGGACCGTCCGGCCGCGCGACCACATGAGCATCCCGGCGGCGGTCAGCGCGATGGCCAGCAGGTCCCAGTTGATCGTCGCGGTGAGCGCGAAGGCCGGCGCGAGGGCGAAGAGCAGGGCGTCCCAGGGGCGGCGGCGGTGGGTGCGGGCCACGCACACGGCGATGATCGACGCGCAGGCCATCAGCATGCCCGCGTTGACCATCCAGTACATCTGTTCGCGGTGCTGCATGGAGCCGCTGCCGGGGGTCAGCCAGGAGGCGACCTCCATGAAGAGCCCGGTCAGCACCGGGTACTCCAGGTACTCCATGTCGCCGGGCAGCCGGTCGAAGTAAGGCGTGAGGTTGTCGGCGAAGCCTCGTACCGCGTAGAGGTGCGGGATGTCGGAGTAGCAGGCGTGGGTGTACTGCGAGCCCGCTCCCCGGAACCACGCCCAGTCGTAGCAGGGCAGCTTCTGCACCATGCCCAGGGCGAACATGCCGATGGCGACGAGCGCCACCATGCGGACGGGCCCGAGCCAGTGGCCGCCCAGCCGGGCGTAGCGGCCGAGCGGGCCGCCGATGAACTCACTGCCGGCCGCCGCGACCTCGTCCTGCCGGGTGGGCAGTACGGGGCGGTCCTCGTGCACCTTGGTCATGGGCTCATCCTGCCGTACGGGGCCGGACATGGGGGAAGGCCGTCGCACCGGGTGCGACGGCCTTCCCCCAGCGGGCGGCGGTGCGGCTACTGACTCGATGACAAGGTGGGCCAGCCGGTCGGGCGGCCCGGTTTGCCGCTGGTCGACGGGGACGGCGATCCGCTGGCTCCACCGCTGGGGCCGCCGTTGGTCGTGCCCTCGGTCGTCCCCCCCGTGGTGTCGGGGTCGCAGTACAGGTTCCACGGCTTGCACGTCGGCTTGCCGCCCTTGGACGGGCTCGGGGACGGCGGGGCGGAGCTCGTCGGGGGCATCGAGGGAGTGGGGGACGGCGGTGCGACCGCCGAGGGCGTGGGGGAGGGCGCTCCGGCGGAGTCGGCGGTGACGCCGATGTCCTCGGCCTCCGGGAACTTCTTGGCCGGGGCGCCCTTGAGCGCCTCGCTCATGTATTCCGTCCAGATCACGGCCGGGATGTCACCACCGTGGATGGAGTCGGTGCCGCCCACGCCGTTCATGGACATCAGCTTCTTGTCCGCCGAGTTGGGGTCGGTACGGAAGAGGGTGACGGAGGTGGCCAGCTCCGGGGTGTAGCCGACGAACCAGGCGGACTTGTTCTGGTCGGTGGTACCGGTCTTGCCCGCGGCGGGCCGGCCCAGCTTCTTGACCTTGGTGCCGGTGCCGTTCTGGACCACGTTCTCCAGGACCTTGGTGACGTTGTCGGCGATGGACCTGTCCATGGCCCGCTCGTCCTTGGGCGCCTCGAAGCCGCTGAGGGCCTCGCCGTCCTTCTCGACCTTGGTCACGGAGAAGGGCTCGCGGTGCGTACCGGACGCGGCGAAGGTGGCGTACGAGTCGGCCATGCGGATGGCACTGGGGGTCGAGGTGCCCAGCGCGAACGAGGCGGTGTTGTCCTTGTCCATCGAGTCTTCGAGGATGCCGGTGGACTTGGCAACCTCGCGCACCTTGGCGTGGCCGACGTCGAAGACGAGCTGGGCGAACGGGACGTTGATGGACTTCTCCATCGCCTCGGTGAGGGTCACGTAGCCGTAGGCCGTCGGGCTCTCGTTCTTCTGCCGGAAGGGCTTGCCGTCCTTGTCCATCAGCGGCTGGCCCTGACGGTTCTTGATCACCGTGAGGTCGTCGGCCATGTACTTGCTGTCGGGCGAGATGCCCCGGCCCTTGGAGTTCTGGGTGCCGTACTGCATCGCCGCCGCCAGGACGTACGGCTTCCAGGTCGAGCCGACCGGGACGCCGATGGTGTTGGCGTTGTTGGTGAAGTGCTTCTTGTCCCAGCCGGGCCCGCCGTACAGGGCGACGATCGCGCCGCTCTTCACGTCGACGGAGGCGGCGCCGAACTGCACGAAGGTGTCGAGGTCGGGGCGCTTCTTCTCGTCGAGGAAGTCGTTGCGGGTGTCTTCGACGGCCTTGACCAGCGCGTCCACCTTCGGCTTCTGGAAGGTGGTGTGGACCTGGTATCCGCCCAGGGCCATCTGCTCGGCGGTGATGTTCTTGGTCTTCATCACGTACTGCTTGGCCGTCTCGACCAGGTAGCCGATCTGGCCGGACATACCGCGGGCCTGCTCGGATTCCACCCGGGCCGGGAAGTCGCCGGGCTGGTACTTGGCCCGCTCCTCCTTGGACATCCGGCCGACCTCGACCTCGCGGTCCAGCACCCAGGCCCAGCGCTTGCGGGCCCGGTCCTCGTTGAGGGCCGGGGTGGCCGCCGCGCCGATGCCGCCGTCCGGGTTGTACAGGTTGGGGCCCTTGAGCACGGACGCCAGGAAGGCGCACTCGGACGGGTTCAGGTCCTGGGAGTCCTTGCCGAAGTAGGCGCGGGCCGCGGCCTGGATCCCGTAGGCGTCACGGCCGTAGTAGGCGGTGTTCAGGTAGCCCGCGAGGACCGTGTCCTTCTCTTCCGACACGCCCAGCTTGATCGCGATGAAGAGCTCGGTGACCTTGCGCTTGAGCGTCTGGTCCGAGTCGAGGAAGTTGTTCTTCACGTACTGCTGGGTGATCGTCGAGCCGCCCTGGGTGGAGCCGCCCGTGGCCATGTTCCACACGGCGCGGGCGATGCCCATCGGGTCGACGCCCTTGTCCGTCTCGAAGGACTGGTTCTCCGCGGCGATCACGGCGTCCCTCATCGACCGGGGGATCTTGTCGATGGTCACGATCTGCCGGTTCATCGAACCGCCGGTCGCGACCATCTGGCTGCCGTCCGCCCAGAAGAAGACGTTGTTCTGCGCCTGGGCCGCCTTGTTCGGGTCGGGCGTGTTCACCATGGCGATGCCGATACCGGTGCCGGCCGTGATGATCGCGAAGAAGCCCAGGACCGTACCGCCGACGAACTTCCAGGACGGCACGAAGCGCTTCCAGCCGTCCCTGTCGGACCGCGGGTAGTTGATGAGCCGCTTGTCCGGGCGGCCCGAGCCGCGGCCGGCCTTCGCGGAACCGCGTCCGCGGCCCGTGGAACCTCTCTGGGCGGCCCGGCGGGCCCCGGCTCTGCTCCCCTGCGCGGAACGTTCCGCATGGGGGCCGCTGGGTGACGCGGTGGGGACGTCACGTCCGGCCTGGGCGCCCCGGCCGGGGCGCTGCTGGGCGGCCCGGCGGGCCGAGGCTCGCCCACCACCCTGGGGCTGCGGCGGTTTACGGCGGTGCTCGCTCATCGAACGACTACTCCTCGGGCAGGCGAGTGGCCTGGAAGCGGCAGATGAATTCCGGTTCCCCCGGTGTCATGGCGCACAGACTACGCACGGTCAAAACCCGAACAGTGCCGAAGTTCACCCCAAATCAGGCAACTTGCCTCGTACGAATTGGTGATGTGACGCCGGTCACCACGTCTCCACTTGTCGGCGGACCCAGCCCGTTCTATCGTCTGGATGTATCGAGCCGATACATCAGCTCGGTATAAAGACACAGAGTCGGAGGAGAGGCAGGCGGATGAGCAGACGCTCAGGCATCCTCGAATTCGCCGTCCTCGGCCTGCTTCGCGAATCCCCCATGCACGGCTACGAGCTGCGCAAGCGGCTCAACACGTCACTGGGGGTGTTCAGGGCCTTCAGCTACGGGACGCTCTACCCCTGCCTCAAGACGCTGGTCGCCAACGGCTGGTTGATCGAAGAGCCGGGCAACGCCCCGGAAGACGCCCTCGCCGCTTCACTCGCAGGGCGCCGCGCCAAGATCGTCTACCGGTTGACGGCCGCGGGCAAGGAGCACTTCGAGGAGCTCCTCTCCCACACGGGCCCCGAGACCTGGGAGGACGAGTCCTTCGCCGCCCGCTTCGCCTTCTTCGGTCAGACCGAGCGAGAAGTGCGCATGCGAGTACTGGAGGGCCGCCGCAGCCGGCTGGAGGAGCGCCTGGAGAAGATGCGCGCCTCACTGGCCCGCACGCGGGAGCGCCTGGACGACTACACGCTCGAGCTGCAGCGCCACGGCATGGAGTCCGTGGAGCGCGAAGTGCGCTGGCTGAACGAGCTCATCGAGAGCGAGCGGGCGGGAAGGGATCAGAGACGATCCGGCCCATCCGACGACACCGCAAAATGAGGCCTGCATCTCGCATGCCTCGTCCGAGAACAAACAGGGAGCAACCGGAATGGGTTCGGTTCGCGTAGCCATCGTCGGCGTGGGCAACTGCGCCGCCTCGCTGGTGCAGGGCGTCGAGTACTACAAGGACGCCGACCCGGCGTCCAAGGTCCCCGGTCTGATGCACGTCCAGTTCGGCGACTACCACGTGCGTGACATCGAGTTCGTCGCCGCGTTCGACGTCGACGCGAAGAAGGTCGGCCTCGACCTTTCGGACGCCATCGGCGCCAGCGAGAACAACACCATCAAGATCTGCGACGTCCCGAACACCGGCGTGACCGTGCAGCGCGGCCACACCCTGGACGGCCTGGGCAAGTACTACCGCATGACCATCGAGGAGTCCGCCGAGGCTCCGGTCGACGTGGTGCAGGTCCTCAAGGACCGCCAGGTCGACGTCCTGATCTGCTACCTGCCCGTCGGCTCCGAGGACGCGGCGAAGTTCTACGCCCAGTGCGCCATCGACGCCAAGGTCGCCTTCGTCAACGCCCTCCCGGTCTTCATCGCCGGCACCAAGGAGTGGGCGGACAAGTTCACCGAGGCCGGTGTCCCGATCGTCGGCGACGACATCAAGTCCCAGGTCGGCGCCACCATCACGCACCGCGTGATGGCGAAGCTGTTCGAGGACCGCGGTGTCCGTCTTGAGCGCACCATGCAGCTCAACGTCGGCGGCAACATGGACTTCAAGAACATGCTCGAGCGCGACCGCCTCGAGTCGAAGAAGATCTCCAAGACGCAGGCCGTCACCTCGCAGATCCCCGACCGGGAGCTCGGCGAGAAGAACGTCCACATCGGCCCGTCCGACTACGTCGCGTGGCTCGACGACCGCAAGTGGGCCTACGTCCGCCTCGAAGGCCGCGCCTTCGGCGACGTCCCGCTGAACCTCGAGTACAAGCTCGAGGTGTGGGACTCCCCGAACTCCGCCGGTGTCATCATCGACGCCCTGCGCGCCGCGAAGATCGCCAAGGACCGCGGCATCGGCGGTCCGATCCTGTCGGCGTCCAGCTACTTCATGAAGTCCCCGCCGGTCCAGTACTTCGACGACGAGGCCTACGCGAACGTCGAGAAGTTCATCAAGGGCGAGGTCGAGCGCTAGCCGAACCCCAAGGGTCCCGGCTTCACCGGGACTTCGGCTGTTCTTCCGCGGAGGGTCCCCGGGCAATGTGCCCGGGGACCCTCCGCGTATGTGACCCTTGCCCACATGCCTGTCGTACGTGATCTGCGCGTACTCCTGCGCCTGCGGGACTTCCGCAACCTGCTCGCCGTACGGCTGCTCTCCCAGGCGGCTGACGGCGTCTACCAGGTCGCGCTCGCCACCTACGTCGTCTTCTCCCCGGAGAAGCAGACCTCGCCCGCGGCGATCGCCTCGGCCATGGCGGTCCTGCTGCTGCCCTACTCGGCGATCGGCCCCTTCGCCGGCGTGCTGCTCGACCGCTGGCGCCGCCGCCAGGTCTTCCTCTACGGCAACCTGCTGCGGGCCTTCCTCGCCTGCGTCACCGGCATGCTGATCGTCGCGCACGTCCCCGACTGGCTCTTCTACGCCTCGGCGCTGTCCGTGACCGCCGTCAACCGCTTCGTCCTCGCCGGGCTGGCCGCCTCCCTGCCCCGCGTGGTCGACCCCGGGCAGCTGGTCACCGCGAACGCGCTGTCTCCCACCGCCGGAACCCTCGCGGCGACCGCCGGCGGAGGTCTGGCCTTCCTGGTCCGGCTGCTCGCCTCCGACTCCGACGCCCTCGTCGTCCTGCTCGGGGCGGGGCTCTACCTGTGCGCGGCGCTGGTCTCGCTGCGTCTGGCCCCCGGCCGCCTCGGGCCCGACCATCCGCCCGGAGTGATCCACCCGTCGGTCGGCGAGGGGATCGCCCTCACCGTCCGTGGCATGGCCGAAGGCCTGCGCCACCTGGCCGCACGCCGGGAGGCCGCCCGGGCGCTCACCGCGATGACCGCGATGCGCTTCTGCTACGGGGCGCTCTTCGTCACCCTGCTCATGCTGTGCCGCTACGCCTGGTCGGACAACGAGGCCGACGGCCTGGCCCTCCTGGGCGTCGCGGTCGGGGTCTCCGGGGCCGGCTTCTTCACGGCCGCCGTCGTCACACCCTGGATGGTGGGACGGCTGGGCAGGCTGGGCTGGATCACCGCCTGCTCTGCGGGCGCCGCCGTCCTGGTCCCGGCGCTCGGCCTGTCCTTCGCACCGGAACCGATGCTGGTCGCCGCATTCGTCCTCGGGCTCGCCACCCAGGGCGCCAAGATCTCCACCGACACGGTGGTGCAGTCCCGGGTGGAAGACGACTACCGCGGACGCGTCTTCTCCGTCTACGACGTGCTGTTCAACGTCGCGTTCGTCGGCGCGGCGGCCGTGGCCTCGCTCATGCTCCCCACCGACGGGCGCTCCGTGACCCTGATCCTCTGCGTCGCCGCCCTCTACGCCGCGACCGCGGCGCTCCTGGGCCGGCAAGGGCGATGTTTCACGTGAAACATCGCCCCGGCCACCCGCGCGTCAGGCCTGAGCGGCCCACCACTCCTTGAGAGCGGCGACAGCCGCGTCGCGCCCCATGGGGCCGTTCTCGAGCCGCAGCTCCAGCAGGAACGCGTACGCCTTGCCGATCACCGGGCCGGGGCCCACGCCCAGAACCTGCATGATCTCGTTGCCGTCCAGGTCAGGCCGGATGGCGTCCAGCTCCTCCTGCTGCTGGAGCTGGGCGATGCGCTCCTCAAGACCGTCATACGTACGGGAGAGGGCGTTGGCCTTGCGCTTGTTGCGCGTGGTGCAGTCGGACCGGGTCAGCTTGTGCAGGCGCTCCAGCAGCGGCCCGGCGTCACGGACGTAACGCCGCACCGCGGAGTCGGTCCATTCCCCGTCCCCGTAGCCGTGGAAGCGCAGGTGCAGCTCCACCAGCCGGGACACGTCCTTGACGATGTCATTGGAGTACTTCAGGGCCGTCAGCCGCTTCTTGGTCATCTTCGCGCCCACCACCTCGTGATGGTGGAAGGAGACCCGTCCGTCGCTCTCGAAGCGGCGGGTGCGCGGCTTGCCGATGTCGTGCAGCAGGGCCGCGAGGCGCAGCACCAGATCGGGGCCCTCCTCCTCCAGGGCGATGGCCTGCTCCAGCACGATCAGCGAGTGGTCGTAGACGTCCTTGTGCCGGTGGTGCTCATCGCTCTCCAGCCGCAGCGCGGGCAGCTCGGGCAGGACCCGGTCGGCCAGCCCGGTGTCCACGAGCAGGCCCAGGCCCTTGCGCGGGTTGGCCGAGAGGATCAGTTTGTTCAGCTCGCCCTGGACCCGTTCCGCCGAGACGATCTCGATCCGGTCGGACATGGCCTTCATGGCCGCCACGACCTCCGGGGCGACCTCGAAGTCCAGCTGCGCGGCGAACCGCGCCGCCCGCATCATGCGCAGCGGATCGTCGGAGAAGGAGTCCTCCGGTGTGCCGGGCGTGCGCAGGACGCCGGCGGCCAGGTCCTCCAGACCGCCGTGCGGGTCGATGAACTCCTGCTCCGGGAGGGCCAGCGCCATGGCGTTGACCGTGAAGTCACGACGGACCAGGTCCTCGTCGATGGAGTCGCCGTAGGAGACCTCGGGCTTGCGGGACGTACGGTCGTAGGCCTCCGAGCGGTACGTCGTCACCTCGATCTGGAAGGTCCGGTCGGCGTCTGCGACGCGGGCCGCCTTCTGCGCGCCGACCGTGCCGAAAGCGATCCCGATGTCCCACACGGAGTCCGCCCACGGGCGGATGATCTTCAGGACCTCCTCAGGCCGGGCATCGGTGGTGAAGTCGAGGTCGTTGCCGAGACGCCCGAGCAGCGCGTCGCGGACGGACCCGCCGACCAGGGCGAGGCGGAAGCCCGCCTCCTGGAACCGGCGGCCGAGCTCGTCGGCGACGGGTGCGACCCGCAGCAGTTCACTGACCGCGCGGCGCTGCACCTGACTCAGGGCACTGGGATTGTCTTCATTGGCGTTCGGCACAACAGAAAAGGGTACGTGTCCCGCCCGGCCGGAGCTTCCCCGTTTCCCGGCGACCCCGGTACACCGGCACCCCGGGGCCGAGCCGATCATGTGGAGCAAGGCGCGGCACTCGCGCACAGCGGGCCTCGTTACCATGCGTGGACGCACAGACGACGACCACTGACACTTCGAGGGACGGGCTAGCGCGTGGCCGAGGCGGCAGACATCCTGGGGGCGTCCCCCGCCCCTGTCCGGCGCCGATGGCTGCGGAGGGCGGTGGTCCTGCTGGCCGGGACGCCCGTGCTCGCCGCTCTGGTCTACTCTCCCGCCCCCGAGGCCCGGGCCGCCCAGGCGACCGCCGTGGACGTCCAGCTGACCTCCATGACCCCCGCCGCCCCGGTCAAGGGCGACACCCTGACCATCTCCGGCACCGTGGTGAACACCGGCTCGGAGACGATCAACGACGCGCACGTGGGTCTGCGGGTCGGGCCCGCGCTCGCGGACCGGTCCTCCATCGACGAGGTGGCCGACCGCAGCGGCTTCCGCGCCGGCGCCGACCCGGGCGAGATCGATCCGGCCTACGCCGTGAAGATCGCCTCGCTGCCGTCGAAGGTCCGCCAGGAGTTCACCCTGACCGTCCCGGTGAACAAGCTGGAGCTGGACAAGGACGGCGTCTACCAGCTCGGCGTCTCCCTGTCGGGGGCGACCGAGAGCCGGCCCGTCGAGCAGGTCCTGGGCATCGAGCGGACCTTCCTGCCCTGGCAGCCGGAAGCCGCCTCCAAGCGCGCCCAGCTCACCTACGTGTGGCCGCTGATCTCCACCACCCACGTGACCGCCGAGACCGGCTCGGACGAGACCCAGACCCCCGTCTTCCTCGACGACTCCCTCGCCGAGGAGCTCAAGCCACAGGGCCGCCTCGGGCAGATGGTCTCGCTCGGCAAGGAACTTCCGATCACCTGGGTCATCGACCCCGACCTGCTCTACACCGTGGACGCCATGACGAAGGGCTACCGGGTCCGCACTCCGGACGGGAAGTCCGTCCAAGGCAAGAACAAGGCCGTCGCGGAGCAGTGGCTGAGCTCCCTCGAAACGGCCGTGCAGGGCAAGAAGGTCGTCGCGCTGCCCTTCGCCGACCCCGATCTCGCCTCCCTCGCCCACCACGGCAAGGACGTCTCGGGCACCCTCGGCCAGCTGCGGCCCGCCACCGACAAGGCGAAGCAGGCCGTCGAGACGGTGCTGCACGTCCCGGCGTCCACCGACTTCTCCTGGCCCGTGGACGGTGCCATCGACCCCTCGATCGTCAACGTCGCCACCTCGGCCGGCGCGCACAACGTGCTCACCCGGAGCGACAGCCTGAGCGAGACCGGAAGCCTCGGCTACACCCCCTCGGCGGCCCGCCCCATCGGCGCGGGCGTCACGGCCGTCGTCGCCGACGAGGAACTCTCCACCGCCTTCGAGGGCGACATGCTCAGTGCCGGGACCTCGACCCTCGCGGTCCAGCAGTTCCTCGCGCACAGCCTGGCCCTGAACCTCCAGAAGACCGACGAGCAGCGCAGCTTCGTCGTGGCCCCGCAGCGGATGCCGTCCCTCAGCCAGGCGACCACCATGGCCACCGCCCTGCGCGCCCTCCAGGCCGGCCGCTGGACCCAGCCCGGCGACCTCGAAGCCGCGGCCGCGGCCAAGCCCGACCCGCGGGCGGCCACCCAGGTCCCCGGCGCCGGGCTGTACCCCGAGGCGCTGCGCAAGCAGGAGCTGCCGGTGGCAGCCTTCGAGAAGATCCGCACCACCCAGAACACCCTCGACCACTTCAAGGTGATCCTCGCGGCACCCGACCGCGTCGAGATCCCCTTCGGCAACGCGACCAACCGGGAGATGTCCGCGTCCTGGCGCGGCCGCCCGGACGAGGGCCGGGTCTACCGGGACCAGGTCCAGGAATACCTGATCGACCTCACCGAGAAGGTCAAGGTCATCCCGAAGTCCGACGCCACGCTGTCGGGACACAGCGCCACTATCCCGGTCAGCGTCCAGAACAGCCTCGTCCAGGACGTCCACGACCTGGTCCTGCGGGTACGGTCGGCCAACCCGACCCGCCTGATGTTCGGTGACAGCGGCCAGGCCGAGCAGCAGGTCACCGTCCAGGGCGACCACACCCAGACGGTCAAGTTCACGGCGAACGCCACCGCGAGCGGCCCCGTCGAGGTCACCGCCCAGCTCTTCACCAAGGACGGCGTCGCCTACGGCAAGCCCCGCACGTTCACCGTCGAGGCCACCGAGATCACCCCCACCGTCATGCTCGTCATCGCCGGCGGTGTGCTCCTGCTCGTGCTCGCGGGCATCAAGATGTACGCCAGCCGCAAGCGGGTCGCGGCCCGCGCCGCCGCCGAGGAGGGCACGCAGCAGAGTGACGAGTCCCCGGACACCGGACCGCAAAGCACCGAGGGGTCCGGCACGGGTGAGACAGTGGACCGTTGAGCGATGCCGTGGCCGGCCGGCCTGGGGACGATGAGGTGGGGTTTCGATGAACGCGCCGTACGAGGGTGACCGCGCGCAGGGCACTGGTGGGCCCGCGCCCTCCCAGGGCACTGCCCCGGGCACCCCGGTGCCCGGGCAGGTCCCCGCGCCTGCGCCCGCGCCGGACCACGACCCGTACGTCCAGGACGCCTACGACCACGACCCGTACCGGTCGCAGGACCTGTCCGCGCAGGATCCCGTAGCCGAGGTCCTCTACGACCGGGCCGCGCACCCCCCGCCGCCGCCCGGCACCTTCCGGGAGCCCGGCCCGCTCTACGGGGCCCCGGCCGCTCCCGCGTACTCCCCCGACCCCCGGGTCTGGGCCCAGACCCCGCCGCCCGAGCCGGACGGCCCGTCCCGCCACCTGCCGTACGGCGACCAGGCCGCCACCACCGAGTTCGTCGGCGTGGACTCCCTCGTCACCAAGGCCGCGGACGAACAGCCCGAACCCGACGCCTTCGCCCACCTCTACCGGGACCAGGAAGCGGCGCCCCGCACCCCGGCCGAGGAAGCCCCCGTCGCCGCCCCGGCGCCGAGCAAGCCGGCCGGCCGCGCCTCCAGCCTCCTGAAGTCCAGCGCTCTGATGGCGGCCGGCACGATCGTCTCCCGCATCACCGGCTTCCTGCGGACCCTCGTCATCGCCGGTGCCATCGGCGTCGGCACCTTCAACGACACGTACCAGATCGCCAACACGCTCCCCACGATGATCTACGTGCTGGTCGGTGGCGGCGCCCTCAACGCGGTCTTCATCCCGCAGCTGGTCCGGGCCATGAAGAACGACAGCGACGGGGGAGAGGCCTACGCCAACCGGCTGCTGACGCTCGTCGTGGTGCTGCTGGCCGCCATCACCACCATCTGTGTGCTCGCCGCACCGGTGTTCATCACGATGATGTCGCCGAAGATCGCCTCGGACCCGCACCAGATGGACGTCGCGGTCGCCTTCGCCCGCTACTGCCTGCCCACCATGTTCTTCATGGGCGTGCACGTGGTCCTGGGTCAGATCCTCAACGCCCGCGGCCGTTTCGGCGCCATGATGTGGACCCCGGTCCTCAACAACATCGTCGTCATCGCCACCTTCGGCGCCTTCATCTGGGCCTTCGGCGGCTTCACCACCTCGGGCGTCAACGCCACCACCGTCACCGCCGACGGCATCCGCCTGCTGGGTGTGGGCACCCTTCTCGGCCTCACCGTCCAGGCCCTCGCGATGCTGCCCTACCTGCGCGACGCGGGCTTCAAGCCCCGCCTGCGTTTCGACTGGAAGGGCCACGGCCTCGGCAAGGCCGCCCGCCTGGCCAAGTGGACGTTCTTCTTCGTCCTCGCCAACCAGATCGGGCTCGTCGTCGTCACCCAGTTCGCCACCTGGGCCGGCTCCATCGCCGAGAAGCAGGGCCACCCCGGCACCGGCATCACCGCCTACAACTACGCGCTGCTGCTGTGGCAGATGCCCCAGGCGATCATCACCGTCTCCGTCATGACGGCCGTCCTGCCGCGCATCTCGCGCTCCGCGCACGACGGGGACGCGGCCGCCGTCCGGGACGACATCTCCTACGGCCTGCGCACCTCGGCCGTGGCGATCGTGCCCTGCGCCTTCGCGTTCCTCGCGCTCGGCGTCCCCATGGCCACCCTGCTGTACGCCGGATCCGGCGCCGGCGCCCAGAACATCGGCTACGTCCTGATGGCCTTCGGCCTCGGACTCATCCCGTACTCGGTGCAGTACGTCGTCCTGCGCGGCTTCTACGCCTACGAGGACACCCGCACGCCCTTCTACAACACCGTCATCGTCGCCGCCGTCAACGCGGCGGTGTCCGCGGGCTCCTTCTTCGTGCTCCCCGCCCGCTGGGCCGTGGTGGGCATGGCAGCCGCCTACGGCCTGGGCTACACCGTCGGCGTCGGCGTCGCCTGGCGGCGCCTGCGCACCCGCCTGGGCGGCGACCTCGACGGCGCACACGTGATGCGGACCTACGCCCGCCTCACCGGGGCCTGCGTCCCCGCGGCCGCCGTGGGCGGTGGCGCCGCCTACGCTGTCACCCAGTGGCTGGGCAGCGGAGTTGCCGGCTCCGCCGCCGCCCTCGTCGCCGGCGGCATCGCCCTGGCCGCCGTGTTCCTCATCGCCGCCAAGCGGATGCGGATCGAGGAACTCAACTCGATGGTCGGAATGGTCCGCGGACGTCTGGGGCGCTGATGCGCACAACCGTCACCCCCCTTCGCGTGTCGTGCATAGCGCCGGACTGTGGGCACAATTGGCATGGCTTCGCAGACTGGCCGACAGCGCGCAACGGATGGGGAGGCGGGAACGACGGTGGCGGAACGTAGCACGGCTGCCGTCGACGTGGCCGACAACAGCGGCGACCAGCCGCTGGCCGCAGAAGCGGACAAGGTCACGGCCGACGGGGTGGACACCCAGAACGGACGAGCCGCGGACGGACCCATGCCCGACAAGGACGGCGAGCGCACGACAGCGGCCCCCTCGGCCGCACCCGAGCTCCACAGCGGCCACAAGCTCGCCAGACGCTACCGGCTCGAAGAGTGCGTCACCCGTGTGGACGGATTCAGCAGCTGGCGCGCGATGGACGAGAAGCTGCGCCGGGCCGTGGGCGTCCACCTGCTGCCCGCCGACCACCCGCGGGCCCGCTCCGTGCTGGCGGCGGCCCGCTCCTCCGCCCTGCTCGGCGACCCCCGGTTCGTCCAGGTCCTCGACGCCGTCGAGGAGAACGACCTCGTCTACGTCGTCCACGAATGGCTGCCCGACGCCACCGAGCTCACCGCGCTCCTCGCCGCGGGGCCGCTGGAGGCCCACGAGGCCTACCAGCTCGTCAGCCAGGTCTCCCAGGCCATGACCGCCGCCCACCGCGAGGGCCTCGCCCACCTGCGCCTGACACCCAGCGCGATACTGCGCACCTCCACCGGCCAGTACCGCATCCGCGGCCTCGCCGTGAACGCCGCCCTGCGCGGGATCACCAGTGACACGCCGCAGCGCGCCGACACCGAGGCCATCGGCGCACTCCTGTACGCCGCCCTGACCCAGCGCTGGCCGTACGAGAACGACGCCTACGGCCTCACCGGCCTGCCCAAGGGAGTCGGTCTGATCGCCCCCGACCAGGTGCGCGCCGGCGTCCACCGGGGCCTGGGCGAGCTCGCCATGCGCGCCCTCGCCAACGACGGGGCCACGGCGTCCCGTCAGGAGCCCGCCTGCACCACCCCGGAGGAGCTGGCCAAGGCCGTCGCCGCGATGCCGCGCATCCGGCCGCCGGAGCCCGCCTTCACCGCCCCGCCGGAATACCAGCACACCACCTACCAGCAGGGCAGCTACGGCCGCCCCACGCCCCCCGGTGTGCCCTCCTCCCAGACCGTCTCGGTCGTGCCCCCGCCGCCTCCGCTCCAGAGCCGCACCGGCCGGGCCCTGAAGTGGGGCGTCGCCGCCCTGCTGATCGCCGCCCTCGGCCTCGGCAGCTGGCAGCTGGCCGACACCCTCCTGGACCACGGCACCCAGGGCGACAACGGCCCCAACCACTCCCAGCCCAAGAACAACGACGCCCCGAAGAAGCCGGAGCGTGTCCCTCTGTCCATCAAGAAGGCGGAGGAGTACTACCCGGACGGCAGGCCCCAGAACACCGACGGCGCCTCGAACAGCCACGACGACGACCCGAACACGTTCTGGCGGACCTATGCCTTCGACGACGGTCCCGACTTGGGCGCTTACAAGGAGGGTCTGGGCCTCGTATTCGATCTCGGCTCGGAGCAAGACGTGAGCGCCGCCTCGATAGCGCTCAAGTACAGCGGTGACCACACGACCGCGACGATCTACGCAGCACCCAGCATGTCGTCGTCGACCCACGTCGGCAGCATGCAGAAGATCGCTTCCGGTTCCACCTCCGACAAGCAGCTCGAGCTCGTCGCGCCGGCTCCGGTCAAGACGCGCTACGTGGTCCTTTGGCTTACCGCCATGCCGAAGTCCGGTCCCTCCGAGTACAGCGGCGCCGGCTACAAGCAGGGCGTCTCGAACGTGGTCTTCTCCCGGAACTCCTAGCACTTCCCGCTCCGGGCATGCCAGGACGGCGGGGCTGTGGGGACAGAATGCTCACAGCCCCACGGACCGGGCCGCACGGTCCAGCTCTGGGATGAACCCGGTTCAGTACGTGCACGGCTTCCACCCAGGAGGGGAATCATGAGCCCTGCGGCCGACGACCCCCGCGCGGCAAAGGACCAAGAGCTCCTGGCCCGGCACGTCGCCGGGGACCCCGATGCCTTCGGTGAGGTCGTGCGGCGGCACCGGGACCGGCTGTGGGCCGTGGCGCTGCGGACGCTGGGCGATCGCGAGGAGGCCGCCGACGCGGTGCAGGACGCCCTCGTCTCCGCCTACCGGGCCGCCCACACCTTCCGCGGGGACTCCGCCGTCACCACCTGGCTGCACCGCATCACCGTCAACGCCTGCCTCGACCGGGCCCGCAAGGCCGCCTCCCGCAGGACCGCGCCCCTCGATGACACGGACCGCCTGGAGCGCCTCCTGGAGCCCCACGAGTCCGCCGAGGCCCCCGCGGAGCGCCAGGACCTCCACCGCCAGCTCCTGGCCGCCCTCAGGACCCTCCCTGCCGATCAGCGGGCCGCTCTGGTCCTCGTCGACATGCAGGGGTACCCCGTCGCCGAGGCCGCGCAGATCCTCGATGTCCCCGCCGGGACCGTGAAGAGCCGCTGCGCACGTGGCCGGGCGAAACTGCTCCCGCTGCTCACTCATCTGCGCACGAATGCCGGGGATAACACCGCCGCCGAGCGGGGAAGGAACCGGACGCCGGGCACAGCCGTCCCACCAGCGGCAGCCGACAGGCATCCAGACCCAGACGCAGTGAAGGGCGGAGGTGGACGACCGTGAGCCCCACAACCGGCACGACCGGCACGATCCGGCACCCGGACGTCTCGGAGATCTCCGACCTGACCGAAGGACTCCTCTCCCCGTCCCGGACCGCCGAAATCCGCCGCCACCTCGGCGAGTGCCCGCTGTGCGCCGACGTCCGCGCCTCCCTGGAGGAGATCCGCTCCCTGCTGGGCACCCTCCCCGGACCGGCCCGCATGCCCGCCGACATCGCGGGCCGCATCGACGCGGCCCTGGCGGCGGAAGCACTCCTCGACTCCACCAGTCCCCGGGCCCCGGCCGTGGCGGCTCCTCGGACGCCCGCGGCCGAGGGCGATGTTTCACGTGAAACGGGCCGCCCCCAGCCGGCCGCAGTCGGCGGATCCGGCGTCCACCGGCCCTCCGGTCACCCGACCGGCCCAAGCGGACCCGGCCGTCGCCGCGCCCGCCGCCGGATCGCCGTCCTCACGGGCCTGGCCGGGGCCGCGGCCTGCGCGCTCGGGATCTTCCTGTTCAGCGACCTGTCCGGCACCGCCACCCGGACCACGGCCCGCAGCGAGGCTCCGAGTTCCGCGGCTCAGCCTTCCGTCGAAGCCGGTGCCTACACCGCGCAGGGCCTCCAGAAGAACGTCCAGCAGCTGCTGTCCTCCGCGCAGACCAGCGGGACCGACTCCGGAGAACTGAACAACACCTATGGGGTGGAGAACACCCCTCCCGCCCAGGGGATCGCCCCCGGCGACCGGCGGGCAGCCGCCGTGCCGTCCTGCGTCCAGGCCGCAACCGGGCGGCCCGACGCCCCGCTCGCCACCGAGCGCGGCCGCTACCAGGGCGCGGCCGTCTACCTCCTCGTCCTGCCGCACCCCGGCGACTCCTCCCGCGTGGATGCCTATGTGGTCGACACCGGCTGTGAGAACGACGCTTCGGGAGCCCCCGGAAAGCCCCTGCTGACGAGCACCTACCCCCGGAGCTGACCCGTGGGGAGCGGCACCGGGACGGGCGGGGAATGCAGGCGCCGTAGGATCCGTTGGGTGGGGTGAGAGTCCGCACCGGCCCCCGGTAGGCAGCACGCAGTCCGCAGAGACGAGGAAGAAACCCGTGAGCGACGTCCGAAACGTGATCATCATCGGCTCCGGGCCGGCCGGTTACACCGCCGCCCTGTACACCGCACGCGCTTCGCTCAAGCCGCTGGTCTTCGAAGGTGCCGTCACCGCCGGTGGCGCCCTGATGAACACCACCGAGGTGGAGAACTTCCCCGGCTTCCAGGACGGCATCATGGGCCCGGACCTGATGGACAACATGCGTGGCCAGGCCGAGCGCTTCGGTGCCGAGCTCGTCCCGGACGACGTGGTCGCCGTCGACCTCACCGGTGAGATCAAGACCGTCACCGACACCGCCGGCACGGTCCACCGCGCCAAGGCCGTCATCGTCACCACCGGCTCCCAGCACCGCAAGCTCGGTCTGCCCAACGAGGACGCCCTGTCCGGCCGCGGTGTCTCCTGGTGCGCCACGTGCGACGGGTTCTTCTTCAAGGACCACGACATCGCCGTCGTCGGCGGCGGCGACACCGCGATCGAGGAGGCCACCTTCCTCTCCCGGTTCGCCAAGTCCGTCACGATCGTCCACCGCCGTGACACCCTGCGCGCCTCGAAGGCCATGCAGGACCGCGCCTTCGCCGACCCGAAGATCAAGTTCGCCTGGGACAGCGAGGTCGCCGAGATCCACGGCGACCAGAAGCTCTCGGGCCTCACCCTGCGCAACACCAAGACCGGTGAGACCTCCGAGCTGCCCGTGACCGGCCTCTTCATCGCCGTCGGCCACGACCCGCGCACCGAGCTGTTCAAGGACCAGCTGGAACTCGACGCCGAGGGCTACCTCAAGGTCGACGCCCCCTCCACCCGGACCAACGTGCCCGGTGTGTTCGGCGCCGGCGACGTCGTGGACCACACCTACCGTCAGGCCATCACCGCCGCCGGCACCGGCTGCTCCGCCGCCCTCGACGCCGAGCGCTTCCTCGCCGCCCTCGCGGACGCCGAGAAGGCCCACGCAGCGGTCTGACCCGTCTGACCCTCGCACCAGCCCCCCAGCCCACACCCCGTAGGAAGAAGAAGGAGGCCGCTGTGGCCGGCACCCTCAAGAACGTGACCGACGCTGACTTCGATGCCGAGGTCCTCAGGAGCGACAAGCCCGTACTGGTGGACTTCTGGGCCGCCTGGTGCGGACCGTGCCGCCAGATCGCGCCGTCCCTCGAGGCCATCGCCGCCGAGTACGGCGACCAGATCGAAATCGTCAAGCTGAACATCGACGAGAACCCGGCGACGGCTGCCAAGTACGGCGTCATGTCCATCCCGACCCTGAACGTCTACCAGGGCGGCGAGGTCGCCAAGACCATCGTCGGTGCCAAGCCCAAGGCCGCCATCCTGCGCGACCTCGCGGACTTCGTCGAGGTCAAGACCGCCTGACCCGTTCGATGTTTCACGTGAAACGGGGCCGCCCCTTGGAGGGCGGCCCCGTTTCACGTTGCGGGTGAATCACCGTTCCGGCTCACAGCGGGCGCAGGGCGGGCTCCTTTCGCGCCGCACCCAACAGCCGGTCCAGCGCCAGCTCCACGTCTTCCTTCCACGACAGCGTCGACCGGAGCTCCAGCCGCAGCCTCGGATGCACCGGGTGGGGACGCACCGTCTTGAAGCCCACCGCCAGCAAGTGGTCCGCCGGCAGGAGGCACGCCGGTCCCTCCCACCGCGCGTCCCCGAACGCCTCGATGGCACGGAACCCGCGCCGGAGCAGATCCTTCGCCACCGTCTGGACCATCACCCGCCCCAGACCCTGCCCCTGATACCCCGGCATGATCCAGGCGGTGATCAGCTGGACGGCATCGGGTGAAACGGGACTGGTCGGAAAGGCGGTCGCACGCGGCACGTACGCCGGCGGCGCGTACAGCACGAACCCCACCGGAACCTCATCCACGTAGACCACGCGGCCGCACGATCCCCACTCCAAGAGGACGGCGGAGATCCAGGCTTCCTTCTCCAGCGCGGGCGTACCCGCTTTCACCGCAGCCTCACCGCTGACCGGGTCCAGTTCCCAGAACACACAGGACCGGCAACGACGGGGCAGGTCCTGGAGGTTGTCCAGCGTGAGCGGTACCAGCCGACGACCCATGAACGCATCGTATCCACTGCCCCTCGCTCTTTCGACAGCAAAAGGGCGGACCATACCGGTTCGCACCAGCACGATCCGCCCTTCAGGGGAAGGGGATCACTCCCCGGAAAGGCCCTGCTCCAGCACCCGGCCCTCGCCCGGTGCCAGCGTCCCCAGAATCCGCTCCAGATCCTCCATCGAGGCGAACTCGACGGTGATCTTGCCCTTCTTCTGGCCCAGGTCCACCTTCACCCGCGTCTCGAACCGGTCCGACAGCCGCGTCGCCAGTTCGCTGAGCGCGGGAGCCACCCGGGCACCCGCACGCGGACCCTTCGGCTTCACCGCGCTCGTGGGCTCCGACCCCATCAGCGTCACGATCTCCTCGACCGCACGCACCGACAGACCCTCGGCCACGATCCGGTGGGCCAGACGGTCCTGCTCCTCGGAATCCTCGACCGACAGCAGCGCCCGCGCGTGCCCCGCCGACAGCACACCGGCGGCCACACGGCGCTGAACCGACGGCGACAGCTTCAGCAGTCGCAGCGTGTTCGACACCTGGGGACGCGACCGGCCGATACGGTCCGCCAGTTGGTCATGGGTGCACTTGAAGTCCTGGAGCAGCTGGTCGTACGCCGCAGCCTCCTCCAGCGGATTCAGCTGGGCCCGGTGAAGGTTCTCCAGGAGCGCGTCCAGCAGAAGCTTCTCGTCGTCCGTGGCCCGGATGATCGCCGGAATGCTCTCCAGACCGGCCTCCCGGCAGGCCCGCCAGCGCCGCTCGCCCATGATGAGCTCATAGCGACCCGGGTTCGACTGCCGCACCACCACCGGCTGGAGCAGACCCACCTCCTGGATGGAGGTCACCAGCTCGGCGAGCGCGTCCTCGTCGAACACCTCACGCGGCTGCCGCGGGTTCGGCGTGATCGCGTCCATCGGAAGCTCCGCGAAGGTCGCTCCCGCCACCACCTGAGCTTCGGGCGCTGCCGGCACGGGCTGGCCGACTGCCACCACACGCGATGTTTCACGTGAAACATCGGCCTGCGCCAGCGAAGCAAGCTTCGCCGCCGCGACCCCTCGCTCCGGCGTCAGCACCGGCACCGCCGACGGGGACGTCGACCCGGCACCGATCACCGGCGGCGTCTTCTCCTGAGGAGCTGCGGGAATCAGCGCACCGAGTCCCCGCCCCAGACCCCTACGTCGCTCGCTCACTGGATCCCCTCCGCCGCATTCTGCGTGCTGTTCATGCCCGCGCCCAGATGGGCGTGCTGGGCCTCGTACTGCATTCCGACCCCGCGATACGCGATCTCCCGCGCAGCCTCCAGATAGGAGAGGGAACCACTGGAACCCGGGTCGTACGTGAGCACCGTCTGCCCGTAGCTCGGTGCCTCGGAAATACGCACCGACCGCGGGATGCTCGTCCGCAGCACCTCCTTGCCGAAGTGACTGCGCACCTCCTCCGCCACCTGCGAGGCCAGCCGGGTCCTGCCGTCGTACATCGTCAGCAGGATCGTCGACACATGCAGCGCCGGATTCAGGTGGGCCCGCACCAGATCGACATTGCGCAGCAGCTGACCGAGGCCCTCCAGCGCGTAGTACTCGCACTGGATCGGGATCAGCACCTCCGCGCCGGCCACCAGGGCGTTGACCGTCAGCAGACCCAGGGAGGGCGGGCAGTCGATCAGGATGTAGTCGAGCGGCTGCTCGTACGCCTGGATCGCCCGCTGCAGCCGGCTCTCGCGGGCCACCAGCGATACCAGCTCGATCTCTGCACCGGCCAGGTCGATCGTGGCCGGGGCACAGAAGAGGCCCTCCACGTCCACCACGGGCTGGACGACCTCCAGGAGGGGCCGACTGTCGACGAGCACGTCGTAGATCGAGGGCACGTCCGCGTGGTGGTCGATGCCCAGGGCCGTGGAGGCATTGCCCTGCGGGTCGAGGTCGACCACCAGGACTCGGGCACCGTGCAGTGCCAGCGAGGCCGCCAGGTTCACGGTCGTCGTGGTCTTGCCGACGCCGCCCTTCTGGTTGGCGACGACGATGACCCGGGTCTGCTCCGGTCGGGGCAGCCCCTCGCCGGCGCGCCCCAGCGCCTGGACCGCCAGCTGGGCGGCTCGGCCGATGGGGGTGTCGTTGTCTACAAGGGGCGGAGGCGATGTTTCACGTGAAACATCCTCGCCCGCCGATTCAGAGCGGGGACCGGGGACCGGGTCGGCCATCGGCCCCGCGAGGTTGGCGTCGGACCGCACGGTGTCACTCTCCTCGACATCAGGCTCGCGATGCACAGAGCCTGCCATGCCACCGGGGTCGCGAACCAGCGGGGCCTGTACTCCTGTGGATGAATCCACCGATGTGGACAACTCCGTCCCCCTCGCATCCTTGCGGGAGCGAGGGGACGCAGCCGCACGACCGCGGCCGATGATTCCGTGCAGCAGGGAGCGATGTTTCACGTGAAACACGATGCCCGGAGGGAGACTTCCGGCCGCTACGACACTCCGAAATCCATACCTATAGGGCCCAACGAGGGCCCGACACAGGCCTCACCTCTTTGGGAACCCCGAGTATCAGGAGACTCAGCGCCGCCGTCGAGTCCGTCCCACCCGGGCGGCCTTAGCCCGCTTGGCCGCGAATCTCACCCCACCGGGGCTTTCTCCGACCTCGACCCGCACCACCGTCGACAGCGGTTCCACCACACCCTCGCCGACCTGCAGCACTGAGGTCTTCACCACACCGAGCTTCGTCAGCGCCGTCTTGGCCGATACCAGCTCTTCCTCCGCGGTATCGCCCTTCAGCGCCAGCATCTCCCCGTACGGACGCAGCAGGGGCACACCCCAGCCGGCCAGCCGGTCCAGCGGAGCCACCGCTCGCGCCGTCACCACGTGCACCGGCTGCAGCTTGCCGAGGACCTCCTCGGCCCGCCCGCGCACCACCGTGACGTGGTCCAGGCCCAGGAGCTCCACGACCTCCTGGAGGAAGGTCGTCCGCCGCAGCAGCGGCTCCAGCAGCGTGATCTTGAGATCACGACGCACCAGGGCCAGCGGGATCCCGGGCAGACCCGCGCCCGACCCCACGTCGCACACGGTGACGCCCTGGGGCACCACCTCCGAGAGCACGGCGCAGTTCAGCAGGTGCCGCTCCCACAGCCGCGGCACCTCACGCGGCCCGATCAGGCCCCGCTTGACTCCCGCGTCCGCGAGCAGCTCCGCGTACCGCACAGCTTCCGGGAAAAACTCACCGAACACCGCGCGCGCCTCTTCAGGCGCCGGGGGAAGCTCAGCTGCCTCCGTCACGGGGACCGTCCTTCCGTACCGCATGGTTGTTCACATGCCAGGCTGACAAACATCGGCCCCGCCTGCGAGACAGACGGGGCCGAACACTCACGCTACCGATCAGGCCGGAAGCACAACGACGAAGCGCTGCGGCTCCTCGCCCTCGGACTCGCTCCGCAGACCCGCGGCCGCCACGGCGTCGTGGACGACCTTGCGCTCGAACGGAGTCATCGGGGCCAGCTTCAGCGGCTCGCCGGACGCCTTCACGTCCGCGGCGGCCTTGGCGCCCAGCGCCGCCAGCTCCTCGCGCTTCTTGGCGCGGAACCCGGCGATGTCCAGCATCAGCCGGCTCCGGTCCCCGGTCTCCCGGTGCACGGCGAGGCGGGTCAGCTCCTGGAGAGCCTCCAGGACCTCACCGTCGCGGCCCACGAGCTTCTGCAGGTCACGGCTGGCCGAGTCACTGACGATCGACACCGCGGCCCGGTCGGCCTCGACGTCCATGTCGATGTCGCCGTCCAGGTCGGCGATGTCCAGCAGACCCTCGAGGTAGTCGGCCGCGATCTCACCCTCCTGCTCGAGGCGGGTCAGGGTGTCGCCGCCCTCAGCGGCGGCGGTGGTGGTGCCTTCCGTCACGGGAGGGACTCCTTCTTACTTCTTGGGAGAGGGCTTGCTGGGCGTCTGGCGCTTCGACTTCGTCTGCCGCTTCGGCTGCTGCCGCTTGGCGGCACCGCCGCTCGCCGCATCCGCGTCTGCCGTGGCCTCGGAACTCTTGATCACGGAGCCGTCCGCCTGGGCGGCCATCCCCTGCTTGGTCAGGGCGGTGATGAACTTGCGCTCGTTGTCGTTGCGGTCCGGACCCTTGGCCACGATCGCCGCGACGATCTTCTTCTTGCCCCGGCCCTTGACCTCACCGTGCGAGCTGATGTGCTTCAGCAGACGGGTCAGGTACTGGTCCTGCGCCTTGCTGCCCGGCGTCGGGTTCTGGTTGATCACGTACATCTGCTGACCCATGGTCCACACGTTCGTGGTCAGCCAGTAGACGAGGACACCGACGGGGAAGTTGATGCCCATGACCGCGAAGATCAGCGGGAAGATGTACATCAGCATCTTCTGCTGCTGCATGAACGGCGTCTTGACCGAGAGGTCGACGTTCTTCTGCATCAGCTGACGCTGGGTGTAGAACTGCGACAGCGACATCAGGACGATCATGACCGCCGTCACGATGCGGACGTCGGTGATCGAGGCGTTGAGGCTTGCGACCTTGTCGGCGCTGTCCGTGAACTTGGCCGCCAGAGGGGCCCCGAAGATGTGCGCCTGACGAGCACTCTCCAGCAGCGACTGGTTGATCACGCCGATGGTCTTGCCGTTGGCGATGCTCGCGAGCACGTGGTAGAGCGCGAAGAAGAACGGGGACTGCGCCAGGATGGGAAGGCACGAGGAGAGCGGGTTGGTACCCGTCTCCTTGTACAGCTTCATCATCTCTTCGGACTGACGCTGCTTGTCGTTCTTGTAGCGCTCCTGGATCGCCTTCATCTTCGGCTGGAGCGCCTGCATGCCGCGCGTCGCCTTGATCTGCTTCACGAAGAGCGGGATCAGACAGATACGGATCAAGATCACCAGGGACACGATGGACAGGCCCCAGGCCCACCCACTGTCCGCACCGAAGATCGCCCCGTACAGCGTGTGGAACTGGACGATGATCCACGAGACGGGTGTGGTGATAAAGCTGAACAGACTGGCAATCGTGTCCACTAATCAGGCTCCTTGAGCATTGCGAGATCTACGCAACGCACTGCGCAGCTGCTCGTGCCAACGCGGGCGTTTACGGGGTGGGACGTGGTCCACGCCGCCCGGGGACCACGGATTGCACCGGAGGATCCGCCAGGCGGTCAGGAACGTCCCCTTCACCGCACCATGCCGGTCGATGGCCGTGTACCCGTAGCGCGAACACGACGGGTAATACCGGCACACCGGCCCGAGCAGCGGACTGATCGTCCACTGGTACAGCTTGATCAAAGCGAGCAGCGGGTACTTCATCGAGCCACGCCTCCCAGGAGCCGCGTCAGAGCGGCGTCCAGGTCCCGGGCCAGTTCGTCGGGGCGGGCGTCACCCGCTCCGGGCAACGCACGTACCACCACCAGGCTACCGGCGGGCAGCTGGGGCAGCCGCTCGCGGACGAGATGCCGCAAACGGCGCTTGACCCGGTTACGGACGACGGCACCGCCGACAGCCTTGCTGACGACGAAACCCGCACGCGTCGAGGGATCGATCTCCCCCGGCTCGTGCGGGTCCGTTGCACCGCTTGTACGTAGGTGGACGACGAGGAGCGGGCGACCAGCCCGACGCCCTCGGCGTACCGCGCTCGCGAAGTCCTCGCGCCGCCTCAGCCGATTTTCGGGAGACAGCACGACGTCACGACCTGCGTGTTGTTACGCGGAAAGGGCGGCGCGGCCCTTGCCACGGCGGTTCGCGAGGATCGCGCGACCGGCACGGGTACGCATCCGCAGGCGGAAGCCGTGGGTCTTGGCACGACGGCGGTTGTTCGGCTGGAAGGTGCGCTTGCTCACTCGGGGGCTCCAGAGAATGAATCGTTGTGGCGGGACATCGCCTGGCTGTCACCGTGCGCCCACGAGGAAACTCGCGTGTTCGCCCGAGTGGCACCGCTAAACGATCACAAAAAGTGATCTTCGCCCATCGGTAGGCAGGCGGCAGCAGCCATCGACAACTCGACCTCGTTACGGTACGCGCGGCTACGCCATCCGGTCAAACCGAGCCGAGGCTGCCCCACACTGTGCACAGCCTGTGGACAACGACTTGAACCGTACCCGCTGGCCTGACTACCGTTGTCTGATCCCGGATTTTTCGTCCCGACCGTCCCAAAGAACCACACATTCGTGGGACTCCTGTGAGAGAGCGTGCTCTGTGGCTGACGTACCTGCCGATCTTGCCGCAGTGTGGCCAAGGGTGCTCGAAAAGCTCCTCGGGGAGGGACAGCCCGGGGTCGAACCCAAGGACAAGCAGTGGGTCGAGCGGTGCCAGCCCCTGGCACTCGTCGCCGACACCGCGCTGCTGGCCGTCCCCAACGAATGGGGCAAGCGCGTCCTCGAAGGCCGCCTCGCCCCCCTCATCAGCGACGCCCTGAGCCGGGAGTGCGGCCGCCCCATCCGGATCGCCATCACCGTGGACGACTCCGCCGGCGAGCCCGCACCGCCCGCCCCGCCCGTCCAGCAGCGCGGTGACTACGAGCCCTACGCCGGCCAGCGCACCGGCGGCGGTCCCGGCGGACCGGGCCAGTCCTCCGACGACCAGCTGCCCACCGCGCGTCCCGCCTATCCGGACTACCAGCAGCAGCGCCCCGAGCCCGGCGCCTGGCCCCGCGGCGGGCAGCAGGACGACTACGGCTGGCAGCAGCCCCGCCTCGGCGGCTTCCCCGAGCGCGACCCCTACGCCTCCCCGCAGCCGGGCTACCTCCAGCAGTCCGAGCCCTCCGCCTACGAGCAGGGGTCCTACGAGCAGCCGTACGAACCCTCCCCGTACGACTCCCAGCAGTCGCACCAGCAGCACAATCAGCACCAGTACGAGCAGCAGCAGTACGAGCAGCCCTCGCCGCGCCAGGCCCCCGGCCGGCCCGCAGCGCCCCCGGCCCCCTCCGGCGGCTCCACCTCCGGGCCGCTCGAGCCGACCGCGAGGCTGAACCCCAAGTACCTCTTCGACACCTTCGTCATCGGCGCCTCCAACCGCTTCGCGCACGCCGCAGCGGTGGCCGTCGCCGAGGCGCCCGCGAAGGCGTACAACCCCCTCTTCATCTATGGGGAGTCAGGTCTGGGCAAGACCCACCTGCTGCACGCCATCGGGCACTACGCGCGGAGCCTCTACCCCGGCACCCGCGTGCGGTACGTGAGCTCCGAGGAGTTCACCAACGAGTTCATCAACTCCATCCGCGACGGCAAGGGCGACGCGTTCCGCAAGCGCTACCGCGAGATGGACATCCTGCTCGTCGACGACATCCAGTTCCTCGCGAGCAAGGAGTCGACGCAGGAGGAGTTCTTCCACACCTTCAACACGCTCCACAACGCCAACAAGCAGATCGTCCTCTCCTCCGACCGGCCGCCCAAGCAGCTCGTCACCCTCGAGGACCGGCTCCGCAACCGCTTCGAGTGGGGCCTGATCACCGACGTCCAGCCGCCCGAGCTGGAGACCCGTATCGCGATCCTGCGCAAGAAGGCCGTCCAGGAGCAGCTCAACGCCCCGCCGGAGGTACTGGAGTTCATCGCCTCCCGCATCTCGCGAAACATCCGCGAGCTGGAGGGGGCGCTGATCCGCGTCACGGCCTTCGCGAGCCTCAACCGGCAGCCGGTCGACCTGGGCTTGACCGAGGACGTCCTCAAGAACCTGATCCCCGGCGGCGAGGACAGCGCGCCCGAGATCACCGCCGGCGACATCATGGCGGCCACCGCCGACTACTTCGGCCTCACGGTGGACGACCTGTGCGGTTCCTCGCGCAGCCGGGTGCTGGTCACCGCCCGCCAGATCGCCATGTATCTGTGCAGGGAGCTCACCGACCTCTCACTGCCCAAGATCGGGGCGCAGTTCGGCGGCCGCGACCACACCACCGTCATGCACGCGGACCGCAAGATCCGCGCGCTGATGGCCGAGCGCCGCTCCATCTACAACCAGGTCACGGAGCTCACCAACCGCATCAAGAACGCCTGAGCGGGGGGCTCGGCGGCTGCGCCAGAGCCCCTTCACACGCTCGCCGAGGGCGCTCCCGGGTCATGACGGGGGCGCCCTTCTTCATGCGCGCGCCCCTGACCTGTTCGAATACGCCCCCTGATGGGCAAGTCATCCACAGATTCACCGACTTTCTTCCGTCCACACCCTGGGGACGCGATCCGTCACCCACAATCTGTCCACAGGGGTACGGGGTGAGGCACCATCAGGGCAGGTCAGCCCCCTGTGGAATTGTGCGCGACCGTCATCCACAGGCTGTGGACAGAGAATTCGTCCACAGGACTGTCCACCGCGTTGTCCACCGGCTGCCCACAGTTTTCCGCACCCTGTGCACAGGATCCGATCCCTTCTCCACACCGTTGTCCACTGTTCGGCAACGCGCCACCCCTCCTCACCGCCCGGAGTGAAAGCCGTCACACCAAGGTGGACGTTTGGCTTGTGGAGTACCGGGGGAAAGCTGGGGACACACCTGTGGAGTAGTCGGGGCCTCCTGGGGACGACCTGTGCAGAACTTTTCGTTCTCCACAGGGACACCGTGTTGTCCACCGGTGCCACCCACAGGGTGTGGGGATAAAAAACGCGGGATGACCTGCGAGAACGGGCTTATCCACCGTTTCCACAGGCCCTACTACTACCCCTATGGAGAGTTAGGCCGGTTTCGGTTTTCAAGCAGGCCCTGTGCACAACTCGTCGGTCGGCCGCCCCGGCTCCTCGCTCCCGACTTGACCGCCGGCAGCCACGACTGTCGGCGCCGTACGTCAGACTGGTCCCCGGCATCGGTCGAGGCATCGACGAGCCGACGACGAAGGCCGGCAGACGAGCGAGCAACAGCAGGAGGCGGTTCCGGTGAAGATCCGGGTGGAGCGCGACGTACTCGCGGAGGCGGTGGCCTGGGCTGCCCGCAGCCTCCCGGCCCGGCCGCCCGTGCCCGTTCTCGCGGGCCTGCTGCTCAAGGCCGAGGACGGCACGCTGAGCCTCTCCGGCTTCGACTACGAGGTCTCGGCCCGCGTCTCCGTCGAGGCGGACGTCGAGGAGGACGGCACCGTCCTCGTCTCCGGCCGCCTGCTCGCCGACATCTGCCGCGCCCTCCCCAACCGCCCCGTGGAGATTTCCACAGACGGTGTACGGGCGGTCGTGGTCTGCGGCTCCTCGCGGTTCACACTCCACACCCTGCCTGTGGAGGAATACCCGGCGCTGCCGCAGATGCCGACCGCGACCGGCACCGTCCCCGGTGAGGTCTTCGCCTCCGCCGCCGCCCAGGTCGCCATCGCCGCCGGCCGCGACGACACGCTGCCCGTGCTGACCGGTGTCCGCATCGAGATCGAGGGCGACCGCGTCACCCTCGCCTCCACCGACCGCTACCGCTTCGCGGTCCGCGAGTTCCTGTGGAAGCCGGAGAACCCGGACGCGTCCGCCGTGGCCCTGGTGCCCGCGAAGACGCTCCTGGACACCGCCAAGTCCCTGACCAGCGGTGACACCGTCACCCTGGCGCTGTCGGGCTCCGGCGCCGGTGAGGGCCTCATCGGCTTCGAGGGCGCCGGCCGCCGCACCACCACCCGCCTCCTCGAGGGCGACCTGCCGAAGTACCGCACGCTCTTCCCGACGGAGTTCAACTCCATCGCCGTGATCGAGACCGCCCCGTTCGTCGAGGCCGTCAAGCGCGTGGCCCTCGTCGCCGAGCGCAACACCCCGGTCCGCCTCAGCTTCGAGCAGGGCGTGCTGATCCTCGAGGCCGGTTCCAGCGACGATGCACAGGCTGTGGAGCGTGTGGACGCCAAGCTGGAGGGCGACGACATCTCGATCGCCTTCAACCCGACCTTCCTGCTCGACGGCCTGAGCGCGATCGACTCGCCCGCCGCGCAGCTGAGCTTCACCACGTCCACCAAGCCGGCGCTGCTCAGCGGCCGCCCGGCCGTCGACGCGGAAGCCGACGAGGCGTACAAGTACCTGATCATGCCGGTCCGCCTGTCCGGCTGACGCCCTCGTACGTCGGGCCCGGTCTCGCAGGCTGCGGGCCGGGCCCGACGGCTTTCCCCGCCGCGCCGGGCCACGCCGACGGCCTGCCGCGGGAGCGCCCGTGGGGCCCGCGGGGGCCGCCCGGCGTAGGCTCGGAGCCTGGGTGCCCCCGGAACCGGGGAATCCGGCACAGACGGTCACAACGCTTAAGGAACCACCTGATGGAGCTTGGTCTCGTCGGTCTCGGCAAGATGGGCGGCAACATGCGCGAGCGCATCCGCCGCGCAGGCCACACCGTCATCGGATACGACCGCAACCCGGACCTCGCCGATGTCCACAGCCTGCAGGAGCTTGTGGACAGCCTGCAGGCCCCCCGCGTGGTGTGGGTGATGGTCCCGGCGGGTGCGGCGACGCAGTCCACCGTCGACGAACTGGCGGAGCTGCTCTCGCCCGGCGACATCGTCGTCGACGGCGGCAACTCGCGCTGGACCGACGACGAGAAGCACGCCGAGGAGCTGAAGGCCAAGGGCATCGGCTTCGTCGACTGCGGTGTCTCCGGCGGCGTGTGGGGCCTGGAGAACGGCTACGCCCTCATGTACGGCGGCGACAAGGAGCACGTCGCTGCGGTACAGCCGGTCTTCGACGCCCTCAAGCCGGAGGGCGAGTTCGGCGCCGTGCACGCCGGCAAGGTCGGCGCGGGCCACTTCGCGAAGATGGTCCACAACGGCATCGAGTACGCCATGATGCAGGCCTACGCCGAGGGCTGGGAGCTCCTGGAGAAGGTGGACTCGGTCACCGACGTCCGCGAGGTCTTCCGTTCCTGGCAGGAGGGCACGGTCATCCGTTCCTGGCTGCTGGACCTGGCCGTGAACGCGCTGGACGAGGACGAGCACCTCGAGCAGCTGCGCGGCTTCGCCCAGGACTCGGGCGAGGGCCGCTGGACGGTGGAGGCGGCGATCGACAACGCCGTTCCGCTGCCCGCGATCACGGCCTCGCTGTTCGCGCGGTTCGCGTCCCGTCAGGAGGACTCCCCCCAGATGAAGATGATCGCCGCGCTGCGCAACCAGTTCGGCGGGCACGCGGTGGAGAAGAAGTAGCTCCGGCGCGGTCTTCGCCGTCCTCACGGCGACACAGAGCAGCACAGCGGTAGAGCAGTACAGCAGCAGGAAGCCGGGGGAGGTCGGCGCCGTATGCATGTCTCGCATCTCTCATTGGCCGACTTCCGCTCGTACACCCGGGCCGAGGTCCCCCTCGACCCGGGCGTCACGGCTTTCGTGGGCCCCAACGGCCAGGGCAAGACGAACCTGGTCGAGGCGATCGGATACCTCGCGACGCTGGGCAGCCACCGGGTTTCCTCGGACGCCCCCCTCGTACGGATGGGGGCGGACCGGGCGATCATCCGGGCGGCCGTCACCCAGGGCGAGCGGCAGCAGCTGGTCGAGCTGGAGCTGAATCCCGGGCGGGCGAACCGGGCCCGGATAAACCGGTCCTCGCAGGTCAGACCGCGGGATGTGCTGGGGATCGTACGGACGGTGCTGTTCGCACCGGAGGACCTGGCGCTGGTGAAGGGGGACCCGGGGGAGCGGCGGCGGTTCCTGGACGAGCTCGTCACGGCGCGGTCGCCGCGGATGGCGGGGGTCCGGTCGGACTACGAGCGGGTGCTGAAGCAGCGGAACACGCTGCTGAAGTCGGCGGCGATGGCGCGCCGGCACGGGGGGCGGTCGATGGACCTGTCGACCCTGGACGTGTGGGACCAGCACCTCGCGCGCGCGGGCGCGGAGCTGCTGGCGCAGCGGCTGGATCTGATCGCGACGCTGCTGCCGCTGGCGGACAAGGCGTACGAGCAGCTCGCGCCGGGCGGCGGCCCGCTGGGGCTCTCGTACAAGTCCTCCGCGGGCGAGCCGGTGGACAGCGGGGCGGCGCGCAGCCGCGAGGCGATCTACGAGGTGCTGCTGGCGGCGCTGTCGGAGGTGCGCAAGCAGGAGATCGAGCGGGGCGTGACCCTGGTCGGTCCGCACCGGGACGATCTGCTGCTGCGGCTGGGCGAGCTGCCGGCCAAGGGGTACGCGAGCCACGGGGAGTCGTGGTCGTACGCGCTGGCCCTGCGGCTGGCGTCGTACGAGCTGCTGCGGTCGGAGGGGAACGAGCCGGTGCTGATCCTGGACGACGTGTTCGCGGAGCTGGACGCGCGGCGCCGGGAGCGGCTGGCCGAGCTGGTGGCTCCGGCGGAGCAGGTGCTGGTGACGGCGGCGGTGGACGATGACGTTCCGGGTGTGCTGGTGGGGGCGCGGTTCGGGGTGTCCGGCGGTGAGGTGACCCGGCGGTGAGCGAGCAGGGTGGCGGCGGTCGCGGCGGCGGCCAGGGTGCGGGTCAGGGCGTCGGCCCGGGCAAGGAACCCCGGAAGGTGCCGGAGGCCTCGGGGGTGGACCTGGCGCGGCAGGCGCTGGCCGCGGCGCGGGAGCAGGCGCGGGCCCGGGGGAACGCGGCGGGCGCCGGGCGCAGGCGGCAGCAGCAGCCCGGGCTGCGGTCGGGGGCGCGGGCGGACGGGCGGGACCCGATGCCGTTGATGGCGGCGCTGGACCGGTTGCGCACGGAGCGCGGCTGGGAGATGCCGATGGCGGTGGCGGGCGTGATGGAGCGCTGGCCGGAGATCGTGGGGCCGGAGATCGCGGCGCACTGCGTACCGGAGCGGTACGAGGACCGGGAGCTGGTGGTGCGGTGTGACTCTTCGGCGTGGGCGGCGCAGCTGAAGCTGTTGGCTCCGCAGTTGGTGGCGCGGCTGAACGCGGAGCTGGGGCAGGGGACGGTGCGGATGATCCAGGTGCGGGGGCCTGGGGGGCGGCCCAAGCCGTACGGGCCCTGGCGGGCGCCGGGGGGTTCGGGGCCGGGCGACACGTACGGGTAGCCCCCGGCGGTGCCGGTCCCGGGGGCTGCCCCGGACCCCGCTCCTCAAGCGCCGGAGGGGCTGGATGGGGCCGGTCTGGCTGGGTTGGTGCGGGTCCAGGATTCGGGGCTCCGCCCCGGGCCCCGCGCCTCAAGCGCCGGCGAGGCTGGGTTTGGCCGTGCCGTGGCTGGATGGGGCCGGTCTGGCTGGGTTGGTGCGGGTCCAGGATTCGGGGCTCCGCCCCGGGCCCCGCGCCTCAAGCGCCGGCGAGGCTGGATTTGGTCCCGTCGTGGCTGGGTTGGGGCCTGCTGTGGCTGGGTTCGGCCCCCTGAGCCCGGATCTGGGTTTGGGGGGAGCCGGGAGGGTCGGGCGGTGGGCTGGATGTGGCCGGTCTGGCTGGTTTGGTGCGGCTCAGGGATTCGGGGCTCCGCCCCGGGCCCCGCGCCTCAAGCGCCGGCGGGGCTGGGTTGGCCGCGACGTGGCTGGGTTGGGGTCCGTCGTGGCTGGGTTTGGCCCCGCCGTGGCTGGGTTTGGGGCCGTCGTGGGTGGGCTTGGTCTCACTGGGGTGGTTCGGTCCCGGGGGGCTCGTTCGGTCCTGTCGGCGGGGGTGGGGCGGGTGGTGTCCCTCACGGTAGTCGGAGGTTGACAGGCCGAGGGGCTGGGTGCCCGTGTGAGCCTCTTTGAGCCCCTTCCCGGATATGGGGAGTCGGAGAGTGGCGGTTCAGGGCGGCACATGCGGACTCAGGTACCGGCAAACCCCCATTCATGTCCGTGGTACCGGTAGACTGGAGGAAATCCCGCCCGTTCGCGGGATCACGCAGACAACGCAGATCGACGCGGCCGCTCCTCCGGCGCACACGCTGGTCCGGGAGTACGGGCTGCGCTGTGCCAGAAAGGGCGCTTCGTGGCCGATTCCGGCGACTCCAACGAGAAGAATTACGACGCCAGTGCGATCCAGGTCCTCGAGGGCCTGGACGCGGTCCGCAAGCGGCCCGGCATGTACATCGGCTCGACCGGTGAGCGAGGTCTGCACCACCTCGTCCAGGAAGTCGTCGACAACTCCGTCGACGAGGCCATGGCCGGGCACGCGGACACCATCGACGTCACGATCCTCGCCGACGGCGGCGTCCGCGTCGTCGACAACGGTCGCGGCATCCCGGTCGGCATCGTGCCCTCCGAGGGCAAGCCGGCCGTCGAGGTCGTCCTGACCGTCCTGCACGCGGGCGGCAAGTTCGGCGGCGGCGGCTACGCCGTCTCCGGCGGTCTGCACGGTGTGGGTGTGTCCGTCGTCAACGCCCTGTCGACCAAGGTCGCGGTCGAGGTCAAGACCGACGGCTACCGCTGGACCCAGGACTACAAGCTCGGTGTCCCGACCGCGGCGCTGGCGCGGAACGAGGAGACCGACGAGCACGGCACGTCGGTGACGTTCTGGGCCGACCCGGACATCTTCGAGACGACCGAGTACTCCTTCGAGACGCTGTCGCGGCGCTTCCAGGAGATGGCCTTCCTCAACAAGGGCCTGACGATCTCGCTGACGGACGAGCGCGAGTCGGCGAAGGCCACCGTGGGCGCGGACGACCCCGACGCGGACGTGGCCGAGCCCACGGCCCGCACGGTGAAGTACTACTACGAGGGCGGCATCGTCGACTTCGTGAAGTACCTCAACTCGCGCAAGGGCGAGCTGATCCACCCGACCGTCATCGACGTCGAGGCCGAGGACAAGGAGCGCATGCTCTCGGTCGAGATCGCGATGCAGTGGAACTCGCAGTACACCGAGGGCGTCTACTCCTTCGCGAACACGATCCACACGCACGAGGGCGGCACCCACGAGGAGGGCTTCCGCGCGGCGCTGACCGGTCTGGTCAACCGCTACGCGCGCGACAAGAAGCTGCTCCGCGAGAAGGACGACAACCTCGCCGGCGAGGACATCCGCGAGGGCCTGACGGCGATCATCTCGGTCAAGCTGGGCGAGCCGCAGTTCGAGGGCCAGACGAAGACCAAGCTGGGCAACACGGAGGCCAAGACCTTCGTGCAGAAGGTCGTCCATGAGCACCTCAACGACTGGTTCGACCGCAACCCGGTCGAGGCCGCGGACATCGTGCGCAAGGCCATCCAGGCCGCCACGGCGCGCGTCGCGGCCCGCAAGGCCCGCGACCTGACCCGCCGCAAGGGCCTGCTGGAGAGCGCCTCGCTGCCGGGCAAGCTGTCCGACTGCCAGTCGAACGACCCGACCAAGTGCGAGATCTTCATCGTCGAGGGTGACTCCGCCGGCGGCAGCGCGAAGTCCGGCCGCAACCCGATGTACCAGGCCATCCTGCCCATCCGCGGCAAGATCCTGAACGTCGAGAAGGCCCGTATCGACAAGATCCTCCAGAACACCGAGGTCCAGGCGCTGATCAGCGCCTTCGGCACCGGCGTGCACGAGGACTTCGACATCGAGAAGCTCCGCTATCACAAGATCATCCTGATGGCGGACGCCGACGTCGACGGCCAGCACATCAACACCCTGCTGCTGACCTTCCTCTTCCGCTTCATGCGGCCGCTGGTCGAGGCCGGGCACGTGTACCTCTCGCGTCCGCCGCTCTACAAGATCAAGTGGGGCCGGGACGACTTCGAGTACGCGTACTCGGACCGCGAGCGCGATGCCCTGGTCGAGCTCGGCAAGCAGAACGGCAAGCGGATCAAGGAAGACTCGATCCAGCGCTTCAAGGGTCTGGGCGAGATGAACGCCGAGGAGCTGCGCGTCACCACCATGGACGTGGACCACCGCGTCCTCGGCCAGGTCACGCTGGACGACGCGGCGCAGGCCGACGACCTGTTCTCGGTGCTGATGGGCGAGGACGTCGAGGCACGTCGCTCCTTCATCCAGCGCAACGCCAAGGACGTCCGCTTCCTCGACATCTGAGTCGGCTCCGCTGACCGCCGCCTGAAAGGACTTCTGACCAGCAATGGCCGACGAAACCACCCCCACCGCAGAGACCCCCGCGGAGGAGCAGCCCGTGCTGCGCATCGAGCCCGTCGGGCTCGAGACGGAGATGCAGCGCTCCTACCTCGACTACGCGATGTCCGTCATCGTCTCGCGTGCGCTGCCCGACGTGCGCGACGGCCTCAAGCCGGTGCACCGCCGCGTGCTGTACGCGATGTACGACGGCGGCTACCGGCCCGAGAAGGGCTTCTACAAGTGCGCCCGCGTCGTCGGCGACGTCATGGGCACCTACCACCCGCACGGTGACTCCTCGATCTACGACGCGCTGGTCCGCCTGGCCCAGCCGTGGTCGATGCGCATGCCGCTGGTGGACTCGAACGGCAACTTCGGCTCTCCGGGCAACGACCCGGCGGCCGCGATGCGCTACACCGAGTGCAAGCTCATGCCGCAGGCCATGGAGATGCTCCGGGACATCGACGAGGAGACCGTCGACTTCACGGACAACTACGACGGCCGCAACCAGGAGCCGACGGTCCTGCCGGCGCGCTTCCCGAACCTGCTCGTCAACGGCTCCGCCGGCATCGCCGTCGGCATGGCCACCAACATCCCGCCGCACAACCTGCGCGAGGTCGCGGCCGGCGCCCAGTGGGCGCTGGAGCACCCGGAGGCCACGCACGAGGAGCTGCTGGACGCGCTCCTGGAGCGGATCAAGGGCCCGGACTTCCCCTCGGGCGCCCTGGTCGTGGGCCGCAAGGGCATCGAGGAGGCGTACCGGACCGGTCGCGGCTCCATCACGATGCGCGCGGTGGTGGAGGTCGAGGAGATCCAGAACCGCCAGTGCCTGGTGGTCACGGAACTCCCGTACCAGACCAACCCGGACAACCTCGCGCAGAAGATCGCCGACCTGGTGAAGGACGGCAAGATCGGCGGCATCGCCGACGTCCGCGACGAGACCTCGTCGCGGACCGGCCAGCGCCTGGTGATCGTCCTCAAGCGCGACGCGGTCGCCAAGGTCGTGCTGAACAACCTGTACAAGCACACCGACCTGCAGACGAACTTCGGCGCGAACATGCTGGCCCTGGTGGACGGCGTGCCGCGCACGCTGTCGATCGACGCCTTCATCCGCCACTGGGTACAGCACCAGATCGAGGTCATCGTCCGGCGCACGCGCTTCCGCCTGCGCAAGGCGGAGGAGCGCGCCCACATCCTGCGCGGTCTGCTCAAGGCCCTGGACGCGATCGACGAGGTCATCGCGCTGATCCGGCGCAGCAACACCGTCGAGATCGCGCGCGAGGGCCTGATGGGCCTGCTGGAGATCGACGAGATCCAGGCGAACGCCATCCTCGAGATGCAGCTCCGCCGCCTCGCGGCCCTGGAGCGGCAGAAGATCGTCGCCGAGCACGACGAGCTCCAGGCCAAGATCAACGAGTACAACGCGATCCTGGCCTCGGAGGACCGTCAGCGCTCCATCGTGAGCGAGGAACTGGCGGCGATCGTCGAGAAGTTCGGCGACGACCGGCGTTCCAAGCTGGTTCCCTTCGACGGGGACATGTCCATCGAGGACCTGATCGCCGAAGAGGACATCGTCGTCACGATCACGCACGGCGGCTACGTCAAGCGGACCAAGACCGAGGACTACCGCTCGCAGAAGCGCGGCGGCAAGGGCGTGCGCGGCACGAAGCTGAAGCAGGACGACCTGGTCGACCACTTCTTCGTCTCCACCACGCACCACTGGCTGCTGTTCTTCACGAACAAGGGCCGGGTCTACCGCTCCAAGGCGTACGAGCTGCCGGACGCCGGCCGGGACGCACGCGGGCAGCACGTGGCGAACCTGCTGGCCTTCCAGCCGGACGAGAAGATCGCCCAGATCCTCGCGATCCGCGACTACGAGGCGGCGCCCTACCTGATCCTGGCCACCAAGGGCGGCCTGGTGAAGAAGACGGCGCTCAAGGACTACGACTCGCCCCGTTCGGGTGGCGTCATCGCGATCAACCTCCGGGAGACCGAGGATGGCGGCGACGACGAGCTGATCGGCGCCGAGCTGGTGTCCGCCGAGGACGACCTGCTGCTGATCAGCAAGAAGGCGCAGTCGATCCGCTTCACGGCGACCGACGACGCGCTGCGCCCGATGGGCCGCGCCACCTCGGGCGTGAAGGGCATGAGTTTCCGCGAAGGTGACGAACTGCTCTCCATGAGCGTTGTGCGGCCGGGTACGTTCGTCTTCACCGCGACCGACGGCGGCTACGCCAAGCGGACGCCGGTCGACGAGTACCGCGTCCAGGGTCGCGGCGGTCTGGGCATCAAGGCCGCCAAGATCGTGGAGGACCGCGGGTCCCTCGTCGGGGCGCTCGTGGTGGACGAAACGGACGAGATTCTCGCCATCACGCTCAGCGGTGGTGTGATTCGTACGCGCGTCAACGAAGTCAGGGAGACCGGCCGTGACACCATGGGCGTCCAGCTGATCAACCTGGGCAAGCGCGATGCCGTGGTCGGCATCGCCCGCAACGCCGAGGCCGGTCAGGAAGCTGACGAGGTCGACGAGATCGAGGCAGCCGAGGGACAGGCCGCCGAGGCCGCCGAGGGCACCGAGCCCTCGGCTGGGGAGCACGAGGAGTAAGTCGTGAGTGGAGCCACGGGCGCCGGACCGGCCGAGACTGGAGAGAACGGTGCCCGTGGCCCCGCCGCGGACTCCCAAGGGGGAATCGTGACGGATACCCGAGGCCCGCAGGCGCAGCCGCCCGCGCAGCCGTACCAAGCGCCGCAGGCCTACCCGGCGCCCTCGGGCCCGGCGGCCCCCCGGGGCGGCGGACAGGCTGCCGGCCAGCGCAAGCCGCGTACGGGGGCCCGTATGACCCCCAGGACGCGCAAGGCGCGGCTGCGGGTGGCCAAGGCCGACCCGTGGTCGGTGATGAAGGTCAGCTTCCTGCTGTCGATCGCGCTGGGCATCTGCACGATCGTGGCGGCGGCGGTGCTGTGGATGGTCATGGACGCGATGGGCGTCTTCTCGACCGTCGGCGGCACGATCAGCGAGGCGACCGGCTCGAACGAGAGCAACGGCTTCGACCTCCAGTCGTTCCTGTCGCTGCCGCGCGTCCTGATCTTCACGTCGGTCATCGCCGTGATCGACGTGGTGCTGGCGACCGCTCTGGCCACGCTCGGCGCGTTCATCTACAACCTGTCGGCGGGCTTCGTCGGCGGTGTGGAGCTGACGCTCGCCGAGGACGAGTGACCTGCGCAGACGCTCGGCAGGAACGGATTTTGGACCTCCCGGGTCTGTGCGCTAACCTTCAGGAGTCAGCGCGCAGCGCGGATGGGGCTATAGCTCAGTTGGTTAGAGCGCATCCCTGATAAGGATGAGGCCACAGGTTCAAATCCTGTTAGCCCCACAGTGTCGAAGACCCCCAGGCCCAAGGCCTGGGGGTCTTCGCCGTTGGGCCAGTTGGTGGGTCGCCAGGTCACCGATCGGTATCGGTCGGTGTGTATTGTTGGGCGCCAGAAGTCCCCTACGTCAACGAAAGACGAGGTCGCGCGGTGAAGAAGCTGCTCCTGGTCGCACTGGCCGCCATCGGCGGGCTCCTCGTGTACCGCCAGATCCAGGCGGACCGCGCCGAGCAGGACCTGTGGACGGAGGCAACCGACTCCGTGCCCTCTGGTTCCGGCGTGTGAGACCCGAAGGCTGATCACATGGAGCCCCGGCTGCCGCTGCGGTCGGGGCTTTGTGCTGTTCTGTGACAAAAACTTACGGTATGCAAAGATTTGGCTTGCGCTAGCAAACTCGGGGTGGGCGTAATGGGTCGGGTACGGAGAACTTCGCTCGCGGGGGCGGCGGCCCTCGCGCTGGCGGCCGCCGCGCTGCCGGCAGTGGCTCACGCCGGACCGACGGCGCCGCAGCCGGTGCCGACGTACCAAGCGGCCACGGGCGCCAAGGCCGTCGAGGGCAAGCAGTCCACGGCGGACGCCCCGCTGCTGGAGGCGGGGAACACCTACGAGGACACGCTGGCGCCCGGGGAGCGCGTGTACCGGCTCAACCTGAAGAACGACCGGTCCCACGTCTACGTCTCCGCCGTGGCCCGACCCGGCCCGGGCACCAAGGTCTCCTACGGCGACGGCATCGAGGTGGAGATCATGACCACCGCCGGCAAGTCCTGCCCGGACAGCGCCGGCCGTGCGAGCCTCGGCTACGACCCGGCACCCGTCAGCGCCGCCGGCGTCCGGCGGGGCGACGAGGACCACGACTGCGCCGCGGCCGGCGTCTACTACGCCAAGGTGACCCGTACGTCGGCCAAGGGCTCCGACCAGAGCCCCTGGCCGCTCGAACTTCGGGTCCAGCGCGAACCCGGCCGTGCCACGGGAGGCCCGACCACCGCGCCCAGCGCCTGGCCCTCGGGCACCCCGGCCGCCCTTCCCGGCTCCGAGGCGGTCGGCCGCGCCGGCGGGACCGGCTTCAACGACGCCCGGGCGCTGGGCGCGGGCGTGTGGCGGGACGAACTGCGGCCCGGGCAGACCCGGTTCTACCGGGTGCCGCTGGACTGGGGACAGCAGCTGGGCCTCAGCGCGGAGCTGGCCAAGGCCAGGATGACCAAGCAGTTCGGCTCCGCCTCGGGCGGTCTCGCGGTCACGCTCTACAGCCCGTACCGCGGTCCGGTCGCGGCCAAGGACACCTCCTACGACGGGCAGCAGGCCGCGGTCACGCTGGAGAAGACCCCGCCGGTGGCCTACGAGAACCGCTACGCGAGCGACCGCGACGTGCAGCCCGTCGGGATCGCCGGCTGGTACTACATCGCCGTGACCATGGGCGGCAAGGTCGCCGAGTTCACCGAGGACGCGACTCCCGTGCCGCTGACCCTGCGCATGGCGATCACCGGCACCCCGGCCAAGGCGCCCGCGTACGCGGAGGGCCTGGCCGCGGGCGGCTTCGGGGTCGGGGACGGTGACCGGGCCGCGGCCGAGCAGGGGCTCACCGCCCCCGAGGCCGCGGAGGCGGCCGGGAGGCACTCCGCGATGCGGGTGGTGGCGGGCGCCGGCTTCGGCACCGGGACGCTGCTGCTGCTCGTGCTGGGCGGATGGTTCCTGCTGGCCCGGCGCAGCCGCGGGGCCACGGCCGGCTGAGGGCCCCGACGCCGGCGGGAACGCCGGTGCCGTCCCGGCGGGGCCGCGCGGCTACAGCTGGGTGAGGGCCCAGACGCCGACCGCGAAGCAGAGCAGTGCCGCGGCGAGGATCCCGGCCGTGACCTTCGGGGGCGGCGGGGCCAGTCCGCCGCCGCGGGCCGCGGGGAGCGCGGCCGTCGCCTGCTCGGGCACGACGGGGGGCGGCAGGTGGAAGCTGCCCGTCTCCGAGGGCCCGTACGAGGGACCGTACGGGGACGCCTGGGCCGGGACCGTCCCGTACGGGGCCGGCGCGCCCGCCGGGGCGGGCGGTGCGGCCGGGGCGCCGTGGCCGGGAGCCGCCACCGCGCCCGCCGGGCCGCGGGGGTCGGTGCGGGTGGGCTCCGCCGACACCGCCACCGTGGGAGGGGCGGCGGCGGAGGCGGAGAGGGCCGTGGAACCGATCGGAGCACTGCCGTCCGGCAGCCCGGCGGCGGCCGTCAGGGGTCCCTGGGGGCCGAAGCCGGGCGGGAGCGGACCGAGTTGGTCGAACACCTCCACCGGATCCTCGTCCGGGGCGGGCGGCGGCAGCAGTTCCACGGCCTCGGCGAGCGCCTTGCGCGCCCCTGTGGCCGTCTTGAACCGGCTCTGGGGATCGGGCAGCAGCAGGCCCGCGATGACGTCCCACAGCGGCGCGGGAACGCCCTCGGGGGCGCCGGGGGTGCCGTGGGCGAGGAAGTGCTCCACGAGGGCCTGCGAGTCGGGCTTGCGGCCCTGGAGGAGGTACAGGGCGACCAGCCCGACGGCGAAGAGGTCGGCGGGGAAGTCGGGCTCGGCGCCCAGCAGTTGCTCGGGGGCGAAGTAACCGGGCGTGCCGACGACGTAGTTGGTCTCCGTCAGCCGGGGCTCGCCCTTGCGCATGGAGATCCCGAAGTCGGACAGCCGCAGGTGCGGCCGCCCGGTTCCGGTGGCCTCCATCAGGATGTTGGCCGGTTTGATGTCGCGGTGGACGACGCCTTCCGCGTGCACCGCCGCCAAGCCCGACAGGAGCTGGTCGAGCAGGGTGCAGACGAAGCGGGGCGGGAGGGGACCGTAGTCCCCGATCACGTGGCCGAGGGAGCCGCCGCTGACCAGGTCCATGGTGAACAGGACCTTGTCGTCGTCGGCCGCCCAGCTGGCGGGGGCCAGTACGTGCGGGTGATCGATCCGCAGCGCCTGTTCCCGTACGAACCGCAGGAGCGTGTGGGCGTCGCTCTGGAGGAGGACCTTGGCCGCCACGTAACGGCGGCGCCGGTGGTCCCAGGCGCGCCACACCGCGCCGGCGCCCCCGCGCCCGATCGGGTCGATCAACTCGTACCGACCGGCGAAGACCTCACCCATCGCTGTGCCCGTCCCCCGTCACCCGTTGTCCGTGTCGTGCGCGTCAGTTCTGGTGGGCTTCGTAGTGGGCGACCGCTTCGGCGGTGCGGCCCGCGCCGTAGACCCGGAGGAACTCTGCCAGTTCCGGATGGCTGGGGGCGAGGCTGTCCGCCGCGTCGATGATGTCGCCGGCAGCGGAGACCGAGCGCAGCAGCGACTGGATCTCGCGGACGACCCGCTTGACGGTGGGAGCGCCCGAGCCGGTGGCGGTCTGGCCGCTGTTGCTGAGGACGGAGCCTCCCTGGGTCCTCTTGATCTCGTCCATCCGGTCGGTGGCCTCCGCGGCGCTGACGCTGCCGTCGGCCACCTGGCCGGCGAGGTCCTGGAGGGCCTGGACCCGCTGCACCACGGCCGGGTTCCCGATCTTGGCGCGCTGGCCGCTCATCAGCTGGGACAGCATGGGCGCCGACAGTCCGAGGACGGCAGCGAGGCGAGCCTGGTTCAAGCCGAGGTCATCTATGAGCCGGCGGAAGAGCGCGCCCAGCGGCTCCCCGTACCAGCTGCGCTGAAGCTCTCTGGCTCTGGCCGTGGCCTCTTGTTGTACTGCGTCCACTCTTCCTACTCCCCTTCGCTGGTGCGAACCTCGCGAGCATCTTACGGAGAGTGGTCGCGGGGCGGGAGTCCCTATCATTTTGCGGGATGAGGGGGTACACCCGGTACTCTGTTCTGCGGAACGGCCGTTCCCTGCACGGGGGACAGGCGTGTCCGGATCCACGGGGCCTTAGCTCAGTTGGTAGAGCGCTGCCTTTGCAAGGCAGATGTCAGGAGTTCGAATCTCCTAGGCTCCACAGATGAACCCCTCTGAACTGCGGAAACGCAGGGCAGAGGGGTTCTTTCGTGGTCCCGGTGGTCCGGGCCGGCCGCGGCGGGACCCGGCTCCGGTGGTCTCAGAGGGCGATCCAGTAGCGGCGCTTGGGACCGATGAGGGTGTCGCGGACGTCCTCGAGGACGCCGCCGTTGCGCTCGATCGTGCGCACGGACGCGGCGTTGCCGGGGTCGCAGGTCAGCAGGACCCGGTCCATGCCCATGATCCGTGCCTCGTGGAGCACCGCGCCCAGCGCCCAGGTGGCCAGCCCGTGCCCTCGTGCCGAGGGGCGGACGCTGTAGCCGATGTGGCCGCCCGCGTCGAGCAGGAAGGCGTTCAGGTGGTGGCGCAGGTCGATGGCGCCGAGGAAGGTGTCGTCCTCCGCGATCCACCAGTACGTCGCGTGCACGCGGCCCTGCTCGACCGGCACCGTGCGGTCGGCGTACCGGTGGAGCCGCTCCACCCACGCCGCGAACCCGCCGGGGCTCTCCACGTCGTCGTCGGAGCCGAGGCCGGCCCCGTCCATGTGCGCGTCGTCGCCCCATTCGGCCCGGGCCGCGAGCCAGGAGGCGTGCAGGCGGGGGGTGGGCGTGAGGAGCTCGGGCATGGTGCGGACGATAACAGCCGGGTCTTCCCCCCTGACCCGGTGCCGTGACCGGTACCGGCCTACGCGGGCAGGGGGGTGTGCACGGGCCTCCCGTCAGCCGTCCAGCCAGCCGCAGCGGCGGGCGTAGCTGCCGGCCTGGAAGCGGCTCTCCGCACCCAGCTCGTTCATCAGGTCGGTGACGTGCCGGCGGTAGGTGCTGGTGGACATGGAGAGCCGGCGGGCCGCCATCTCGTCCTTCATCCCCGACTCCAGCAGCCGGACGATGGAGCGCCGCAGCTCGTCCTTGGCGGAGCCGTAGCCCACGCCGCTCGGCGCGGAGGTGAAGGGGCGGGCCGAGTCCCAGGTGCTCTCCCAGGCCCGGTAGAGGTGGTCGACCAGCGAGGGGTCGCGAATGGCCACGGCGGCCTCGCCCCCGGAATTGCGGCGGTCCGCGATGATGGCGGTCTCCCAGTCGAAGAAAATAATTCGGTCCGGGATGTGACCGGTGGTGCGGACCTGTGCCCCGAGGGCCACCATTTTCGTCAGGTGCTGCTGCATGTATTGGTGGGCGAGCACGGAATGCGGATAGAGCGTGCGCATCACAATTCCCCGGTCTATTACCTCCGCCGTTCGCGCCAATCCCTCCTCGAGTGCTTCCTGAGGGGGAAGCCGGGGATGTGCGGCCGCGACCTCCGTGCGGACTCCTGCGGAAAGCCGCTCCAAAGTGGAGCGGACGGTGTCCAGAAGAGTGAGGTGCTCGATCGGATTCCGCATGAAATGACTCTGCCAGGATTCCTCGAATACCGACTTCATGGTCATTACATGGTTGCGCAGCCGCTCGGCCTCCCGGTGGCGCTTCTGGATGTCGGCCTCGATCGGGCCGACCAGGTGGGCCGCCGCCGCGTCCGGGCTCGCGGGCAGGTACCCGGGGGCGTCGGGCCCCTCGGGGTGGTCCCGGCCGGCCGGCGCGGCGGGGTCTTCGGCCGGTTGCCGATCGACCCACTCCGGCCGCAACAGGTGGAGTTGGGCCAAGTCCCGTACGGCTGCGTCGACGTCGGCCAGGGGGACGCCCATGCGCATGGCGGCCTTGGCCGGGTCCAGGCGGCCCTGCTCGAGTGCCCATTGGTAGAGGGCGACGTGCAGGTCTCCGAGGGGTGGGGTGCCACTTACCTCCGAGGTTGATTTGTCCATCTTCGTACCCTTCGCGGGTGAGTGCTAGTCACTTACCACTTCTCGTCACCAGGGGTTGCCTGGCGCGTAGTACGTCGAGTCCGGCACGGTTGCACCAGCGGCCGGAAACGGGCGCCGCCGAAAGCTACAGCAGACTAAAAGGGGTTCGTCCGTGAAGCTCAAGTTCGTCGCACTGTCGCTCATTTCGCTCCTTTCCGTCGGTGGCCTCGGCTTCACCGCATCGCCCGCCTCCGCCGCCGTTCCGGCGGACACGGGGGCGACGGTCACGACCGGCGCGGACGACATCATTTGGCACTAGCCCCGGGGTCCGCAACGGAGGGGAATAGCAGAGTCCGGCTAGAGAAAGTGACGGGGAGATGAATAAGCGTTTCGGCTCGATCGCGTGGGGAAGTCTGTCCCAATATCTGGACAAAGTCGAGGGTGTTTCAAGATCTGGACCCCGGCTTCTCGGTGGTGGAGACAGACCGTGAGCGCCCTCTCCGCCTTCGACAGCCTCAGCGGCGGCCTGCCCCGCGAGGACTGGGACGCCCTGGCCGGAAACCGGCTCTACTCCTCCTACGACTGGCTGCGGTTCTGCGCCACCGACATCGGCGGCCGGACGGCCACCGGTGCGGTGCACGCGGCCGGCGCGGCCGTCAGCGTCACCGCCGTCGCGCAGGAGCCCAACCCCTTCTACCAGTGGAACACCCAGCTCACGGCGCGGGGACTGCCCGCGCCCGATGCGGCCGGCCTGCTCGTCGGCCAGCGCCGGGGTTACCAGACCCACCTGCTCACCCCCGGCGGAGTCACCGCGGACAGCGCGGCGCCGGCCCTGCTCGACGGGGTCCGCTCACTCGCCGCCGAACTGGCCGGAAGTGAACTGCTCGACGGCGCCTTCGGCGGTCCCGCCGGGGCTGACGGCCCCCTCCCGTGCGTCGCGAGCTTCGTCGGCACCCCCGACGTCCGGTCCCTCCGCGCGGCCGGCGTACGGACCCTGCCGGTCCTCCTCACGACGGACGCCTGGGTCTCCATCCCCGAGGGAGGCTGGGAGGAGTGGCTCCGGCAGCTGCCCTCGAAGGGCCGCAGGGACTCCGTCAAGCAGGAGGTCAAGGCGTTCGCCGCGGCGGGCTACGACATCACTCGAGAACCGCTGGAGGACTGCTACCGGCAGGCCGCGGATTTGCTCGCCGGCACGCAGAAGCGATACGGGCATTCCTACGACTTGCATGTGCTCAGCGAGTCCTTCCGCCTTCAGGGCGCCGCCATGGGAGCCAAGGCGCAGGTGCTCTTCTGTGCCCGCTCCGGTGAGCCTCCGGTCGGTTTCTGTCTCTTCTATATCCACGGCGACGCGCTGTTCGTCCGAGCGGTCGGCTTCGACTACGAACGGTTGATCCGCGGTGCCGCGGAGTATTTCAACCTCGTGTACTACGCCGCCGTCCGCATAGCCGCCGAGAATGGCCTGCGGTGGCTGGCCCCGGGAATCGAATCCGCCGACGCCAAGGCGCTGCGCGGGGCGCGGCTGCGCCCGCTGTGGCTGCTCGACCTGTCGGAGCGGAGCGTCCTGCTCGGCCGCGACGACGAGGTCCGCGCCTACAACGCCGCCGAGTTGAGCCGGCTCTCCGCCCTCTCCCCGGCGGTCTCCAAGGCGCTGGAACACGACCTCTACGCGCCCTTCTGCTGACCCCGGACCGACCGCCGGACCCGACTGCCCCGGGCGGCCCCACCACCCCGCCGTGCCGACGGGCTCCGCCATGCCCCGGACCGGCCCACGAACCCAAGGAGTGCCCGCACGTGCCCTCAGAACCGTCCCCTTTGCCCGGAGCCGTCCTCTTCATGGGCGACCTCGTCGTCCTCGCCCGCCAGGGCCGGCTGATCCAGGAGGCCAGGAGCCGCGGCCTCGCGGCCCTCGCCGTGGTCAGCACCGACACCGACCTCGAGCGGCTGGCCGCGGCCCGCGCCGATTCCTCCCACGCGCTGAGCGGGCTGACCGACGTGGTCCAGGTGACCGACGCCAGGATCGCCACCGTGATCCCGGCCGTGCAGCCGCTGCTGCGCACCTACGACGTGCAGGGCGTGATCTCGGTCGGCGAGGTGTTCGTGGAACCGGTGGGCGTGCTCGCCGACTGCCTCGGCCTGCCCGGCACCGGCTCCGCCGCGGCCGTGATCTGCCGCAACAAGCTGCTCCAGCGCACCGCCGTCCCCGAGTTCTCGCCGCGCTGGCAGGTGGTACCGGTCGCCGAGCGCGCCGGCTTCACCCTGCCGGCCGAGCACTTCCCGGCCGTCGTCAAGCCCGCCGGCCGCTTCTACAGCTCGGGCGTGCGCCAGGTGTACGACCAGGCCGAACTGACCGAAGCCCTGGGCGTGTTCGGCGACGAGGAGATCTCCCTGGTCGAAGCGCGGGTGGTGGGCCGGGAGTTCTCCGTCGAGGCCCTCGTCCAGGGCGGCGAGGTCTTCTGGTCCGGGGTCACCGGCAAGGAGACCAACGAGCACGAGAGCGACTTCTTCACCGAGCTCTCCCACACCAGCCCCGCGCCCATCGGGCCCGAGGAGGAGGCCGCGCTGATCGCGGCGAACACCGAGGTCCTGCGCCGGGTCGGCGTACGGGACGGCATCACGCACGCCGAGTACCGGCTGACGACGGACGGGGTCGTGCTGATGGAGGTGGCCGCGCGGCTGCCCGGCGACGCCATCACCTTCCTGTGGGAGCTGGCCACCGGCGAGCCGTTCGAGCCGGTGATGCTCGACCTCGCGCTCGGCGTACCGGCCTCCTACCCCGCCCCGAGGCGCCGCGCCCGCCAGCACTTCCTGGACCACCCGCACGGCGTCCTGCGGGACGTCACCGCGGACGGAGTGGAGGTGTCCTGGCCCAGCCGCGACGACCGCTGGCCCCTGCTGGCCCCGGTCGGACCCGCGGCCCCGGCGCAGCCGCGCGCCGTCCTGGTCGGCCGGCTCCCCGGCGACCTGCTGGGCGACCAGCGGGACTCCGGCCACCGGTCGGCGTCCGTGATCGTCGACGCCCCCCTGGACACCGATGCGGACCTGGTGACCAAGCGGGCCGTCGAGCTCGTGACCTTCGACGTGGACCCGGTGTGAACCCGGTTCCGCGACGAGGGCACAGAACCCACCGAGAGAGGAAGAGACAGAGATGACCACTGCCGTCGAAGCGCCCAAGTGCCTGGTGTGCGACACCGAGTTCGAGGTCCAGGAGGACTGGGAGAAGGGCGAGATCGCCGAGTGCGGGGCCTGCGGCCAGGAGCACGAGGTGGTCGAGAAGACCGACGCGACCGTGCGGGTCGAGCTCGCACCCGAGGTCGAAGAGGACTGGGGCGAGTGACCCTCCCCGAACCCGAGGTACTGCTCGGCGTCACCATGCTGCGGCCGGACGAGAAGCTCCTGCTGGAGGCGCTGCGCGCCGAAGGCCTGAACGTCCGTACGGCCCTGCTGGAGGACGTGGGGCGGGTGGTGGCGGGGCGCACGGCCCCGCCCGCCCTCGCCCTGATCAGGAACCTGTCCCACCGCGAGGCCATCGGCGTGGCCAGGCGCCTGGAGTACGTGGGCGTCGAGACGCTCAACCGGGCCGCGACCATCGAGACCTGCAACGACAAGGGCCTCCAGGCCCTGCTGTTCGCCCAGCACGGCATCCCGCACCCGGTTTCCCGGCACGCGTACAGCTACGAGCAGGTCCGCGAGGCGGTCTCGGAGCTCGGCTGGCCCGCGGTGATCAAGCCGGTCAGCGGCTCCTGGGGCCGGGGCGTCACCCGGATGACGGACGAGGAGTGCGTGGATGCCTGGGTCGGCGGCCGCGAGTCCGCCGACGCGGCGGGCAAGCTCTTCCCGGTGCTGGTGCAGGCCTACGTCGACAAGCCCGGCCACGACCTGCGGGTCGTGGTCGTGGGCCGGACCCCGGTCGTCGCGATCCAGCGGGTCTCCGCGGACTGGCGCACCAACACCCACCTCGGGGCCGAGGTCGTCCGCGTGGAGATCACCGACGAGATCGAGAAGCGCTGCGCACAGGTCGTCGACGCGCTGGGTGACGGCTTCTACGGGGTCGACCTGATCGAGGACCGCTCCACCGGCGAGCTGATGGTCCTGGAGGTCAACGCCAATCCGGAGTTCGCCCGTTCCTCGGCGAAGCACGGAGTGGACGTGGCCGGCCGGCTGGCGGCGTACGCGGCGGAGAAGTACGGGCGGATCACCGCCCGGCAGACCGTGTGAAACGGAGGGAAACCTATGGAACTGTTCGACACCGCCACTGTGCTCACCCGGGTCATGACCTCCGGCGTGGTCATGAGCATCGAGAAGAGCGACCGCGAACTGCCCGGCCTGGAGCGGCTCCTGACCAAGCGGAGCGGATACGCCAAGGCGGTCCTGCTCAACAGCCGCAGCGCGGCGGTGCACGCCGCCCTGGCCGGCCAGGGCATCGGGCACGGCGACCGGATCAGCCGGCCGGGCCTGGGCGAGCGGGACCTCGCGTTCCTCGCCTGGCTGGGCATCACCGTGGACGGGGACGGCCCGGCCGCCTTCGACCACATCGCGCTCGACGCGCAGAACGCCCACCGGCTGGGCGAACTCGCCCGCGCCGCGCAGGCCCCCGCGCTCGTCGTGGACCTCACCGGGCTCGGCTTCGGACCGGCCGCGGCCGTACTGACCGACGACCCGGCCGTCTGGGCCCGCGCCGAGCGGCTGAAGATCTTCGGCGCCTACGACCTGCGGACCATGTGGACCCAGGAGGAAGAGTCCGCCGACCTGGTGCCCGGCGTCCAGTTCAACTACCGGCTGAGCCCGCTGGTGGCGGCCTGCGCCCGGATGGCGCTCAGCCAGGCGGCACCGCCCCTCACCCCTTCCGGAGCGACGACGTGATCACCGACTTTCCCGCGAAGCCCCTGCCCCTGCCCGACCCGGCCGACACCGGCGCCGAGCTCGCCGCGTTCGGCGGCGGGGCGCTCATCCCGAAGGAACTGCGCCGCACCGTCTTCCCCGTCATCACCAAGGAGGACGTCTTCAACCTGATGCTCGCCCAGCGGGCGAAGCCCGAGCGGGTCGTGGCCGACTTCGCCGAGGCGTACCGCTCCTACGTGGGCGCCGGCCACGCGCTGCCCACCGCGAGCGGGACCTCCAGCCTGCACCTGGCGCTGGTCGGGGCGGGCGTGCAGCCGGGCGACGAGGTCATCGTGCCCGCCTTCACCTTCATCGCCACCGCGCAGGCCGTCGTCGCGGCCCACGCCATCCCCGTCTTCGTCGACATCGACCCGAAGACGTACTGCATGGACCCGGCGGCCGCGGCCGCCGCGATCACCGACCGCACCCGGGCGATCATGCCGGTCCACGTGCACGGCCTGCCCGCCGACGTCCCCGCCCTGCGGGCCCTGGCCGACAGCCACGGCATCGCGCTCGTCGAGGACGCCTCCCACGCCCACTCGGCGAAGATCGGCGACCAGGTCGCCGGCTCCTTCGGCGACGCGGCCGGCCAGAGCCTGATGGCCGACAAGAACTTCCCACTCGGCGGCGAGGGCGGCATCGCGTTCTTCAAGGACGGCGCGTCGTACCAGCGTGCCGTCGACTACCTGGAGCGGCACGGCATCGACTACGGGATGTCCTGGGTCGCCGCCGCGTTCGGCGCGAGCCAGCTCAAGAGGCTCCCGTACTACGACGAGATCCGCGCCCGCAACGCCAAGCTGCTCGGCGAGGCCCTGGAAGGGACCGGCCTCTTCCACGCGCCGTACGTGCCGCAGGGGCACACCCACGCCTACAACATGTACCGGATCACCCTGACCCCCGAGGCCATCGGCCTGGGCGACCTTCCGGTGTGGGCGGTCAAGGAGGCCGTGCACGAGCTGCTCGTCGCCGAGGGCGTCCCCGCCCGCGAGTGGCAGAACACCCCGATCCCCTGCCACCTGCCCTTCCGCCACCGCGGCGGCTTCGGCAACGGCTACCCCTTCACCCTCAACCCGGAGGCGGCGCGCGACCACCGGCCCGAGGACTTCCCGGTCACGCTCGGCATGCTGGACAGCACCCTGGTGCTCTGCCGCGAGCTGCGCGCGCCCGTCGAGTACGAGCGGGCGCTGCGCTACGCCGACGCCTTCACGAAGGTGGCCCGGCGGCCCGACGCGATCCGCAAGCTGGTCACGGACGGCTCGTACCGCCGCCCGTACGAGAAGGCGGCCCGCCTTGGCTGAGCAGAAGATCCGAGTCGCGGTCGCGGGGGCCAGCGGCTACACCGGCGGCGAGGTGATCCGGCTGCTGCTGGACCACCCGCAGGTGGAACTGGCCTTCCTGTCCGCCGAGCGCAGCGCCGGTACGCCGGTCGGCGCCGTCCACCCCTGGCTGCGCAACCACCCGGGGGCGGCGGGGCTGAAGTTCCGTCCGCTGGCCGAGCTGGAGGAAGTGGACGTCGCCTTCGGCTGCCTGCCCACCGGCACCCTGCCGGCGCAGATGCCGCTGCTGGCCGAGCGCGCCAAGCGGGTGCTGAACCTGGCCGGGGACTTCCGGCTCAAGGACGCCCGGGAACTCGCGGAGTACTACCCGAAGACGGCGGCGAACCCGCCGGCCGACGAGTTCGCCTACTACATACCCGAGTTGTCGCCGACCGTGCCCGAGAGCCGCTTCATCAGCCTGCCCGGCTGCATGGCGGTGGCCACCGTCTACGCCCTGTACCCGCTGTTCGCCCACGGGCTGGTGGATCCGGCCGTGGTGGTGGACGCCAAGACCGGCTCGACGGGTGGCGGGCGCGGCGGCAGCGAGCAGCCCGCCGAGCGGTCCGGGAACTTCCGGGTCCACAAGCTGCACGGCCACCGGCACACCCCGGAGATCCGGCAGGCGCTGGCCGAGTACGCCGGAGCCGCCCCGGACCTGCGGTTCTCCACCCACAGCCTGGACGTGCCGCGGGGCATCATGGTCACCGCGTACAGCACGCTGCGCGAGGGCGTCGGCTCCCTGGACGTGAAGCGGGCCTTCGCCAAGTCCTACGTCGGCAAGACCTTCGTACGGGTCCGCCCGGCGCCGAAGGCCCCGCAGGACTTCCCGATGCTCAAGGCCGTGGTCGGCTCGAACGTCGCCGAGGTGGCGATCGCCGTCAAGGGCGACCAGTGCGTCTCCGTGACCGCGCTCGACAACCTGATCAAGGGCGCGGCCGGGCAGGCGATCCAGGCGATGAACCTGGTCAGCGGCTTCGACGAGAGCGCGGGCCTGCCGCGGACGGCGGTGTCGCCGTGAAGCCGCTGTACGTGGTCAAGGTCGGCAGCGCCACCCTGGACCGGGGCGCGATCCACGCCGAACTGGCCGGGCTGGTCCGGCGCGGCGCCCGGGTGCTGCTGGTCGCCGGCGGAGCGGTCGGCATCGAGAGGCACTACGGCGCGATCGGCCGCCCGATGCCCGAACTGCGGCTCGCCAACGGGGACGCGGTGCGCTACTGCCCGCCCGAGGAGATGCCGCACCTCGTGGACGCGTACGAGAAGGTGACGCTCCCGGCGGTGGAGGAGGGCCTGCGCGCGCTGGGCCTGACGGTCTTCACGGCGGTCGCGGCGCGCGGCGGCCTGGTCACCGGCACGGCCAACCGGCCGCTCAAGGCGGTCTCCGCGACGGGCAAGGCCACGGTGGTCCGCGACCACCGGGCCGGGACCCCCGACGAGGTGGACACCGTACGGCTGACGGCGCTGCTCGACGCCTACGACGTGGTGTGCCTGTCCCCGCCGGTCCGCGACCGGGACGGCGGCTCCCCGCTCAACGTCGACGCCGATGTCCTGGCGGCGGCACTCTCCAACGCCCTGGACGCCGACCACCTGCGGCTGGTCACCGGCACCGCCGGTCTCCTCACCGACCCGCGGGTCCCCGGCTCGACCCTGCGCCACGCGCACCGGGGCGAGGCGGCCGCGTACGCGGGCGGCAGGATGCGCCAGAAGGTGCGGGCGGCCGAACTGGCCCTGGACGGCGCCGCGGACGTGGCGATCACCGGGCCGCACACCATGGCGGACCCCGACGGCTGGACGCGCTTCTGGCGCACCGAGGCCCCCGCGCCGGACCTGGAACTGCTGGGCCGCGCGGTCGCGATCCCCTCGGTCTCCGGGGACGAGCACGAGCTCGCCGCGTACCTGCGGCAGTGGTGCGCGGAGCGCGGCATCGACGCGGAGATCGACGAAGCCGGCAATCTGGTCGCCACCCGCGGGACGGGTGGGCGCCGGCTGCTGCTCCTCGGCCACCTGGACACCGTGCCCCACCGCTGGCCGTCGGAGTGGCGGGACGGCGAACTGCACGGCCGCGGCAGCGTGGACGCCAAGGGCAGCCTGGTGAACTTCCTGGAGGTCCTGGCCGCGGCGGAGATCCCCGCCGACGGACAACTGCGGGTGGTCGGCGCGGTGGAGGAGGAGATCTCCTCCTCCAAGGGCGCCTTCCACGCCCGGGACCACTACCCGGCCGACGCCGTCGTGATCGGCGAGCCCAGCGGCTCGCACAAGCTGACGCTCGGCTACTTCGGGCTCTTCAAACTGCGGGTGACGGCCTCGGTGAGCAGCGGACACTCGGCCGGCATGGACGCCGTCTCGGCGCCCGACGCGCTGATCCGCACCCTGGAGGAGATCCGCGGCGCGGTCCTGAAGGAGGCCTCCGACGCCCTCAGCGCGGTCATCGACATCCACTGCGCGGCGGGCCGCGAGACCCAGAGCGCGACCGGCATCCTCAACTTCCGCATCCCGCCCCTGGCCGACCTGGACGCCCTGCGCCGGGCCGCGCTCGCACAGGCGGGCCCCGGGGTCGCCATCGAGGTGCTGCGCGCCACCCCCGGCCACGCCGGCGGGCGCACCGGTCCGCTGGTGAAGGCCTTCACCCGCGCCTTCGGGCAGGCGGGTATCCGTCCCACCCACGTCGTGAAGAAGGGCACCTCGGACATGAACACCCTCGCCACCACCTGGCGCGACGTCCCGATGGTGGCCTACGGACCGGGCGACTCCACCCTCGACCACACGGACGTGGAGCGGATCGGCGCCGAGGACCACCGCACCGCCCGCGCCGTGCTGGCGCAGGCCGTCGCCCGCTGGTTCGCGCTCACCGAAGGGAGCCGGTCGTGACCGCGCTGCTGGAGACCGCCCCGGACCTCGCCGGGCGGGCCGTGGAGGCCCGCAAGCTCGTCGTCGACATGGCCGCGAGCCCGCGCGGCTGCCACCTCGGCGGCAGCCTCTCGGTCCTCGACATCCTGATCGCCGCCCTGCACCGGGCCTCGCTGGACGACGGTACGGAAGTGGTCCTCAGCAAGGGCCACGCCGCCGCCGGCCTGTACGCGGCCCTGCACGTCAGCGGCATCCTCGCGGAGAACCCGGCGCCCTTCTACGGGCAGCCCGGGCACCCGTACACCGGTCACCCCGGGCCGAAGGTGCCCGGTGTGCGCTTTCCCACCGGGAGCCTCGGGCACGGTGTGCCCTACGCGGCCGGCTGGGCGCTCGCCCGGCGGATCGGCGGGCAGGGCGGCCTGGGCATCGCGATCGCCGGGGACGGCGAGCTCCAGGAGGGCCTGGTCTGGGAGACCTGCCAGGTCGCGGCGGCGCAGCGGCTGGGCAACTTCGTCCTGGTCGTCGACCGCAACGGAGGCCAGAACGACGGCCTGGTGCGGGACATCTCGCCGCTGCCGAACCTCGCCGAACGGTTCGCCGCCTTCGGCTTCGAGACGGCCGAGGTGGACGGGCACGACCTGACCGCGCTCGGCGAGGTGCTGGGCGGTGACCGGGCGGGGGCCGCGCGGCCGCTGGCCGTCATCGCCGACACCGTCAAGGGCAAGGGCGTACCCCCGGTGGAGGGGAAGGCCGGATCCCATTACGTCAGCATCGACGCCGCGCGCGCCGCCAAGTGGAAGCGGATGATCCGATGACCGTTCTCTCCGGGCGCGACGCCTACCGGGACGAGCTGACCCGGCTGGCCGAGACCGACCCCGCCATCGTGTGCCTCGAAGCGGACCTGGGCGGCAAGGGGCATCCGTTCCAGACGGCGCACCCCGACCGGTTCTTCAACATCGGCATCGCCGAGGGCGCCATGGTCGACATGGCGACCGGGCTGGCGGCCGCCGGCTACAAGCCCTTCGTCAGCACCTTCGCCCCCTTCGCCGCGCTGCGGGCGGCCGAGAGCCTCAAGCTCACGCTCGGCTACCTCGGCGCGGGCGTGACGGTGGTGGCCCCGTACGCCGGGGTGTCCGGCGCCTGGTTCGGCACCACGCACCACTGTCTGGAGGACCTCGCGGTCCTGCGGAGCATCCCCGGCGTCACGATCGCGGCCCCGTACGGCGAGGCGGAGATGCGGGCGGTCATCCGGACCGCGGTGGAGTCCGGACGGCCGCACTACATCCGCACCGGGCGCAACGCGGGTTACACGAGCCTGCCCTGGGACGGCGAGGAACCCCCGCTCGTCAACTGGGACCACCCCGGCGAGCCGGGGGGACCCTGCCTGGTGTCGGTCGGCGAGGAGGGCACCCGGCTCGCGCTGGCGGCCCGCGAGGTGCGGCCGGAGACGGCCCACGCGCACCTGGTCCGCCTGGACCACGCGCACCTGGCCCTGGCCGCCGCCGAACTGGCGCAGCGGCACTCGCACTTCGTGGTCGTGGAGGAGCACCGGGCCGAGGGCGGGGTCGCCGAGGCGCTCGCCCTGCTCCTGCCGCAGTGCCGGGTCACCGGGGTCAACACGGGCCACGACTGGCCCGTCCAGGGCGGTGACCACCACGAGGTGATGGGCCAACTCGGCCTGGACCTCCCGGCGGTGCTGTCCGCCCTGAACCTCCATGCGGCGCTGTCGGCCTGAGCGCCTCAAGGCCCGGGCGCCTCAAGGCCCGAGCGCCTCAAGGCCCGAGCGCCTCAAGGCCTGAGTGCCTCAAGGCCTGAGCGCCGTACGCCGTACCGCACGGCCCCCTCCACCCCCTGTCCTTTGCCTCATTGCCCTACCCACAACGGGAGTTCCGACGTGTCCCACCAGTTCGAGATCGACCACCTGGGCCAGACGCCCACCCCGGCCCCCGCGGTCCCCGGGGCCCGCCGCGGCGGCCGCGTGATCCTGCTCGCCGACGCGCCGCCGGAGCACGTGGACCCCACGCAGATGTACATCGGCACCACGCTGGGCGTGGCCACCGGGATCTTCCACCGCACCCTCACCGGCTACATCGAGAGCCACGACGGCGGCCCCCGCAAGCTGGTCGGTGACCTCGCCACCGACACCGGCCGGACCACAGACGGCGGTCTGACCTGGACGTACACCCTGCGCGAAGGGCTCCGCTTCGAGGACGGCACCCCGATCACCTCCCACGACGTGGCGCACGCCGTGGCCCGGTCCTTCTCCTCCAACGGCGTCTACGGGCCCCAGTTCATCCAGCAGGCCCTCGACCCGCAGCGGACGTACAAGGGCCCCTACGAGGACGGCACGCCGGCTCCCGGCGTCACCACCCCCGACGACCGCACCATCGTCTTCTCGCTGCCGGAGCCGCAGCCCGGCTTCCCCTTCCTCGCGACGACGACCACGACCACGCCCGTCCCCGCCGACCGTGACACCCGGGAGGCGTACGAGACCTCGTGGCTGGCCACCGGCCCCTACCGGGTCAAGGAGTTCGTGCCCGGCGATCACTACCTGCTGGAGCGCAACCCGCACTGGGACCCGGCGACCGACCCGATCCGCAGCCAGTACCCCGACGAGATCCTCTGGCAGTTCGGCGTCGCCCGCGACGAGCAGACCGAGCGGCTGCTGGAGCCCACCGGGGACGACGCCCTGTCGGTGGCGACCTTCGACGTCGCCGAGGACCGGGTGGGGCAGGTGGAATCCGACCCGGCGCTGCTGGCCCGGGTCATCGCCGGCCCGACCGCCTACCTCCAGTACACCTACATCAACACCCGCCGGGTCACCGACCTGAACGTGCGCCGCGCCCTGAACCACGCCTTCGACCGCGCCACGCTGGTCGAGCTGGCGGGCGGCCGGGCGGCCGCCGAACCCGCCACCACCATCCTGGCGCCGATGGTCCCCGGCTACCGCCACCACGACGTCTTCCCCTCGGGCCCGCACGGCGACCCGGTCAAGGCCAAGGAACTGCTCAAGGACACCGAGCTGCGTCCGCTGGTCTTCGCCTACCCGGACACCGCCCCGAACGCCCCGGTGGCCCCGGCGGTCAAGGAGGCCCTGGAGAAGGCCGGCTTCGAGATCGTGCTGCGCCCGGTCGACAAGGGCGCCTTCTACAGCCTCATGGGCGACCCGGACAACGACTGCGACCTGATCTACGGGGTCTGGGGGCCGGACTTCCCGGACGCCTCCGGAGTCTTCGACGTGCTCTTCCGCGGTGACCGGATCACCGGCGGCGGCAACATGAACCTCTCGTACTTCGACGACCCCGAGATCACCCGGGAGATCGCCCGGCTCGGCCAGGAGCCGGACCGCGCGGCCGTCGCCGAGGGGTACGCGGAGCTCGACCGCCGCCTCATGGAGGAGCACGCGCCGGTCGTCCCCGTCTACTACAAGCGCCAGTTCACGCTCTTCGGCCCCCGTGTGGGCGGCCTGTTCCTGAGCGCGCAGTACTTCGTCCCGAACCTCACCCGCATGCACGTCGTCGACTGACGACCAGCCGCACCGCACCCCAGCCGACGACCGAGCAGACAAGGGAGGTCCGCCATGACGGATCGCATCACGGAGCTGTACAACAAGGAGAGCCTGACGCAGGGCAGCCCGCTCCCCGGGATCATCACCGAGGTCGAGCGCGACCCGGCCCTCGCCAACTGGACCGGCTCGTACCTGTCGCGGCCGCTGTTCATCGAGAAGGCACAGATCGAGGCGTTCGCGGACGACGTCCTCGCCCTCTTCGACGTGATCACCTCGCTGCCGCAGCGGCTCTTCGACGGTGACCTCGACCGCTACTGCGACGCGCTGGGCATCGACGAGCAGCGCAAGAAGCTGATCATCCGCCTCGGCGGGATCACCCCGCCCCGGTACGGACGCGCCGACATGTACCACAACGGCACGTCCTTCAAACTGCTGGAGATCGGGATCGCCAGCGAGGTCGGCGGCGCCGACCGGGCGGGCGAGATCCCCCGGGCGCTGCTGGACTCCGCGCCCTTCGCGGCCTTCGCCCGCGAGCACGGCCTCGGCTACACCCACACCGGCGCCGAGGTGGCCAAGACCCTGGTCGCGGCCGGCGAGGGGATCGCCGCGCCCGGTCGCCGGCCCGTGGTGGCGCTGCTCGAAGGCCCGGGCGGGCTGGCCAACTACGCGAGCCACTGGAACACCTTCCGTGACGTGATGCGGGGCTTCGACGTGGACTTCCACGTCGCGGAGGTCGGCGACGTCGAGGACCGGGACGGCAAGCTGCACCTCGGTGAGCTTCCGGTCGACGTGATCCTGCGCTGCTTCACCGTCGAGGAGATCATCGAGGCCGAGGACGGCTCCGACCTGGTCGAGCCGATCTTCAAGGCCCACGAGGCGGGCACGGTCTTCCTCTTCACCCCGATGGAGAGCAACCTCTTCGCCAACAAGGCGTGCCTGGCGCTGCTGTCCGACCCGGCGCACCGCTCGAGCTTCACGGAGGCCGAGCTGGAACTCATCGACCGGGTGCTCCCGTGGACCCGCTCGCTGAAGGCCGATCCCTCGCCCGAGCACGAGGAACTGCTCGCCCACGCCCGTGCGCACCGCGAGCAGCTGATCCTCAAGCCGAACGCCTTCTACGGCGGGGTCGGCGTCATCGCCGGATGGACCAGCACGGACGAGGAGTGGGCGGCGGCCCTGGAGCGGGGGGTCGCCGAGGGCGCCATCGTGCAGGAGCGCGTCGTGCCCCGCTCGGAGCCGGTGGTCAACCCGGAGACGGGCGAGGAGGAGGCCTGGCAGGCGGCCTGGGGGCTCTTCTACACGCCGGGCGGCTACGCGGGCGCGTACGCGCGGGCCGTGCCGGCCTTCGAGAGCCCGGTCATCGGGGTCACCGCGTACAAGAACACCCGCACCGCGGGCGTGCTGCACTACTGATCCCCGCCCGGCCCGGCCCGCCGCGACCCGCCCCTCCCGCGTGCCCTGCCACCGCGTGCCCTGCCACCGCGTGCCCTGCCACCGCGTGCCCGTGCCGAGTCCCGGCGGGCACGCGGTGGCGGTTGCAGCCGGCCACTGCGGACAAGTCGGATCGCACTTCTCCCCACCGGGCCGTGCCTGGCCCCGGCCCGAACGGCTGGGGCACTGTGGCGAGGCGGACTCGGTCACTCCACCCAAGGATGCGAAATGAGCAGTTCAACACGTCTGCGATCCGCGCTGGCGGCCAACTTCGGCGGTCTGCCAAGGCCGTTCTGGATCGTGTTCGCCGGAATGATCGCCAACCGCATCGGCACCATGGTCGTGCCGTTCCTGGTCTTCTACCTGGCCTCGCGCGGCATCACCACGGCGCAGACCGGCGGCATCGTCGTGGCCCTCGGCATCGGCGGCATGTTCGGGCCGATCCTGGGCGGACTGCTCGCCGACCGGGTCGGGCGCCGCTTCGCGGTCGTCATCGGCCTGGTCGCCACCCCGGCCGGCCTCGGTGCGCTGATGGCGGCACCGGGCCCCCTCACCCTCGGTGCGGCGGCGGCCCTGCTCGGACTGACCTCCAGCGTCTACCGCCCCGCCGCCTCCGCCCTCGTCGGCGACGTGGTCGGCACCGAGCTGCGCGGCAAGGCCTTCAGCCTGCTGCACTGGGGGTTCAACATCGGCACGGCGGCGGCCAGCGCCGGCGCCGGCTATCTCGCGGGCCGCGGCTTCTGGCTGCTGTTCCTGCTCGACGGCCTGACCTGCCTCGTCTACGCGGGCATCGTGCTGGCCGGCATCCCCAAGGACCTGCCGCGGCCGGCCGCCGCCAAGGCCGCGGGCGGTGCGGGCTACGGCGTCGTCTTCCGCGACCGGCTGATGGTCGCGTACCTGACGGTCAGCGTGCTCGGCACCACCATCTACACGATGTCCGAGTTCGCCATCCCGCTCGCCATCCAGACGGACGGCCTGTCGCCGGCGGTGTTCGGGCTGGTCGGCGTCGCCAACGCGGTCATCGTCATCGCCCTGCAGCCCGTCCTCTACGGATGGGTCGCGAAGTTCCCCCGGGTCAAGGTACTGGCCGCCTCCTGGGTGCTGTACGGGCTCGGCATCGCCTCCACGGGGCTCGCCCAGAAGCCCTGGCACTACGTCCTGACCGTCGTCGTCTGGTCGGTCGGCGAGATCGTCAACGGGGTCGTCGCCGGGGCGATCGTCGCCGACATCGCCCCCGAAACGGCGCGCGGCCGCTACCAGGGCGCCGTCAGCTGGGTCTGGTCGGCCGCCCGTCTCGCCGCCCCCCTGATCGCCGTCGGCCTGTTCACGACGGTGGGACCGGCCGCCCTGTGGTGGGGCTGTGCGGTGGTCGGCCTCCTCACGGCCGCCGCGACCCTGCGCCTGACCGCCGCGGTCGAGGTCCGCACCGAGGCGAACGCCCGGATCGACGAGGCCAAGGTCACCGAGCCGGCGCTGTGACCACCCCGACGGCCGACCCCTCCCCCCAACCAGAGGACTGATCCCCCGTGACTGTCAACGAGACCTACCTGCGCCGGTCCCTGGAAGGCGACCGCGGGCTGCTCGACGCCGTCCGCGACGCCCCGCTGCCGAGCGCCTTCGACAACGCCTTCGGCAAGGTGCTGCTGCCCCGGCCCTTCTTCGTCCCCGAGGCGGAGATCCGCTCCACCGCCGCCGACCTCGCCGCGTTCTTCGAGCTGCTGTTCTCCCTGCCCGACCGGCTCTACGACGGTGATCTGGGCCGCTACTGCGAGGCGCTGGGCATCGACCGGGCCCGCGCGGCCGTGATGAGCCGGCTCGCCGACAAGCCCGCGCTCTACGGGCGGGCCGACCTCAGCCACGACGGCGAGTCCTTCAAGCTCTTCGAGCTCAACATCGGCAGCAGCCTGGGCGGCACCGACCGGGCCGAACTCGCCCGCACCCTGCTCGAAGTGCCCGCCTTCGCCGCCTTCGCCGAGGAGCACGGCATCGGCTACGTCCACACCGGCGAGCGCCTCGCCGACACCCTGCGCGAGATCTCCCTGCCGCTCACCGGCGGAGCGGAGCCCGTCGTCGCGTACGTCGAGGCCAACGGCGGCCTGAGCGGCTCCACCCATCTCGCGCGCTCCTTCGCGGAGATGATGCACCGCTGCGGCATCGACCTCGTCATCGGCGAGATCGGGCAGATCGAGGAGTCCGGCGGCCGGCTGCGGCTGCACGGACGGCAGATCGACGTGGTGCTGCGCTACTTCACCCCCAACGAGATCGTCGACGACCCGGACGGCCCGCGCGCTCTCGAACCGGTCCTGCGGGCCCACGAGGAGGGCCGCGTCGTCCTGTGGACCACCCCGCAGAGCGCGCTGTTCGGCAACAAGGGGGCCATGGCCCTCATGTCGGACCCCCGTATGCGCGAGGGCCTCTCGGCGGAGGACTCCCGGCTGATCGACCGCATCCTGCCCTGGACCCGCCTGCTCACTCCGGAGCTGGTCGACCACTGCCGCGCCCACCGCCAGGAGCTGATCCTCAAACCGACCGCCGACTACGGAGGCGCCGGGATCGTCGCGGGCTGGGACAGCACCGAACAGGAGTGGAAGGACGCCCTCGACGCGGCGGCCGGCGCGGGCTTCATCGTCCAGCGCCGGGTGGGCTCGCGCCCCGAGCAGGTCGTCGACCCGGGGACCGGTGAGCTCCAGGAGTGGACCCCCACGTGGGGCCTGTTCCTGCTGCCCTCCGGATACGCCGGCTCGTACATCCGGGCCCTGGAGGACTCCGCCGGTGTCGTCCGCGCCGGAACCTTCAAGACGACCACCGTCTTCCACACCCCCGACCCGGCGCCCGAGCCCTGTGCCGCCCCGCTCACGAAGGACGCGGCGTGGCAGGGAATCTGACGCAACACGAGGCGCGGGAGCGCGCCGCCCTCCTCTCGGTGGAGGACTACCGGGTCCGCATCGACCTGACCGGGGGCCCCGACACCTTCCGCTCCGCCACCACCGTGCGGTTCGACTGCGCGGAGCCGGGCGCGGCCACCTTCATCGAGCTGGCCGGCGCCGTCGTCCACGAGGTCCTCCTCAACGGTGAACCCCTGGACACGGCCGTGCAGGGGGGCCGGATCGCCCTGCCCGGTCTCGCGGCCCACAACGAGCTGCGGGTGGTGGCCGACTGCCGCTACTCGCGCACCGGCGAGGGACTGCACCGCTTCACCGACCCCGTCGACGACCGGGTGTACCTCTACAGCCAGTTCGCGACCGCCGACGCGCAGCGCGTCTTCGCCTGCTTCGACCAGCCCGACCTCAAGGCCCGCCTCGAGCTGACGGTGGACGCCCCCGCCGGCTGGGAGGTCGCCTCCAACACGCCCGGAGCGACCTCCGCCGAACCGTCCGCCGACGCGGTGACCTGGTGCTTCCCTGTCTCCGAGCCCTTGCCCACCTACGCCATGGCGCTCGTCGCCGGCCCCTACCACCGAGTGTGCGACGACTACCGGGCCGAGGACGGCCGGACGATCCCGCTGCGCCTGCTCTGCCGGGCCTCGCTCGCCGAACACCTGGACGCCGAGGTCCTCTTCGACGTCACCAAGCGGGGCTTCGACTTCTTCCACGGGGTCTTCGGGAGCCCGTACCCCTTCGCCAAGTACGACCAGGTCTTCGCGCCCGAGTTCAACGTCGGCGCGATGGAGAACGCCGGCTGCGTCACCGTCAACGAGAAGTACGTCTTCCGTTCCCGCGCCACCGCCGCGCTGCGCGAACGGCGCGCCGAGACCCTGCTGCACGAGATGGCGCACATGTGGTTCGGCGACCTCGTCACCATGCGCTGGTGGGACGACCTCTGGCTGAACGAGTCCTTCGCCACCTACGCCGGTCTCCTCGCACAGACCGAGGTCACCGAGTGGACGGGGGCCTGGACCACCTTCGCCAGTCTGCGGAAGGCGGAGGCGTACCGCCAGGACCAGCTGCCCTCGACGCATCCGATCGCCGCCGACATCCCCGACATCGCCGCCACCGAGGTCAACTTCGACGGGATCACCTACCTCAAGGGCGCGGCCGTGCTGAAGCAGCTGGCCGCCTACGTCGGCCGCGAGAACTTCCTGGCCGCCGTCGCCCGCTACGTCGGCCGCCACGCCTGGGGCAACACCACCCTTCCGGACCTGCTGGCCGCCCTGGAGGAGACCTCGGGCCGCGATCTCGCCGCCTGGTCCAAGGAATGGCTGGAGACCTCGGGCGTCAACACCCTGCGCGTCGACTGGCGGTTCGACGCCTCCGGCCGGGTGGCCGCGTGCGCCGTCGTCCAGGAGGGCACCGGAGAGCGGCCGGTGCTGCGCGCGCACCGGATGGCGATCGGCCTCTACGACCGCGGCCCGGCCGGTGTCGTACGGCGCCGCCGCATCGAGCTCGACGTGACCGGGGAGCGCACCGAGGTCCCCGAACTCGTCGGCGAGATCCGTCCCGACCTGCTCCTGCTCAACGACGACGACCTGACGTACGCCAAGGTCCGGCTCGACGACCGCTCCCTGCACACCGTGCTCGGGGCCATCGGCGAGATCCGCGACCCGCTGGCCTCCGCCCAGGCGTGGACCATCGCCTGGGACATGACGCGCGACGCGGAGCTGCCCGCCCGCGACTACGTGCGCCTCGTCGCCGGCCGACTGGGCTCGGTGACCGACGCGACCCTCGCGCAGACCCTCGTCGACCAGGCCCGCAAGGCCCTCCACGACTTCGCCTCCCCGCAGTGGCGGGCCACCGGCCTGGAGGTGCTCGCGGAAGCGGCCCTCACGGCGCTGACCGCGGCGGAACCGGGCTCCGACCTCCAGCTGGTCCATCTCCAGGCCCTGCTGGCAACGGCCGCCTCCCCCGCCCACCTCACCGTGATCCGCGAGATCCTGGACGGCGTCCGGACCCTACCGGGCTTGGCCGTCGACGTGGACCTGCGCTGGGCGCTGCTGAGGCGCCTGGTGGTCCGCGGCGCGGCGGGAGCGGCCGAGATCGACACCGAGCGGCGCCGGGACCCCTCGGCGGCCGGTGAACGCAACGCGGTCGCCTGTCTGGCGGCCCTCCCGGAGGCGGAGGCCAAGTCCGCCGCCTGGCAGCGGATCATCTCCGGCGAGCTCCCCAACAGCCTGCTGCGCGCCACGCTGGAGGGCTTCGCCGAGCCGGACCACCGGCGCCTCCTGGAGCCCTTCGCGGAACCCTACTTCGCCGAGGTCGGGCGGATCTGGGCCGAGGCGCCCGGAGGCACCGCCCAGCGCTTCGCTCGCGAGGCCTTCCCCTCCGGGGCGGTCTCGGAGCGGACGGTGGCCGCCGCCGACGCCTTCCTGGCGGGTGCCGACCTTCCCGCGGCCCTTCGCCGGCTGGTCCTGGAGGCGCGCGACGAGGTCGCGCGGGCGATACGGGCCCGGCGGTGCGACGAAGGCGGGGAGGGGTGACGCGGTGTACTCCGCCCGCACTGCAGCCCTTGCAGCCGCCCCCTCCGGTCCCCCCGCCGCGCCCTGCCGGGCGACCGCCCGTCCGGCCCCGGCGGTCCTCCCCGAACGCGGCGGCGCCCATGTGTGGTTCGGCGACGACCGCGGGGCCGTACTGCGCCAGGACATGGAGCTGCTCTCCGAGGAGGAGCGCGGCCGGTGTCTGCGCTTCTCCCGGCACGAGGACCGCCGGCGCTTCGCGGCCTCCTGGGCGGCGGTGCGGCGCACCCTCGCCGCCTACGCGGACGTGGAGCCCGGCGAGATCCGGTTCGGGCGCACCGGCACGGCCCACCGGGGGCGGCTGCGCCACCAGCACCTGGTCCTCGTCGCGGCCTCCGTGCCCCAGGTGTTCCTGAGCGTCGCCCGTTCCGAGGAGTTCTGGCTGCTCGGGCTGTCCGTGGACGACCCGATCGGCGTCGACCTCGAACACGTCCGGGACTTTGACACCGAGGGGCTCATCGACCGCTGCCTGGCCCCCGAGGAACAGCTCCAGGTGCGCGAGCTGCCCCCGGAATCGCGCCGCGCGGCCTTCGTCCGCGCCTGGACCCGCAAGGAAGCCGTGATGAAGGCGGCGGGACTGCCGCTGACCACGGCGCCGCACCGGGTCCCGGTGCACCCGGGCCGCTCCGGACCCGTACACGTCGAGCTCCAGGACCAGGAGTGGGCCGTGTACGACCTGCCGCGGCGCGGACCTGTGCTGGGCGCGTTCGCCAGGCCGCTGACCGGCACGGGCCCCGTGCTGGTCCACGACACCATGACCGAGGAGAGCAGAGCATGACCACGACAGATCAGTCCGGCGGCCGCAGGTTCCTGTTCCTGCTGGCGAGCAGCCGCCTGGACGGCAACACCGAGGCCCTCGCACGGGAGGCGGCCGCCGCCCTCCCCGACGGCGTGGAGCAGGAATGGCTCCGCCTGAAGGACCTTCCGGTCCCGGCGTTCGAGGACCGGCGCCACGACGGGCCCGGCATCTACCCCGAGCCCGTCGGCAATTCCCGTGTCCTGCTGGACGCCACGCTGGCCGCCACCGACCTCGTCGTCGCCTCGCCGCTCTACTGGTACAGCCTCTCGGCGAGCGCGCAGCTCTACCTCGACCACTGGTCGGGCTGGATGCGGGTGCCGGGTCTCGACTTCAAACCGCGGATGGCCGGCAAGACCATGTGGAGCATCACCGCGCTGTCCTCCGAGGACCGGTCGATGGCCGACCCGCTGATCGGCACCCTGCGCAACTGCGCCGCCTACATGGGCATGCGGTGGGGCGGCTCGCTGCTCGGCCTCGGAAACGCGCCGGGCACGGTCCTCGACGATGCCGATGCGCTGCGCGCCGCCGGCGAATTCTTCGTCAAGGACCGTGCTCCGGTGACCGTGTAGACCCGAGGAGGAGCTATCGGCCGGCCGATGTTTCACGTGAAACATCGGCCCGCAGGAGGGCCGCGGCCAAGGCGACCGCGGCCAGCAGGAGCGCGGCGCCGATGGCGAAGGCCAGGTGGTACCCGCTCGTGAGGGCCTCGGCCGGGGTGCTGCCCGCCCGGGTCGCGGACTGCGTACGGGAGGCCGCGAGGGTGGACAGAACGGCTACGCCGAGGGCCATGCCGATCTGCTGGGTGGTGTTGAACAGCCCCGAGGCGAGCCCGGCGTCACGGTCGTCGGCGCCGGACATGCCCAGCGTGGTGAGGGCCGGCAGGGCCAGGCCGAAGCCGGCGGCCAGCAGCATCACCGGCAGCAGGTCGGTGACGTAGTCGGCCCGTACGGGCAGGCGGGTCAGCAGGCCCAGCGCCAGGGCGAGCAGGCCCAGACCGGCGAGCAGCACGTTCCGCTCGCCGAAGCGGGCGTTCAGGCGGGCGGAGACGCCGAGGGAGACCGCGCCGATGACCAGGGCGGCGGGCAGCATCGCGAGACCGGTCGCCGCGGCTCCGTAGCCCAGGACCTTCTGGAGGTAGAGGGCGACCAGGATCTGGAAGGAGAAGAGTGCGGCGACCATCAGCATCTGCACGAGGTTGGCCCCGACCACGGTCCGGGAGCGGAAGATCCTCAGCGGCACCAGCGGCGTACGGGCCTTCGCCTGCCGGAGGGTGAAGGCGCCGAGCAGGACCGCGGCGAGCGCCCCGAGGCCGAGGGTGTGCGCGGAGACCCAGCCGTACTGCTCCACCTCGACCACGGTGTAGATGCCCAGCATCAGCCCGGCGGTGACCAGGACGGCGCCCAGTACGTCGGCGCCCGCGGCCAGGCCCAGACCCCGGTCCGCGGGGAGCGCGGGCAGGGCCAGGAGGAGTGCGGCCAGACCGATGGGCAGGTTGATGAAGAAGATCCAGTGCCAGTCGAGGGCGTCGGTGAGGACCCCGCCGAGCACCTGGCCCAGGGAGGCGCCGGCCGCTCCGGTGAAGGAGAACACCGCGATGGCCTTGGCGCGTTCCCGTGGCCCGGTGAACAGCGTGATCAGGATGCCGAGACCGACGGCGGAGGCCATGGCGCTGCCGAGGCCCTGCAGGAAGCGGGCGGCCGTCAGCACGGCGGGGGAGGCGGCGAAGCCGGCGAGTATCGAGGCGCCCGTGAAGACGGCCGTTCCGGCGAGGAACATCCGCTTGCGGCCCAGCAGGTCCCCGAGGCGTCCGGAGAGCAGCAGCAGACTGCCGAAGGCGATCAGGTAGGCGTTCACCACCCAGCTGAGACCCGCCGGGGAGAAGCCCAGGTCGTTCTGGATGGCGGGCATCGCCACGGTGACGATGCTGCCGTCGAGGACCGTCATCAGCATGCCGGTCGAGAGCACGCCCAGGGCGGTCCAGCGGGACCGGAGCCCGCGCGGGGCGGCTGCCGGGTGCGGGACGGCGGCAGCGGGAGCGGAGGTGGAAGAAGCGGAGGCGGAAGAAGTGAAGGAGGAAGAAGCGGCGGGCATCGGTCTCTCCAGTCGGTCGGTGCGGCAGACGGCGTCGGTGCGGGCGACTGGTTGTGACCGTAGCAGATAGTTTTGTTGCAGACGATTTTCTTCGGACCTAATTGTTAGGGTGAGGTCATGACCGCGATGGCGAACACCCGGACCGAGCCCGACCTCTCCTTCCTCCTGGACCACACCAGCCACGTGCTCCGCACCCGCATGGCCGCCGCCCTCGGGGAGATCGGGCTCACCCCCCGCATGCACTGCGTCCTCGTCCACGCGCAGGAGGAGGAGCGCACCCAGATCCAGCTCGCCGAGATCGGCGACATGGACAAGACGACGATGGTCGTCACCGTCGACGCCCTGGAGAAGGCCGGGCTGGCAGAGCGCCGTCCCTCCACCAAGGACCGCCGGGCCCGGATCATCGCCGTCACCGACGAGGGCGCGGCCCTCGCCGTCCGCAGCCAGGCGATCGTCGACAAGGTCCACGCCGACGCCCTCGCCTCCCTCGCCGACGCCGACCGAGCCACCCTGCTGCGCGTTCTCGGCGTCCTCGCCGAGGGCGACCTCGGGACCCCCTCCGACAGCCCCCGCCCGGCCCGCCGCGCCCGCCAGTGACGGCCCACCTCCCGCGGCGGTGTCCCCCGGACGGTCCCGTCACAGGGCCGCGGGGCCCCCGGTGGCCGACAGTGGGGAAAGGCACCGAGCCCAGGGGGAAACACCACGCCGGAGGCGTACAGACATGGGACTCTTTGACTTCCTGAAGTCCGACAAGAAGAAGGCGCACGACGCCGCCGCGAAGGCGAAGGAGCAGATGGAGCAGCAGGCGCCTGCCACGCGTCCTGCGCCCGGCCCCGCCTCGGCCCCCCGCGGGGCGGGCGAGCGGATGGCGGCGGCCGCGCCGCCCAAGCCCGCCTCCGCCCCCGCGAAGCCGAGCCCTTCCTCGGCCGCACACAAGGCCGTCCCGGCCACGCCCCGGCCCGCCGCGATGCCGAAGCCCGGGGCGCCCGCCTCCACGGCGCCCGGCGCCGCACACACCCCGACGCCCCACTCGGCCGCGCACAAGGCCGTTCCCGCCGCCCCCAAGCCGGCGGCCGCCGCCAAGAGGCGTACGTACACGGTCAAGCCCGGCGACTCGCTCCCCGCGATCGCCCGCCGCGAGCTCGGTAACGAGGGCCGCTGGCGCGAGCTCTACGCCATGAACCAGGGCGTCATCGGCTCCAACCCCGACCTCATCCGGCCGGGCATGGTCCTCACCCTCCCCTGAGCGCCCGGGCCCGGCCGGCAGAACAAGAACGAACGCAGGTGGACAGCCCAAGGGCCCGGATCCAGAAGAGGATCCGGGCCCTTCGGCCACCATCCGGCGACGGGTGGCGCCGAGGTCAGGCCTGCTTGTCCTGCGCGGCCGACCCGTTGCCCGGCCCCGCCTCGCGCTCCTTCGCCGCCAGTTCGTCGTCGAAGCTCGCGGGGGCGTCCTGCGCCGACAGCTCGGTGGCCGCCGGCGGCTCGACGAGCCAGTCCGGGTTCGACTGCTGGTCCCACCACTTCCACGCCGCGAACGCGCCACCGGCCAGGAGACCGACGCAGGCGAAGCCCTTGAACACCCGGCCCATGCGCGCCCGCCGTTCGTGGCGCCGCACCAGCCGCTCGATCTCCTTCGGCGTCACTTGCCCGCGCAGGGCGGCGAACGCCGCCGCCGAGCGCGACGCGGCTTCCCCGGCCACCGGCGTGGCAGCGGCGATCGCACTCTCGATCCGCGGCTGCGTGTAGTCGGCCGCCCGCCGTGCCGCGTGGCGCGACTGCCGCACCGCCTTCGTCGCCACCCGGTCCACGTTCGGCGGGACGTGCGTCCGCGCCGCCCTGAGCCGGGGATGAACATGGCTGTCGTACGTCATGCGAGCCTGCCGCGCGGCCTCGTTGGCCGCGTGCGAGACCTTCGGCGCCAGCAGAACGTTCGCCTCATGCGCGTAGTGCACGGCCGCGTCCTTGGCGCTTCCTGCGTACGGCGCCACCAAATCCGACGCGTGCTTCACCGTATCCCTGGCGCTCTCGGCGGCCAGGCGCACGCTGTCCTTGCGGGTCACGGGATCCTCCTCTTCGGTGGCGGACACAGTTCACCTTTCCACCCTTTGTCGGATCATGCCTGCCATAGCGCTGACGGGCATGCGTGACAGGGCATACGGGTGGAGGATTTCTGTGCCGCGGAGCGCTCCGTGCGACTATCTGGACCGACAGTGATGACTATGGAAGGCAGACCCGTGGCCGAGAAGCTCTACGCCACCCTGAAGACCAACAAAGGCGACATCGAGATCGAGCTGCTGCCGAACTTCGCCCCGAAGACCGTCCGGAACTTCGTGGAGCTCGCCACGGGTGGCCGCGAGTGGACCCGCCCCACCGACGGCCAGAAGACCACGGACCCGCTCTACGACGGCACCGTCTTCCACCGTGTCATCAGCGGCTTCATGATCCAGGGCGGTGACCCGCTGGGCAACGGCACCGGGGGCCCCGGCTACCAGTTCGCCGACGAGTTCCACCCCGATCTGGCCTTCACCAAGCCCTACCTGCTCGCCATGGCCAACGCGGGCCCGGGCACCAACGGCTCGCAGTTCTTCATCACCGTCGCGCCGACCGCCTGGCTGACCCGCAAGCACACCATCTTCGGCGAGGTCACCGACCCGGCCAGCCAGAAGACCGTGGACGCCATCGCCGGCCTGGCCACCAACCCGCGCACCGAGCGCCCGCTGGACGACGTGATCATCGAATCGGTCGTCATCGAGAAGCGCTGACGCGACCCGGGTCCAGGGGCGTCTGCGACCGGTGCCCGGGAACCTTTCCGCCCCGTCCGTCCGTACTGCATGCATACCGGACCGGCGGGGCGTTTCCCCTGCCTCGCCGCTGATCGAGGGAACCGATGGACACCGACCGTCTGCCGGGCTGCTACCGCCACCCGGACCGTGACACGGGGATCCGCTGCACCCGCTGCGAGCGCCCCATCTGCCCCGAGTGCATGATCAGCGCCTCGGTCGGCTTCCAGTGTCCCGACTGCGTCCGCGAGGGCTCCGGCACCGGACACCGGCCGGCCGCGAACGCCCCGCGCACCCTCGCGGGCGGGGTGGTCGCGGACGACCCCCGGCTGGTCACCAAGATCCTGATCGCCCTCAACGCCGCCGTCTTCCTCGCAGGCCTGGCCGCCCCGGCGCTGGTGATCCGGCTGGAGCTGCTCGGACGGTACGTGGAGTTCTTCGGCGCCCCGGTCGAGGGAGTGTCCACAGGGCAGTACTACCGCCTGGTGACCTCGGTCTTCCTGCACGTCGAGTGGTGGCACATCATCGGCAACATGATCGGCCTGTGGGTGATCGGCGGCCCGCTGGAGGCGGCTCTGGGCCGGGCCCGCTACCTCGCCGTCTACCTGCTCTCGGGGCTCGGCGCCAGCGCCCTCGTCTATCTGCTGACCCCGCCGAACACCCCGACCCTCGGCGCGTCCGGCGCCGTCTTCGGCCTGCTCGGCGCCACCGTCGTCCTGGTGCGCCGGCTGCGCCACGAGATGCGGCCGGTGATCGTCATGGTCGTGTTCATGCTGGTGCTGACCTTCGTACCGCTCGGCGGCAGCCTCAACGTGTCCTGGCAGGCCCACGTGGGCGGGCTGGTCACCGGCGCTCTGGTGGGCCTGGGCATGCTCGGACCCACCGCCGGCCGGGGCCGCGCACTGCTCCAGTGGGGAACCTGTGTGGCGGTGTTCCTGCTGGTCGCAGCGGTGATCCTGCTCCGCACCGGGGAACTCACCTGATCACACCGGCGTCAACTCTCCACAGAGTTATCCACAGATCTTCTGTCTTTTCCTCAGGTGTGGATGACGCTGTGGATAACTCCTGGGGAGAGCTTCCGTCAGAGGGCGATCGGTGCTACTTCCACTGCGTGGATACGCCGAATCCCGCCGCAATGAATCCGAAACCGACCACGATGTTCCAATTGCCCAGCGACTCGACCGGCAGCTGGGTCTCGGTCACGTAGAAGACGACGATCCACGCGAGTCCGATCAGGAAGAAGGCCAGCATGACCGGGGCGACCCAGCTGCGGTTCGTCAGCCTGATGCTCTGCGGCTGCCGCGTCGGCGGCGGGGTGTAGTCGTCCTTCTTGCGGATACGTGACTTCGGCACGAGGGGCTCTCCTGTCGATGCGCTGGGGACCTTGCCTGCCCCGGGCGTCCGTTAGCGTAGTGGACCTGTGGCGTTGAAGGAGAAGGGTACGTTGAGCAATTCCGACGACTCCTCCGCGGGTCCCCGCCGGGCCGGACCGGTCCGGCTGCTGACGGCCGCCGTTTTCGCCCTCGCCGGGCTGCTCTTCGTCACCAGTTTCAACACCTCCAAGGGTACGAACATCAGGACCGACGCCTCGCTCCTCAAGCTGTCGGACCTCATCGAGGAGCGCAGCCAGAACAACGCGGAGCTGGAGGAGAGCACCGGAGCGGTCCGCCGCCGGGTGGACGCCCTCGCCGAGCGCGACGACGGCAGCACGAAGGCCGAGGACGCCAGGCTGGCCGCCCTGCGCACGGCGTCCGGCACCGAGGAGCTGACGGGCAGGGGCCTGACCGTCACCCTCAACGACGCCCCGCCCAACGCCACCGCCCGCATCCCCAACGTGCCCGAGCCCCAGCCCAACGACCTGGTGATCCACCAGCAGGACCTCCAGGCGGTCGTGAACGCCCTGTGGCAGGGCGGGGCCCAGGGGATCCAGGTCATGGACCAGCGGCTGATCTCCACCAGCGCGGTCCGCTGCGTGGGGAACACCCTGATCCTCCAGGGCCGGGTCTACTCGCCGCCCTACAAGGTCTCGGCGGTCGGCGACCCGGGCGCGCTGCGCAAGGCGATGGCGGCCTCCCCGGCGCTCCAGAACTACCAGCTGTACGTCAACGCGTACGGACTCGGCTGGAAAGTGGACGAGCACAAGGCGCTGACACTTCCCGGCTACTCCGGCACAGTGGACCTCCACTATGCGAAGCCGGTGGCACCCACCCCGTGAAGGGGCCCGTACCGACGTCGTACTGCGCCTGGTGGTACGGACGTTCAGCGAGGTGTGCCTGACGGCGGGCACCCTGATCGTGCTCTTCGTCGCGTACGTACTGCTGTGGACCGGGGTCAAGGCCGACCGGGCCATGGACGCCGAAATGGCCCGCATGCGCGACACCTGGGCGGCGGCCCCCGCGGCCGCCCCGCAGCCCGCCGTACCGCAGCCGGCCGCACCGCAGCCCGCCGCCCCGGCCACCCCGACGGAAGCCCCGCGGCCCCGGGAGGAGACCCCGCCCCCCTACCCCGCCGGCCAGGCCTTCGCCGAGATGTACGTCCCGCGCTTCGGCCCGGACTGGAACAAGCCCGTCCTGGAGGGCACCGGCACCGAGGTGCTGAAGAAGGGCCTGGGCCACTACGCGGGCACCGCCCGCCTCGGCGCCACGGGCAACTTCTCGGTCGCGGGACACCGCCGCACCTACGGCGACCCGTTCAAGGACTTCCCCGAACTGCGCCCCGGGGACGCCGTGATCCTCAAGGACGCCACCACCTGGTACACCTACACGGTCCGCGGCGGTCCGCTGCGCACCCTGCCCACCGACGTCCGGGTGGTCGACCCGGTCCCGGCGAGGTCGCCCTTCACGACGCCCGGCCCGTACCTGACGCTGACGACCTGCGACCCCGAGTGGGGCCACAGCCACCGGCTGGTGGTCTGGGCGGAGCTGACCGGGACGCGCCCCGTGGGGCAGGGCGGACCGGAGGGATTGCCCAGGTGACCCACCCGGCCGGGCCGCTGCCTTTAGTCTGTTCGCGTACCGCCCCCGCGGTGCGTTGAACGAATGAGGACGAAAAGGAAACAGAAGCCATGTACGGCTGGATCTGGCGGCATCTGCCCGGCAACGCGTGGGTGCGTGCGCTGATCTCGCTCGTACTGGTCCTCGCGGTGGTGTTCGTGCTGTTCCAGTACGTCTTCCCGTGGGCCGAGCCGCTCCTGCCGTTCAACGATGTGACAGTGGACGAGGGATCGGGAGCCACTCCGTGAGCGCGCGCATTCTGGTTGTAGACAACTACGACAGCTTTGTCTTCAACCTGGTCCAGTACCTCTACCAGCTCGGCGCCGAATGCGAGGTGCTGCGCAACGACGAGGTCGAACTCTCGCACGCGCAGGACGGCTTCGACGGCGTGCTGCTCTCCCCGGGTCCGGGCACGCCGGAGGAGGCGGGCGTCTGCGTCGACATGGTCCGCCACTGCGCCGACACGGGCGTTCCGGTCTTCGGCGTCTGCCTCGGCATGCAGTCGATGGCGGTCGCCTACGGAGGGGTCGTGGACCGGGCTCCGGAGCTGCTGCACGGCAAGACCTCGCCGGTGGTGCACGAGGGCCTCGGCGTCTTCGCCGGCCTGCCGTCGCCGTTCACCGCGACCCGCTACCACTCGCTGGCCGCCGAGCCCCTGGCCCTGCCCGACGCGCTGGAGGTCACGGCGCGCACCGAGGACGGGATCATCATGGGCCTGCGCCACCGGGAGCACGACGTCGAGGGTGTGCAGTTCCACCCCGAGTCGGTACTGACCGAGTGGGGCCACCGGATGCTCGCCAACTGGCTGGTGCGGTGCGGCGACGCGGGTGCGGTGGAGCGCTCGGTGGGGCTGGCCCCGGTGGTGGGCAAGGCCGTCGCGTGACCGCGGTCGCGCCGTCCGCGCCCACGCAGGGCCGGGCCGCGCGACGCAGGGCGGCACAGGAGGCCGCGAAGCGGGCCGCCCGCCACACCCGCAGGCGGGGCGGCCGGCGGCGCAGGCGGCCGGCGTCGGGCGGCCCGGTGGTCGTCGCGAGCCGGCTGGGCGGGGAGCTGTTCATCACGCTGGGCCTGGTGATGCTGCTGTTCGTCGCCTACCAGCTCTGGTACACGAACCTCCTGGCCGAGCGGACGGCGAACGGCGCCGCCGGCTCGCTCCAGCAGACGTGGCGGCAGGACCCGGGCCCCGGCTCCGGGGCCGCCGCACCCCCGGTGACCGCCTTCGAGCCCGGGCAGGGTTTCGCGATCCTGTACATCCCGAAGCTGGACGTGAAGGTCCCGGTGGCGGAGGGCATCAGCAAGCCGAAGGTGCTCGACAAGGGGATGGTCGGGCACTACGGCGAGGGCGCGCTGAAGACGGCCATGCCGGCGGACCCGCAGGGCAACTTCGCGCTGGCGGGCCACCGCAACACCCACGGGGAGCCGTTCCGCTACATCAACCGGCTCGTGCCCGGTGATCCCGTCGTCGTGGAGACCCGGGACGCGTACTACACGTACGAGACGACCTCGTCGCTGCCGCAGACGCCGCCGACGAACGTCTCGGTGATCAAGCCAGTGCCGGAGGGCTCGGGGTTCACCGGGCCGGGCCGGTACATCACGCTCACGACCTGCACCCCGGAGTTCACCAGCACCTACCGGATGATCGTATGGGGCAGGATGATCGACGAACGCCCCCGCAGCCAGGGCCCTCCGCCCGCGCTGACCAGCCCGTAGCCGCCCTGAGGACCGAATCAGCAGTGTCTCGCCACCGCAGCAAGCGCGGCCACCGCAGCCACGACGGCGACCCCGGCCGCCCTGACACCGCCCCGCCGCCCCCGAACCGGAGTATGCTCGCCGGGTTCCTGAGCCTGCTGGGCGAGCTCCTGATCACGGTCGGCCTGGTCCTGGCCCTGTTCGTGGCCTACTCGCTGTGGTGGACGAACGTGCTCGCGGACCGGCAGGCCTCGGCGCGCGGTGAGGAGATCCGCCGGCAGTGGCACGCGCAGGCCCCCGCCCAGCCGGTGGCCCCGGGCGAGTTGGACACCCGGGACGGCATCGGCTTCCTGCACGTACCGGCGATGAAGAACGGCGAGGTGCTGGTGAAGCCCGGCACCGATCCGGACGTCCTCGACGACGGCGTCGCCGGCTACTACACGCAGCCGGTGAAGTCGGCGCTGCCGTGGGACGAGAAGGGGAACTTCGCGCTGGCCGCGCACCGGGACGGCCACGGGGCGAAGTTCCACAACATCGACAAGGTGAGGAACGGCGACGCGATCGTCTTCGAGACCAAGGACACCTGGTACGTGTACAAGGTCTTCGCGGAGCTGCGCCAGACGTCGAAGTACGACGTGGACGTGATCAACCCGGTCCCGAAGGAGTCGGGCAAGACCGCTCCGGGCCGCTACATCACGCTGACGACCTGCACGCCGGTGTACACGTCGAAGTACCGGTACGTCGTCTGGGGCGAGCTGGTCCGCACGGAGAAGGTGGACGCGAAGCGGACCCGTCCGGCGGAGCTCCGCCCGTAGGCCCTCCAGGGCCCCTGTGGGCGCGTGAGGGCCCCGGGCGCGGCCGGTCGGGGGCGGGGAGGCGCGGTAGCCCCTGTGGGCGGCACAGAGCGGAAAAAGGTCCGGCCCCCGGGAGGGGGCCGGACCTTTTGGGGGTGCTGAGCCGCGGCTAGCGGCGGTTGCCGCCCGTCAGGCCTCCGAAGAAGCCGTTTCCGGCGGTGTTGCCGCCGTCCTGCTGGCCGCCCGCCATGGTGTAGACGTTGACGGCCTGGCCCGTGTTGGCGGGGCTGCCGGCGACCGGGTCGGAGTAGATCACGATCGCGTTGTCGTCCGTCGGGCCGTTGATGACCCGGCCGAAGGTCAGGCCCCGGGCGGCCAGTTCCTGCTTCGCCTGGGCCACCGTCTTCTGGGCCAGGTTCGGGACCTGGGTCTGCTGCGCGGCCTTGGCGACGGTGATGCTGACGGTCTTGCCGACCTCGATCTGCTCACCCGGCTGGTACTGCTGGGAGAACACCTTCTTCGGCTCGGTCCCCGGCGGGGCGTCCGCCTCCGTCACGCTGCCCAGCTTGAGGTTGACGGCCTGGAGGGCCTTGGCGGCGTCCTCCTTCGTCTTGCCCCGCAGGTCCGGGACGACCGCCTTGGACTGTTCCTTGGCGACGGTCAGCGTGATCACGTCGTTCTTGTGGGCCTCGGTGCCCGGCTTCGGGTTCTGCTCGAGGACGACCCCGGGGGTGCTGTCGGACTCCTGGGTCTTGCGCTCGACCTGGAAGCCCTTGTCCTTGAGGGTCTTCTCGGCCTGGTCGTACGGCAGCCGGACCACGTCGGGGATGGCCACCGGTGCCGAGCCCGAGGAGACGGTCACCTTGACCGTGCTGCCCTTGTCGACCTTGGTGTCGGCCGCCGGGTCCTGCTTGCAGATCTTGCCCTTGGGCTGCTCCTCGCAGGCGGCGTCGGCTTCCTTCACCACCTTGAGACCGACGTTGTCGGCGCTCTTCTGCGCCTCCTCCAGGGTCGCGCCGATGAACTTCGGCACGGCGGGCCGGTTGTCGGCACCCCCGCTGAAGAGGGAGCGCCCGATGAGGATCGCGCCGACCAGGACGAGGATGCCCGCCGCCACGAGCAGGATCGTGGACGCCCTGCTCTTCTTCTGGCGGCGGTGCGGACCCTGGTCGTAGCCGCCGTGGCCCTGGTCGCCGTAGCCGTATCCGCCGTCGCCCGGGGGCATGGGCGGCATCATCGACGTCTGGGCGCCGGAGTCGGCGGCGCGCAGGGCGGTGGTGGGCTGGTCGTAGCCCTGCTGCCCGTAGCCGTGGCCCTGGTCGGGGTAGCCGTAGCCGGCCGCGCCCATGGCGGCGGTGGCGGCGACGGGCTGGCCGTCGAGGCAGGCCTCGATGTCCGCGCGCATCTCGTCGGCGGACTGGTAGCGGTAGTCGGGGTCCTTGACCAGCGCCTTCAGGACGATCGCGTCCATCTCGGGCGTGATCTCGGGGTCGAAGTTCGACGGAGGCTGCGGCTCTTCCCGTACGTGCTGGTAGGCGACGGCCACGGGGGAGTCGCCGACGAAGGGGGGCCGCACGCTGAGCAGCTCGTACAGCAGGCAGCCGGCGGAGTACAGGTCGGAGCGCGCGTCGACCTGCTCGCCCTTGGCCTGCTCCGGGGAGAGGTATTGGGCGGTGCCGATGACGGCGGCGGTCTGCGTCATGGTCATGCCGGAGTCGCCCATGGCGCGGGCGATGCCGAAGTCCATGACCTTGACCTGGCCGGTGCGGGTCAGCATCACGTTGGCGGGCTTGATGTCGCGGTGCACGATGCCGGCCCGGTGCGAGTACTCCAGGGCCTGGAGGATGCCGATGCACATCTCCAGCGTGCGCTCGGGCAGCAGCTTGCGGCCGGAGTGCAGCAGTTCGCGCAGGGTGGACCCGTCGACGTACTCCATCACGATGTACGGGATGGAGATGTTGTCGACGTAGTCCTCGCCGGTGTCGTAGACGGCGACGATCGCCGGGTGGTTCAGCGACGCGGCCGACTGGGCCTCGCGACGGAACCGGGCCTGGAAGGACGGGTCGCGGGCGAGATCGGCGCGCAGGGTCTTGACGGCGACGGTACGGCCGAGCCGGGTGTCGTGGGCGAGGTAGACCTCGGCCATGCCACCGCGGCCGAGCACGTGGCTCAGCTCGTACCGGCCGCCGAGGCGACGCGGCTCTTCCATAACGTTGCAGCCCTCTCCGTCAGTCCCGACCGCACCTGTGTGTGGTCCGGCGGTGTGCTGTTCGCGCAAAGGCTACCGGCCGATCGTCCGTGATCGGTTCGTGGCCACAGGCTGATACTGGACCGGTACCGTACGCTCGGATCCGGCCCGCTTCAGTGACGCGGATCACTCCGTTCCGGTCCGTCATGGGCGCCTCACGCTCGGCTCACGCCGGCTCGTTCCCCGGATCACTTGCCGCTCTTCAGCACGGCTTCCATCACGGCCTTGGCGACGGGGGCGGCCAGGCCGCCGCCGCTGATGTCCTCGCGGTCCGCGTCGCTGTCCTCGATGACGACGGCGACGGCGACCGGCGAGGTGCCGTCCGCGTTCTCGGCGTAGGAGATGAACCAGGCGTAGGGGCGCTTCTTGTTGCCCTCGCCGTGCTGGGCGGTGCCGGTCTTGCCGCCGACCTTCACGCCGTCGATCTTGGCCTTCTCGCCGGTGCCCTTCTCGACGACGTTGACCATCATCTCCTGGACCTTCTGCGCGTTGGCCGCGGACAGCGGGCGGCTCATCTCCTCCGGGGAGTGCTTCTCGATGACGTCGAGGTTGGGCGCGGTGAGCTGGTCGACCATGTACGGCTTCATCAGCTTGCCGTCGTTGGCGATCGCCGCGGTGACCATCGCCATCTGGAGCGGGGTGGCGGCGGTGTTGAACTGGCCGATGGCGCTCTGGGCGTTGCCGTCCTTGCCCATCTTCTTGTCGTAGACGCTGGCGAAGGCGCGGACCGGGATGTCGATCTTGTCGTTGTTGAAGCCGAACTTCTCCGCGGTCTTCACCATGTTGTCGCGCCCGACCTGGTTGCCGAGGTTGGCGAAGACGGAGTTGCACGAGACCCGCAGGGCCTCGTTGAGGCTGGCCTTCTCGCAGCCCGAGGCGTGGTTGACCATCGGGGTCTTGGTGCCGGGCAGGAAGTACGGCTCCGGGGTGTCCGTCGGGTCGTTGATCTCCTTGACGACGCCGTTCTCCAGCGCGGCGGCCGCGGTGACCACCTTGAAGGTGGAGCCCGGCGGATACGTCTCGCGCAGGGCTCGGTTGACGAGGTTCTTGTCCTCGCTGTCCTTCAGCTCGACCCAGGCGTTCCCGTCCGCCTTGGAGTTGCCGGCGAAGCGCGAGGGGTCGTACGAGGGGGTGGAGACCAGCGCCAGGATGGCCCCGGTGCGCGGGTCGATGGCGGCGACCGCGCCCTTCTTCTTGCCGAGCTTGTCGAACGCGGCCTTCTGGGCGTCCGGGTTGAGCGTGGTGACGACGTTGCCGCCCTGCTTCTTCTCCCCGGTGAACATGCCGATGGTGCGGTCGAAGAAGAGCCGGTCGTCGTTGCCGGTGAGGATGCCGTCCTCGAGGGATTCCAGCTGGGTGGAGCCGAAGGCCTGCGAGGCGTACCCGGTGACGGGGGCCCACAGCTCGCCGTTCACGTAGGTGCGCTTGTACTTGTAGTCGCTGCCGTCGGTGACCGCGGAGCCGGTGATCGGCTCGCCCGCCACGATGATGTTGCCGCGCTCGGTGGCGTACTGGGCGATCTGGACCCGGCGGTTCTCCTTGCGCGTGCTGAGTTCCTCGGCCTGGACGTACTGGAGCCAGTTGGTCCGGATCAGCAGGGCGAGGACGAGCAGCCCGCAGAACAGCGAGATGCGGCGCAGGGGCTTGTTCATGACGGGCGGACCACCTGGGTCATCTCGGAGTCGGGGGACGGGGCGGGGGCCGGGGCAGGTCGGCGTGCGGTGTCGCTGATCCGGATGAGGATGGCGACGAGGACCCAGTTCGCGAGGACGGAGGAGCCGCCGGAGGCGAGGAAGGGCATCGTCATGCCGGTGAGGGGGATGAGGCCCATGACGCCGCCGGCGACGACGAAGATCTGGAGCGCGAACGCGCCGGAGAGACCGATGGCGAAGAGCTTGCCGAAGGGGTCGCGGGCGGCGAGGGCGGTGCGCACACCCCGCTCGATGATCAGGCCGTAGAGCAGGAGGAAGGCCATGACGCCCGAGAGGCCGAGCTCTTCGCCGACGGTGGAGAAGATGAAGTCGGAATTGGCGGCGAAGCCGATGAGGTCGGAGTTGCCCTGGCCCCATCCGGTGCCGAGGACCCCGCCCGAGCCGAAGCTCATGATCGACTGGCCGACCTGCTCGCAGGCACCCGAGGTGGCGTAGCAGGCGAAGGGGTCGAGCCAGGCGGTGACGCGGGCCTTGACGTGGCTGGCGGTCGCGCCGACCACGGCGGCGCCGCCGACGCTCATGAGCAGGCCGATCACGATCCAGCTGGTCCGCTCGGTGGCGACGTACAGCATGATCACGAACATGCCGAAGAAGAGCAGCGAGGTGCCGAGGTCGTTCTCGAAGACGAGGACGAGCAGGCTCATCGCCCAGATCATCAGGATCGGGCCGAGGTCGCGGCCGCGCGGCAGGTAGAGACCCATGAAGCGGCGGCTGGCCAGGGCCAGGGCGTCGCGCTTCACCATCAGGTAGCCGGCGAAGAAGATGGCGATGACGATCTTCGCGAACTCGCCGGGCTGGATGGAGAAGCCGCCGACGCTGATCCAGATCTTGGCGCCGAAGACGTCCGCGCCCAGACCCGGGATCACCGGCAGGATCAGCAGGATCAGGGCGCCGGCCATCGAGATGTACGTGAAGCGCTGCAGCACGCGGTGGTCCTTGAGGACCAGCAGGACGACGGAGAACAGGGCGATGGCGAGCCCCGTGTACATCATCTGGCGCGGCGCGGACTCGGAGAAGGCGCCGAAGCTTTTCCTGGCGAGGTTCTGCAGGCGCTCGGACTGGTCGAGCCGCCAGATCAGGACGACGCCGAGACCGTTGAGCAGGGTGGCGATCGGCAGCAGCAGCGGGTCGGCGTACTTGGCGTAGCGGCGTACGACGAGGTGGGCGAGGCCGGCGAGCACGGCGAAGCCGAGTCCGTAGGTGAACATGCCGGGGGGCAGCTCGCCGTGGATCGACAGGCCCACGTTGGCGTAGGCGAAGATCGGGATGACCACGGCGAAGCCGAGCAGCAGGAGCTCGGTGTTCCGCCGGCTCGGCAGCTCGATGGCGCCGATGGTGGTCGTGTTGGTGACAACGCTCATGGTGTGGCAGGCCCCCTGCGCCCGCGGGTGTCTACTGCTTGACGCAATGGCCGACCACTTGCTGCTCCGGGGCAGTCAGAGTGGTGGCGGGTGTCTGGTTCTGCGCCTCGGCGTTGCGGCGCTCTTCGTCCTTCTTGCAGGCGGAGGCCTGGACCCCGAGCTCGTCGACCTTCTGACGGGCTCCGTCGAGGTTGCTCTCGCTGATGGTGGCCTCGACCAGCTTGCGCTTGAAGGGCGGCAGGTACTTCAGTTCGATGTCGGGGCGGTCGGTCTCCACCTTGGAGAGCGACAGCGGGCCGAGCTTCTGGCTGATCCCGCGGAAGAGCGCGACGTGGTCGCCCTGCTTGCCGACGTAGTACTGGGTCTGCGTCCAGCGCCAGCCCGCGTAGAGCCCGCCGCCGATGACGCCCACGACGAGCAGCAGGGTCAGCGTGCGGGTGGTCCACTTGCGCCCTTTGCTGCGGCGCCGGCGGGGGTGGTCGTACGTGTCCTCGTACCCGGAGTCGTTGTCGTAGCCGTCGGCTTCGCCGAAGCTGCCGTAGTTCCCGCCGCCGCCCTGGCCCGGGTCGCCGTAGCCGTAGCCGCCCTGGTCGCCGCTGCCGGGGGGCCCGAAGGCGCCGGCCGGAGGGGCGGCCTGGCGGCCGAGGCCCGAGGCGCGGCCGGCCGGGGTCTGCATGGCGTTGCCGCCGTCGAAGAGCTGGTGCTGGTTCTCGGCGACCGCACCGACGACGACCGGGGTGTCGCTGACCTGGGCGGCGAGGGTGTCCCCGCTGTCCGTGTCGAGGACGTCGGCGACGATGCAGGTGATGTTGTCGGGTCCGCCGCCACGCAGGGCGAGCTGGATGAGCGACTGCACGGTCTCGCGGGGGCCGTGGTAGTCGGCGAGGGTCTCCTCCAGGGTCTGGTGGGAGACCACGCCGGAGAGCCCGTCGGAGCAGATGAGGTAGCGGTCGCCGGCGCGGACCTCGCGGATGGAGAGGTCGGGCTCGACGATGTCGCCGCTGCCGAGCGCTCTCATCAGCAGGGAGCGCTGCGGGTGGGTGGTGGCTTCCTCTTCGGTGATCCGGCCCTCGTCGACGAGGCGCTGCACCCAGGTGTGGTCCTGGGTGATCTGCGTGAGGACGCCGTCGCGCAGCAGGTAGGCGCGGGAGTCGCCGACGTGGACGAGACCGAGGCGCTGCCCGGTCCACAGCAGCGCGGTCAGGGTGGTGCCCATGCCCTCGAGCTGGGGGTCCTCCTCGACCATGACGCGCAGCTGGTCGTTGGCGCGCTGCACGGCCGTGGCCAGGGAGGTGAGGATGTCGGAGCCCGGGACGTCGTCGTCGAGCTGCACGAGGGTGGAGATCACCTCGGAGCTCGCGACCTCGCCGGCGGCCTGGCCTCCCATGCCGTCGGCGATCGCGAGGAGGCGCGGCCCGGCGTAGCCGGAATCCTCGTTCCCCTCACGGATCATGCCCTTGTGCGAACCGGCGGCGAACCGCAGGGACAGACTCATGCGCACCTGCCCAGTCGACGCTTCCTCCGGGTACAACCGGTCTCGAGCCACACTGCCCACCCTCCGGTCGGGAGCGCGCTCGGGTCCGTGTCCTCGGTGGGACGGATCGCCGACGCGCGCTCGCTCCGCTCGCTCATTCTCGTACTACTTCCGCAGCTCGATGACGGTCTTGCCGATGCGGATCGGTGCGCCCGGCGGAATGGGCGTCGGGGTGGTCAGCCGGGTCCGGTCGAGATACGTGCCGTTGGTGGACCCGAGATCTTCGACGATCCACTGTCCGTCCCGGTCGGGATAGATCCTGGCATGGCGGCTGGACGCGTAGTCGTCGTCCAGCACGATCGTGGAGTCGTGGGCGCGGCCGAGCGTGATCGTCTGGCCGGCGAGGGCCACCGTGGTTCCCGTGAGGGTGCCCTCGGAGACGACGAGCTTGGTGGGCGCACCACGCCGCTGGCGCTGCTGCGGCGGCGCGGCCTGGCGGCCCCCGGCCTGCTGCGGGGCGCCGGCGGCGCCGCCGCGGCGGGAGCCGCGCTGGGTCACTCTCGTTCCGAAGAGGTCGCTGCGGATGACCTGGACGGCCACGATGACGAACAGCCACAGAACGGCCAGGAAACCCAACCGCATGACCGTCAGGGTCAGCTCTGACATTGCCCCCGCTTCACCCTTCGGCTTGCCGGTAAATGATGGTGGTACTGCCCACGACGATCCGCGAGCCGTCGCGGAGCGTAGCGCGGGTGGTGTGCTGCCCGTCCACCACGATGCCGTTGGTGGACCCGAGATCCTGGATCGTCGAGGGCGTTCCGGTCCGGATCTCACAGTGCCGGCGCGATACGCCGGGGTCGTCGATCCGCACGTCGGCTTCGGTGCTTCGGCCGAGTACGAGCGTGGGGCGCGAGATCTGGTGGCGGGTGCCGTTGATCTCGATCCAGTGGCGCCGCGGGGCGCCCGAGGCCGGTACGGGGGCGGCGGGGCCGCCGGGGCCCGGCCTGCGTGCGCCGGCCGGTCCGCCCGGGGGCGGGCCGGCGGGCATGGGCGGGGCGGCGACCGGGGGGTACCCGTAGCCGCCCTGCTGCTGGTTCTGGAGCGCCTGGCCCTGGCCCGCCTGCGGCTGGGAGCTGCTGGAGGCGAGGGTGCGGCTGCGGACCCGGTAGAGCCCGGTGTCGAGGTCGTCGGCCTTCTCCAGGTGGACCTTGATGGGGCCCATGAAGCTGTAGCGCTGCTGCTTGGCGTAGTCGCGGACGAGGCCCGCGAGCTCGTCGCCGAGCTGCCCGGAGTAGGGGCTCAGGCGGTCGTAGTCGCCGGCGCTGAGCTCGACGATGAAGTCGTTGGGCACGACGGTGCGCTCGCGGTTCCAGATGGTGGCGTTGTTGTCGCACTCCCGCTGGAGGGCGCCGGCGATCTCCACCGGCTGGACCTCGGACTTGAACACCTTGGCGAAGGTGCCGTTCACCAGACCTTCGAGTCGCTGCTCGAACCGCTTCAGAACTCCCATGGGGCACCTCCTCCGTCGTTGTCGCCCTGTACTGCTTACTGATCGTATCCACGCGTGGCGGATTCGGGTGGTTCCCCATCGGTCCTGCGTGGACGAGTGTTGGTCCTCACAAGCGATCGTAGGGGCGCTCCAGGGACAGTGTCCCGCACCGGGCGGGGAGTACGGGAGGGGCAGGTGCCGGCAGGGGTGCGGGTGCCCGCGGAAAGCGATGTGAATCCACCCCGTCCGACGTGCTAATGTTCCGATGTCGCCAGGGGAACGGCCCGAAAGGGAAGAACCACTGGGACGCTGCTCGGGCGAGTGGCGGAACGGCAGACGCGCTGGCTTCAGGTGCCAGTGTCCTTCGGGACGTGGGGGTTCAAATCCCCCCTCGCCCACATCGACGAATCGGTCGTCACCGCGCAAGCGGTGGCGGCCGATTCGGCTTTCCGCACCTCTGGTCCCTTTTCGGTCTCGGCATAAGTGGGTCGCGGGGAGAGGCGGGGGTGTGATGCGTGTCGCTTCGGCCGAGCCGGTTCCGTTCAATCGCGTTCCGGGCGGACCAGCAGGCCCCGTTCCATGGCGGTCACCACGGCGTGGGTGCGGTCGCTCACGTCGAGCTTGGCGAAGACCCGCAGCAGGTGCGTCTTGACGGTGGCCTCGGCGATGACGAGGCGCTTGCCGATGTCCGCGTTCGACAGACCGTCCGCGACGGCGCTGAGCACGTCCAGCTCGCGGGCGGTCAGCGCCACCGGGGCCGGCCGGCGCATCTTGGCCACGAGCCGCTCCGCGACCCGCGGGGCCAGCACGGTCTCGCCGCGCGCCGCCGAGCGGATGGCGGCCACGAGCTGTTCGCGGGTGGTGTCCTTCAGCAGGTAGCCGACGGCGCCGGCTTCGACGGCCCGCTCGATCTCCTCGTCGGTGTCGTACGTGGTGAGGATGAGGACGCGGGTCGGTGCCGGGCCGGCCGCGATCTCGGCGGTGGCCGCGACCCCGTCCATGACCGGCATCCGCAGGTCGACGAGGGCCACGTCGGGCCGCAGGGAGGCGACCAGCGCGACGGCCTGCTGCCCGTTGTCGGCCTCGCCGACGATGGCGATGGACGGCTCCGGGGCGAGCAGGGCGACGACGCCGGCGCGCATCACCGTGTGGTCGTCCACCACGATGATCCGGATCCGGCCGTCGATGCCGGTGCCGTCCGGGGCGGCCGTGCCGTCATGGGGGCTCGTCGTCATCTCAGAGCTGTCCGTTCGTGTGGATCGTGGCGAGGATGCGGGTGCCGTCCCCGGGTGAACTGGTGACCGTGAGCTCGCCGTCGAGTTCGGCGAGCCGCTTGCGCATGCCGTCGAGACCGAAGCCGCGGGACTCCGCGACGACGAAGCCGTTCCCGTCGTCGGTGATCTCCAGCTCGATCGCGTGCGGGTGCTGGGTGAGGACCACGCCGACCGTGGTGGCGGCGGCGTGCTTGCGCACGTTGGCCAGCGACTCCTGGGTGCAGCGCAGCAGGGCGATGCGGGTCTGCTGGTCGCACGAGACGTCCGCCGGCAGGTCCGCCTCGACGGTCAGGCCGGTGTCCTGGGTGAACCGGTCCAGGGTCCGCCGCAGGGTGACCGCGACCGAGCCGGGGGCCAGGCCGCTCTGCGGGGCGGAGCCCACCAGCACCCGGGCCTCGGCGAAGTTCTCGCGGGCGGTCTGCTCGATGGAGACCAGCTGCTGCGCGGTGCGCTCGGGGTCGGAGGCGAGGGTCGAGCGGGCCGCCTCGGCCAGCACGATGATGGAGGCGAAGCCCTGGGCGAGGGTGTCGTGGATCTCGCGGGCCATCCGCTCGCGCTCGTCCGCCGCGCCCTGCTGCCGGTGTGCCTCGGCGAGCCGGGCCTGGGCGGTCTCCAGTTCGGCGCCCAGCAGGCCGGCGCGGGCGTCGCCGTCCGCCACGAGCCGGTGGATCAGCAGGCCGGTCAGGATGGAGGCGGCGTATCCGAGGAGGACGAAGACGACGTTCCCGGTGAGGGACTCGGCGCTGCGCAGGGTGCTGCCGACGATGGTGGCCGCCGCGGCCGCGCCGCTGAGGACGATCGAGGCGCGGACACCGGTGGCGAAGAGCCAGAACTGCGGGAGGGCGACGATGAACAGGGCGGCGCCGCCGCCCGGGAGGCCTCCCATGGCCCCCAGCCCGAGGGCGAGCAGGGCCAGGTACGCCTGGGGCCGCAGGACGGGATTGTCCGGGAACCGCCGTACGGCCGTGTAGCAGGAGGCGAGGACCGCCAGGAGGGCCAGGGCGGCCCACTTGGGTGCTCCCGAGTCGTTCTCCACCCCGATGACGGAGGGGAACAGGCCGAGGAGCACCCAGGCCGCGGTGTACCAGCCGTGGAACTTCTGGACGGTCAACCGGTCGGTGGGTTGCGGCCGTTGGCTCATGCGGTCAGCCTACGTTCGCCGGCTGACGTTCCGTTGAAGCCGTGGTCCGCACCTGGCGCATTCCGCGCGACGGCCACCAGTTCCACTCGCCGAGCAGGAGCATCAGGGAGGGGAGGATCAGGATGCGGATCACGAAGGCGTCGAGCAGGACGGCCGCCGCGAGGGCGAAGCCGATCTGCTTCATCTCGATCAGGTGCAGCGCGGCGAAGCTGGCGAAGACGGTGACCATGACCACGGCGGCGCTGGTGACCACGCCGGCGGAGCTGCCGATGCCGTCGAGGACGGCCTGCCGGGTGGGGGTGCCGTTCATGGCGGCCTCGCGGATCCGGCTGATCACGAAGACCTGGTAGTCCATGGAGAGCCCGAAGAGGATCACGAAGAGGAAGAGCGGCACCCGGGCTCCGATGGAGCCGGTGGAGTCGAAGGCGAGGAGCTGCTCGGCCCACTCGTTCTGGAAGACGAGGACCAGCAGGCCCAGCGAGGCGAAGGCCGACAGCAGGTTGAGGACGATCCCGATCAGGCCGAGGACGATCGAGCGGAAGGCCCACACGGTCATCGCGAAGGTGACGAGCAGCAGCGCGCCGATGATCAGCGGGAGCTTCTGCTTCTGGTGGGCGGGGTAGTCGGCGTTGCGGGCGACGTCGCCGGTGACGGCGGTCTCGGTGCCGGTGAGTCCGCCGAGGGTGGCGGGGATGAGCTCCGTACGGAGGTTGTTCAGGGAGGTGTGGGCCTCGGTGCTGCCGACGGGGTGGGCGACGGCCATCTCCAGCATGGTGATCCGGCCGTCGGAGGAGGTGCGCAGGAAGGGCCGGCCGCTGAGCGCGGGGTCCTCGGCGGTGGCGCGGTCGGCGAGCCGGGTGAGCGCGGCGGCCACCTCGTCGCGGCGGTCGGCGTCGGCCTTCACGAGGACCTGGTGCATGGAGTTGAGCTCGGGGTAGGCGGCCATCGCCCGGTCGTAGGTCTGCATGGCGCCGATGGAGCGGGAGTGGGTGTCGCGGCCCATTTCGGTGAGGTTCAGGTTCAGTACCGGCAGGGCGAGGGCGACCATCGCGAGGGTGGCGACGGCCAGGGTGGCGACGGGGCGCCGGGTCACGGGGCGCAGCACGGCGGCGGTGATCCTGCCGGTGCCGGTCTTCGGCTGCCTGACGCGCAGGGTGCGGCCCTTGAGGGCGGCGCGGGCCTCCTTGCGGGCGCGGCGGCGGTCGGCGCGCTCGCCGAGCTTGGCCAGCAGGGCGGGGAGCACGGTCAGCGAGCTGAGGACGGCGACCAAGGTGACGACGATGGCGCCGGTGGCGATGGAGGAGAAGATCACGTCGTCGGCGAGGAACAGGGTGGCGCTGGAGATGGCGACGGCCAGCCCGGAGACCACGACCGCGCGGCCGGAGGTGGCGGCGGCCAGTTCGACGACGGCCTGCGGGGTGAGGCGGCCGCCGGCCCGTGCCCGCTCCTCGCGTTCCCGCTTGAGGTAGAAGAGCGTGTAGTCCACGCCCACGGCCAGGCCGATCAGCAGGATGACGTTGGTGCCGACGCCGGCGTCCGGGAAGACGTGCGAGGCGAGCATCGACAGGCCGACGGCGGCGATGATCGAGGAGAGGGCCAGCAGCAGCGGGACGATGGCCATGGCGATGGAGCTGAAGACCACCAGCAGGGTGAGCAGGGTGACGGGGAGGGCGATGACCTCGGTGCGGGACAGGTCGTCGCTGCGGAGCCCGTCGACGCCCTTGCTGATCGAGGGGGAGCCGACCTCCTCCACCCACAGCCCCGGGTAGGCGTCCTGGACGGCGGCGGTCTGCGCGAGGAGCGCGTCCACGTGCTTCTTGGCGTCGAACTCGGCGCCCTTCATGGTGACGTCCACGCGGAGCGCGGAGCCGTCGGTGGCCGGTACCGGGTCCCCCACCGCGGCGACTTCGGGGAGGGCGGCCATCCGGGCGCCGATGTCCCGGGCGGCGGCCTCGGCCAGGGGCCGGTCGAAGGCGGCGGCGCCGGGCTTGGCGTGGATCAGCACCCGCTCCGTGGGCTTCTGCTGGAGGCCGCCCTCGGCGGCGATGGCCTCGGCCCGGCCGGCCTCGCCGATCCGGAAGTCCTCGCTGGCTGCGGGGTTGGAGCCGATCGCGATCCCCGCCCCCAGGCAGAGGACGACGAAGAGGAGCCATCCGGTGATGGCCTTCCAGGGGTTGCGGGCGCTCCATCGAGCCATGCGCACAGTGGGGTTCGTCATGACATACATGCTGGTCGGAGCAGGTGTGCCGGCGACAGGCTCGACCGGTTGAACTCGTTGTCCACCGACCGGTGGACAACGGGCGCGGCCCGAAGCGGAAGCGGGCGGCGGCGATCGCGCGCGGCGCCGGCGCACGTACGGCGGCCCCCGGGACGAGCGTAACGGCTCGTCCCGGGGGCCGGGGAAGCGCCGGGGCAGGGGGATGGCCCGGGCGCTGGTCACGGGGGCGGCCGCGCAGGGTGCCGCCCGGTGCCGGATCAGTGGAAGCTGAGGGTCCGGTAGACCGTCACGTTGCCCACGAGTTCCTGGCAGAGCTGGGCCGCCACGGCCAGCCGGGCGGGGCAGTCCGGCGCGTCGGTGTCCATCAGGATGCCGAGCGTGGTGCCGCTGTGGCCGACCACCACGCCGAGACCGCCGACCTCCTCGCAGATGGCGGTCATCGGCTCCAGGGACCACTTGTGGCGCAGCACCTGGTTCATCCGGGCGCTCGCCGTGGCCACCCTGCCCACCTCCGGCAGGTCGCGGGCGGCCACCGCGCCGGTGACCCGGTCCAGCAGCCGTGCGTACTCGCGCTTGTCCGCGTCCGTGAACGGCTTGGGGATGTTGTTGAAGGCGACGGTGTCCACCGCACCGCCCTCGTCGACGCCGACCACGGCCATCGACGGCAGGGAGCCCAGCTCGGCGCGGAGGCGGACGCTGCGGTGGTGGAAGGCCACCACCGACGGATAGAGCACCCCGTCCGTGGGCTCGATCCTGGCCAGGTAGCGCTCGATGCGGCGCGGTGGCATCGGGATGCCGAGCGCGTTGGCGACCGCCCGCGCGGTCGCCACCAGGTCGGCCGAGGAGCTGGCCAGGCCCTTGCCCTCGGGCAGGGTGGTGTCGATCCGCAGCAGGCCGGCGGCCGGCAGTCCCTCGTCCTCCAGGATCATGGAGGTCAGCCGCAGCGCCTTCTTCTTGTGCGGCGGCCACACCGTCAGCTCCGGTTCCTCCGGGCGGATCTCGAACCGGACCATGGACCAGCGGGCCACCGGCAGCGTCACGAGGAAGTTGCCGTCCTCCTCCGGCAGGACGCCCTGGAGCAGTTCGCCGAAGGTGCCGAAGGCCGTGCTGACCCCGCTGGCGGCGAGCTTTCGGTATCCGGTGGCGGGGACGGCCGCCGGGCTGACCGGTGCGGCCGTCTGGGTCGTGGTCATGCGGTGGTCCTCCTCACCACGTCGGCGGTCTCCGCGGCCCGGGTGCCGGTGAAGTAGTGCCCGCCCTCTTCGAGTTGGTGCAGCGTGACGCGGTCGGAGACCGCCCGCCAGGCCCGGTACGCCTCGTGCGCGGCGGGCGTCCAGGCGTCGTCGCGGGCCACCACCACCTCCACGGGGGCGTCGATCCGGTGCGCCGCCGGGTCGTCGAGGATCCGCAGCAGGTGCCGGCCGGCGGTGGTCACGTCGTGCCGGTAGGCGCGGTCGACGGCCGCGGCCCGCTCGGGGGCGAAGGCGTCCAGTTCGACGTACGCGTGGTCGGCGCGCAGCCGGTCCAGGAGCGCCTGCGGGGGAGCGAGGGCCACGTCGGCCAGCTCGGCCCGCAGCGCGTCCTCGGAGGGCAGCAGCTGCCCGCCGAGGAAGACCCGCTCGGCGGGCCGGCCGGCCTCCTGGAGCAGCCGGGCCGTCTCCAGCGCCGCGGCCGCCCCGGAGCAGTGGCCCCAGAGCAGTACGGGGGTGTCGACCCGGGCGAGGATCTCGTCGCGGGCCCGTGCGGCGACGGCCGCCACGTCCTCGAGCGGCTCGTCCTCGGCCGCGAAGTCGTGACCGGGCAGTTCGGCCCCGAGGACCGCGATGCCCTCGCCCTCCAACTCGGCGGCCAGCGCACGGAAGTTCAGGGCGCTGCCGCCCGCATAGGGCAGGCACACCAGGGTGTGGTGGGGGTTGCGGACCGCGAGCAGCGGGTGCAGCAGCGGGGGCGCCGTGTCGCGGGGTTCGCCGCGCCGGCGGCCGTCGAGGAGGGCCGCCAGGTCGGTCAGCACCGGGTGGGCGACCAGTTCCTTCACGGACAGGGCGCGGTCGAGCCGTACGACGACCCGGACCGCGGCGAGCGAACTGGCGCCCAGGGCGAAGAAGTCGTCGTGGCGGCCGATCCGCTCCAGCGGTACCCCGAGGACCTCGGCCCACAGCATCGCCAGCCGCCGTTCGGTGGCGGTGGCCGGGCCGGTGTGGCCGTCGCCGCCGTGGCCGAGGGTGCTCGCCAGCTCGGCCAGTGCCTTCTTGTCGGCCTTGCCGTTGGCCGTGCGGGGCAGCCGGCGCAGGGGGTGCAGGTAGCTGGGCACCATGTAGTCGGGCAGTACGGCGGCCAGGTGGCCGCGGGCCTGCTCGACGGAGGGGCCGTCGGGACCGGCGGTGAAGAAGGCCACGAGGTGCCGTTGGACGCCGGCGTCGCCGACGATGACGACCGCCGCCTCGCCGATGCCGGCGACGGCGAGGAGCTGGTGCTCGATCTCGCCGAGTTCGATGCGGAAACCGCGGATCTTGACCTGTTCGTCGTGCCGGCCCAGGTACTCCATCCGGCCGTCCGGCAGCCAGCGGCCGAAGTCGCCGGTGCGGTACATCCGGGTGCCGGAGCGGAACGGGTCGGCCACGAAGACCTGCTGGGTGCGCTCCTCGTCGTTGACGTAGCCGCGGCCGACGCAGACACCGGAGAAGGCGATCTCGCCCGCCGAGCCGAGCGGCACCAGGGCGAGGTTCTCGTCGAGGACGTACGTGTTGACGTTGGGCAGGGAGCGGCCCAGGGGGACGGGACGGCCGGGCTCGGGCGCCCGGTCGAGCACCTCGTGCATCGTGTCGTCGCAGACCTCCGTCGCGCCGTAGGCGTTGACCAGGGTGATCCCCGGGCAGAGCGCGAACCAGCGGCGGACCAGGGCGGGGGCGAGCACCTCGCCCGTGACCGACACGGTGCGCAGGTCGCCCAGGGCGCGGGGGCGGCGCTCCAGGTGCCGGACGAGTACTTCGAGGTAGGCGGGGACGGTCTGGGCGACGGTGACGCGTCCTTCGGTGATCTCGTCGAGGAAGCCGTCCACGTCGAGCAGGACGTCGGTCGACACGATGCGGGTGGCGCCGCCGGTCAGGAGCGGTGCGGCGAACTGCCAGAGGGAGATGTCGAAGCTCTGCGGGGCGGTCTGGGCGACGACCTCGCCGCTGCCGGTGTCCCCGCCGTGGGCCATCCCCATGTCGGCGATCTTCGCCAGGAGGTGGTTGAGCAGGCCGGCGTGCTCGCAGAGGGCGCCCTTGGGGTCGCCGGTGGAGCCGGAGGTGAAGTAGACGTACGCCGCGTCGCCGGGGCGTACGCGGACGCCGGGCGGGCCGTCCGGCAGGTCCGCGGCGAGGAGCTCCGGTACGGACAGCACGGTCGCGGGAGCCGGTGTGCCGTCGGCGGCCTTGTCCGCGAGGCCGAGTGCGTCGGCGTCGGCGAGGACGAAGGCGGCTTGGGCGGCCGCGAGCTGGGCGGTGATCCGGTCCACGGGCAGCTCGGGGCCCATGGGGAGGTAGACCGCGCCCGCCTTGAGGACGCCGAGCGCGGCGGCGATCCAGTCGAGGGAGCGGTCCATGACGACGGCGACGACGTCTCCCGGCGCGGACCCGGCGGCGAGCAGCGCGTGCGCGACGCGGTTGGCGTGTGCGTCGAGGCGGCCGTAGGTCCACGCCCGGCTGCCGTGCCGGGCGGCGACGGCGTCGGGATGGCGGCGGGCGCGCGCCTCGAAGAGGTCGGTGAGGACGGCGTCGGGCAGCTCGGTCCGGGGGCCGGCGAGGCCGTAGAGCTGGGTCTCGATCTCGCGGGGGGACAGGAGGCCCTGCCGGTCGTGGCGGGCGTACGGGTCCTCGGTGAGCAGGCGCAGGGCGGTGAGGTGGTAGCCGGCGAGGCGCTGCGCGTACGAGGCGTCCAGGGCGCGGGGGTCGTGGCGCAGCCGCAGCCGCGGCTGCGGGCCGGTGGCGCTCCAGGAGACGCGGAGCACCTCGCCCGGGCCGAGCGCGGCGGGGGCGTCCCCGGCCGGGTCGAAGACCACCTCGGGCGGGGCGCCGGGGGCGGCGGGGGCGGCCGCGCCGAGGGCGGCCGCGGCGGCGCCGGCGAGCTCCGCCCAGCCGGCCGGGACCACGGAGAGCCGGAGCTCGCGGACGCCGGGCCCGTCGGCGAGGCCGGTCCGGATCTCCCGTTCGGCGGCGACGGTGGCGAGGACCCGGGCGTGGGCGGCGGCGAGCAGTGCGGCCGGGGGGAGGCCGAGCGCGGCGGCGGTCCGCACGGCATCCGCCGCCAGGCCGGCCGGGACCGGCACCTCGTACGTCCCGTCCTCCGCGGCGCCGGTGGCGCCGGTGGCGCCGGCCCAGCGGGGCAGCCGGGTGCCGCCGGGGGCGGCCGGAGCCTCTCCGGCCGTGCCGGCGGCCACGGGTGCGGGGCGGCGGGCAGAAGCGCGGCCGGGTGCCGGCACCGCCGGGGCCGCCGGGCGGTCGGCCGCGAGGCCGGGCGGGGTTGCCGGGCCGGGGGCCGGGGATGGGGTGGTCGCGGTGGGTGCCGGGGCCGGCGGGCGGGTGGTTGTGGGGCCGGGTGGGGTTGTCGGGTCAGGGGCCGTGGGTGGGGTGGTCCCGGTTCCGGTCGTGGGGGCTGGGGTGGGGGCGGGTGGTGTGGTGTCGGCTCCGGCGGTTGTGTGGGGGGGCCGCGGGCGGGAGGGGGACGGCGGGGCGCCTTTCATCGGGGGGTCTCCTCCACGGTGATGTCGATCAGGGCGGTGGCTGCCGAGGCCCGGCGGGCCGCGGTGGCGGGGTCGGGGCCGGCGGCGACCACGCAGGCCAGGCGGTCCTGGAAGGAGTGCGTCACCCGCACCTCGCGGCCGACCGCGGTCGTGGCGGCCGCGGCGGCCACCCCCGGCGCGGCGGCCGCGTCGGCCAGGCCCGCGACGGCCGTGACCCGGCCCTCCGCGCCCACCTGGACGAAGCGGACGGCGGCGTGGCCGGCCGCGGGTCCCGGCTCGGCGGGCGGCTGTCCGGCGGCCCGGGCGATCACGGCGTCGACCAGGTCCACCCCGGTCGCGGCCCGGACGGCGACCGGGATCATGCCGCCGGCCAGGCGCGGGTTGACCTCGATGACCACGGGGCCGTCGGGGCCCAGCCGCAGCTCGGTGTGGACCGCTCCGTAGCCGAGGCCCAGCGCGGACACCGCCCGCACGGCGGTGGCTCCGAGCAGCGCGGCGGTGGCGGCGGGGACGGGGGCGGGGACGTCGTGCCCGGTCTCGACGAAGTACGGCTCCGGACCGACGTGCTTGGCCACCACCGCCACCACGGCCCCGTCGAAGGTCTCCACCGAGAACTCGGGACCGTGCACGGCCGCTTCCACCAGCACGGTGGCCGAGCCCTCGGCCAGCAGCCGGTCCGCCCACGCACGGGCCTGCTCCCGGTCCGCGCACAGCCGGACCCCGGCCGAGCCGGAGCCGCTGACGGGCTTGAGGACGACGGGGAAACCGATCCGGGCGGCGGCCTCGGCGGCCTCGCCGGCCCCGGTGACCGCCGCGAACTCCGGCACCGGCACCCCGGCGGCCGCGTGCACGGCCCGCTGGGTGTCCTTGGACCGGCAGCGGGCGACCGCGTCGCCGTCCGGCCCCGGAAGCCCCAGCTTGGCCGCCATACGGGCCGCCAGGGCGACGAAGTACTCGGAGCTGGAGGCGATGGCCGCCGGTGCGAGCCGGCTGCAGGCCTCCAGAACGGCCTGCGGGTCGGAGGTGTCCAGCACCACCGTGTCGATGCCGTCCGCAGCGGCGTACGGGTAGCGGCCGGGGTCCCGGCTCAGCAGGACGGGCCGCATCCCCCGGGCGCGGGCGGCGGCGCAGAAGTCCCGCCCGGTTCCGGTGGTGTTGCTCTCCAGGAAGGCGAACACGGCGCCGTCCTCGGTCATCGGGTCACTCCCGTTCCGTAGCGTGCCACGACGGAGTCCACCTCGGTGTCCAGGCGCCGCGCGGCGTCGCGCAGCTGCGCCCGGTGGTCCGTCAGCCGGTCGCCGTGTCCGGCGAGCCGGTCCCGCAGGGTCGTGACGACCGCGGCGCTCTCGCCCGGGCCGCCGCCCCGGTTCAGGCCGGCGACGACCTCGGCGAGCGAGGGCAGTGCGCCCCCGAGGTCGGTCACCCCCTCCGGGGTCTCGATCTTGGTGAGTTCGTGCTCGCCGGAGGCGATGGCGTCCCGTACGGCCCGGCCCACCACGTGGTGCGCGGTCCGGAACGGCACGCCCTCGCCGACCAGCCGGTTGGCGATCACGGTGGCGGTGGTGAATCCCTCGCGGGCCCGCTGTTCCATCCGGTGCGTGACCGGGCGGGCTCCGGAGACCAGGACCTGGGCCAGCAGCACGGACTCCCGTACGGCGGTCAGCGCGGGCCAGGCCACGGCGACGGCCTCGGTACCGACCTCGATGGAGTTGGTGAACGGCGTGGACTTGGCCGCGGAGGCCGAGGCGGTCCAGGCGCCCACCGCCCAGGCCGCCTTGGCCTTGACGTGTTCCAGCAGGAAGGCGTTGCGCTTCTGCGGCATCGCGGAGCTGCCTCCGACCAGCCGTTCCGGGAACTCCACGAACCCGAACTCCTGGGTGCTCCACAGCTGGAGGTCGGTGGCCAGCCGGCTCAGCGTGACCGCCGCCGACGCCACCACGGCCAGGGCGCGCAGCAGGGTGTCGCGGGCCGCCACCGCGTCGACGGCGTGCAGGGTCGGCCCGCGGAAGCCGAGCAGGCCGGCGGTCCGCGCGGTGTCGATCGGCAGATCGGTGCCGGCGACGGCGCCCGCGCCCAGGGGGCAGCGGTCGAGGTCGTCGAGGGTGCCGCGGAGGGCGGCGATGTCGCGGTCGAGGGCGGTGGCGATGCCGGCGAGGTAGTAGCCGTAGCTGATCGGCATGGCGGGCTGGAAGTGGGTGTAGACGGGCATCACGGCGTCCTGGTGCCGGCGGGCCCGGGAGAGCAGCCCGGCCTGCAGGCGCAGCATCTCGCCCAGCAGGTCGGCGAGTTCGGTGCGCAGCCGCATCGCGGTGACGGTGGCCTTGATGTCGTTGCGGGACCGGGCGGTGTGCACCTTGCCGCCGACGTCGGCGCCGAGCTGCTCGACGAGGTAGCCCTCGTACATGAGGTACAGGCCGCGCGGGGCCGGCCGGCCGGTCAGTCCGGCGAAGCCGTCGGCCCGCAGCCGCCGGATCCGGTCCAGGAGGGCCGCCGCGGCGGGCCCCGGCAGCAGGCCGCTCTCGCGGAGCATGACCACGTGGGCGAGATCGACGGTGCTGGTGGCCTCCAGCTCGCGGCGGACGGTCTCGGGGCCCGGCTCGCCGTACACGACGCGGCGGGTGCGGGCGCCCAGGCCCTGTTCGAGGCGGCCCGTGCCGGTGTCCCCGCTCACGCGCCCACCCCCGCCGGGGCGGCGGCGGCGCCGGCGGGCGCCGGGGCGGGCCGGGACACGGTGCCGGGGACCTCCTCGTAGGCCCTGCGGTCCCAGGCGAAGCGGGTCCAGCGGTCGTCGGCCGTGTCGGGGCCGGTCGCCGGGACGGGGGCGGCGGGCCGCTCGCGCAGGGGGTGGCCGTTGGCCTCGAGCCAGCTGTCGTCGTAGACGGTGGCCTGGTAGCGGTAGCCCTCGTCCGGGAGCATCACGACACCGGTGCGGTCCGGGTTCCGCTCGGCCCACCAGCGGGCGACGAGGTAGGCGGCGCCGCTGGTCGGCCCCTGGAAGAGGGCGTGGCGGGCGTGCAGGGCGCGGGTGGAGGCGTAGGCCTCGCCGGCGGTGAGCCAGTGCACCTCGTCGAAGACCCGGTGGTCGAGGTTGGCGGGCCACAGGCTGTTGCCGAGCCCGCGCAGCTCGCGCGGGCCGTCGGGCTGGCCGAAGAGGACGCTGTGGTGGCTGTCGACGCCGATGGCCTCGGTGTGCGGGGTGCGTTCGCGCAGGGCGCGTACGGTGCCGCACATGGAGCCGCCGGAGCCGACCGGGCCGATCAGGGCGTCGACGGTGCCGAGGGTCCGGGAGAGCTGCTCGGCGACCAGGCGGTAGGCGCCCGGGTTGCCCGGGTTGGCGTACTGCTCGGGGCAGAAGGAGTCCGGCAGTTCGGCGCGGATCTCGGCGAGCCGGCGCAGCCGGGCCTCCTGGAAGCCGCCGACCTCCGCCGGTTCATGGCAGATCTCCACGCGGGCGCCGAGGTCGGTCAGCCGGCGGTAGAGGTTGGCGTCGATCGCGGGGTCGCTGACCAGGATCAGCTTGCGGCGCATCAGGGCGGCCTGCATGGCCAGGGCGAGCCCGAAGGTGCCCGAGGTGGTCTCGACGATCACCGTGTCGGGGCCCAGCTCGCCGCGTTCCTCCGCCTGCTTGAGGATGTGGTGGGCCGGGAGCAGTTTCATCAGGGTGAAGGCCGCGCCGTACAGGTTCGGACCGAGCCGGATGATGCGCGGCATCATCGTCGCTTCGGCTATCGAGGGGAAGGCGGAGGTCACCGTCATGGAATCTCCCGGGGCAGAGGTCGGCGTCGCGGACTGCTGCCACTGTGCTGAAGGACTCTGACGGGGCACTGACAGCGGGACCTGCGGTACGTCAGCGCGCCGTCAGTGCGAGGCAGGACCATCGCGCCGTCAAGGACGTGCGGACACCGTGGTTCGGCCGCGGGGGCAGGGGTGGCGGAGATGGTGTGGACACAGGTGGTCGAGGCGCGGCCGTTCGCGGCGCAGCGGGTGGTGTGCTTCCCGCACGCGGGCGGGTCGCCCTACTTCTTCCGGGCATGGGCCAGGGGGCTCGACGCGTACGAGGTCCACGCGGTCTGCTACCCGGGGCGCGCGGAGCGGTTCTCGGAGGACTGCGCGGAGCAACTGGTGCCGATGGCACGGGAGATAGCCGCCGAGCTGCTGGCGTCGGGGGACGACCGGCCGGCCGCGTTCTTCGGGCACAGCATGGGCGCGATCGTCGCGTACGAGGTGGTCCGGGCGCTGGAGGAGGCCGGCTCGGGCGTGGGGCACCTGTTCGCCTCGGGGGCCCGGGCGCCGCACCTGATGGCGGGGGACCCGGTGGCCGCGGCCGCGTGGGACGCGGAGTCGATCGGCCGGACCCTGGTGGAACTGGGCGGCACCGATCCGGAGTTGCTGGAGAACAAGGCCTTCGTGGACCTGGTGATGCCGTACATCGGGGCGGACTTCAGGATGCTCGCGGCCTACGAGGGCGGACCGCGGCCGCCGCTGGACTGCCCGGTCACCGCCATCGTCGGGGAGTCGGACCCCCGGGTGGGCATCGGGCAGAGCGCCGCGTGGCGGGAGTCGACCCGGGGGCCGTCGCGGGCGCTGATCGTGCCCGGCGAGCACTTCTACCTCGCCGGGCAGCCGCCGTTCGGGATCATCGAAGAGGCGCTCCGGGTCCCCCGGGGATGACCGGCCCGCGCTCGCGGTACATCTCCGCGAGCCGGAAGGCCAGGTCGAGGGACTGGGTGTGGTTGAGGCGGGGGTCACAGGCCGTCTCGTAGCGGTGCGGCAGGTCCTCGGGCCGGACAGTGTTGCCGCCTCCCGTGCATTCGGTGACGTCGTCGCCGGTCAGCTCGACGTGGATGCCGCCGGGGTGGGTGCCCAGCGACCGGTGGACCTCGACGAATCCCCGCACCTCGTCTAGGACGGTGTCGAAGGAGCGGGTCTTGTGTCCGCTGGGTGCGGTGACGGTGTTGCCGTGCATGGGGTCGCTGACCCAGCAGGGCAGCGCGCCCTCGGCGGCGACCTTCTCCACCAGGGTGGGCAGCACGTCGCGGATCCGGTCGGCGCCCGCCCGCACGACGAAGGTCAGCCGTCCGGGCTCGCGGTCCGGGTCGAGGCGGTCGAGGAGGGCGAGGACGGTGTCGGCGGTCGTGGCCGGCCCGAGCTTCACGGCGATCGGGTTGTCGATGCGTGAGAAGAACTCCACGTGGGCGCCGTCCAGATCGCGGGTCCGTTCGCCGATCCACAGCAGGTGTCCGCTGGCGGCGTAGGTGCGGCCGGTGTCCGGTTCGGTGCGGGTGAGGGCGGCCTCGTAGTCGAGGAGCAGCCCCTCGTGGCCGACGAAGAACTCGGCGGTGCCCAGTTCGCGGGTGTCCACGCCGCACGCGCGCATGAAGGCCAGCGTGCGGTCGATCTCGTCGGCCAGGGCCTCGTAGCGCTCGCCGGTGTCGGAGCCGGCGACGAAGCCCCGGTTCCAGGCGTGCACCTGGTGCAGGTCGGCGAAGCCACCGGTGGTCAGGGCGCGGACCAGGTTCAGGGTGCGGGCCGAGGCCTCGTACATGGTTCGCAGCCGCTGCGGGTCGGGGACGCGCGAAGCGGCGGTGAACTCCAGGCCGTTGACGGCGTCGCCGCGGTAGGAGGGCAGGGTCACGCCCCCGCGCTCCTCGTGGGGGCTGGAGCGGGGCTTGGCGTACTGGCCCGCCATCCGCCCCACCTTGACCACCGGCAGCGCGGTGGCGTGGGAGAGCACGACGGCCATCTGGAGCAGGGTCTTCAGCTTGCCGCGGATGGAGTCGGTGGTGACCTGGGCGAAGGTCTCGGCGCAGTCGCCGCCCTGGAGCAGGATGGCCTCGCCGCGGGCCACCGCCGCCATCCGCAGGCGCAGCTGGTCGCACTCGGCGCCGAAGACCAGCGGCGGCGCGGCGGCCAGGTGGTCCGTGACGGCGCGCAGGGCGCCGGGATCGGGCCAGTCGGGTTGCTGGGCGGCCGGGAAATTCCGCCAGGACGCACTGTTCTCGGTTTCTTCCATGGCTTCAGTTACCCATTGGGTCCGAGGAATGGTCAAGCATTTTGGAAATGGACCGCATCGCGGCTCCGGAATTGGTCTGGCGGCCGTGCGGAAAAAGTTGCTTCACTCATTTCCGACGGAAAGTCTAATGACCTCGGGAGTTCACCTTGTGGGATATGGGCGTTTCACTTGACGGGGGCGGTGCGGGGGTCGCGGTGCGGGTCGTCGCCGAAGAGATGGCGCCGCACGCCCCGCTGGACCTGTACGGGGCGCTGCGCGCCGTGCTCCCGGCCGAGGAGGTGTTCCTCTTCGAGAGCCTGGAGGGCGCCCCCGCGGACCGCCGCTCCGCGGTCGTCGGCTTCGGGCGGCTCGCCGAGATCCGGGTCCACGCGGACCGGGTCGAGGTGGACGGCGCCACGCCGGAGCTGAAGCGCGGGCTGGCGGGCGCGGTCGAGGCGGCCGGCCTGGTCACGGACGGCCCGGCCGCCGGCTGCCCGGTCGCGTTCCATCCGCTGCCCGACGGCCCGTACGTCTTCCGCTTCACCCGTTCCGAGCAGGTCTGGGACGCGCTCGCCCGGGCCCAGGGGCTGTTCTCGGTGACCACCGAGCTTCCCGGGGACGGGTACGCCTTCGGGTTCCTGACCTCGCTGGCGTACGAATCGGCCTGGCACATGGAGGAGCTGCCGGAGCGGACCGGAGGGGACGGCGGACGCCCCGACATCGCGCTCACCCTGTTCCGCGACACCGTCTGGTACGACGTCACGGACGGCCGGGTGCGCCGGCTGCGCGCCGACAGCCCGGCCTTCGCCGGCCTGCCCGGGCTGCCGGAACCGCGCCACCTGCCGGGCTTCCCGGCCGGCCGGGGGGCGGCGACGGCCGCGGGAGCCGTTCCGCAGGCGCCCGCTCCGCGCTCGGTGCGCGACAGCGTCGACCGGGAGACGTTCCTGGGCTGGGCGGCGCGCTGCCTGGAGCACATCGGCGTCGGCGACGTCTACCAGATCCAGATCGGCCACCGCGTCGACGTCGAGACCGACCTGACACCGGTCGAGGTCTACCGCCGGCTGCGCGGCCGCAACCCGTCCCCGTACATGTACCTGGTGCCGCAGGCCGGCCGGACCCTGATCGGGGCCAGTCCGGAGCTGTTCTTCCGGATCGAGGGCGGCGGGATCGTGATGCGCCCGATCGCCGGGACCGCCCGCCGGGGCCCGGACGAGGAGGTCAACCGGCGGCGCGTCAAGGAGATGCGCGAGAGCGTCAAGGAGCAGGCCGAGCACATCATGCTGGTCGACCTGTGCCGCAACGACATCGGCCGGGTCTCCCTGCCCAGCACCCAGCCGGTGGACCGGCTGATGGAGGTGGAGACCTACTCCCACGTGTTCCACCTGGTCTCCAGCGTCTCCGGGCGGCTGGCCCCGGGGGTCGGCGTCTGGGACGCGGTCCGGGCCACCTTCCCGGCCGGGACCATGTCGGGGGCGCCCAAGGTACGCGCCATGGAGATCATCGACGGCCTGGAACGGGAGCGCCGCGGCGCCTACGCCGGCGCGGTCGGCCTGGTCGACGTGCGCGGGTGGAGCGAGCTCGCGCTGTGCATCCGCACGATCGAGTACGACGGCCACACGTACTCCACGCAGAGCTCGGCGGGCATGGTGGCCCAGTCCGAGCCGGAGTCCGAGTGGCAGGAGACGCTGGCCAAGATGGGGGCCGCCTACTGGGCGCTCACCGGTGAGGAGCTGCTGCCGTGAAGGTGCTGCTGATCGACGCGTACGACAGTTTCGTCCACATCATCGACCAGTACCTGAAGGTGCTGGGGGCGGACACCGAGGTGGTCCGGTCGCGGACCCGCACCCCGGAGCAGCTGGCCGGGCTGGAGCCCGACGCGGTGGTGCTCGGGCCGGGCCCCGGGCACCCGGCGGAGTCCGGGCACGTGGAGCTGGTGCACGAGTTCGCGGGCCGGGTCCCGCTGCTCGGGGTGTGCCTGGGCCACCAGGCCATCGGGCTGGCCTACGGCGGCCGGATCGAGGTCGCCGGACAGGTGATGCACGGGCGGACCAGCACCGTCCGGCACGACGGCCGGGGCCTGTTCGCGGGGCTGGGCAACACCCTGGAGGCCACCCGCTACCACTCGCTGCTGGTCGCCGACCCGCTGCCGGAGCCCCTGGTCACCACGGCACTGGCCGCCGACCACGGCTACGTGATGGGGCTGCGCCACCGCACCCTGCCGGTGGAGGGGGTGCAGTTCCACCCGGAATCCATCATGACCACCGGCGGGCTGGCCATGATGGAGAACTTCCTGGCGATGCGGGCCGGCGCGCTCACGTCCTCCTGAGCGCCGCCGCCAGCTCCCGGACCGCCTGCTGCGCCCCGGACCTCGGCAGATGGGCGTGCCCGACCACGAGGGCGGGCGCCCCTTCGCCGGGCCGCGCGTAGTGGGAGGCCGCCCCGCTGACCAGCACGGAGCGGCGCAGGGCCCCGGCCACCAGAGCCGACTCGTCGGTGTGCCGGGGCAGCGTCACGTAGGCGTGCAGTCCGGCGGCCCGCCCCGTCACGGCGGCGCCCGGCAGGTGCCGGTGCACGGCCTCCCGCAGGGCGTCGTGGCGGGCGCGGCACAGGACGGCGAGCCGCCGCAGGTGTCGGTCGTGGGCGCCGCCGCGCAGGAACTCGGCGAACGCCAGCTGGGTGAGCACGTCGGTGCCGAGGTCCTGGCGGGCCCGGACCCGCTGGAGCCGGTCCAGCAGCGGGGCGGGGGCGGCCAGCCATCCGAGGCGCAGCCCCGGGGCCATCGACTTGCTGGCGGTCCCCGCGTACACCACGTGGTCGGGAGCGAGCCGCTGGAGCGCCAGCGGCCGGCCGGCCCCCCGCTCGTACCAGAGGCCGAGGTCGTAGTCGTCCTCGATGATCAGGCCGTCCACCTCGTGCGCCCACCGCACCAGCGCCTCGCGACGCCGTGCGGACAGGGTGGCGCCGGTGGGGAACTGGTGCGCGGGGGTGACCAGGACGGCCCGGGCGCCGGAGGCGGCGAGCGCGCCGACGTCGAGGCCCTCCCCGTCCACCGGCAGCGGTACGGTCCGCAGGCCGCTCTCCTGGACGAAGCGGCGCTGGCCGGGGTGGCCGGGGTTCTCGATGGCGAGGGCGGTGATCCCCCGCTGCGGGAGGACGGCGGTCAGCAGGCCCAGCGACTGGGCGAACCCCGCGGTCACCATGACGTGTGCGGGCGTGGTGCGCACCCCGCACATCCGGCCCAGGAAACGGGCGAGTTCGAGGCGCAGCCGCGGGTCCCCGGCGAGCGGCGGGTAGTCGAGGGCGGACGGGTCGGCGGAGTTCAGGGCCCGCTGGTAGGAGGCGAGCCATTCCCGGCGGGGGAAGTCGGGGACGTTCCCGCCGCCGGGGCGCAGGTCCCAGCGGACGGCGGGGTCCCGGCGGCCGGTGTGCCCGTCGTCCAGCAGAGAGGCCACGGGCGGTGCGGGTGCGGCGGGCTCCAGGTGGCGCACGACCTGGGTGCCGGCGCCCTGCACGGCCTCCAGGTAGCCCTCGGCGATCAGCTGTCCGTACGCCTCCACCACCACGCTGCGGGAGACCCCGAGGTCGTCGGCGAGCCGGCGGCTGGAGGGCAGCCGGGTGCCCGGGTGCAGGATTCCCTCGGTCACCTCCTTCTTGATGAACCGCTGGATCTGCGACGTCAGCGGAATTTCGGATTCCCTGACGAGTGTGACCGCGGCGTGCAGAGCCACTGGATTTCTCCTTCGGTGTCTTCCGAATTGGACTGTGCGCGGCTCCCGGCAGTGGTCTGGAAAGCGGCCCGTGCATTTCCCACACTGGGTGGACCGTTTCCCGTTGCTCTTCATCCCGCTCGAGGAGATATTCGTGACTGCCTGGCCGCAATTGCTGGACGCCTTGCTGGACCGCCGGGACCTCTCCGCGCGGGAGACCGAGTGGGCGATGGACCGGGTGATGTCCGGCGAGGCCGGGCCGGTCCGGCTCGCCGCGCTGATGACGGCCCTGCGGGCCAAGGGGGAGACCGCGCAGGAGGTGGAGGGGCTGGTGCGCGGGATGCGCCGGCACGCGGTGCCGCTGTCGGTGCCCGGTCCCGCCCTCGACATCGTCGGCACGGGCGGCGACGGCTCGCACAGCGTGAACGTCTCCACCATGTCCGCGGTGGTGGCCGCGGGAGCCGGTGCCCGGGTCGTCAAGCACGGGAACCGGTCCGCCTCGTCCGCCTGCGGTTCGGCCGACGTCCTGGAGGAGCTCGGGGTGTCCCTGGACCTGCCCCCGGCGCAGGTCGCGGAGGTCGCGGTGGAGACCGGCATCACCTTCTGTTTCGCCCCGGTGTTCCACCCGGCCATGCGCCACGCCGCCGGACCCCGCCGTGAGCTGGGCATCCGTACGGTCTTCAACGCCCTGGGCCCGCTGACCAATCCGGCCGATCCGGCCGCCCAGGCGGTGGGGGTCGCCGACGCACGGCTCGCGCCGCTGATCGCCGAGGTGCTGGACCGGCGGGGGGTGTCCGCGCTGGTCTTCCGCGGTGACGACGGGATGGACGAACTGACGGTCACCACCACCTCCACCGTGTGGACGGCCACCGGCTCCGGTGTGCGGGCGGAGACCTTCGACCCGCGGGAGATCGGGATCCCCTACGCGCCCGCCGACGCGCTGCGCGGCGGCGACCGGGTCCACAACGCACGGGTGGCCCGCGAGGTGCTGGCCGGTGCCCGGGGGCCGGTCCGCGACGCGGTGCTGCTGTCGGCGGCGGCCGGGCTGGCGGCCCTGTCCCCCGACGCCCGGCCGGTCGCCGCGCGGCTGGCCGACGGGGTGGCGCGGGCCGCCGAGGCGGTGGACTCCGGTGCGGCGGCCGCCGTGCTGGAGCACTGGGCGGCCGTCACGGGAAAGCGCTGCCGGGGGAACCGGGCAGCCGCGGGAACCCCCGGACGCCTTGCGGCCGCGGTGCGTTGACCCGGCGGCCCGCCGCCACCAGCGCGGCCACTGCCTCCCGGTGGTGGCCGCTGGTGACGAGGGCCTCGCCCACGAGGATCGCGTCGGCGCCCAGTTCCGCGTACTCGACCGCGCAGCGCGGGCCGCGCACTCCGGACGCGGCGATCCGCACGATGTTCTCCGGGATGTCCGGCGCGATCCGGGCGAAGGCCCCCTTGTCCATCTCGAGGGTCTTCAGGTTGCGCGCGTTGACCCCGATCACCCAGGCCCCGGCGTCCAGCGCCCGGCGGGCCTCGCCCGGGTCGTGCACCTCCACCAGCGGGGTCAGGCCGATCTCCGCGGCCTGCGCCACCAGGTCGGCCAGCAGGGGCTGTTCGAGCGCGGCGACGATCAGCAGCACCAGGCTCGCGCCGTGGGCCCGCGCCTCCCACACCTGGTAGGGGTCGACGACGAAGTCCTTGCGCAGCAGCGGCACCGACACCCGGGCCCGTACGGACTCCAGGTCCGCCAGCGACCCGTCGAACCGGAGCTCCTCCGTCAGCACGCTGACCGCCGCCGCGCCGCCCGCCTCGTAGGCGGCCGCCAGCGCCGCCGGGTCCTCGATCTCCGAGAGCCGGCCGCGGGCGGGGCTGGCCCTCTTGACCTCCGCGATCACCTTCAGCCCGTCCGTGCCGCGCAGCAACTCGGCGCAGTCCGGGACCGGCCGGACCTCAGAGGCGAGGTCGCGCAGCTCGCACTCCGGGATCCGGCGCCGCCGCTCGGCCAGGCCGGCCCGCACGCCTCCGATGATGTCGTCGAGCGCGTTCATGCAATCCGTCCATTTCTCGCCCGGGCACCGCCGGGCACCGCGGGCACCACGTGCGCCGTCGGGTCGGACCCTAGGAGGGGGGCCGGCGGACGGCCACGTCCTTAAGGGTGCGGTGAATGTTCCGGAGGGACCGGAAGGGGCCCGGCGTACCGCGTGCCGGGCCCCTTCCGCCGAACCGGCCGGGCATCAGGTCATGGAGACGACGATCTTCCGGTCCCCGGTGTACGCCTCGCGGCCGTGCAGCACGGACATGTTGTCCACGATCATGATGTCGCCGACCTGCCACGGCTCCACGAGCTTGTTCTCCCGCTGGGCCTTGCGCACGTGGGCCAGGTCGTCGTCGGACAGCGGGGTGCCGTCGCCGTAGGTGATCCAGTGCGGGAGCTCGTTCACGTCGTCGATGAGCGACAGCAGGGTCTCGGCCTCGTCGTCCGGCAGGTTGGAGGGGTGCCACTGGTCGGCCTGGTTGAACCAGGTGTCGGCGCCCGTCCGCGGGTTGTGCCGGACACCGGGGCGGTGCTGGGCGACCCGCAGGCCGCCGTCGGCGGTCCATTCGTACGCGGCCGCCGAGTCCTCGAGGAACCGCTCGACCACCGCCTTGTCCTCGGTCTCGAAGGTGGCCTGCCAGGACTTGCCGAGTCCGAAGCCGCCGTGCAGGTGCTGCCGGTAGACCACCCCGGACGCGAACCGCTCCCGTACGTCCGCCGGCAGGGAGGCCAGCAGCGCGCCGCCGTCGCAGACCGGGGTGGCGCCGCCCGTCTCGGGGGCGATCAGGCAGCCGAAGAACAGCCGGGCGGGCCAGGCCTGGGCGTACGACATCTCGTTGTGCAGGGAGATGTCGAACCGGGCCGGGTACTCGGTCGAGGTGAACACCCCCTCGGAGACGGCCGCGCGGGGGGTGTTGCCGCCGCGGTAGCTGTCGATGAGGGAGTCGCCGAACAGGGTCACGGCGGCGTGGAAGGCGTCCGCGTCGGTCAGTCCGAGGCCGCGTACGAGGACGGCGCCGTGCTCCGCCAGGAGCTCCTCGGCCCGGGCGCGGACCTCGGGGGACTGGGTGTCGGCGTACAGGACGGCCAGGGTGGTGCCGCCGGCCGTGCGGGTCTCGTGTCGCATGTCAGTGGGTCTCCTTGCCGGTCTGGCTCGGTGTCGCGGGCGCCGGTGCCTCCTGCGCCGCCGCCCGGGCGGTGAAGGCGACGGGCAGGGCGCTGTAGGCGCGGACGAAGTTGGAGTAGAGGCGCTGGGGCGGGCCCAGCAGGGTGATGTCGTCGACCATGTCGCGCACGGCTTCCACCATGGCCTTCACGTGCACCCGGCCCAGGAACGCGCCGAGGCAGAAGTGCGGTCCGTGGCCGAACACCACGTGCTTGTTGGGGCTGCGCCCGGCGTCGAAGAGCTCCGGGCCGGTGAAGGCCTGCTCGTCGAAGTTGGCCGAGGTGTTCCAGAGGGTGACGATGTCGCCCGCCCTGATGATCTTGTCCCGGAGTGGTACGTCGACCAGCGCACGGCGTCCGAAGTGCATCGCCGGGGTCGTCCAGCGCAGGATCTCCTCGGTCGCCGCGTCCGCCGACACCTCGCCGGACGTGAGCCGGCGCCACTGCTCCGGGTGCTCGGCGAGGGCGATCAGCCCGCCGATGAGGGAGGTCCGGGTGGACTCGTCGCCGCCGAGGATCAGGCTGTAGGCGTTGAGGACGATCTCGTCCTCGGTGAGCGGCTTGCCGTCGACGGTCGCCGCCGCCAGGACGCTCAGGACGTCCTCACCCGGGTTCCGGCGCCGCTCGGCTGCCAGCTCGCCCATGTACATGATGATCTCGTTGCGGGCCATGATCGACTCGAACTCGTCGTCCCCCGAGCCGTGTTGCGCCAGGGTCCGGGTGTTCCACGCCACCAGCCGCGGGCGGTCGGCGTGCGGGATGTCGAGCAGGTCGCCCATGGTCTGGATCGGTATGTGGTCGACCACGTCGGCGACGAAGTCCACCCGGTCCGCCGCGATCGCCCGGCCGAGCAGGTCGCGGGTGTGGGCGTGGACCCCGGCGACGACCGGCTCCAGGACGCGCGGCGCGAACGACTTGAGCATCACGTTGCGGATCTCGCGGTGCCGGGCGCCGTCGGTGACGGCGAGCATCTTGCGGGAGGCGGAGTCCTCGCCCTGCAGCAGGGTGGTGAGGACGTTGCCCTTCTCGGAGGTGAAGCGCTTGTTGTCCCGGTAGACGGCCACGGCGTCGGCGTACGTGGAGACCACCCAGAAGCCGGGGGTGCGCGGTCCCGCGGGGTGCCAGTGCACCGGGCTCTCGGCACGGAACCGGCGCCACATGGCGTGCGGGTCGACGTCCAGGAAGGTCTGCGGGTCGGTGAGGTCGAGGGTGGCGAGGTCGGGGATGGTGGCCTGGGCCACGTCCTGGGCCACGTCCTGGGTCACGGTCATGGTGTGGGTCCTCGGGTCTTCAGCTGGTCGTCGTACGGAAGCGGCGCAGGCTCACGAACGCGCAGGTCGCGAAGGTCACGGTCAGGGTGACCGTGACGACCAGGAGCGGATGGGTGCCCGCGAAGCCGGTGCTGGGCGTGTCCGGGTTCCCCCACAGGTCGCGGCAGGACGCGATGACGGCGGTGACCGGATTCCACTCGGCGAGCGGGCGCAGGGCCGCCGGCATGGTCTGCGGCGAGAGGAACGCGCTGGACAGGAAGGGCAGGACGACCACGATGAACGGGGCCACCACGCTGATCGTCTCGACGCTGCGCAGGGTCAGCGCCAGCAGCACGCCGAGCCACAGCATCGCGTAGATGAACAGGCCGATGAGGGCGAAGCCCGCCAGGGTGGGCACCAGCCCGGTGTGCGAACGCCAGCCCAGGGCGAGGCCGATGACGACGGTGGTGCCCAGCCCGCCCATGCCCACGAGCCAGTCCGCGGCGGTGTGCCCGATCGGTATCGAGGCCCGGTTGATGGGCAGGGAGCGGAAGCGGTCGACCAGGCCGCCCTGGAGGTCCAGGGCGAGGGAGACGGCCGTGGGTCCGACGCAGGCCAGGCCGACCTGGACGGCTCCGCCGGCGAAGACGTACTCGACGTAGTCGCCGCCCTGCGGCAGGTGGATCGAGTTGCGGAACAGGTAGCCGAGCATGATCAGCGAGAGCATCGGATTGAGGACGATGCCGATCGAGCGGCCCGGTGCGCGCCGCATCCGGCGCAGCCGGCGGCCGATGATGGCACCGGCCTCGGTGAGCAGCGTCCGCAGGGCCGCCGGCCGGGCCGCCGCGAGCTGCGGCGTCCCGGTCGCGGCGGTCACGGCGGTCTTGTCCGGCTCGGCCGCGGGGCGCGGCAGGGTGGTCGTCATGACCGGTCACCGGCCTTCCACGCGTCGAGGGCGGTCCGCAGGGCCGGGCCGATGGCGGTCAGCGGCTCCGGGTTCAGCATGTCGTCGTGCGCGCAGTCGATGCGGTGGACCCGCACGGAGCCGGTCATGAACTCCTTCCACAGGACGTCCTTGTCGGTCACCTCGCCCCAGGGCGAGTGCTCGGCCAGGAAGAGCTCGACCGCTCCGGCGTACTCCCCCGGCTCGTAGCGGGTGTTCAGGATCTGGTGGCGGCCCATCAGGTCCACCACCCGGGCGAGGCGCTCCTGGCCCATCCGGGCCAGTGGGTTGCCGTCCCGGCGCAGGGTCTCGTACAGGTCGTCCGGCACGAGCCGGCGTCCCGCGAACTCGTCGCGGTGGTGGCCGATGCCCTCCATCAGCCAGCCCAGCCGGACCTGTTCGTCCCGCTCGTCGACCGCGTCGGTGCGCGGGAAGGAGTCCATGACGGTCAGGACGCCGACCTCGTCGCCGGCGGCCCGGAGCTGGACGGCCATCTCGTAGGCGAGCAGTCCGCCGAACGACCAGCCCAGCAGGTGGTACGGGCCCTCGGGCCGGACCTCCTTGATCAGGCGGATGTACGTCGCGGCGTTCGCCTCCATGCTCTCCGGGAGCGGGGCGCCGTCCACCACCGTGGGCGACTGGAGGGCGTAGACGGGCTGGTCGGGGTGGAGGTAGGGCACCAGCGTCAGGTAGGAGAGGGACAGGCCCACGCCGCTGTGCACGCAGAACAGCGGGACGCGGTCGCCGTCGGGCTGGATGGCCAGCATCGGGGTGAAGTGCTCGACGTGGTCGATTCCGTCGGCCTCCGCGATGGCCTCGGCCATGCCCCGGGCGCTGCTGCGCATCGACTCGGGGGCCGGGGCGGCGACGGCGGGCTCGGGGACCGGTGAGGGCTCCGGTTCGGGCTCCGGTTCGGGCTCCGGGCGCAGGCTCGCGGCCAGCGCGGCGACGCTCTGGTGGACGAAGACGTCCGCGATGCTCAGCTTCAGTCCGGCCTTGCGGGCCAGGCTGACCAGCCGCAGGGACTTCATGCTGTCCATGCCGGCGTCGAAGAAGTTCTCCGCGGCGGTGACCGCGTCACTGGCGAGCACGTCGTGGACGATTCCCAGGAGCGCGGCCGTGACGGGGTCGCTCGCGGAGTCCTCCGCGGCGGGCGCTGCGGCGGCCTCCCCGGCCGGCGGTGCGGGCGTCCCGGCCGCCGCCGGGGAGGACGGGTCCGGGGTGGACCAGTCGCGGCCCGGCCGGTCCGGGACCCGGGTGCCGTTGCCGGAGAGCAGGGCCTGCCACAGCCCGGACCCCGGTACGCCGGCCAGGACGGCCGCCTCGGCGTGGCTGACGGGGGTGGCGGAGGCCGACCCGTCGGCCGCGCGCACCAGGTAGGCGGTCCCGTCCTGGTCCGGCGCCCGGTCGGGCAGGGGGAGCGCCGCACCGGAACGCACCTCGGGGGAGTCCAGGACCACGACCGGCACACCGGCGCTGCGGAGCCGTCCGGCGAGCCCCTCGGTGGTGAGGACGGCCACCGCGGCGGTCGCCTCCACCAGTGCGCGGACCCGCTCGCTCGGCTCCTCGGCTCCGGCCGGTACGTACGCCGCACCGGTGCCGAGGACCGCGAGCGCGGCGACCGCCTGGTCGGCGGCGCGCGGCACGGCGAGGACGACGACCCGGCCGGGGCCGGCGCCCTGCCGGGCGAGGTGCGGTGCCAGCTGCCGGGCGCGCTCGTCCAGTGCCCCGTACGACAGGGCCCGGGAGCCGGAGCCGACGGCGATGTCCTGCGGGGCGGCCGCGATCCGCTCGGCGACCCGCGCGATCAGTGCGGCAGCCGGAGCGCCGAGCGGGGTGCCGACCGGTCCGCGGTCCGCCTCGAGGGCGCTGATGCGCACCTCCGGGTCGGCGGCGGCGGCCCGCAGCACCTGCTGGAACTGCTCGACGAGCCGCTCCGCGGTCTCCCGGGTGAACAGGGCGGTGCTGAAGGTCAGCAGACCGCGCATGCCCTCCCGGCCGGGCCAGTTGAACAGCTCCAGCACCAGGTCGAGCTTGGCCTGGTCGGACCCGACGTACTCGGGCTCGGCGGTCAGCCCCACCAGGTCCGGTACGCGCACCCCGTCGTGCTGCACGGTGAGCGAGACCTGGAACAGCGGGTGGCGGCCCAGCGCGCGGGCCGGCCGGAGCGCGTCCACGACCTGGTCGAACGGCACGTCCTGGTGCGAGTAGGCGGCGAGGTCGGTCTCCCGCAGCCGCTCCAGGAGCTCCCGGAAGGTGGGGTCGCCGCTGGTGTCGCCGCGCAGCACCAGGGTGTTGAGGAACATGCCGACGATGCCGGCGAGGGCGTCGTCGGTGCGTCCGGCGACGGACACCCCGAGCGGGATGTCGGTTCCGGCACCCCACCGCGTCAGCAGGGCCGAGAGCGCCGCCTGGAAGACGATGAACTCGGTGCTCCCGGTGGTCCGGGCGATCTCCGCGAGGGCGCCGTGCAGAGCGGCGTCCACCTCGAACATCACCGTGTCACCGGCGGTGCCGCCGCCCTCGGGGCGGGGGAAGTCCGTGGCCAGCGGCAGCTCCTCCGGCAGGCCGGCCAGCGCGTCGCGCCAGAAGTCCAGCTGCCGTTCGCCCAGCCCGTCCGGGTCGGCCGGGTCGCCGAGCAGCTCGCGCTGCCAGACGGCGAAGTCGGAGTACTGCACGGGCAGCGGCTCCCACCGGGGGGCTCGCCCCCCGGTCCGGGCCCGGTAGGCGGTGGCCAGGTCGTCGAGCAGCGGTTCCATCGACCAGCCGTCGAAGGCGATGTGGTGCAGGACGATCAGGAGGACGAAGGAGTCCGCGCCGGCCGGGAACAGCCGGACCCGCAGCGGGGGTTCCTCGGTGAGGTCGAAGCCGCGGTCGGCCTCGGAGGCCAGTGCGGTGTCGAGCTGGTCGGTGAAGACGGACACGGTCCCGAGGACCGGAGCTCCCGCTTCCGGGTCCAGCACCCGCGGCACGGGTGTCCCGTCCCGCTCGGGGATCACGGTCCGCAGCACCTCGTGCCGGGCCGCCAGGTCCCCCAGGGCCGCCTGCAGCGCGTCCGTGTCGAGCTTCCCGGTCAGGCGGAAGGCCATGGCGCTGTTGTACGAGCCGTCCGCGCGGCCCTGTCGCCGGTTGAGGAACCACTGGCGCTGCTGGCTGAAGGAGAGCGGGCGCTCCCCTCCGGGCGCGGCCGGTGCCAGCGCGGGCCGGGCCTGCGCGGCGTGGGCGACCTGTCCGGCCAGGGCCACCACGGACCTCGCCTCGAACAGCGCCCGGATGGGCAGTTCGACGCCGAGGGTGCTGCGGACCCGGCTGACCAGACGGGTGGCGAGCAGCGAGTGCCCGCCGATCTCGAAGAAGTCGTCGTCGATGGAGACCTGCTCCAGGCCGAGGACGTCCGCGAACAGCCCGCACAGGATGCCCTCGACGGGCGTGCGGGGGGCGCGGCCGCGGGAGGCGGCGCCCAGGTCCGGGTCGGGCAGGGCTCCGCGGTCCAGCTTGCCGTGGGCGGTGAGCGGAAGCTCCTCCAGGGCGACCACGGCCGAGGGGACCATGTAGTCGGGGAGTTCGGCGGCGAGCCGTTCGCGCAGCACGCCGGTGTCCGCCGGGCCGGCGGCGGAGCCGGCGACGACGTAGGCGACCAGGCGCCGCTCGCCCGCCTCGTCCTCGCGCATGACCACGACGGCCTGTTCGACGCCGGGCTGGGCGAGCAGGGCGGAGGAGATCTCGCCGAGCTCGATGCGGATGCCGCGGAGCTGGACCTGGTCGTCGACGCGGTCCAGGTAGTCGAGGTCCCCGTCGGGCAGCCACGTCACGAGGTCGCCGGTGCGGTACATCCGGGAGCCGGCCGGGCCGTACGGGTCCGCGACGAACCGGGACGCGGTCAGTCCGGGCCGGGCCAGGTAGCCGCGGGCCAGGCCGCCGGCGACGTACAGCTCGCCGGTGACGCCGGGGGCCACGGGCCGCAGGTTCCCGTCGAGCACGTACACCCGGTGGGCGTTGGTGGGTTTGCCGATCGGCGGGCGTCCGCCCTGCGGGGCCAGCGGGCCGGCGACGGTGCAGCCGACGACCGCCTCGGTGGGCCCGTAGCCGTTGAACAGCCTGACCGAGCCGCCCCAGCGCTCGACGACCCCGGCCGGGACCGCCTCGCCGGTGACCACCAGCCGCAGGTCTGCCGGCAGGGTGGCGTCGGCGGGCAGCCCGCCGACCACGACGGGCGGCAGGGCGACCAGGTTGATGCGGGCCTCGTTGATCAGGTCGACGAGCGGCTGTCCGGGGTTGCGGGCCTCCTCGTCGGCGATGACCAGGGTGCCGCCGTTCAGGAGCGCCAGCATGATGCCGAAGACGGAGGCGTCGAAGCTGAACGAGGCGAACTGCAGGACCCGGACGTCGTGGTCGAGCCAGAACCGGTCGGAGAGGCTGGCGACCATCGACATCAGGCCGGTGTGGGCCACGGTGACGCCCTTGGGGCGGCCGGTGGAGCCGGACGTGTAGATGACGTAGGCCGTGTTCTGCGGGTGCAGGGGAGCCGTCCGCTCGGCGTCGGTGAGGTCGTGCCCGCCGAGGGAGGCGAGCAGGGCGGCCGTCTCCGGCGCGTCCAGCAGGACCGGTACGGTCCCGAGACCCGCGAGGTCGGGCAGACCGGCGGGGCGCGCCGCCGTCGCCGTGTCCGTCAGCAGGACCGGCGGCCGGGCGTCCTCGAGCATGTAGCCGATGCGGTCCGCCGGGTAGTCGGCGTCCACGGGGAGGAACACCGCGCCGGCCTTGAGCGCGGCGAGTGCGGCGACGACCAGCCCGGGCGAGCGGGGCAGCATCACGGCGACGGGCTGCTCGGGGCCGACGCCGCGTGCGGCCAGCAGCCGGGCCAGCCGGTTGGCGCGGGCGTTCAGCTCGGCGTAGTCGAGCTCTTCGGCGCCGAGCGAGACGGCGGGCTTGGCCGGCGAGACCCGGGCCCACCGCTCGAACGCCGCCGTCGCGAGGGTGGTGGCGGCCGGCCGGGCCGCGGCCGCGCCGGACCAGGTGCCGAGCACCCGGTCCCGCTCGCCGCCGGTGAGCACGTCGACCCGGCCCAGCGGGGTGTCCGGGGCGTCGGCGAGCTGCTCCAGGACGCGGGCGAACCGGTCGACGAAGACCTCGGCCCGGGCGGCGTCGAAGACGTCGGGACGGTACTGGGCCTCCACCCGCAGGCCCTGCCCGCCGGTGGGGAACACCCCGACCGCGAGCGGGTACTCGGCGATGACCCGGGCCTTCCAGTCCAGCATCGTCAGGCCGGGCACGTAGGAGCCGATCGCGTCCAGGGCGGCCGCGGGGTAGTTGTGGAAGCTGACCACGGTGTCGAAGAGTTCGCCGATGCCGACGCCCTGCTGCACCTCGGCCAGGCCCAGGTGCTGGTGCTCCTCCAGGGCGAGCTGACGGTCCTGGAGGCCGGCCAGCATCTCCTCGAAGGGCACGGCCGGATCCAGGTCCGCCCGTACGGGCAGGGTGTGCAGGAAGGCGCCGACCATCTGCTCGACCTGGGGGAGGTCCGCGGGCCGTCCGGAGACGACCGCGCCGAAGGTGACGTCGCTGCGGCCGGTGAGGCCGCCCAGGACGACGGCCCACGCCCCCTGGACGACGGTGTTCATCGTCAGGCCCTGGCGGTTGGCCCACGGGGTGAGCGCGGCGGTGATCCGCTCGGGCAGTTCCACCGTGTACGTCTCGGGCAGGACGGAGACCCGCGCCCGGTCGGCGGGACCGAGCCGGGTGGCCTCGTCGATGCCGTCGAGCTCCCGCTGCCAGGCGGCGCGGGCGGCCGGCTTGTCCTGGGCGGCGGACCACTCCAGGTAGGCGCGGCCGGGGGCCACCGGGCGCAGGGCGCTGAGGTCTGCGCCGTTGCCCCACAGGGTGACGAGTTCCTCGGCGAGGACGGCGGACAGCGACCATCCGTCCACCAGCATGTGGTGGGTGGTCCACACGACGCGGTGGCGTTCGGCGCCCAGCTTGTAGACGGTGAAGCGGGTCAGCGGTCCCCGGGTCACGTCGAAGCGGTCCAGCCACTCCTCCTCGGTACGGCGGCCGGCCTCGGCGCCGGGGTCCGCGGAGCCGGTGAGGTCGTGCTCGACCCACGGCAGGGGGACGGACGCGGGGATCAGCTGCACCGGGTCGCCGTGCTCGCGGTCGCGGAACCGGGCGCGCAGCGCCGGGTTGCGCTCCAGCAGGGCGGTGGCGGCGGCGCGCAGCGCGGCCACGTCCAGGGAGCCGCCGATGTCCATGACGACCTGGAGGGTGTAGGCGTCCATGCCCTGGCGGTCGAACTCGGCCTGGAAGAACAGGCCGCGCTGGAGCGGGGAGAGCGGTAGCACGTCGGTGAGCCCGTCCAGCTCGCGCTCCCAGGCGTCGACCTCCTCCTGACCGACGTCGACCAGCGGGAAGTCGGCGGCGATCCGGGCGCCGGAGCCGGGCCGGCCGGCGTGTGCGGCGAGGGCGCCGAGCGCGGCGAACCACGCCTCGGCGATCTCCCGTACGGCGCTCTCGTCGAGGGCGCCGGAGGGCCAGGTCCACTCGGCCACCAGCACCGGCCCCTCGGGGCGGTCCTCGGTCATCGCGACCAGGTCCAGGGGCTGGCGGAGCGGGGTCCGGGGGGAGCCGGTGAGGCCGGCGCCGCCGGCTTCGATCGCCCAGGCGCCGTCGCCCGAGGCGAACCGGCCCAGGTAGTTGAAGCCGATCTGGGGCACGGCGGCCCGGGCGAGCACCAGGGCGGTCTGCGGGTTGACGTGGCGCAGCAGGCCGTAGCCGATGCCGTGGTCGGGCAGGGCGCGCAGGGCGGCCTTGACCCGCTTGAGGGCGGTGCCGGCGGCCGGGCCGCCGGCGAGGACCTCGGCCCGGTCCAGTTCGCCGACGTCCAGTGCGACGGGGAAGGCGCTGGTGAACCAGCCGACCGTGCGGGACACGTCGAGACCGTCGCCGATCTGCTCCCGGCCGTGGCCCTCCAGCTCGACGACGGTACGGGTGCCCCCGGCTCCGGTGCGGCCGGTGACGGCGAGCGCGAGGCCGGTGAGCAGCACCTCGTTGATCTCGGCGTGCAGGGCGGCGGGGACCCGGGTGAGGACGTCGGCGGTGAGCGCCGCGGGCAGCTCCAGGCGGAGCCGTCCCGCCGTGGCCCAGGTGTCGGCGGCCGGGTCGAGCGGGCGGTCGGCGAGGAGCTCGGCGGGACCGGCCGACTGGGCGTTCCACAGGGGGAGTTCGGCCACCCGGCGGGAGGTGCGGGCCTCCGCGGACAGGGCCTTGGCCCAGGTCCGGAAGGAGGTCGGGACGGGGTCGAGGGCGGGCGTGCGGCCCTCGGTGACGGCCTGCCAGGCGGCTTCCAGGTCGGGCAGCAGGATCCGCCAGGACACCCCGTCCACGGCGAGGTGGTGGACGACCAGCAGCAGCCGGCCACCCGCGCCGGGCGCCTCCTCCAGCAGGACCGCCTGGACGACGAGGCCGGTCTCGGGGCGCAGCCGGGCCCGGGCGGCGGCGGTCTGCTCGGCGAGCACGGCGGCGCGGTCGGCGCCGGCGGGCACGGTGACCCGGGTGACGACGTCGGCGGCGTCGACCGCGCCGGCCGGCAGGGCCTCCTGCGTCCACAGGCCCGGTACCGGGGAGGTGAGCTTCAGCCGCAGGGCGTCGTGCCGGTCCAGGACGGCCTGGAGGGCGGGCTCCAGGACGGCCGGGGTCAGGCCGGCGGGTGCGTTGACGGCGATGTACTGGGCGAACTCGCGGGTCGCGTCCGGCAGTTCGGACAGCTGCTCGCGCAGCCGGTCGAAGATGGGGGTCGGCTCGATCTCCCCGGTGCCGTCGTCCAGGACGGCGGCCGCGGCGGTCGGGGCCGCCTCGGCCAGGCGGGACGCGGCGGCGATCGCGGCCGGCGTGCGGTGCTTGAACACGTCGCGCGCGGTGACGACCAGTCCGGCCCGGCGGGCCCGGCTGACGACCTGGATGGAGCTGATGCTGTCGCCCCCCAGGGCGAAGAAGCTGTCGTCCACGCCGACTTCGGGCAGGCCCAGCACCTCGGCCAGGACCGCGCAGATGATCCCCTCCGCGGGGGTCCGGGGGGCCCGGACCGCGGTGGCGGCGGCGACCTGGTCGGGGACGGGCAGTGCCTTGCGGTCCACCTTGCCGTGTGCGGTGAGCGGCAGCGCGTCGAGGGTGACGAGCACGGTGGGGACGAGGGCCTCGGGCAGCCGGCCGGCGAGCAGGGCCCGCAGGGCGGCGGTGTCGGGGGAGGTGCCGGGCTCCGGCTCCAGGTAGCCCACCAGGCGCTTGTGCCCCGCCGGGTCGGCGACGGCCGCGGCGACCGCGTCGGCGATGCCCGGCAGCGCGCGGAGCGCCGTCTCGACCTCGCCGAGCTCGATGCGCTGCCCGCGGATCTTGACCTGGTGGTCGCGGCGGCCGACGAAGGCGAGCTGCCCGTCGGGGCGCAGCTCCACGAGGTCGCCGGTGCGGTACATGCGGGAGCCGTCGGCCGCGAAGGGGTCGGGCAGGAAGGTGACGGCGGTGCGGCGGGTGTCGCCGAGGTAGCCGCGCCCCACGCCCGCCCCGGCGATGTACAGCTCGCCGCGCACGCCGCGCGGGACGGGCAGCAGGTCGTCGCCGAGGACGTACAGGCGGGTGTTGCGCAGCGGCCGGCCGATGGGGACGATCGGCGCCGCCATCGCGTCGAGGTCGCTGCGGGTGAGGGCGTAGGCGTGCGTGACGTCGTCGGAGCACTCGGTCGGGCCGTACATGTTGGCCAGGGCGATGTCCGGGTAGCGGGCGAACCAGCGGGCGCAGAGCTCGGCCGGGAGTGCCTCGCCGTTGGAGATCATCCAGCGCAGAGCGGGCAGTTCGGGGGCGGAGCCGGCCGCGTCCCACACGTCGAGGGTGGCGCGCATCAGGGACGGGACGACCTCCAGCACGGTCAGGCGCTCGGCGCCGATCGTGGTGAACAGCGCGTCGGGGTCGGAGGCGTCGGCGCGGCTGAAGGCACGGACCCGGCCGCCGACGAGCAGGGTGGTCAGGGTCTGCCAGACGGTGACGTCGAAGGTGACGGGGGCGTTGTGGACGAGCGCGTCGGAGCGGTCCAGGGACAGCTCCTCGATCTTGGCGAGCAGGTGGTTGACCATGCCGCCGCGCTGCACCATGGCGCCCTTCGGCTTGCCGGTGGAGCCGGAGGTGTAGATGACGTACGCCAGGTCCTGCGGACCGCCCAGTACGGGGGGCAGCGCGTCGGGGGCGTCCTCTTCGGTGCCGATCTCGCGCACGGGGAGCGGGGCGCCGTCCCCGGCGGCCGCGGCGGCCCGCTCGGCGAGGTCCCGGTGTGCGGTGTCGGTGAGCACGAACGCGGCGCCGCTGTCGCGCAGCAGCGCGGTCAGCCGGGGCAGCGGGGCGCCCGGGTCGAGGGGGACGAAGGCGCGTCCAGCGCCGAGGACGGCCACCTCGGCCGTGACGAAGTCGCGGCCGGGCTCGGTGAGGAGGGCGACCGGGCCGGTGCCGGACAGGTGGCGGGAGAGCGCGCCGGCGCGGCCGGCGAGCTGGGCGTAGGTGAGGGTGCCGGTGTCGTCGGTGACGGCCGGGGCGCCGGGCGTCTGCGCGGCGTGCGCGCGGATCCGCTCGACGACGCCCAGGTAGGGCGTGGGCCGGTCCGGGCCGGTGAGCGCGGCGGCCAGTTCCCCGGCCTCGCCGGGGGAGAGCAGGTCCAGGCCGGCCAGCGGCTCGTCGGCGCCGGCGGTGAGGAACCGGTCGAGGTAGGAGGTGAAGCGGGCGAGGTGGGCCTGCACCTCGGAGCGCGTGTAGCGGGCCTCGTTGCCGCTGAGGTCGATGCCGATGCCGGCGTCGCCCTTGTCGGCGACGGTGAACTCCAGGTCGTCCACCAGCCCGGTGGAGGGGCTGTGGATGGTGGCCGCGCAGGGGCCGATGGCCAGCTTCTCCACCTGCGGCATCATGTTGAGGAACGGGCCGAAGGGGCGGCGGTCGTCGCTGGGCAGGCCCATGGCGCGGCGGATCCGGCTGACGCGGTGGCGCTGGTGCTTGAGGGCCTGCGAGAAGGAACGGTAGGCGCCGGTGAGCAGGTCGGCGCGGGTGGTGGCGGAGTCCAGGGCGAGGCGCAGCGGCAGGTAGTTGACCACCATGCCGGGGACCTTCTGGGTGTCACCGCCGACCCGGGCGGTGACGGGCAGGGACAGCAGCACGTCCCCGGTGCCGGCCATCCGGCCGGTGTACGCGCCCAGCGCCGCGACCAGTACGGTCTGCCAGGTGACGCGGGACTCCCAGGCCACGGCGCGCAGCCGCTCGGCGACGGCCTCGGGCAGGACGCCCTGCTCCTGGAGGAAGGTCTGCGCCGGCTCGGCGTCGCCGGTGGAGAGGCTGATCAGTTCCGGCCGGTCGGTGAAACGTTCCTCCCAGTAGGCGCGGTCCCGCTCGGCGCGCGCCGAGCCGGTGTAGGCGGCCTCGGCGTCGAGCAGGGTCGTCAGGGCCGGGAAGCGGCCCTCGCCGGGGTCGGTACCGGCCAGCAGGGCCTGGTAGATCGCCCCGAGCCGCTCCCAGTAGATGACGTAGCTGAATCCGTCGGAGACCAGGTGGTGGTTGAGCAGGCAGAAGAAGGTGCGCTCGGGTCCGAGCGTGAACACGCTGAGCCGGAACAGCGGTTCGTACGCCGCTCCGTCCGCGCCGCCCGGCCGGTCCTCGGAGGTCAGGGCGAAGGGCACCCGCAGGTCGGCGCGGATCGCCTCGTGCGCGGCCGCGGCCGGGTCGGCCGCCCCGGCGACATCGGTCACCGTCAGCGGCAGGTCCGTCAGCGGCTCGACGAACTGACGGGGCTCTCCGTCCACTTCGGTGAACCGGGTGCGCAGGCACTCGGACTCCTCGACCAGCCGCTCCAGCGCGGTGCGGAAGAGCAGGTGGTCCAGCGGGCCCTTGATGTCCCAGTAGATGGCGGTGTTGTAGGTGGCTCCCCCGCCAGAGAGTTTCGCGTCGAACCAGATGTCCTTCTGGCCGGCGGTGAGCGGAAGGCCGCCGACCGTCTGAACATGCGTCATGGCTATCCCCTAGCGAAGGTTTTTGGTGTCGCCCTGTCAACGGGCACGATCCTGGCCGCGGGCGCTGACGGCGGCCTGAAAGCGAACTGATGGCGCCCTGACGGGCGACGGGAGCAGATCAGCCGCAGCCGCCCGCGTGGCCGTCGTCGGTGGCCCGGCCCGCGCCGATCGCCGACAGCGGCTCCGGCACGAACCCGGCCGGCACCTCCTGGTCGCGCAGGTGGGCGACGAACGCGTCGAGCCGGTCGATGCCCCAGAAGCGGCTGAAGCCGTGGACGAAGAAGGGCACTCCGAACACGCCGTCGCGGCACACGTCGAGCAGGATCCTGATGCCCTGCGCGCGGATCTCCGGGACGTCGCTGGCATGGGCCAGCTCGCGCGGGTCGAGTCCGATCTCGAAGGCGATGTCCTCGATGGTGGCCGGGTCGCAGATGTCCTTGCCGCGGCCGAACCGGGCCCGGTACACGGCGTCGATGAAGGCGTGGCCGCGGCCGTGCCGGTCCGCGACCAGGTAGGCCAGGTGGGGGACCTCCCACACCGGCTCGCGGTCCACGGGCCAGGTCACCGTGAGACCGCGGGCCTTGGTGAGCCGGCCGACGTCCTGGAGGACGTAGCGGTTCTTCTCGCGGGACATCTCCGAGTACGGGAAACGGCCGCCCTGTTCGGTCAGCAGCCGCGCGCTCAGCTCGTCCGGTTCGAAGAAGGGGACCCACTCCAGGCGCTCGGCGAGGTCCGGGTGGAAGGTGGTGATCTCGCGGTACGCCAGCCAGGAGTACGGGCTGCGCAGCGAGAAGTAGAAGCGTGGCGTCTTGTTCTTGGGCACGGTGAACCCTTCGGTCGGCCTGGCTGCGTGGGTGGAGGGGCCGGCTCGAGCGGCGGCCCGGGTGCGTCGGACGACGGGACCCGGGCGGGGCGCGCGGCGGCCCGGGGTGCGTCAGACGACGAGACCGCCGTCGATCCCGAAGACCTGCCCGGTGATGTAGGAGGCGCGGTCGGAGGCGAGGAAGGAGACCAGGTCGGCGACCTCCTCGGGTCGGCCGAACCGGCCGAGCGGGATCCGCTCGGTCATCTTCTTCACGTGGTCGCCGGAGAGCCCGGCGAGCATGTCGGTCTCGATGAAGCCGGGGGCGACGGCGTTCGCGCGGATGCCGTACCGGCCGCTCTCCTTGGCCAGGGCCTTCGTGAACCCGATGATCCCGGCCTTGGTCGCGGAGTAGTTGGTCTGGGTGGCGTTGCCGTACACGCCCGCCACGGAGGACAGGGTGATCACGGAGCCGGAGCGGCGCTTCATCATGGCGAAGACGGCGGCCTTGCAGAGGTTGTAGGTGCCGTCCAGATTGACGCGCAGGACCGCGTCCCAGTCCTCGGGCGCCAGCATCACGAGCGGGTTGTCGCGGACGATGCCCGCGCAGGAGACCACCGTGTGCAGCGGGCCGAGCTCCTTCTCGGTGCCGCGGACGAAGTCGCGTACGGCGTCGTGGTCGCGGACGTCGGTGCGCGCGGTGTGGACGCGCGCCCCGGCCGCGGCGGCCTCGGCGGCCACCGCGTCGGCGGCCTCCTTGTCGGACTGGTAGCAGAAGGCGACGTCGTAGCCGTCCCGCGCGAGGCGGGTCACGACGTGCCGGCCGATGCCCCGGGATCCCCCGGTCACCAGCGCGACGCGGCGTTCGGTTGCGGACATGTGCTTGCTCCTCCTCGGTGGTGGCGTGGGCCCGGTGCCGGACGGGATACGGGCGAACCGGCGGCCGGCCGGGACGGGGGTGAATGTCCCCGGCCGGCCGCCGGCGTGTGGGGGGTCGGGGTGTCCGGCGGTGATCCACCGGACGCGCCCGGGTCGTGTCGTCGTCGTGCCGTCGACGTCCCGCCTGGCCGGCGGGGTCCGGCACGCACGCGCCCTAGCCGGTGAGCACCGCGCAGCCGACCAGGCCGTCCCGTTCGATGCCGGTGACCAGCGCGGCCTCGCCGGGCGCCAGGCCCCGCTCGCCGGCCGCGGCGAGCACCCCGGCCAGCTGGAGCGCGGCGGACGCCGCCGAGGTGTCGCCGACCAGGGGCCGGATCCGCACCCAGCGGGGATCGGCGTCCTCGCCGAGCACGTCGGCGACGGCGGCCTCCTCCTGTGCGACGAGCGGACCGCCGGTGCCCAGCGGCGCCACCAGCCGTACGTCGGAGGCGTCGACCCCGGCCTTCTCCAGGGCTCCGCGCACACAGACGGCGAGTGCCTCGCGGGCCCCGTCCGGCTCGTGGAAGGCGCGGAAGCCGGTGGCACCGATCCGGGCGAGGGCGCCGCGCCCGGCGGCGGCCGCGTCGTCGGCGGTCTCCAGGAGGAAGACGGCGCTGCCCTCGCCGAGCGGGGTGTCCCGCTCGGCGTCGACGCGGCCGTGCCACTCCAGCCAGGACCGCTGCGCCGAGTACTCCTCGGCGGCGCCCACCAGGACGCGGGAGCAGTGGCCGCCGCGGTGCAGCCGCAGCGCGTACCCGAGGGCGAGCAGACCGGTCAGGGAGCCGCCCGCCACGGTGGTGTTGGGGCCCTTGATGCCGTGCCAGATGGCGCTCTGCCCGGCGGCCCGGTTCATCACGGTGTTCGGGAAGCGGGCCGCGTCCACGTGGTACGGACGCTCGCCGGCCAGCCCGTCCTTGGTGAAGTCCATGATGCTCTGCACGCTGCCGGATCCGGTGCCGAGGACCAGGGCGGTCTGCTCCGGGTGGGCGGCCAGGTCCTCCCGGAAGCCCTCGATGAGGCCGCCGACCGCGGTGACCGCGATGGCGGTGACCCGGTCCATGGTCCGGGTCCCCTTCTTCCCGACGTACTTGGCGGCGGTGAAGTCCGGGACGACGGCGCCCTCGGAGAACGGGCCGGGGAAGGCCTCGGGGTCGACGGCCCGGACCGAGGTGCGCCCGGCGGAGATACCGCTGCGGAAGGCCTCGCTGCCGACGCCGAACGGCGAGACCGCCGACCAGCCGGAGATGACCAGAGGGGTCGGGGACATCAGGCGGCCTCCTCGTACCGGCCGAGGATCAGCACGGCGTTGTTGCCCGCGAAGGCCAGGGCGTTGTTCTGCACGACGTTCAGCCGGGCGGGCCGGGCCTCGTTGGGTACGCAGTCCAGCCCGCACTCGGGGTCGGTCTCGCGGTGGTTGATGGTGGGCGGGATGAAGTCCTCGGTGATGGCCAGCGCGCAGGCGGCGGAGGCGAGGGCGCTCGCCGCGCCCATGGAGTGGCCGATCATGGACTTGATGGAGATGGTGGGCGGCGGGTTGTCGAAGACCTGGCGGATCGCGCCGGTCTCGGTCACGTCGTTGGCATGGGTACCGGTGCCGTGCGCGGAGATGAAGTCGATGTCCTCGGCCTTCACCCCGGCGTTGCGGTGCGCCACCTCGATGCACCGGGCGAGGCCGTCCTGGTCGGGTGCGACGGGGTGGTGGGCGTCGCAGCTGAGTCCGTAGCCGAGCACTTCGGCGTAGATCCGGGCGCCGCGCGCCAGCGCCGACTCCAGGCTCTCCATCAGCAGGATGCCGGCGCCCTCGCCGGTCAGGATGCCCTTGCGGTCCTTGTCGAAGGGCTGGCAGACCTCCGGGGCGATGGTGCCGAGCCGGTAGAAGCCGGTGAAGGTCTTGCGGCAGACGGCATCGGCGCCGCCGCACAGCGCGGCTTCGACGTCTCCGTCCCGGATGGCGTCGAAGCCGCTGCCGATGGCGTAGTTGCCCGCCGCGCAGGCCGTCGGGATGGTCAGCGCCTCCACGTCGACGAGACCGAGTTCGCGGACGATGCCGCTGGAGAGCCGGCCGGCCTGGGCCCGGCGCACCACGCCCGGGTCCAGCCGCTCCGGCCCGAGCTCCAGCTGCTGCCCGGCGAGCAGGTCGAGGTCGCGCGACTCGGCGTCGGTGGTGCCGACCGAGACCAGCACCTTCCGCTCCCGGAGGTCCTCCGGGGTCAGGCCGGCATCCTCGACGGCCATCCGGGCGGCGGCGATCGAGAACTGGGTGGCCCGGCCCAGTTCCGCCGTTTCGGTCCGGTGGATCCAATCCGCGGGGTCGAAGTCGTCGACCTCGCACCCGTTGGCGTGGGCGAAGCCCGTCGTGTCGAAGGCCGTGATCGGCTTGACCCCGCTGCGTCCGGACCGCAGTCCGTCCAGGAAGGCCGTGACACCGAGGCCGATACTGGTGACCGTGCCGAGGCCGGTGATCACCACCCGGCGCGGCGCCCGCTCGTCGTCGTACACCCTGCGCTCCCGTCGTCGTGTGCGCCGTGGCCTAGTTGGCCGGGTCGGACTTGGCGGCCATGGCTTCCTCGACGACCGTCACGACGGCGCTGAGGTTGACCATCCGGGCGAGTTCGGCCTGGTCGATGTCGGCGCCGAAGATCCGCTCCAGCTGGGAGAGGATCTCGATGGCGCCCATGGAGTCCGCCTCGTGGTCCTCCTTGAAGCGGCTGGTGTCGGTCATCTCCTCGGGCTCGATCTCCAGGATGTCGCAGATGATCTCCTTGATCCGGTCGCGGGCTTCGAGGTCGAGGTGGTTCGCTGCGGTTGTCATGCCGCCGATGCTGGCGGACCGCCCTGACGCCGCCCTGACGGCGTTCTGACCAGCTGCTGAGTGCTCGCTGAGCCGCCGCTGACGCACGGCTGAAGCGCCGTGCCCGCCCGCCCCGGGGATACCGCCGGCGCGGGCCGTACCGGCCCCGACGCCGCCGTCGTCAGGCGCCGACCGGCTCCGGGAGGTGCCCGCGCAGCTCCGGGAAGTCGCCGGGGTGTCGCTGCATCCAGGCCCAATAGCCCGGCTGGGAGCGGGCGTAGTCGCAGTAGTACGCGCGCAGGGTGTCGACCAGGGTGTGCAGCGTCCCGCGGTCGATCGCACCGCTGCGCCACCGGAGCACCAGCTCGACCCGCTCCGCCCCGGTGACCGGCACCAGGGCCACGCCCGGCAGGGCGCCGGAGGGCGTGGTCAGCGCGGCCACCCCCATGTCGCGCACCCAGCGCATGGCCTCCTGGTGGCTGTTGACATGGTGCAGGACCCGGGCCGGGGCGGATCCGCCGAGGACACCGCGCTCCACGGCGTGGAACCAGTGCTCCTGGGAGGAGCGCACCCAGGCCAGTCCGGAGCGGTCGGTGAGGCCGGCCAGCTCGTCCGCGCGCACCGGCCCGCAGGCGGTGAGCGGATGGCCGTGCGGTACGGCGAGCCACACCGGCTCCCGCACGATCCGCGCGCCGCCCAGCGCGGCGTCGCCGTCGGGGCAGTCGCCCCCGTCGTCGTGGGCGCCGCCGTCGGTCCCCGGAAGCCGCGGTACGAGGGCCGCGGCCAGTGCCCCGCGCCGCACGGCCTCCAGGGCGGCGGCGGGGCTCAGCGTCTGGGTCTGCACGGTGGTGTCGGGCAGCGCGGCGTGCAGGGCGTCGCGCAGGGTCGGCGGGGTCCACTCGCTGCTCCCCAGGCGCAGCGGGCCACCGGAGGCGGCCAGCGCCTCGGCCATCACCTCGTCCGCCCGCCGCACCAGGTCGGCCAGGCGCGGCACGAGCCGCGCGCCCAGCTCGGTCGGGGTCACCCCGGACCGGGAGCGGACGAAGAGGCTGCCGCCCACGGCCCTTTCGATACGGCGGAGCTGGGCGGTGAGACTCGGCTGAGGGAGGCCCAGTTCCTGGGCTCCCGCGGAAATGCTGCCGGTGGTGCTGATCGTGACGACCATACGAGCGTGACGCAATTCGAGTTCCATGTCCTGCCCCCGTCGGCGGTTCCCGGAAAAGCGAATTCCGTCCGCGCGGCGGCGCCGCCCACAGGACCGCTCACCCCGAATGGCGGGAGTGGAGGGCAGGGCGGCGCACGGGGAGCGGCCGGAATGCGCACTTTCACGGTATCGGCGTTCCGCTTGCGGACAAGGGGCGCCTGCGGGACGTCAGCGGGACGACAGTGGCGGTTCAGCGGTGCGACAGGGCGGACCCCCGGCGGGACCGGACCCCCGGCGGGACCGGACCGCCTGCGGCCGGACCCGCCGGCGGCCGCGATCAGCCCCGCCGGCCGGCGTAGACGAGGGCCTGGCGCGGCTCTCCGAGCACGTCGTCCTGTTCGAGGATCGCCTGGTACGCACGGTTCAGGGCCCGGCCGGGCTCCAGTCCGAGGTCCCCGGCGAGCCGGCGCCGCGCGCCGTGGAACACGTCCAGCGCCTCGGCCTGCCGGCCCTCCCGGTACAGGGCCAGCATCAGCAGTTCGCTCAGCCGCTCCCGCTCGGGGTGCTCCACGGCGAGCTGGCGCAGCTCGGGCACGGAGATGCGGTGCGCCGCGACGGTGAGCATGGCGGTGATCAGGTCCTCGTAGGCGGTGATGCGGCGTTCCTCCAGGTGGGAGGCGGCCAGCCGGATCCGTATGCCGTCCACCGAGTCCATCAGGGCCGGCCCGCGCCACAGCGCGAGCGCCTGCTCCAGTTCGGTGATGGCCCGCGCCGGGTCCTCGTGGACCAGGGCGGCGCCGGCCTCGGCGCGGCGCAGGAAGCGGTGGGCGTCGACGCGTTCGGGCGCCAGGTCCAGCAGGTAGCCGCTGCCCACGGTGCGGATCAGCTCGGTGCCCTTCACACCGGTGAGGGACTCCAGGTACTTGCGCAGCCGCAGCACGTTGGCCTGGAGGGCGTTGCGCGCGTTGGTCATCCGCTGGTCCGCCCAGAGCTCGTCCTCGATCTGGTCGGACGACACCGCGGTGCGCGGTGAGAGGGCCAGGAAGGTCAGGAGCGAGGTGACCCGCTTCGAGGCCATGGCGTAGGTGCGGTCTCCCCAGGAAAGGGACGCGGAACCCAGTATGTTGATTTCCATTTCTGTAACCCCCGTTGATCTCGGCAGGCCCTCATGCTGTCCCGGGCGGGTCGATCGGGGGAAATACCATCCGGGCAGCCGGAAATCGGCCACGTGGTATGGCCGGGACGGCGGTCTTGCCGCGGTGACGCGCTGACGGCATACTGCCCGTCTCCCCTGACACCGCGCTGACGCCCGAAAACGTGTCCGGAATTCGCCCGCCGCCTGGGACATTAGCCGACCGCTTAAAGGCCTGTGGCCGCCCGATCCCCGTTCCTAGGCTCCGGTCATCCGCGATCAGTCAGCTACAGGGGAGTCAACAGGATGCTCAACAAGATCGTCATTGTGGGCGGCGGCACCGCGGGCTGGATGACGGCCTCGTACTTCAAGGCCGCGTTCGGCGACCGCATCGACATCACGCTGGTCGAGTCGGGCCACGTCGGCGCCGTCGGCGTGGGCGAGGCGACGTTCAGCGACATCCGCCACTTCTTCGAGTTCCTCGGACTCAAGGAGAAGGACTGGATGCCCGCCTGCAACGCCACGTACAAACTCGCCGTCAAGTTCGAGAACTGGCGGGAGAAGGGCCACTACTTCTACCACCCGTTCGAGCAGATGCGCTCGGTCAACGGGTTCCCGCTCACCGACTGGTGGCTCCGGAACGGCCCGACGGACCGCTTCGACAAGGACTGCTTCGTCATGGCCTCGGTCATCGACGCCGGCCTCAGCCCCCGCCACGAGGACGGGACGCTCATCGATTCGCCGTTCGTCGAGGGCGCCGACGAGATGGCCGGCCTGACCATGGTCGAGCACCAGGGCAAGACGCAGTTCCCGTACGCCTACCAGTTCGAGGCGGCGCTGCTGGCCAAGTACCTCACGAAGTACTCGGTCGAGCGCGGCGTCAAGCACGTCGTCGACCACGTCGAGCAGGTCACGCTCGACGAGCGGGGCTGGATCTCCGGCGTCACCACCACCGACCACGGCGACATCACCGGCGACCTCTACATCGACTGCACCGGCTTCCGCGGCCTGCTCCTCAACCAGGCCCTGGAGACGCCGTTCATCTCGTACAAGGACACGCTGCCCAACGACAGCGCCGTCGCCCTGCAGGTCCCGATGGACATGGAGCGCCGCGGCATCCTGCCCTGCACCACCGCCACCGCCCAGGACGCGGGCTGGATCTGGACCATCCCGCTGATGGGCCGGGTCGGCACCGGCTACGTCTACGCCAAGGACTACATCTCCCCGGAGGAGGCCGAGCGCACGCTGCGCGAGTTCGTCGGCCCGGCCGCCGCGGACGTCCCGGCCAACCACATCAACATGCGGATCGGGCGCAGCGAGAACTCCTGGGTCAAGAACTGCGTCGCGATCGGCCTGTCCAGCGGTTTCGTCGAGCCCCTGGAGTCCACCGGCATCTTCTTCATCCACCATGCGATCGAGCAGCTCGCCAAGAACTTCCCCGGCGAGGACTGGAACCCGGTCCAGCGCGAGCTGTACAACGACTCCATCGCCCATGTCATGGACGGTGTACGCGAGTTCCTCGTACTCCACTACGTCGCGGCCAAGCGCAACGACACCCAGTACTGGCGCGACGCGAAGACCCGCGCGATCCCCGAGTCCCTGGCGGAGCGCATCGAGAAGTGGAAGACGCAGCTCCCGGACTCCGAGACCGTCTACCCCTACTACCACGGCCTGCCGCCGTACTCCTACATGTGCATCCTGCTCGGCATGGGAGGCATCGAGCTGAAGGCGTCCCCGGCCCTGGCGCTGGCCGATCCGACCGCGGCGGAGCGCGAGTTCGAGGCGATCCGCGAGAAGACCCGCCGCCTCACCGAGGTGCTGCCCAAGGCGTACGACTACTTCTCCCAGTTGCGCGGCTGATGCCGGTCCGCCGGCCGGAAAGGGATCCCCAAGCATGGAAGTTGTCGACCTCCTGACCCGCTCCGCCCACGTCGTGGCGATCCTCGCCGTGATCCTGCTGCTCGCCTGGGCGGGGCGGGCCGCGGCCCGCCTGCTGCGTCAGCCGGAGGTGATCGGCGAGATCACGGCGGGCCTCCTGGCCGGCCCGGCCGCCCTGCACCTGATGGGGCCCTCGGCGTTCGACGCGGTGCTCCCCGGGCCCGTCCTGGACACCCTGAAGCTCATCTCCAAAGCGGCCCTCGCGCTGTTCCTGGTCGGCCTGGCCCACAAGCTGCAGGCCGGCCCGGCAGCGCCGGCGCGCCGCACCACCGCCTGGGTCGCGGCAGGCGCGCTGGTCCCGCCGCTGGCCAGCGGCATCCTGCTGGCCGGGCTGATCCTCGCCACCGACGACGCCGCCGCCCGCGGTGACGCCCCCCTGGCCGCGTTCGTCCTGATGATCGCCGTATCGATGTCCATCACCGCCGTACCGGTGATGGCGCGGATCCTCACCGACCGGGGCATGACCGAGACCTCGGCGGGCCGGGTCGCGCTCGGCGCGGCCATCACGGTGGACGCCGTGGGCTGGCTCCTGTGCATGCTCGCCATCAGCCTCGGCGAGGGCAGCCTCGCCGGCTTCCTGCGCTCGGCGCTGGCGCTGGCGGTCGGCGGCGTCTGCGCGCTGGCGATCCGGTTCGCGCTGCGCACCCCGCTCGCCCGCCGGGCGTACGGGAAGACCCCGCGCGCGGTCGCCGTCCTGCTGGCGGCGGCCACCCTGGCGGTGGCGATCGCCCTGGAGAAGATGGGCATGACCGCCATCGTCGGGGCCGCGCTGGTGGGCTTCGCCATCCCGCGGGACGCGGACGCGCCCTGGGCGCCCGCCGTCGACGGCATCGCCCGCTCCGGCCGCTTCCTGGTGCCCGCGTTCTTCGTGGTCACGGGCGTGACGGTGCTCAACGGCAGCTTCTCCCAGGCGTCCTGGGTGCTCATCCTGGCCACCTTCGTGCTGGCCTGCCTGGGCAAGGCGATCGGCGGCTACGCCGGCGCCCGGCTCGGCGGACGGCCGCGGGCCGACGCCCGCCGGGTGGCCGCCCTCATGAACACCCGCGGGCTGACCGAACTGATCGTGCTCCAGGCGGGCTTCAGCGCCGGGATCCTGACCGCGCCCATGGTCCTGGCCCTGGTCGTGATGGCCATCGCCACCACCGCGATGACCGGCCCGCTCCTCGGCCTCCTCGACCGCCGGGAGCGCCGAGTGCCCGACCGGAGCCGGAAGGCCGGCGCAGCCGACCCCCAGCTCACCCTCGCGATGGAAGGCAGCACCCGATGACCACCCAGCCCACCGCGGCCACGGCCGCGCAGGCGTCGCCCGACGCCTTCCGTGCGCTGATGAGCGAATTCCCCACCGGGGTCAGCGCCGTCACCACCCGCGACCTGGACGGCGAGCCGCGCGGCATGACCTGCTCCTCGGTGACCAGCGTCTCGCTCGACCCGCCGACCCTGCTCGTGTGCCTGCGGGCCGGCAGCCCCACGCTGCAGGCCCTCCTCAACTCCGGTTCGTTCTCCGTCAACTTCCTGCACGCGGAAGCCCGGGAGACCGCCGAGCTGTTCGCCTCGGGGAACCCGGACCGGTTCGCGCTGGTGCCCTGGGAGCAGCCGCCCGGCGCGGGCGGACCGCACCTCGTCCGCGACGCGCACACCGTCGCGGACTGCGAGGTCGTCCTGACCCAGCGGATGGGCGACCACGTCACCGTCTTCGGCGCGGCCCGCCGGATAACCCGGCAGCACAGCCACCCGCCGCTCCTCTACGGACAGCGGCAGTTCCGCTCCTGGTCGCACACCTGACCCTGCCCCACCCAGACCCCTCACCCGGCCGGCCCCGCCAGGGGCCGGCCACCAGCAGAAGGACACCGCATGACCGGCATGACAGGGACACCGACAGGGACACCGGACCCGCAGGGTCGCCACGTCGTCCGCCTGGAATCCGTACGGAAGGTCTACGGCGGCGCCAAGAACGAGGTCACCGCTCTCGACAACGTCAGCATCGGCCTCGACCGGGGCACCTTCACCGCGGTGATGGGCCCCTCCGGCTCCGGCAAGAGCACCTTCCTGCACTGTGCGGCGGGTCTGGACCGCCCCACCTCGGGCTCGGTCCTGCTGGACGGCGTGGACCTGTCGCGGCTGAAGGAGCGGGAGCTCACCACGTTCCGGCGCGAGCGGATCGGCTTCATCTTCCAGGCGTTCAACCTGCTCCCCGCGCTGTCCGTCCTGGACAACGTGACCCTGCCGCTGCGGCTCGCCGGCAAGCGGCCGCAGAAGGGCGCGGTCGCCGAGGTGCTGGAGCGGGTCGGCCTCGGAGGCCGGGAGAACCGCCGCCCCGGCGAGCTGTCGGGCGGCCAGCAACAGCGCGTCGCCATCGCGCGGGCCCTCATCACCCGGCCCGCGGTCATCTTCGGTGACGAGCCGACGGGCGCCCTGGACACCTACACGGCGCGCGAGGTGCTGACCCTGCTGCGCGAGGCCGTCGAACAGGCCGGCCAGACCATCGTGATGGTCACCCACGACCCGGTCGCCGCCTCGCACGCCGACCGGGTGCTGTTCCTCGCGGACGGCCGGATCGTGGACCACCTGGACCGGCCCACCGCCGACCAGGTCGCCGAGCGCATGACCCACCTGGGTGCCTGGGGCACCCGCCCGGCGGCGGCCGCGGCGGCACAGGGGTCGCTGCGGTGATCAGGATCGCGCTGCGCACCCTGCGCTACCACAAGGGCGGTTTCATCGCCTCGTTCATCGCGCTGTTCTTCGGCGCGACCATCGTCGTGGCCTGCGGCGGCCTCCTGGAGACGGGGATCCACAACGCGGCCCCGCCCCAGCGGCTCGCCGCGGCGCCCGTCGTCGTGACCGGGGAGCAGCGCTACCTCGGCACTTCCAGCGAGCTCGTCTTCCCCGAGCGCGTCCGGTTCGACGCGGCGCTGACCGCGAAGATCGCGGCCGTGCCCGGTGTGGGGAGCACCGCCGCGGACGTGACGTTCCCCGGCGCCCTCGCGCCGGCCGGCGGCCGTCCGGCCGCGCAGGTCACCGGCCACGGCTGGTCCTCCGCGGCCCTGACCCCGTACCGGATCACCCAGGGCGCCCCGCCCGCCGACGCCGGCCAGGTCGTCGTGGACAGCCGGCTCGCGGAGCGGGCGGGGCTGCGGCCCGGCTCCAGGGTCGACCTGCGCTCCGGCGGCACGTCGAAGGCGTACGAGGTGTCCGGCGTGGCGGCCGGCAACGGCGAGGCGAACGGCGTCTTCCTCGCCGACGCCGCCGCGCTCACCGCCCAGGCCGCGGCCGGACTCCCCGGCACCGTGGACAACATCGGCGTCTTCCCGGCACCCGGCGCGGACGTCGCCGCGGTCGCCGACGGCATCCGCAAGGCGGTCGCCGGACAGCAGGTGTCCGTGCTGACCGGTGACGAGCGCGGCCGCGCCGAGAACCCCGGCGTGATCGACGACGGCAGCGATCTGATCCCGCTGGCCGCCGCGTTCGGCGGCCTGTCCGCCATGGTCACCGTCTTCGTGGCCTCCTCCACCCTGGGCCTGTCCATCCAGCAGCGGCAGCGCGAGATGGCGCTGCTGCGGGCCATCGGCACCACCCCCGGCCAGCTGCGCCGGCTGATCCTGGGCGAGACCGTCCTGCTGGCGGCCATCGCGACGGCCCTGGCCTGCATCCCCGGCCCCCGCGTGGGGCGCTGGCTGCTCGGCGCCTTCGCCGACGCCGGCGTGGTGCCGGACTCGATCGTCTTCCGCGCGGGCTCGGTCCCGCTGATCGTCGGCATCGGCACCGCCTTCGTCACCGCCGTCGGCGCCGCGTTCATCGCGGCCAACAGCGCGGCCCGCACCCGGCCCACCGAGGCGCTCGCCGAAGCCGGCCTCCAGCGCAAGTGGTTCAGCGGCTTCCGCTCGGTCCTGGGCCTCCTCTGCCTGATCGGCGGGGTCGCCATGGCCGTCGGCACGGCCGGGATGGACGGGCCGGACGCCGGCAGCGTGGCCACCCCGGCGGCGATGGTGTGGACGACGGGCTTCGGCCTGCTCGGCCCGGTCCTGGCCCGCGGCATCACGGCCTCGCTGCGCCGCCCCGTGCGTGCCGTGTCCGGCCTCTCCGGCCACCTCGCCACCCGCAACGCCAAGGCCCGTACGGCCCGGCTCGCGGCCGCGGTCATGCCCGTCATGCTCGCCACCGGCCTGGCCGTGGGCCTCGTCTACATGCAGACCACCCAGGCGGACGGCGCCGACCAGGCGTTCGACGAGAGCCTGCGGGCCGACGCGGTGGTCACCTCGGTGTCCGGCGGCATGCCGCTGGAGACGGTGGACGCGATCCGCGCGCTGCCCGGGGTTGCGGCGGCCTCCGCCCAGGTGCCCAGCCTCGGCTTCATCGAGCCCGACGTCCCCCTCGACCCGGCCGTGAACGACGGCGGCGGGGAGTCCGGTGCGCCGCAGCCCCAGGAGGTTTCGATGCAGGGAGTCACCCCCGAGGGGGTGGCCGAAACCACCTCCTTCCGGGCGGCCTCGGGCAGCCTCGGCGCACTGCGCGGCGACACCGTCGCCCTGCCCGCCCGGTACGCCGGAGACCGGAAGATCGGGGACACGGTGCCGATGCGCCTGGGCGACGGAACCCGGGTGGATCTCAAGCTGGTCGCCACCGTCGACGGCAGGCGCGGCTACGAGACCGCCCTGGTCCCGGCGTCCGTCCTGGTGGGGCACACCGACGCGGGCCTGGTCCCCCAGATCATGGTGAGCGCCGCGCCGGGCACCGACCGGGCCGCCCTGGAGGCTTCGCTGCGCACCCTCGCCGACCGGCAGCCCGGCCTGCGGATCACCGACCGGCAGGCGCTGACCGCGGTCGCCGCCGACAACAGCGACACCCAGTCGTGGATGGCGTACCTGGTCCTCGCCGTGGTCGTCGGCTACGCCGCGATCGCCCTGGTCAACACCCAGGTGCTGGCCACCACCGAGCGGCGGCGCGAGTTCATGCTCCAGCGGCTGATCGGGGCCACCCGCCGGCAGGTCATGCAGATGATGGCGATGGAGGCGGTCCTGGTCTCCGTGGCCGGCATCGTCCTCGGCCTGCTGGTCGCGGCGCTGACCCTGGTGCCGTTCAGCATGAGCGTGCTCGGCACGACGCTCCCGACGGGCTCCCCGTGGATCCTCGTCACCGTCGTCGGCGGCGCCCTCGGGCTGACCCTGGCCACGACGCTGCTGTCGGCCGGCGCGGTGCTGCGCGGCCGGCCCGGCGACCTGGCGGGCATGAAGGAGTAGCGCCACCGGCGCAGCGGCCGCCCCCGGCACGGAGATCCGTGCCGGGGGCGGCCGTTCGGGTGCGGCCGGGGCCGCGGCGGTACGTCAGGACGCGTGCTGGAGGGCGGCGCCGGCCGGGACGGGCGCCCGGTGCCGGGCGGCGCCGGCGGGCTGCGCGGTCATGCCCTTGAGCAGGGCCGCGCCGAGCGGGGTCAGGGTGTGCAGCACCGTGTTGCGGACCCGCCGGGTGGTGATCAGGCCGGTCCGGCGCAGTACGGCGGTGTGCTGGCTGGCGCCGGCGGCGGAGATGCCGAGCCGGTCGGCGAGCTGGGTGGTGGTGCAGCTGGCCCGCAGCACGTGCAGTGCGGCGGCCCGGGTCTGCCCGACCAGGGCGCCCAGCGACTGGCCGCTGCCGTCGGGCTTGTCCCACAGGGCGGCCGCCTGGTGGCTGTCCGGCGGCGCGGCGAAGGCCAGCACCACCGGAGCGGACCGGTCCAGGTGCCGGGTGACCCGGCCGGCCCGGTGCGCCAGGAACACCGAGGGCGCGAGCACCAGGCCGCGCCCCTCCAGGCGGATGTCCTGGTCGGGCCCGTCGTGGATCTCCAGCACCGGTGCCCGCCAGGTGATCCGGGAGTGCAGCGTGGTCAGCAGCAGCTCGGCTCCGCCGCCCATCAGGACCCGGCCCCGGGCCTCGCACTCGACCTCGAGGAACGCGAGGAGGTGCTCCCAGTACGGAGCCACCGCGGTCGTCCAGACCCGGGTGAGGTCCCCGCCGGCGGCGCCCTGCTCGATGACGCGGAGCATGGCGCCCAGGCCGGCCTCGCCGTCGGTGCCCGGGCCGCCGGGGCCCGGCCGCAGCCGTTCCCCGACCTGACTGCGCCAGCGCGCGAACGGGGCGCCGACGCCCCGCCCGAGCAGCCCGTACGCGAAGGCCGACTCGACCAGCGGTCCCGCGGTGATCTTCAGGCGGGTCCGGGCGACGTCGGCCGCGGTGAAATGGATCCTTTGCACAGTGAAGCCCCCGTGGTCGTGCTGGGTTCCGTCGTCGAAAGGGGGCCGGGCGCCGCGCCTGCGCCGGGGTCGCGGCCGAAGCCGCCCCCGGTGTGCGGAGCGCGCGCCCGGCCGGATCAGGCCGGAGTGCCGGTGAGCGTCACGAAGACGTCGTCGAGCGTGGGCCTGCGCAGGGCGAAGTCGGTGACCTCCACGCCCTCCTGCCGCAGCGCCCCGGCGACCGAGGCGATCGTCCCGAGACCGTCGCCGACCGGGATGGAGACCACCCCGCGGGCGGTGTCCACGGTGGGTTCCGCCGCGGTGATCCGCCGCAGTGCGCCGACCGCGTCCGGCAGCCGGCCGGGTACGGCCACGGTCACCTCCAGCCGCTCCTCGCCGACCTTGCGCTTCAGCTCGTCCGGGGTGCCCTCCGCGATGACGCGGCCGGAGTCGATGACGGCGATGCGGTCGGCGAGGAAGTCGGCCTCCTCCAGGTACTGGGTGGTCAGCAGCACGGTCACCCCGTCCTCGACGAGGTCCCGCACCACCGTCCACAGGGCCATCCGGCTCACCGGGTCCAGCCCGGTGGTCGGCTCGTCCAGGAACAGCACCGACGGGGTCGCGACCAGGCAGGCCGCCAGGTCCAGCCGGCGCCGCATGCCGCCCGAGTAGGTGCGGGCCTGGCGGTCGCCGGCCGCGGTCAGGTCGAACCGCTCCAGCAGCTCCTGCGCCCGTGCCCGCGTCGCGCGGCCGCCCAGGTGGACGAGCGTGCCGATGAGTTCGAGGTTCTCGCGGCCGGTGAGCATCTCGTCCACGGCCGCGTACTGGCCGGCCAGGCCGATCCTGCGGCGCACCTCGCGCGGCTCGCGCACGATGTCGTACCCGGCGACGGTCGCGTGGCCGCCGTCCGGTTCGAGCAGCGTCGCGAGCATCCGTACGGTGGTCGTCTTCCCCGCCCCGTTGGGGCCGAGCAGGCCCAGTACGGTGCCGGCCGGGACCTCCAGGTCCACGCCGCCCAGCGCCTCGTGGCTGTCGTAGCTCTTGCGCAGTCCCTCCGCGCGAATCGCCATGTCTACGTCCACAGTTCCTCCTCCGCCCCGGACCGGTCCCCGATCAGGCGGACTCGGCGCCGGCGGCCGCGCGGAGCCCGGCCGGACGCATGTCCGTCCAGTGCTCCTCCACGTAGGCGAGGGCCGCTTCCCGCGGCCCCGCGGGCAGCGCCACGGTCCAGCCGTCGGGACGCTGGGCGAAATCGGGCCAGAGGGAGTGCTGGCCTTCGTCGTTCACCAGCACGAGGAAGTTTCCGTCCTGGTTGTCAAAGGGGTTCGACACGTCGCTCACTCCGTCATCCGGTCGTCAGGGACGGGCTCGGGGGTGCCCCGCCGGCCGGCCCGTACGTGCGGGCCGGCCGACGGGACACCCCCGGGGCCCCGCGCCGCTCGAGGGCGGGGGCCGCGGCCCGCCCTGTGAGACTCCCGGACCGCGCTGACGGGCCGCTGAGCTGTGTCTGACGTGCGGGCGTGACCTCGTAACCCCCCGGACGTGAGGGGTTACCGCCCGCCGGGTCCGCCCTACCGGCCCGCCGCCCGGGCCCGGGTCGCGGCGAGGTCGGTCTTGCCGTTGGCGTTCACCACGATCTCGTCGACCAGGTGCACGGCGCCCGGCACCAGTGCCGAGGGCAGGGCGGCGGCGAGCGTCTTGCGGACCAGCGCCGAGAACTCCTCCGCGTCGGGCCGCGGACCGCGCCCGCCGAGCCGGACGAACAGCTCCAGGGTGTCCACCGGCCCGCGCACGATGTCGAAGGCCGCGTCCGCGACCCCCGGCACCGACAGCACGTGGTGGCGCAGCTCGCCGAGTTCCACGCGGTACCCGTTGACCTTCAACTGGTCGTCGCCGCGGCCCAGGTAGAGCAGCGCCCCCTCGGGCAGCAGCTCCACGGTGTCCCCGGTCCGGTAGGCGCGCCCGCCGGCCGGCCCGCCCAGCGCGGCCTCGTCGAGGAACTTCCCGCCGCCCGCGCCGCCCAGGTACCCGGCGGCCACCGCCCGCCCCGCGATCACCAGTTCGCCGGGCGTGCCCGGCGCCACCGGGCGCAGCTGCTCGTCGACGACGTACGCCCGGGTGTTCCAGGCGGGCCGGCCGATCGGCACGGTGGGCGTCGACGGCACGCTGTGCCGGTCGAAGCGGTACGCGCAGCAGCCGATCGTGGTCTCCGTCGGACCGTAGTGGTTGACCAGCCGGACCCCGTCCAGCCGGGAGCCGAGCGAGGCGATCAGCGCGGGATCCAGGCCCTCCCCGCCGAACATCAGCAGGCCCGTCACCCTGTCGTAGCGCGGCGGCTCGGCCAGCACTTCGAAGAAGCGGGCGTGCGAGGGGGTCATCTTCACGAAGGTGTGGGGCTCCTCGCGCTCCCCGAACAGCGTCTCCTGGTCCCAGATCCCGGCGACCGTGGTGACCGTACGGCCCTGGGCGAGCGGCACCCACAGGGAGGTCATCGCGAGGTCGAAGCCCAGGCTCCCGAAGAGCGGGCTGCCGCCGCCCGCGCCGCCGACCAGGTCCGCGCACCAGGCGACGTAGTTCGTGAGCGAGCCGTGCGGGACCATGACGCCCTTGGGCGTGCCGGTGGAGCCGGAGGTGAACACGACGTACGCGATGTCCTCGGACCGCGGCAGCGCCGGCTCGGGCAGCCCGGCGGGCGCCGGCAGCTCCCGTACGTCGATGACCGGCACGGTCAGGGCGGGCAGCGTCCCGCCGGCGGCGCCGTCGTGGAGCAGCGCGGAGGGCGCCGCACCGGCCAGTACGGCGGCGGTCCGCTCGCCGGGATGCGTCGGGTCGATGGGGACGTACGCGGCCCCGAGGGCCATCACGCCCAGTGCGCCGGCCACCGTCCCCGCCGTGCGGTCGGCCCACACCGCGACCCGGTCGCCGGGGCCGGTCCCGGCCTCGGCGAGGGCGGCGGCGACGGCCAGTGCCCGCTGCCACAGCTGCCGGTAGGTGACCCGTTCCCGGCCCGAGCGGACGGCCACGGCCTCCGGGCGGGTCCGTGCGTGGGCGCGCACCAGGTGCACGAACGACCCGGCCGCGACGGGCCGGACCTCGCCGGCGATCGGACTGGGGTGGGGTGCTGAGACCATCGCTCCTCCTGTGTTCGCCCGGGCGGCCGTGCGCCGTACGGTCCGCGGGCTCCGCGGGCCCCGGGCCGGGGCCTTCGCAGGCTAGGAGGGAGCGCGCGGGCCGGGACAGGCTCTTAAGCGCCTGGCTAATGTCCGGGGTCCGTACCGCGCGCACCGTCGGCGGGCACCGTCACGACCGCGACCAGCAGGCCGTTCCCGGCGCCCCACCGGCCGCGCAGCAGCGTCCCCGGCCCGTGCCGCAGCAGTGCGCCGAACCGGCCGTCCGGGGCCGGGCCGTCGAAGGTCACCTCCACGTCGCGGAAGCCGAGCCGGACCCGTGCGCGCGGGAACCACGCCTTGTAGGCCGCCTCCTTGGCGCAGAACAGCAGCCGGTCCCAGCACACCGCGCCGCCGCCACCGGGGCCGGGCAGTGCGGCCCGCTCGGCGGGGGAGGCGATGGTCTCCAGTACCCCGGGGCGCAGCGGGCGGTCCGGCTCCGCGTCGATGCCGAGTCCGGCCAGGTCGGCCGCGCGGGCCACCGCGGCCGCGCGGTACCCGCGGGTGTGGGTCATGCTCCCCACCACCCCGCCGGGCCAGCGGGGTACGCCGTCCCGGTCCGGCAGCAGCGCCACCCCGGGCGGCGGTGCCGTTCCCGGGGCACGGGCGGCGAGTTCGCCCAGCGCCCGGCGGGCACAGTGCCGTACGGTCGCGAACTCGCGCCGCCGGCCGGGCGCGACCCCGGCCACCACCGCTTCCTCGGCCGGGAGCAGCATCCCCTCGGGGGCGTCCCCGAAGCGGTCCGCTCCGACGGCCGGCCCGGGCAGCAGGGCCCGGATCACCCCCGGATCCGGCGGGCGACCGCGGCGCCGAGCGCGGTGGCCGGCTGCCCGAGGTCGAAGGGCAGGTCGAAGTGGTGCCGGTCGGGCACCACCAGCTCGTCCACGTCCGCGCCGCCGGCCCGCGCGGCCCGGACGAACGCCTCCTGCTGCCGGCCGAACGCCGCGGTCTCGCGGACGCCCCTGGCGACGACCAGCGGGGGCAGTGCCGGGGCGCCGGCGGGCAGCCGGTGCAGCGGGCTGACCTCGCGGGCCTCGCGCGCGTCCATGCCGAGCGCGTCGTTGACGTACGTGTGCGTCAGCGGCTCCAGGTCGTAGACGCCGCTGACCAGCGTCGCCGAGGCGATCTCGGCGGCCGGGTCCAGTCCGGCCGCCCGCCAGCCCGCGGTGTCGAGGAGCGCCGAGACCACCAGGTGCGCCCCGGCGGAGTGCCCGCTGAGGTGGACGGCCGAGGGGGCGCCCGGCAGTTCGGACCGGGCCGCGCAGATCCGGCGTACGGAGTCGGCGGCCATCGCGGTGATCGCGGGCATCCGGTGCTGCGGGGCCAGGCCGTAGCCGAGCGCCGCGAAGGACACTCCGGCCGCCACGAAGTCCGCCGCGGCGAAGGCCGCTTCGTCCTTGCTGAGTTCCTGCCAGTAGCCGCCGTGCACGAAGATCATCAGCGGCGCGCCCGGAGCGGCGGCCGGGAAGAGGTCGAGCCGCTGCTGCGGCAGCGGCCCGCATGGCAGGTCGCGGTGGACCGTCATGGCCGTGCGGGCGCGTGCGCTGTCGTCCGCGTACCGGGCCAGGTGGGCCGCGAAGCCGGGGACGAGGGAGCTGGGGGAGTAGTCGAGGTCGAGGTCGGCTCCGGTCGTGCTCACGCCAGTTCCGCCCACGCCTGGGGCAGGACGCGCCGCCGGGCCGCCATCCACAGGTACGAGGCCCCGTCGGAGCCGGCCGTGCCGGTGCTGCCGCCCAGGAACCGCTCGGCGAGCACAGCGTGCCGGGCCCGCCACATCGCCATCGCCTCGTCGAACTCGAGCAGCGTCCGCCGTGCCGCGTCGGCGGCCTCCGGGTCCGGGCCGCCGGACACGTAGGCCTCGTACGCCTCCTGTACCGACCGCTGCGCCAGCCGGTCGCGCAGCCGCTGCCGCTCGGCGGGGCTGAAGCCGGCGGTGTTGAGGAAGCGCGTGTCGCGCAGTCCGCAGAGGTACTCGATCTCGCGGAACTGCGCCGACTGGAAGCCGCTGGCCTCGCCCAGCGCGGTGCGGATGACCTCGAAGGCGGTCGGGGTGAGCGTGGCCAGCCCGTCGAACTGGCCCACGAGCGTACGGAAGATGACGGGCAGGGGGGCGGCGCGGCGGGCCGCGAGGAATCCGTCGCCCGCGTCGAGGGCGTCCCGTACGTCCTCGAGGTGGCGCAGCACCACGGCGAAGAAGATCTCGCAGGACTGGTGGGTGGCGAGGAACAGCACCCGCTCCACGTCGTCCTCGCGGACACACGCCGCCTCCAGGAGCTCTTCGAGCCGCAGGATGCGGCCGTACGGCGGGGCCTCGTCGGTGTCGTTCACGTGGACCTGCTTCCCCGCGGAGGCGGGGCCGCCGCGAATACGAGGGGTGAAGGAGACGGAGAGCGTCTGTAGGGGAATTCGAGCGTAAGGAGCGCCGGAGCGGGCAACATCGTCATCAAGCGCACGCTTAAAGGCCCCCGGGGCCCCGCGAACCGCGCCGGACGTCCGGGTCCGCCCCCCGCTCGGGGGCGCCGCGGCGGGTGTCCCGAGCCCATGTGAAATCTTCATCTCGCGGTGGTGAGCCCGGCACTGTCAGGGCTCAGCCGTTCCTCGCAGAATCGTCAGCGAACGGAAGAACACGCTCCCGACGACGCAGAGGGAACTCACCCCCATGAGCATGATTTCGGCAGGCCCCCGCACCGGTTCCACCGAATCCGCAGCCGTTCCCGCCCGATCCCTGAGGCGGGGTCTGGTGATCGAGAACCTCGACGCCGTGCCCGACATGCCGATCGTCCTGTTCACGATCTGCAGCGTGACGCAGCTGGCGGGCCCGGTGGCCCCGACCGCCGGACGGCTGGGGGCATGACCCCTGCCGAGAGCGGGCGTCCGGCGGCCGCGCCGGCGGACGCGGACGCGCTGGTGGGCTTCAAGTCCCACCTGAGGCCGACGGTCGTACCGGACGACGCCGCCTACCTGGTGTCCCGGCGCGGGGTGACCGCCCTGTACGGCAGCGAGGCGGAGATCCTCGTGCCGCTGCTCGACGGGACCCGTACCGTGGCGGCGGTCCTGCGGGAGGCCGCACGGACCCTGGGCCCCGAGGACGTCGAGGCGGCCCTGGAGGCCCTGGCGGACGCCGGGCTGATCCGCTTCACCGCCCCGGCCGCGCCGGGCCGGGTGCCGGCGCCGCGCAGTGCCGAGGCGGAGGCCTACTGGGACCTGGCCGGGCTGGACGGGGGCCGGGCCGCCGCGGAGCTGTTGCGGACCCCCGTCGCGATCGAGGCGCTCGCGGGCCTGGACCCGGCGCCGGTGGCCGAGGCCTGCCGGGTGTCCGGCATCCCGGTCACCGATGACGTCGCGGCCGCGGGGCTGGTCCTGGTGCTGTGCGACGACTACCTCTCCCCGCAGCTGGCCGCCGCGGACGCGTTCCACCGGGCCGCCGGGCGGTCGTGGGTGCCGGTCAAGGTGTGCGGGACCGATCCCTGGGTGGGCCCCTTCTTCGTGCCCGGCACCGGCCCCTGCTGGCACTGCCTCGCCGTACGGCTGCGCGGTCACCGCCACTCCGAGCTGCCGGTGCGGCGTGCGCTCGGTCTGGACGGCCCGGTGCCGCGGCCGCCCGCCGGGCTGGCCTCCGGGACGGCCCTGGCGGTGCACTTCGCCGTCCTGGAGACCGCGAAGTGGCTGGCCGGGCTGCGCCGTGCGGAGCAGGGGCACGTGCAGACCCTGGACACCCTGCGGATGCGCACCGCCAGCCACCCGGTGAGCCGGCGGCCGCAGTGCGCGGGCTGCGGGGACCCCGGACTGGTGGCCCGCCGGGTCACGGCGCCGTTCGTCCCCGTGACGCGCCCCAAGGCCGCGTCGGTTGGGGGCGACGACCGCGCCCTGACGGCGGCGCAGATGCTGCGGCGGTACGGGCACCTGGTGGACCCGGTGACCGGGGTGGTCAAGGAGGTGCGGCGGGCGCCGGGGGCTCCGGACTTCGTGTCCTCCTACGTGTCCGGGCACAACCTGGCCATGGAATCGGCCTCCTTCGCCGGGCTGAGCTCCGGCCTGCGCGCCCTCAACGGCGGCAAGGGGCGCACCGACGAGGAGGCGCGCACCAGCGCGCTGTGCGAGGCGGTCGAGCGCTACAGCGGCACCCGGCACGGCGACGAACCGGTCGTACGGGACTCGCTGCGGGGCCTGGGCGCGGTGGCCGTGCACCCGAACGGCTGCCAGCTGTACGGCGGCCGCCAGTACGCGGAGCGCGAGTACTGGAACGCGCAGCACTCCCGGTTCCACTACGTCTCCGCGCCGTTCGACGAGGACCGGCCCACCGAGTGGACGCCGGTGTGGTCGCTCACGGAGGGCGTCCAGCGGCTGCTGCCGACCTCGATGCTGTACTACGCCCGGGGCGACGCAAGGGCCGCGGGCGCCTCCTGGGACGGCCTGTGGGCCGACTCCAACGGCAACGCGGCGGGCAGCAGCCCGGAGGACGCCGTGGTGCAGGGCTTCCTGGAGCTGGTCGAGCGGGACGCCGTGGCCCTGTGGTGGTACAACCGCACCCGTCAGCCGGGGGTGGACCTGGACGCCTTCGCGGACGAGTGGACCGAGCGGGTGCGCGCCGGGTACCGGCGGGTGCACCGGGAGGTGTGGGTCCTGGACCTCACCTCGGACCTGGGGATACCGGTGATGGCGGCGCTGAGCCGGCGGACGGACAAGCCCGACCAGGACGTGATCTTCGGTTTCGGTGCGCACTTCGACCCGAGGGTGGCGCTGCGCCGGGCGCTGTCGGAGATGGGACAGCTGCTGCCCGCGGTGGGCGACGTGCGGGCGGACGGTTCGGGATACCGGGTCACGGATCCGGAGCCGATGTCCTGGTGGCACATGGCCACGGTGACCAATCAGCCCTATCTGGCGCCGGATCCGAAAGCGGCTCCCCGAACGCCCGCCGACTGGAATCCGGTTCGGCACGACAATTTGCTTGATGATGTGCACATGATCAAAAATCTGGTCGCGGAAAAGGGCCTGGACTTGCTGGTCCTGGACCAGAGTCGGCCGGATCTCGAACTTCCGGTTGTGAAAGTCATCGTTCCCGGACTGCGCCACTTCTGGGCGCGATTCGCGCCCGGCCGCCTTTTCGACGTGCCGGTCGCACTCGGCCGGCTGACCGTTCCCACACCATACGAGCAGCTCAACCCCATCCCTTTGTTCGTTTGACCGTCAGAATCCTGCCCTCCGTAGGCATCCCTCGCCTATGCTCGCGCTGGAGCTTGAACAGAGAAGTAACGAAGGGGGATTGGCATGACTCGCCGCCGCAAGCAGCCGGGTGAACTGCCGGAGGCGGTGGTGGTCGAGGGCATTCTGCGCCGAAGTCGGGATCTTCCCGCCCCGCGGATGGCCGAGGTCATCCTGATCGTCGCGATCCTCTGTTATGTGGGCATCACGGTCCTCAACATCCTCAGTGCCGGAGTGGAAGGCCGCGGTCTCGCAGCCGCGATGGGCTGCCTGGCCGCGGTCTTCGCGCTCCAGCTCCTGCATTCCCGGCCCGGCGCCCGGCACGTGCCGGTTTTCCGCAAGGTGCTGACCCTCGGCACCCAGGCGCTCTTCACCTACCTGCCGCTCATCACGCTGAAGTCCCAGTGGGGCGCGATGGCCGGCTTCCTCGCCGGGTCCCTGCTGCTGCTCCTGCCCGCGCGCCTGGGGTGGGCCCTGTACGGACTCACGGGGGTCAGCATGCTGGTGCCCCCGGTCCTGGAGGGCCGGCCGGTGCTCGACAGCGTCTACCTCGTGCAGACCACCCTGCTGACCGGGCTGGTCACCTTCGGGCTGACCCGGCTGTCGGAGCTGGTCCGGGTCCTGCACGAGAGCCGCGGGGAGCTGACCCGGGCCGCCGTCACGCGCGAACGCCTGCGCTTCGCACGGGACTTGCACGACCTGCTCGGCTACAGCCTGTCCGCGATACAGCTCAAGGGCGAGCTCATCCACCGCCTGATCCTGGCCCACCCGGCCAAGGCCAAGCAGGAGGTCGAGGACGTGCTGGCCATCTCCCGCCAGTCGCTCGCGGACGTCCGGCGGGTCGCGAGCGGATACCGGGACATGTCGCTGGAGGAGGAGATCGGATCGGCCCGGTCGGTGCTCAGCGCGGCCGAGGTCGAGGCGGTGACCGACATCCGGATGGGCAGGGTCAGTTCGCCGGTGGACACGGTTCTGGCCACCGTGCTGCGCGAGGCCGTCACGAACGTGCTGCGCCACAGCCGGGCGGCGCAGTGCGAGATCACCGCCGTCGAGGTGGACGGGCTGATGACGCTTTCGGTCACCAACGACGGTGTCACCGAGGGCTACCGGGACAGCTCCCCGCACAGCGGCAGCGGCCTGGGCAACCTGGAACTGCGCCTGCGTGCCGTGGGCGGCGAACTGGAGGTCGACCGCGGTCCCGGCGACGTGTTCCGGCTGACCGCCCGGGTGCCCTCGCAGGGCGGTGCCGACCGCGACCGGGGCGAGCGCGACGGATCCGCGGACGACGAGGGTGCAACACTCGTTGCCTGAACAGACTTTTCACATCCTGCAGCTAGCTGAAACCGGCCAAGTTGCTATGCTCGTCAGCACAAGATCGACCGCGCGGACGGGGGGCTCGCAACGGTGATCAGAATCCTGTTGGCCGAGGACATGAACATGGTGCGCGGGGCGCTCGTCGCCCTGCTCAACCTGGAGGACGACCTCGAGGTCGTCAGCGAACTGGAACGCGGTGACGAGATCCTCGCCGCCGCCCTCGACGTCAAACCGGACATCGCGGTCATCGACATCGACCTTCCCGGCCTCGACGGACTGAGCGCCGCCGTCCAGATCCACGAGCACCTGCCGGAGTGCCGGACGCTGATGCTCACCAGCCTCGGCCGCCCCGGCACCCTGCGCCGGGCGCTGGCGGCCCAGGTCTCCGGCTACCTCCTCAAGGACGACTCCCCGAAGGAACTGGCCAGTGCCATCCGCCGGGTGGTGGCCGGCCAGCGCGTCATCGACTCCAAGCTGGCCCTGGCCGCGTGGAGCGGCCTGGAGAGCCCGCTCACCGACCGGGAGACCGAGGTGCTGCGGATGGCCGCCCAGGGGGCGGAGGCGACCGAGATCGCCGGTGAGCTGCACCTTTCCACCGGCACCGTACGCAACTACCTCACGACCGTGGTGGCGAAGCTGAACGCGCGCAACCGGGTCGACGCCATCCGCATCGCGCGCGACGCCGGCTGGCTGGTCTAAGGCGTGTCCCCCTGCGGGGACTCGTCGACAGGGGTGACCATGCCGGCCGCGTACAGGTACCCGATGATGTCCTCGGTCATGTTCCGGGGCAGGGGCAGCGCCGCCGAGGCCGCCGCGGGCGTGGTCGGCCAGGCCAGCGTCGTCACCACCCAGGCCGCCTCCGGCCGGTGCAGGACCACCCGGTGCGGCGAGTTCACGGACTCCAGCACACACCCCACGCCCGACTCCGGCACCGTGAGGGCCACGTGCCCGGGCAGCCGCACCCGGCGCTCGCCGGGCTGGCGGAGGAGGACGAACGGCGCCGCCGGGGACAGCGGGAACACCGACAGCAGCGGTCCCTTGAGGTCGTCCACGCCGAGCGTGCGCACCACCAGGTGGGACAGCTTGGTGAGCGCCGGGAGCATGTAGAGGCGCAGGTCCTCGGGCCCGTTCACGGCATTGCCGAGCAGCACCGGCCCGAGCTCCATCCGGCGGAGCGCCTCGCGCACCGCCGGGCTGGGCCGGTCGAGCCGGTCCTGACCCCAGCGGCTGGTGAGGAGCAGCGCGTCGTCGCCGGCGCCCTGGTCGACGACCACGTCCTCGGACAGTGACCAGAGATGGACGGTTGGGGCATCCCCAGTCGTGCGCCGCATATCGCACCTCTCTTGCCCGGCGGCGGGATTCGTCGAGTATGGGGCCGGGCCCCGGCCCCACGACAGCCATGGCGTCATATGCCGACCATGAACTTTTCACGTCGTCCCTACATCGCGACGAGGCTCGCAACGGGCGGTTCCAGGCTCGGATCGCAGCCCAGTACGGACTGGTGCAGCTCCTGCAGCCGCCGCGACGGCTCGATCCCCAGCTCCCTGACGTAGGTGGAGCGCAGCCGCCGGAAGACCTCCAGGGCGCGTGAGGCCCGCCCGCTGCGGTACAGCGCGAGGATCAACTGGGCGTGCAGGTTCTCCTGGAGCGGGTACAGCGAGGTCAGTGCGGTCAGCTCGCTCACGAGCCGGGTGTGCGCGCCGAGCCGCAGCTCCGCTCCGATCCGCGCCTCCAGCGCGGCCAGCCGTACCTCGTCCAGCCGCAGCGCCTCGGCCCGCAGCACCCCGCCCTGCTGTACGTCGCCCAGCGCCGGGCCCCGCCACGAGGCGAGTGCCGAGCCCAGCAGGCCGGCGCCGCGCTCGTCGTCGCCGGCGGCCAGAGCCCGGTGGCCTTCCGCCACGGTCGCCTCGAACTCCCGGGTGTCGACCCGGGCGGCGGCGGATCCGAGCCGGTAGCCCCCGTACCCGGTGGCGACGATCTCCTTGGGGTCGGCGCCCGTTGCGGCGGCGATGCGGTGCCGGAGGTGCTTGACGTACGTCTGCACGGCCGCGGTCGGCCCGCTGGGCGGACACCCGCCCCACAGCTCCTCGACGATCGTCCCCATGCTCACCTCGCGCCCCAGGTTCACGGCCAGCAGCGCGAGCAGCCTGCGCTGCTTCGCGGCACTGGGTACGACGGACCTGCCGCCGACCGTGACGACGAGAGGCCCCAACAGCCCGATCTCCAGCCGCTCCATGTCCACTCCCTTCGGTGACCGCCCTCAGGCTCCCACCCGCACCCTCCCGCCGGACAGTTACGCCGACACCAGTCGGCCGTGAGCTGCAGCGCCCCTGCCCATGAGAACTTCATGCCGCAGGAGGGGGCGGCGGCGACTTTCGTCGGGGGGCGGTGCGACGAAAGAGGGCAGCCGCCGCCCGGCCGGGGTGTTTAGGGTCTTCGCGTGGATGCGATGGCGAGGACGCGGGCGGGCTGGGAGTGGCTCAAGGGGCCGGAGCCGTGGACCCGGCGGATGCTGGCCGGGGACCTGGCGCTCGCCGGGATCCTGGCCGTGCTCGGGCTGGGCGTCGAGGAACTCGACAAGGGGTCGGCGCAGCGCATGGTGGCGGGGGCCGTCGTGGTCGTCGCGCTGACCCTGCTGCGCCGCCGGCTGCCGGCGCTCACGCTGGTGCTCGGATCGGCCGCGGGGGCCGTGCTGCCCGGGGTGTTCCTCGTGACGGGGCTGCTGGGCTGGTCGGCGGGGCGCCGGATCGTGGGGGTGGGCCGGGCGCTGGCCGCCTTCACGCTGGCCTTCGTCGCGGCCGTCGGCTTCAGCGTGGTCGACCAGTGGTCGGTCCAGCGGACGCTGCTGGTGATCGTGTTCTCCACGCTGATGTTCCTGGCGGTGACGGTGATGCCGGGCCTGGCCAGCCGCTACTGGTCGCAGCGCCGTACGCTGCTGCGCGCGCTGCAGGAGCGCAACGGGCAGCTGCTGCGCGAGCGGGCCATGGTCGCCGGGCAGGCGCGGCTCCGCGAGCGGCAGCGGATCGCGCAGGACATGCACGACAGCCTGGGGCACCAGCTGGCGCTGATCGCCGTGCACACCGGCGCGCTGGAGGTGGACCGGGAACTCACCGACCGCCAGCGCGAGGCGGTGGGCGTGCTGCGGCAGGCCTCGGTCGCCGCGATGCACGAACTGCGCGAGGTCGTCGGCATCCTGCGCGACGGGGTGGAGGCGCCGGCCCCGGCGGAGGAGGCGCAGCCGGCGGCGCGCGGGGTGGCCGGGATCGCGGGGGTCGTGGAGGCGGCGCGGGGCTCGGGGACCGATGTCCGGATGACCACCGCCGGGCAGCCCAGGCCGCTGGTCGCGGCCTGCGACCACGCGGCGTACAGGATCGTCCAGGAGGCGCTGACCAACGCCTACAAGCATGCTCCCGGCGCGCCGATCACGGTGGAGCTGCGCTACGAGGACGACTCGCTGGTGGTGGAGATCGCCAACGGCCCCGCGGCCGGCCTGGCCGCCGGCGAGGTGGTGTCGGGCGGGCAGGGGCTGACCGGGCTGCACGAACGGGCCCGGCTGGTCGGCGGGATGGTGCACGCGGGCACGACGGAGGACGGCGGGTTCCGGGTGGCGGGCGTGCTCCCGTACGGGGCCGAGCCGGCCGGGGTGGTGGAGGACGTCGCCGACGACTTCGGGCAGCAGGCGTACCCGGCGCCGGGCCTCCCCGATGCGCCGGCGATGGACTGGGCGGCGGTGGACCGGGAGCTGGCCGGCCGGGTCCGCAGCCGCACCGGCGGGGTCGCGCTGGGATGCGGGATCGCGTTCGCGGCGGTGGTCCTGCTGGTGATCGTGATCGGTGCGGGGATGACCCTGTTGGTGGGGTCGGTGAACGACGCGATGATCGACCGGGCGCAGTTCGACGAGGTGACGGTGGGCGAGTCCGAAGTCGTGGTGCGCGACCGGCTGCCGGACGGGGACAGCATCCTCACGGCCGGGGTGGACCGCAAGGGCCCCCCGCGGCCGGAGGGCACGACGTGTCTGGCGCTGCTGTCCTCGGAGGACTCGCCGGACCTGAGCACGGACACGGTTTTCCGGTTCTGCTTCAAGGACGGCAAGCTCGTGGACAAACAGGCGTACGAGGTCAAGCAGTAGGAGCACGGGTGACAGCCAAGGTGATCCGAGTGGTGATCGCTGATGACGAGCCGCTGATCCGGGCCGGGATCAGGATGATCCTGACCTCGGCGCAGGACATCGAGGTCGTCGCGGAGGCGGTGAACGGCAGGGAGGCGGTGGACCTGGCCCGCGCGCACGCCCCCGACGTGGTGCTGCTGGACATCCAGATGCCGGTGATGGACGGACTGACCGCGCTGGGGGAGCTGGGACGGGCCGTGCCGGAGGCGCGGGCGCTCATCCTGACCACCTTCGGCGAGAAGGAGAACGTCCTGCGGGCGCTGGGCGAGGGCGGTGCCGGCTTCCTGCTGAAGGACACGGCGCCCGGTGAGCTGATCGGCGCCGTACGGGCCGCCGCGGCGGGGGACGCGTACCTCTCGCCGGCCGCGACCCGGCACGTGGTGGACCAGCTGGCCTCGGGCAAGGCCGCCGTGCGGGGCGAGGAGGCACGGCGCCGGGTGGCGGAGCTGAGCGAGCGCGAGCGCGGAGTACTGGCGCTGCTGGGGGAGGGCCTGTCCAACGCGGACGCGGGCCGGCGGCTGCACATGAGCGAGGCCACCGTGAAGACCTACGTGAGCCGGATCCTCGCGAAGCTGGGCTGCGAGAACCGGGTCCAGGCGGCGCTGCTGGCCAGGGACGCCGGGCTGTAGATACGGTCAGCCCGTTCCGGAGGCGATCACGTACGGCAGGGGCGGGCGGATGACGGCGGTAATGGTGGCGGGGCGGCGGATACCGGTGGTGGCGGGCTTCGCGCCCGGACCGGTCGCGGGTTCCGGGGCGGGTTCCGGGGCGGGCTCCCCGCAGGGATCGTCCGGGGCTTCTCCGAGGGAGCGGGGCAAGGCGCTGCGCGGCCGCGTGCCGCGGTCGGCACACGCCGCCTTCGAGGCACCGGCCGGACGCCCGGACGCCGTGCGGGCGGTGGAGGAGTCCAATGCCGGACGGGTACCCGAGCTGGCGCCGATACGGGTGGGCCGGATGGCCGCGAACCCCTTCGCCTTCCTGCGCGGGGCGGCCGGGCTGATGGCCCACGACCTGTCCGGCGGCCCCGTGACCGGGGTCGGCGCGCAGATCTGCGGGGACGCGCACGCGGCGAACTTCGGGCTGTACGGGGACGCGCGGGGCCGCCTCGTCATCGACCTGAACGACTTCGACGAGACCGTCTTCGGCCCGTGGGAGTGGGACGTGAAGCGGCTCGCGACCTCGCTGGTCCTGGCCGGCCGGGTGGCCGGCGCGGACGAGGACACCTGCCGGGCGGCCGCGCTGGACGCGGTGGGCGCCTACCGGCGGACCATGCGGCTGCTGGCCAAGCTGCCCGCCCTCGACGCGTGGAACGCCATCGCGGACGAGGAGCTGGTCTCGCACGCCGATGCCCGCGATCTGCTGGGCACGCTGGAGCGGGTCTCGGAAAAGGCCCGCAACAACACCTCCGCCCGGTTCGCCGCCAAGTCCACCGAGGCCGGGCCGGACGGCGGCCGGCGCTTCGTCGACGCACTGCCGGTGCTGCGCCGGGTCGGGGACGGGGAGGCGGCGGCCGTCGCGGCCTCGCTGGGCCCGTACCTGGAGACCCTCCCCGGCGACCGGCTGCCGCTGCTGGCCCGGTACGCGATCCACGACGTGGCGTTCCGCGTGGTGGGCACCGGGAGCGTCGGGACCCGTTCGTACGTGGTGCTGCTGCTGGACCACCGGGGCGAGCCGCTGGTGCTCCAGGTGAAGGAGGCACGGCCCTCGGTGCTGCTGCCGCACCTGCCCGCGCTGGGCTTCACCTCGCCGCCCGAGGAGCACGAGGGCCGGCGCGTGGTGGCCGGGCAGAAGCGGATGCAGGTGGTCTCGGACATCCTGCTGGGCTGGACGACGGTGGAGGGCCGGCCCTTCCAGGTGCGGCAGTTCCGCAACCGCAAGGGCAGCGTGGACCCGGCGGCGCTGTCCGTCGACCAGATCGACGACTACGGCCGGATGACCGGGGCCCTGCTGGCCCGGGCGCACGCGCACAGCGCCGATCCGCGGCTGCTGGCCGGGTACTGCGGCAAGAACGAGGAGCTGGACGAGGCGATGGCCGCCTTCGCCGTGGCCTATGCCGACCGGACCGAAGCCGATCACGCCGATTTGGTGGCGGCGGTGCGGGGCGGCAGGATCGCCGCGGAGTCCGGGGTCTGAGGGCTGAGGGGTGTCTTGCGGATCAGGCCGGGCCCGGGCGGTGTTTCACGTGAAACACCGCCCGGGCGGGTGGGCCGTAGGCTGGCCGGGTGAGTGAGCACACCGAGCAGCCCGAGACGAGCGAGCAGAGCGAGCAGCCTGAGATGTCCCAGACGCCTGAGCAGACGGTTCCGGGTGATTCCGCCGAGTCCGCCACTTCCGGCGCTTCCGGTGAGGAGCGGCCCGAAGCCCGTCTGGAGCGGGCCGTCCGGGCCGCCGAGCAGGCGCTGATCGAGTTCGAGATCGCGGTGGAGACCTTCCGCGTCGAGGTGGAGAACTTCTCCCGCCTGCACCACCAGAAGCTCGGACCGATGTACTCGCGGCTCGACGAGCTGGACGCGCTGATCGCCGAGGCGAAGGCGGCACGTACCGGCGATCCCGAGGACCTGCGGCGGGCGCAGGACGCGCGCTCCCTGGTCATGCCGATGCCCGGGGTCGAGGAGCTGTTCCACGACTGGCTGGACTCGGACGGCATGTCCGACGACGCGGCCGCGATGCTCACCGAGCGGCCCGTGCGGCCGCCGGAGCGGGTGCGGCCCACGGAGGAGGCGCGCCGCCTGTACCGCGAGCTGGTCCGCCGGGCCCATCCGGACCTGGCCCAGGACGAGACGGAGCGGGAGCGGCGGGACGCCTTCATCGCGCGGGTGAACGCGGCGTACGGGCGGGGCGACGAGCAGCTGCTGCGCGAGCTGGCCGAGGAGTGGGCGGCCGGCCCGGCGCCGGAGGCGGCCGCGCCGAGCGAGAGCGAGGAGCTGTACGCCCGGCTGGAGTGGCTGGCGCAGCGCAAGGAGTTGCTGGCCCTGGTGGCGCGGGAGCTGGAGGACAGCGCGATCGGGTCGATGCTGCGGATGGCTCCGGACGATCCGGACCGGCTGCTGGAGGAGATCGCGGAGCAGTTGCTGGCGCGGGTCTCCGAGCGGGAGGCCGAGCTGGCCGCCGCTCGGCTCGACGCCGGATGAGGCGGGCCGCGGGGGCTTCCCGGGGCTCCGCCCCGGCCGTCCGCGCCTGAAACGCCGGCGGGGGTGGATTCCGCCCCGGGGCGGGATAGGTTGCGGGGAGATCTGTGACGAGAGAAGGCGACACTTATGAACTTCGGACCGCTTCCCTCGGTGGACGCCGCCGCGGTGCCCTCCGGAGGCTTTGTCCTCGACGTCCGGGAGGACGACGAGTGGGCTGCCGGGCATGTCGAGGGGGCTCTGCACATTCCGATGAGCGACTTCGTGGCGCGCTTCGGTGAGCTGACCGAGGCCGTCGAAGACGGCCGGCGGGTGCACGTGATGTGCCGGGTGGGCGGGCGTTCCGCGCAGGTCACCCAGTACCTGGTGCGCCAGGGCATCGACGCCGTGAACATCGACGGCGGGATGCAGGCGTGGGACGGTGCCGGGCGCCCGATGGTGACGGACACCGGGAACCCGGCCTTCGTGCTGTAGGTCCCGGTCAGCCGAGGGGATGGGCGGCCAGCAGGTCGCCCAGGGCCTCCTCGTGGGCGGCGGCCGGCCCGAGCTGGAGTTCCAGTTGCTTGGCCCACGCGTGGTAGCGGTGCAGCGGGTAGTCGGTGTCGGCGCCGAAGCCGCCGTGCAGGTGCTGCGCGGTCTGCACGACCCGGCGCACCCCCTCCGAAGCCCAGATCTTGGCGACCGCCACGTCGCCGGCGCTCGGCAGCGGGCCGCCGGCGCCGCCGGTGGCCGCGTCGAGGCGCCAGGCGGCCTGCCAGAGGGTGACCTCCATGGCCCGCAGGTCGATGTACCGGTCGGCGGCCTGGACGGCGACGGCCTGGAAGGTGGCCACCGGGAAGCCGAACTGCTCCCGTTTGCCGGTGTACTGGCTGGTCATGGTGAGGACGCTCTCGCCGAGGCCGAGCGCGAGGGCGCAGGTCCCGGTCGCCAGCAGCTGGCGCAGGTGTTCCCACGCGCCGCGGTCCTCGATCAGGTGCGCGTCCGGCACCCGTACGCCGGACAGGGTGAGTTCGGCGAGACGCTCCCCGCTGGTGGAGTACTGGTCGGCGAGGACCAGGCCCTGCGCCGTGCGCGGCAGGAGGGCGAGGACGGCGTCGCCTTCGCCGGTGTGGGCCGGGACGGCGATCCAGTCGGCGTCGTGCGCCCAGGGGACCGCGGTCTGCATCCCGTCCAGGGCCCATCCGGCGCCGTCACGGCGGGCGGTGACGGCGAGTTCGGCCGGGTCGTGGCCGGTGCGGCCATGGGCGGCGGCGGTCAAGACGAGGCTGCCCCGCCCGGCGCCCGGCAGCAGGGCGGCGGCCAGTTCGCGGCTGCCGTGGGCCTGGACGGCCATGGCGGTGGCGCAGTGCTCCAGCAGCGGGACCCGGGCGAGCACCCTGGCGGCCTCGCGCAGCACCAGGCACAGGGCGATGGTGTCCAGGCCGGCGCCGCCGTGCTCCTCGGCGAGGACCAGGCCGAGCAGGTCGCAGGCCGCGAGCCTGCCCCACAGCGGGCGGTCGAACCCGTCGGCGACGGCCCCGGGGGTGAGCGCGGGGCTGGGCACCCCGTCGGGCGCGACGTCCGCGAACACGGCCCGGGCCGCCTCGACGGCCGCCTGCTGCTCCTCGGTGAAGGTGAAGTCCACTGCCTGTCCTCCCGCGCGCATTCAGGTCTGACGGGGCGTCAAGATAGAACACGTTCCTGAAATTGCCCAGGGGGACGGCAGCGGCGGACGGACCTTCACCGGTCGAAGTCGATCTCCACTTCCTCCGTCACCGGGTGCGACTGGCAGGCCAGGACGAAGCCGGCCTCCGTCTCCTCCGCCTCCAGCGCGAAGTTGCGGTCCATCCGGACCTCGCCCGTCACCAGGAAGGCCCGGCAGGTGCCGCACACGCCGCCCTTGCAGGCGTACGGGGCGTCCGCGCGGTTGCGGAGCACCGCATCCAGCAGGGATTCGCCCTCCCGGACGGGCCAGGTGCCCGAGCGTCCGTCGAGGCGGGCGGTGACCCGGCCGTGCGTGGGGGCCGCGGCGGAGGCCGCGGGGGCCTTCGCCGTGGCGTCCTCGACGTGGAAGATCTCCTCGTGCACCCGGGTCCGTACGACGCCGAGCGCGCTCAGCGCCCGCTCCGCGCTCTGCACCAGGCCGTACGGTCCGCACAGGAACCAGCCCGTCACCTCGGCCACCGGCAGCAGTGCCGGCAGCAGGGCGGCCAGCCGCTCCTGGTCCAGGCGCCCGGACGGCAGGCCGGCCTCCTGCTCCTCCCGGGACAGGACGGTGACCAGCTGGAACCGGTCCGGGTACCGGTCCTTGAGGTCGGCGACCTCCTCCAGGAACATCGTCGAGGCCGCCGTACGGTCGCTGCGGACGAGGCAGAACCGGGCGTCGGGCCGGGCGGCCAGCAGGCTCGCGGCGATCGACAGCACGGGGGTGATCCCGCTGCCGCCGACGATGGCCGCGTAGTGCGCGCCGGCCGGGGCGGCGGCCGGCTCCAGCACGAACCGGCCGGCCGGGACCATGACCTCCAGCACGTCGCCGGCGGCGATCTCCTTGTGCGCGAAGGTGGAGAACTCGCCGCCCTCCACCAGCCGCACCCCGACCCGGAGCTCGGCCGGGCCCGGGCCCTCCGGCACCGGGGCGGGGGAGCAGATCGAGTAGGTGCGCCGGACCTCTCCGCCCTCGGCGGCGGTGCGGCGCAGGGTCAGGTGCTGGCCGGGGGCGTGCCGGTAGTCCTCGCGCAGTTCCTCGGGGACCCTGAGCGTCAGGGCCACCGAGTCGTCGGTGAGCCGGTCGACTGCCGCCACCGTCAGCGGGTGGAACGCGCCGTGGCGGGGTGCGGCCATCTACAGCTCCTTGAAGTGGTCGAACGGTTCGCGGCAGGCGGTGCAGCGGCGCAGCGCCTTGCAGGCGGTGGAGGAGAACCGGCTGAGCAGCTCGGTGTCGGTCGATCCGCAGTGCGGGCAGCGGACCGAGAGGGCCACCGGGACCGGCCCGCCGGCCGCGTGCGGGCGCGGCGGGGCGATGCCGAACTCGGCGAGCTTGCGGCGGCCTTCGGCGCTGATGTCGTCGGTCGACCAGGCGGGGGCCAGCACGGTGGTCACCCGGACGTCCGGTATGCCGTGACCGGTCAGCACCCGCTCGATGTCCGCGGACATGGCCTCGATGGCGGGGCAGCCCGTGTAGGTGGGGGTGAGGGTGACCTCGACGTGCCCGTCCTCGTGCACCCGCAGTCCGCGCAGGACGCCGAGCTCGGCGAGGCTGAGCACGGGCAGCTCGGGGTCCGGGACGGATCCGGCCAGCTCGGCCAGCTCCGCCTCCAGGCGGGTCGTCGCGGTCCCGGCGGTCACCATGACGCCCCCGGGTGGCTGCGGTGCAGGTGCTGCATCTCGGCGAGCAGCCGGCCGAAGGGCTCGGTGTGCAGGCCCTGGCGCCCGGCTCCGGCCGCCCAGGCGCCCGTGCGCGGCCCCTCGGGCAGCGCCAGCCCGGCCCGCTGCAGTACATCGGTGATGGCCGCGAGCCAACGGCCTTCCATGGCGGCCCAGTCCACGCCGTCCAGGCCCTCCACCGGCTGGAACATCTCGCCGGTGTACTTCCACAGCGCGTCCAGGGCGGCCCGGATGCGGCGCGCGCTCTCCTCGGTGCCGTCGCCGAGGCGCAGGGTCCACTGCTCGGCGTGGTCGCGGTGGTAGGCGGTCTCCTTCACGGCCTTGGCCGCCAGCGGCGCGAACGGGCCGTCCCCGCCGGCCAGTTCCCCGTAGAGCTCGTGCTGGTAGAAGGAGAAGAACAGCTGGCGGGCGATGGTGTGGGCGAAGTCGCCGTTCGGCTGCTCGACCAGCTGGAGGTTGCGGAAGGAGCGCTCCTCGCGCAGGAACGCCAGCTCGTCCTCGTCGCCCGCCATGGACAGCAGGAGACGGGCCTGGCCGAGGAGGTCGAGGGCGATGTTGGCGAGGGCGACCTCCTCTTCCAGGACGGGGGCGTGGCCCGCCCATTCGCCGAGGCGCTGGGAGAGGACCAAGGCGTCGTCGCCGAGGGCGAGCGCCGCCGCGTGAGTGACATCGGTGCTGGTCACAGGTGGCTCACTCCCTCCGGGATGTCATAGAAGGTGGGGTGCCGGTACGGCTTGTCGGCGGAGGGCGCGAAGAAGGGGTCCCGCTCGTCGGGCGAGGAGGCGGTGATCTCGGTGGAGGGCACCACCCAGATCGAGATGCCCTCGCCGCGCCGGGTGTAGAGATCGCGGGCGTTGCGCAGGGCCATCTCGGCGTCGGGGGCGTGCAGGCTCCCCGCGTGCGTGTGCGAGAGGCCGCGCCGCGAACGGACGAACACCTCCCACAGCGGCCAGTTCTGCGTCATGCCCGTGCCTCCTCGTTCTGGCCGGCGGTCTCGCCGGCCTGCTTCTCCGCTTGCTTCGCGGTCTGCTTGTCCGCATACGCCGCGGCCGCGTCGCGCACCCAGGCGCCGTCCTCGTGGGCCCTGCGCCGCTGGCCGATCCGCTGCTCGTTGCAGGGACCGTTGCCCTTGAGCACCTGCCAGAACTCCGTCCAGTCGATGGCGCCGAAGTCGTGGTGCCCGCGCTCCTCGTTCCACTTCAGGTCCGGGTCGGGGAGGGTCAGGCCCAGCGCCTCCGCCTGCGGGACGGCGATGTCCACGAACCGCTGGCGCAGCTCGTCGTTCGAGTGCCGCTTGATCCGCCAGGCCATCGACTGCGCCGAGTGCGCCGACTCGTCGTCCGGCGGGCCGAACATCATCAGGGAGGGCCACCACCACCGGTCGACCGCGTCCTGGGCCATCGCGTGCTGGGCCTCGGTGCCCTGCGAGAGGGCGAGGAGCAGCTCGTACCCCTGGCGCTGGTGGAAGGACTCCTCCTTGCAGATCCGGACCATGGCGCGCGCGTAGGGCCCGTAGGAGCAGCGGCACAGCGGTACCTGGTTGGTGATCGCCGCGCCGTCCACGAGCCAGCCGATGGCGCCGACGTCGGCCCAGGTCAGGGTCGGGTAGTTGAAGATCGAGGAGTACTTCTGCTTGCCCGCGTGGAGCTTGTCGAGCAGCTCGTCGCGGCTGGTGCCCAGGGTTTCGGCGGCGCTGTACAGGTACAGGCCGTGGCCGGCCTCGTCCTGCACCTTGGCCATCAGGATCGCCTTGCGGCGCAGCGAGGGCGCGCGGGTGATCCAGTTGGCCTCGGGCTGCATGCCGATGATCTCGGAGTGGGCGTGCTGGGCCATCTGGCGGACCAGGGTGGCGCGGTACTCGTCCGGCATCCAGTCGCGCGGCTCCACCCGCTCCTCCGCCGCGACCGCCGCGTCGAAGGCCGCCGCGAGCTGTGCGCCCAGGTCAGCCGTCATGCCCGTCCCATCCGTCCCGCCAGTCCCGTCCATCGCACCGGTTCCGCCCGTCCCATCGGTCCTGTCCGTCCCGAGGGCCCTGTCCGGCCCCGTTTCCGGGGTCACTGCCACCATCCCGGCCCCCTGTCAGAGTCCGCCGTCCGCCCGACCGACCGATCGTTCGGTTCATCCTCTTCAATGGTGAGACGGCGGCCCGTAGGGTGTCAACCTCTGTGGTCAACCCTGTGGACGCCGGACGATCGGGGCGGGATGGATTCCAACGCGCACGAGCCCGCCGACGGGACCGCTCCGCCACCCCCTCGGGCGCCCGGAATCGCCGGTTTGTCCACCCCGTACCGGGTGGTCGCCGCACTGGCCCTCGGAGCCGTCGCCGTGGCGGCCTGCGGGCACCTCGCCCTCGTGTTCCTGCACGTCGCGCCGTCCAACACGATGAGCAAGCGGCACGCGCAGACCATCGACCAGTGGATCTACCCCGAGTTCGAACAGAACTGGAAGCTCTTCGCGCCCAACCCGCTCCAGCAGAACATCGCGGTGCAGGTGCGGGCCCAGGTGCGCACCGCGGCCGGCGAGCTCACCACCACCAACTGGCGTGACCTGAGCGCCGAGGACGGCGCGGCCATCCGGCACAGCCTGCTGCCGAGCCACACGGAGCAGAACGAGCTCCGCCGGGCCTGGGACTTCTTCACCGGCTCCCACGACGAGGACGACAACCCGACCGGGGAGCGCGGAGAGCTGTCCGAGGAGTACCTGCGCCGGATCGCGCTGGACCGGCTGCGGCCGGACCACCGGGACGGCCACATCCTGAGCATCCAGCTGCGCTCGGCGACGACGGCGGTGGCCGCCCCGAAGTGGAGCGACGAGACGACCGACACCCGGACCTCCTACCGGGAGCTGCCGTGGTGGTCGGTGTGAGGGCCTCCGTGAGGGCCTCGGCGGCGCGGGCGCTGGCCAAGATCAGCGGGCGGGCGCTGGGGCCGTACCAGAGCGCCGTGGTGCGGATCGGCTTCGCCGGTACCTGGCTGTTCTTCCTGCTCCGGGAGTTCCCCCACCGGGCCGAGCTGTACGGCCCGGACGGCCCGTGGAGCTGGGCGCTGGCGGAGCGGCTGATCGCCTCGAACGGAGCGTTCACGGTCCTGATGTGGTCGGACTCGACCCTGTGGTTCGAGATCGTCTACGGGATCAGCGTGCTGGCGAGCGCGGGACTGCTGCTGGGCTGGCGGACGCGGGCCACGTCGGTGGTGTTCATGATCGGGGTGCTGGCGCTGCAGAACCGCAGCGTGTTCATGGGGGACGGCGGGGACAACGTCATCCACCTGATGGCGATCTACCTGGTGCTGACGCGGTGCGCCCGGGTGTGGTCACTGGACGCGCGGCGGGCCCGGCTGCGCGGCTCCGCGTCGGCGGGGGCGGCCGGGCCGGTGCTGTGGGCCGTCCTGGGCGGGGTGTTCGCGTACGGGGCGGCCACGGGACGGTTCGGCGCCGGGTGGCTGGCGGCCTTCGCGGCGCTGTGGGTGGTGTGCGGGCTGTGGTGGCTGGTGGACCGCTACGAGCCGGACGGGGAGGGGCGGGCGCTCCTGGACGTCCTGGCGAACCTGCTGCACAACGCGGGAATGCTGGTGATCATGGCGGAGGTGTGCCTGATCTACGCGACGGCCGGCTGGTACAAGATCCAGGGGTCGCGGTGGCAGGACGGAACGGCGCTGTACTACCCGCTGGGCCTGGACTACTTCACGCCCTGGCCGGGCCTGTCGGGGCTGGTGGCGAGCAGCGGGACGGTGGTGATGCTGCTGTCCTACGGGACGGTGGCGGTGCAGGTGGCGTTTCCGTTCACGCTGTTCAACCGGCGGATCAAGAACGTGCTGCTGGCGGTGATGATGCTGGAGCACGCGGGGATCGCGGTGCTGCTGGGCCTGCCGTTCTTCTCGATGGCGATGATCGCCGCCGACGCGGTGTTCCTGCCGACGGGGTTCCTCGTGTGGCTCGGCGCCCGGGCCGCCGTCCTGCGGCCGGGGCGGGGTCCGGCCGCCGAGCCGCGTGCGGCCGGTCGTACCGCAGAGCCTGCGGCCGGTCCCGCGCCAGAGCCGGCAGCCGATCCCGCCACAGAGCCGCGTCCCGTGCCGGCCGAGGGCTGACCTGCGGCGCCGCTGCCGGGGCCCGGGCCCGCTCGGGGGGACCGTAGGGTCGGGGTATGAGTGACCATGGGAGTGCGGATGAGACGGTGCGGCGCTGGCGGGAGGCTGCCGGGCGCGAGGACCTCGTGCTCCTGGACGGGTTCCACGCCCTGAAGCACGCCCTGCGCTTCGGGGCCCGCGTGCACATGGCCGTCGCCGACGACCCCGCGGGCGTACGCGCGCTCGCCGGCGGGCTGGCCCCGGACGTCGAGGCGGACGTGGCCCGGCTGGTGCGGGCGGCCCCGCTGAAGGAGCTGGTGCCGCGCGTGCACCCCACCGGCGTGGCCGCGCTCGCCGTCCGGCCCGACCGGGAGGCCGGGCGGGTGGCGCTGGCGCGCAGCCCCCGGGTCGCGCCCGTGGTCGTGCTCGACAATCCCCGCAACCTCGGCAACGTCGGGGCCGTCGTCCGCCTCGCCGCCGGTTTCGGCGCCACGGGCGTGGTGACCCGCGGCGACCTCGACCCCTGGCACCCGAACGTGGTCCGGGCCGGGGCCGGGCTGCACTACGCCACCGTCGTGGACAAGGTGACCCTGGAGACGCTGCCGCCGGGGCCGCTCTACGCGCTCGATCCGGAGGGCGAGGACATCCGCACCCTCACCCTCCCGGACGACGCCCTGCTCGCCTTCGGCTCGGAGCGCCACGGCATCTCACCCGAGCTGCGTGCACGGGCCGACCACCTGGTGTCCCTGCCGATGCGGCCGCAGGTCTCCAGCTACAACCTGGCCACCAGCGTGGCCATGGCCCTGTTCCACTGGGGCGGCCCGGGACCGGGCACCGACCAGCGGGTGCCCGGCCCCGACGCCGGCTGGACGGTCTAGGCCTGGCGGCGGACCTCCACCACGCGGAAGCGGTTCGACACGAAGGCGCCGTCGCACAGGGCCGCGTTCGCCGCCGGGTTGCCGCCCGAGCCGTGGAAGTCCGAGAACGCCGCGGTCTGGTTCACGTACACCCCGCCGGTGAGGTTCAGCGAGAGCTGCGCCGACTCCTCCAGGCAGACCTCCTCGATCGCCCGCTCGGTGTCCGCGGACGTGGTGTAGGCGCCGACCGTCATCGCACCCTTCTCGCGGACCGTGCGCCGCAGCAGGTCCAGCGCGTCCGCCGTGGAGTCCACGGCCACCGCGAACGAGACCGGGCCGAAGCACTCCGAGAGGTAGGGCGCCTCCGGGTCCGGCTTGGAGCCGTCCAGCTTCACCATCACCGGGGTGCGGACCACCGCGCCCGGGAACTCCGGGTTCGCGACCTCACGGGAGGCAAGCGCGACCTCGCCCAGCGCCGCCGCCGCCTCCAGGCGGGCCTTGACGTCCGGGTTGACCAGCGCGCCCAGCAGCGCGTTGGCCCGCGCGTCGTCGCCCAGCAGGCCGCCGACCGAGGCCGCGAGGTCGGCGACGACCTCGTCGTACGACTTGTGGCCGGCGTCCGTCTCGATGCCGTCCCGCGGGATCAGCAGGTTCTGCGGGGTCGTGCACATCTGGCCGCTGTAGAGGGACAGGGAGAACGCGAGGTTCGCCAGCATGCCCTTGTAGTTGTCCGTGGAGTCCACGACCACCGTGTTGACGCCGGCCTTCTCCGTGTAGACCTGGGCCTGGCGGGCGTGGGTCTCCAGCCAGTCGCCGAACTCCGTGGAGCCGGTGTAGTCGATCAGCTTGATCTCGGGGCGGACCGCGAGGGACTTGGCGATGCCCTCGCCCGGACGCTCGACGGCCAGGGCCACCAGGTTCGGGTCGAAGCCGGCCTCGGCGAGGACCTCACGGGCCACCTGGACGGTCAGCGCCAGGGGCAGGACGGCCCGCGGGTGCGGCTTGACCAGGACCGGGTTGCCGGTGGCAAGGGAGGCGAACAGGCCCGGGTAGCCGTTCCAGGTCGGGAAGGTGTTGCAGCCGATCATGAGGGAGATGCCGCGCGGGACCGCGGTGAAGGTCTTGCCCAGCTCCAGCGGGTCCTTCTTGCCCTGCGGCTTCGACCAGTCGGCCTGCCCCGGGACCCTCGTCTGCTCCTCGTATGCGTACGCCACGGCCTCCAGGCCGCGGTCCTGCGCGTGGGGTCCGCCCGCCTGGAACGCCATCATGAACGCCTGGCCGCTGGTGTGCATGACCGCGTGCGCGAACTCGTGCGTCCGCGCGGAGATGCGCGACAGGATCTCGATGCAGACCAGGGCGCGCGCCTCGGGTCCGGCGTCGCGCCAGGCGCCCATGCCGGCCTTCATCGCGGGCAGCAGGACGTCCGGGTCGGCGTGCGGGTACTCGACGCCCAGCTCCGGGCCGTACGGGGACACCTCGCCGCCCGTCCAGCCGTCGGTGCCGGGCTGTCCCAGGTCCAGGCGGGTGCCGTGGAGGGCCTGGAAGGCGGCGAGGCCGTCGGCCGGGGCGCTCTCGCCGTACGCCTTGGGGTGCTCGGGGTGCGGGGACCAGTAGGCCCGGCTGCGGATCGCGGACAAGGCCTGATCCAGGGTGGGCCGGTGCTTGTCGGACAGCTGGGGGACGGTGAGCTCGGCGGCCATCACAGACCAACTCCTCGTTGAGCCGGGCGAAGAAGAGCAGACTGGAGTTAGAGTAACCGAACGATCGGTCGGGACAAGAGGGCCCGGCGGACCTGTGGACAAGTCGGTGCGGGAGGATCAGGACATGACAGCAATCGAGCGGTCCCGCACTGTGGCGGTCGTCGGCGCGGGCACCATGGGGCAAGGCATCGCCCAGGTCGCCCTTCTCGCAGGTCACCGCGTGCTGATCCACGACATCGACGCCTCCGCGGCCGCCGACGGTGTCGCCGCCGTCCGCGACCGCGTCGAGCGGATGGCCGCCAAGGGGCGGCTGGACCGCGCCGAGGCGGAGGACGCGATCGGCCGGATCGGATCGGCGCCGACGCTCGCCGAGGTGGCGGGCGCCGCGCTCGTGGTGGAGGCGGTCGTCGAGGACACCGGGGTCAAACGCCGCCTCTTCGCCGCACTCGAAGGGGTGGTGTCGCCCGACTGCCTGCTGGCCACCAACACCTCCTCCCTCTCCGTCACCGAGCTGGCCGCCGGGCTCGCGCACCCCGGCCGCTTCCTCGGCCTGCACTTCTTCAACCCGGCCCCGCTGCTCCCGCTCGTCGAGGTGGTCAGCGGCTTCGCGACCGACCCGGCCGCCGCCGAGCGCGCCTACCGCACCGTCCTGGGCTGGGGGAAGACGCCGGTCCGCTGCGCCGACACCCCCGGATTCATCGTCAACCGCATCGCCCGCCCCTTCTACGCCGAGGCCTTCGCGGTGTACGAGGAGCAGGGCGCCGACCCGGCCACCATCGACGCCGTGCTCCGCGAGAGCGGCGGCTTCAAGATGGGCCCCTTCCAGCTGACCGACCTGATCGGCCAGGACGTCAACGAAGCGGTGACCCGCTCCGTGTGGGAGTCCTTCTTCCGCAGCCCCAAGTTCACCCCCTCCCTCGCCCAGCGCCGGCTGGTCCAGTCGGGCCGCCTCGGCCGCAAGTCGGGCCACGGATGGTTCCCGTACGGGCCCGACGCCGCGCTGCCGCAGCCGCACACCGCAGCCCCCGAGGAGGCCCCGGCCAAGGTCACCGTGGTCGGCGACCTCGGGCCCGCGGCGGAGCTGGCCGCGCTGATGGAGGAGGCCGGCATCGCGGTCACCGCCACCGGGCACGGGGGCCCGTACATCCAGCTGCCCGGCGAGGGCCAGCTGGTGCTCGCGGACGGCAAGACCGCCGTCGAGTTCGCCGACGTCGTCTACTTCGACCTCGCGCTCGACTACCGCGAGGCCACCCGCATCGCGCTCTCCGTCAGCGAGGACACGAGCGAGCGGACCCTCGCCGAGGCGGTGGGCCTCTTCCAGGCGCTCGGCAAGCAGGTCTCGGTCATCGGCGACGTCCCCGGCATGATCGTCGCCCGGACCGTCGCGATGCTGATCGACCTCACGGCCGACGCGGTCGCCCGCGGCGTCGCCTCCGCCGAGGACATCGACACGGCCATGCGGCTCGGCGTGAACTACCCCCTCGGCCCGGCCGAATGGCACGACCGGCTCGGCCGGGACTGGGCCTACGACCTGCTGCACCACCTCGACGAGCGCTGTCCCGGCGGCCGGTACGCGCCCTCGCTGGCCCTCTTCAAACTGGGCTACGCCGCCGGCGACGGGGACGAGGCGGGACACCCGGACGCGGAAGAAGGCCCGGACGGGGCGGAGGGGACCGAATGACCACGGCCAAGCGGGACACCTACACCCCCGAGACCCTGCTCTCCGTCGCCGTCCAGGTCTTCAACGAGCGCGGCTACGACGGCACCTCCATGGAGCACCTCTCCAAGGCCGCGGGCATCTCGAAGTCCTCGATCTACCACCACGTCACCGGCAAGGAGGAGCTGCTGCGCCGCGCCGTCAGCCGCGCCCTCGACGGTCTCTTCGCCGTCCTGGAGGAACCGGGCGCCGTACGGGGCCGGGCGGTCGAGCGCGTCGAGTACGTCACGCGCCGCACGGTCGAGGTGCTCGTCTCCGAGCTGCCGTACGTGACGCTGCTGCTGCGCGTACGGGGCAACACCCGCACCGAGCGCTGGGCCCTGGAGCGGCGGCGCGAGTTCGACCACCAGGTCGCCGACCTGCTCAAGGCGGCCGCGGCCGAGGGCGACCTCCGGGCGGACGTGGACATCCGGCTCGCCACCCGGCTGCTCTTCGGCATGGTGAACTCCCTCGTCGAGTGGTACCGGCCGCACCCGGGGACGGGCCATGACCAGCTCGCGGACGCGGTGGTCCACATGGCCTTCGACGGCCTGCGGACCATCCGCGGCTGACCGTTGGCGGGTAATCCCCTGAGGGACTGTCCGTGGGGCTATGTAGTCTTAGCGGGATTTTCGATCCTGAGCGCGTTCAAAACGGCGCTCACACATGCCTTCACAACCACACATGGGGGGCCGGTGCGCAATCGCCGACTCGTAGTTTCCGCCGCCGTGATCGTCGCGGCGAGCGTTGGTTTCATACCGGGCATCGCCCAGGCGGCCGGCCCGGCCGCGCCCGCGCAGGGCTCGCACGGAACGTCCATTCCCGAGGTCGACCTCGGCAAGAGCGGGGCCGCCAACCTCAAGACCTTCACCAGCCCCGCCGACCGTACGGTCCGCCGCGCGCTGCCGCAGGCCAAGGGGGACAAGGCGGCCGCCGCCACGGCGCAGGGCGAGACCCAGGCCGCCGCCGGCAACCCGGATCTGTCGATCCTGCTGAACGCCGAGAGCTCCACGGCGCACGGGCTCGATCTGACCACCACCATCACGAGCGCGCAGGCGGCGCTCGGCGTCGCCATCGAGTGGGGTGACGGCACCAGGACCGACCTCCCCGCCTCCGGTTCCGTCGTCCTGAACCACAAGCACGTCTACGCGGAGCTCGGCGAGTACACCGTCAAGGTCACTGTGAGGGACATCGGGAACAATGCCGAGGTCGTCAACGACTTCCAGATCATGACGGCCGGCTCGGACTTCACCCCGCACACGCCCACCCGCCTCCTGGACACCCGGGAGGGGATCGGCGGCTCGAAGGCCAAGGTCCCGGGCTTCGGCACGACCAAGGTGAAGATCGCCGGAAACGCCCAGATCCCGGCCGGGGTCACCGCCGTGGCCCTGAACGTCACCGTCACCAACCCCGCCACGGCCGGGCACATCCGGGTCTACGGCTCGGGCGGCCCGCGGCCGACGACGTCGAACGTCAACTTCGACGCGGGCCAGACGGTCCCGAACATGGTGATCGTGCCGGTCGGCAAGGACGGCTACGTCGAGCTGTACAACAGCGGCGGCGGCGCGGTCGACCTGATCGCCGACGTCACCGGCTACTTCACCCGGACCGCCTCCAGCGGCTACACCCCCCTGGACCCGGCCCGCCTCGTCGACTCGCGCGAGGGCAACGGCACCGCCAAGGGCCTGGTGCCCGGGTTCGGTACCTTCACGGCCCAGATGAGCGGCCGCGGCGGCGTCCCGGCCGGCGCGACGGCGGTGGCGCTCAACGTGACCACCACCGAGCCGCAGGCCGCCGGTCACCTGACCGTCTACCCGGCCGGCCAGGCCGCGTCCTCCACGTCGAACCTGAACTTCTCCGCCGGCCAGACGATCGCCAACGCGGTGATCGTGCCGGTCAGCGCCGACGGAAAGATCAACGTCCGCAACGGCTCCGGGTCCGGGACCCACGTCATCGTCGACGTCGTGGGTTACTACAGCACCGGCAGCACCAGCGCCTACATGCCGGTCGCGCCGGAGCGGCTGATCGACACCCGCGGCGACGCCAACTGGAACTCCGGGCCGCTGCAGGCGTTCGAGTACCTGATCATGCCGCTGTCCACGAGGAATCCCAACATCACCGGATTCGCCCTGAACAGCACGGTCACCAACACGACCGACCACGGCCACCTGTCGGTCGCCCCCGACCCGAACTCGCGCGAGCAGTACGAGAACGGGACGGCCGGCGAGGTGCCCGTGCCCAACTCGTCCACCCTGAACTGGACGCGGGGCAAGACCGTCCCGAACCTGGTCCAGGCCAGCACGGGCAAGAACGGCATCGTCGACTTCTTCAACTGGAGCCCGGGCAGCACCGACGTCATCGTCGACATGTTCGGCTACTACGACAAGGGCTGATCCAGGCCCGCGCGGACACCGCGCACAGCGCCCCGGGAACGGCCGTCCAGGCCCGTTCCCGGGGCGTTCGCGTGTGCGGGGCCTGGCGCTACTCCTCGGCGAGCGCCGGGCCGCCGGCCGGGCCCGGCCCGGGGGCCAGCAGATCCGTTTCCTCGAACACCAGCAGGGTGCGCGTCGAGAGCACCTCCGGGATGGCCTGGAGGCGGGTCAGGACCAGTTCGCGCAGGGTCCGGTTGTCCGGCGTGTGCACCAGCAGCAGCACGTCGAAATCCCCGCTGACCAGCGCGATGTGCGCGGCGCCCGGCAGCTCGCGCAGCTGCTCGCGGACCGTGCGCCAGGAGTTCTGGACGATCTTCAGGGTGATGTAGGCGGAGGCGCCCTGCCCCGCGCGCTCGTGGTTGACGCGGGCGGTGAACCCGCGGATCACCCCGTCGTCCATGAGCCGGTTGATCCGCGCGTAGGCGTTGGCGCGCGAGACGTGCACCTGCTCCGCCACCGACCGTATGGACGCACGCCCGTCGGCCTGGAGCAGCCGGATGATCGACCGGTCGATCGGATCCAGTGGGCGGGGCGGAACGGAAGGTACCGGTGGGGTCCCGGGGACGGGCCCCGGCGGGACCGGGGCGGACCCCGCTCCGGCCATTTGTTCATCCGGCATTGCCCGATGCCTCCCTCTCCTGGACGTCCTGCACCCATCCCAAGGCCCCGGCGCCACTTTGTCCACAGCCTGGAGCCGCCTGTAGCCAAATTGCGCGGACAACCGAACAATCGGTAGGTGAGGCGCCTCACATCCGAGCCGTCGTCCTGCCCGCTTCCCACGAGGAGGTGTACGCCGCCATGACGGTCCAAGAGCTGCCCGGTGCCGGTGCGTCCCACCGACCCACCCCGCCGCCCGCCTGGAGGCCCCGTACGGATGCCGCCCCGCTGCTCCCGGACGCCGAGCCCTACCGGGTCCTCGGTACGCCGGGAGCAGACCGGCTCGACCCGGCGCTGATGCGCCGCTGCTACGCCGAGCTGGTGCGCGGCCGCCGCTACAACGCCCAGGCCACGGCACTGACGCGGCAGGGCAGGCTCGCCGTCTACCCCTCCACCGTGGGCCAGGAGGCCTGCGAGATCGCGGCCGCGCTGGTCCTCGAGGACCAGGACTGGCTCTTCCCGAGCTACCGCGACACCCTGGCGGCCGTCGCCCGCGGGCTGGACCCCGTACAGGCGCTGACGCTGCTGCGCGGCGACTGGCACACCGGCTACGACCCCCGCGAACACCGGATAGCCCCGCTGTCCACCCCCCTCGCCACCCAGCTGCCGCACGCGGTGGGCCTGGCACACGCGGCCCGCCTGCGCGGCGACGACGTCGTGGCCCTGGCCATGGTCGGCGACGGCGGCACCAGCGAGGGCGACTTCCACGAGGCGCTGAACTTCGCCGCCGTGTGGCAGGCCCCGGTGGTCTTCCTCGTCCAGAACAACGGCTTCGCGATCTCCGTCCCGCTGGCCAAGCAGACCGCCGCCCCGACCCTGGCCCACAAGGCCGTCGGCTACGGCATGCCCGGCCGGCTGGTCGACGGCAACGACATCGCCGCGATGCACGAGGTGCTGACCGAGGCGGTCCGGCGGGCCCGGGCCGGCGGCGGCCCGACCCTGATCGAGGCCGTCACGTACCGGATGGAGGCCCACACGAACGCCGACGACGCCACCCGCTACCGCGGCGACGCCGAGGTCGAGGCCTGGAAGGCGCACGACCCGGTGGAGCTCCTGGAGCGCGAGCTGACCGCGCGCGGGATCCTCGACGAGGCGGGCATCCAGGAGGCGCGCGACGATGCCGAGACGATGGCGGCGGCGCTCCGCGAGGGCATGAACGCGGATCCGGTGGTGGACCCGATGGACCTCTTCGCGCACGTCTACGCGGAGCAGACCGGCCGGCTGCGCGAGCAGGCGGCCATGCTGCGCGCCGAACTGGAAGCCGAGGAGCAGGAGTGACGACCGTGGCGGCGAAGTCCGCGAAGCCGGGGGTCAAGCCGGCGACGATGGCGCAGGCCCTGACCCGGGCGATGCGCGACGCGATGGCGGAGGACCCGACGGTCCACGTCATGGGCGAGGACGTCGGGACGCTGGGCGGTGTCTTCCGGATCACGGACGGCCTCGCCAAGGAGTTCGGCGAGGACCGGTGCACGGACACCCCGCTCGCTGAGGCAGGGATCCTCGGCGCGGCGGTCGGCATGGCCATGTACGGGCTGCGGCCCGTGGTCGAGATGCAGTTCGACGCGTTCGCGTACCCGGCCTTCGAGCAGCTGATCTCACACGTCGCGAAGATGCGCAACCGCACGCGCGGCGCGATGCCGCTGCCGATCACCATCCGGGTGCCCTACGGCGGCGGGATCGGCGGGGTGGAGCACCACTGCGACTCCTCCGAGGCGTACTACGTGGCGACGCCCGGCCTGCACGTGGTGACCCCGGCGACGGTCGAGGACGCGTACGGGCTGCTGCGCGCGTCCATCGCGAGCGACGACCCGGTGGTCTTCCTGGAGCCGAAGCGCCTCTACTGGTCGAAGGCGGACTGGAACCCGGCGGCCCCCGCCGCCGTCCCCGGCATCGGCAAGGCCCTGGTCCGCCGTACGGGCACCAGCGCGACGCTGATCACCTACGGGCCCTCGCTGCCGGTCTGCCTGGAGGCGGCCGAGGCGGCCCGCGCCGAGGGCTGGGAGCTCGAGGTCGTCGACCTGCGTTCGCTGGTCCCCTTCGACGAGGACACGGTCGTGGAGTCCGTACGCCGCACCGGGCGTGCGGTGGTCGTCCACGAGGCCGGCGGCTTCGGCGGGCCGGGCGCGGAGATCGCCGCTCGCGTCACGGAGCGGTGCTTCCACCACCTGGAGGCGCCGGTGCTGCGGGTCACGGGCTTCGACATCCCCTATCCGCCGCCGATGCTGGAGAAGCACCACCTGCCGGGAGTGGACCGGATCCTGGACACCGTGGCCCGCCTGCAGTGGGAGAACTGATGCCGCAGGTAATGGAGTTCAAGCTCCCCGACCTCGGGGAGGGCCTGACCGAGGCCGAGATCGTGCGCTGGCTGGTGGCGGTCGGCGATGTCGTCGCCGTCGACCAGCCGGTCGTCGAGGTCGAGACGGCCAAGGCGATGGTGGAGGTGCCCTGCCCGTACGGCGGCGTGGTCACCGCCCGTTTCGGCGAGGAGGGGCAGGAGCTGCCCGTCGGCGCTCCGCTGATCACCGTGGCGGTGGGAGCGGCGGCCCTGCCGGCCGCGGAGGCCGCCCCGGAGGCGGAGTCCCCGGGCTCCGCGAAGGAGCCCCGGCCGCTGATCGGTTACGGCTCGGACCACTCGCGCTCGGCGCGTCGGCGACGGGTGCGACCCGTCACCGCCGGGATCGCGGCGCCGGTGGTCCCGGCCGTGGCGGCTCCACCGGTGGTCCCTGCCGCCCCGGCCCCGCCGGTCGCGGGCGGCGGGCCCGTCGCGGTGATCTCGCCGCTGGTGCGCAAGCTGGCCAAGGACAACGGGCTCGATCTGCGTGCGCTGCGGGGGTCGGGGCCCGAGGGCCTGATCCTGCGCGCCGATGTGGAGGCGGCACTGCGGGCACCGGAGCCGGCGGCGGCGCAGGGGCCGGCTGCTCCGGCTCCACAGGGGGAGCGGATTCCGCTGAAGGGGGTCCGGGGCGCGGTCGCCGAGAAGCTGTCGCGCAGCCGTCGGGAGATCCCGGACGCCACCTGCTGGGTCGACGCGGACGCCACCGAGCTGATGGCGGCTCGGGCCGCGATGAACGCCGTGGGCGGGCCCAAGATCTCGGTGCTCGCGCTGCTGGCGCGGATCTGCACGGCGGCGCTGGCGCGGTACCCGGAGCTCAACTCCACGGTGGACCTGGCGGCGGGCGAGATCGTCCGGCTGCCCGGCGTCCACCTGGGCTTCGCGGCGCAGACCGACCGGGGCCTGATGGTCCCGGTGGTCCGCGACGCCCATACCCGCAACCCGGAGTCCCTGTCGGCGGAGTTCGCCCGCCTGACCGAGCTCGCCCGGGCCGGGAAGCTGGCCCCGTCCGACCTCACCGGCGGCACGTTCACGCTGAACAACTACGGGGTCTTCGGGGTCGACGGCTCCACGCCGATCATCAACCACCCGGAGGCGGCGATGCTCGGCGTGGGCCGGATCATGCCGAAGCCGTGGGTGCACGGGGGCGAGCTGGCGGTCCGCCAGGTCGTCCAGCTGTCGCTGACGTTCGACCACCGGGTCTGCGACGGCGGCACGGCGGGCGGCTTCCTGCGGTACGTGGCCGACTGCGTGGAATCCCCGGCGGTCCTCCTGCGCACCCTGTAGCGGGCGGCGGTACGCCTCCCCGCCCCCGTCAGGGGAGTGGAGGCGGGGTCCAGGACGCGTGGGTGAGGAGAGCGCGGATGGTGGCCCCGGAAGGGGCGAGGCGCAGGGCGGCGTTGCGCGCCGCCACCGCCGCGGGGTGGGACAGCCGGTGGCCCAGGCGGCCGGCCCGGCGGGCCGCGCGGGCCACGCCCGATGCCCGCGGCCGGCGCACGGCGTCGTAGCGGGACAGCGCGGCCTCCACCGACGGCCCCGCGGCCAGTTCCGCGGCCAGCACCACCGCGTCCTCCAGCGCCTGGCAGGCCCCTTGCCCCAGGTTCGGGGTCATCGCGTGCGCCGCATCGCCCAGCAGCGCCACCCGCCCCACCGCGTACGACGGCACGGGCGTCACCAGCTCGTACGTGTCGTGGTGCAGGACGTCCTCGGGGCGGGTCGCCGCCAGCAGTGCCGGGACGGGGTGGTGCCACGCCCCGAAGCGGGCCCGGAGGAAGGACAGGGCGTCCGCGTGACGGACCCCCGGCGGGGAGGCCAGCACCGCGTGCCATTCCGCCCGCCCGTCGGCGAAGGCGATGTGGCCGAACTCCGCCCCCGGCCCCCACGTCAGCTCGAAGTCGGTGTCCAGGACCACCGGTTCGGCGGTGATCGCGCGCAGCACGGTGGAGCCGCTGTGGACCGGCCCGGGGTGCTGGGGGAAGAGCTCCGCCCGGATCCCGCTGCGCACCCCGTCGGCGGCCACCAGCAGGTCGGCGGCGTCCCCGGCGGACAGCGCACCGACCCCGGTCCGCAGGCAGGACGCCGGCAGTGCCTCCCGCAGCAGCCGGTGCAGCTCCGCCCGCGGGATGCCGGTCATCGGGATGCCGACGGCGCGTTCGAGTGCCGCGCCGTCCATCCGGGCGAGCCAGGAGCCGTCGGGGGTGCGGGTCCCGCCCGTGTACTGCCGGTGCGCGGCGTCCCGTACGGCCCTGCCCACGCCCAGCGCGTCCAGGGCGCGGATCCCGTTGGCGGCCAGGGAGATCCCGGCGCCGGCGTCGTCCAGGGCGGCGGCCCGCTCCAGGACGGTCACCTCCCATCCCGTGCGGTGCAGTCCGATCGCGGCCGCCAGCCCGCCGATGCCCCCGCCGACCACCACGGCCCTGCCGCCCATCAGACGCCTCCCTTTTCTACAGGTGTAGAAGCCCTGGGGTGCAGCGTACCCCGCGGCTTCTACAGGTGTAGAAATGGGGGGTGAGCGAACAACGGCGAACCGTCCTGGCCGACGCGGCCATCGAAGTCCTGGCCGACACCGGCATGCGCGGGCTGACCCACCGCGCCGTGGACCGGGCCGCCGGTCTGCCGCCCGGCACCACCTCGGCCTACTTCCGCACGCGGGCGGCCCTGCTGACCGCCCTCGTACGCCGCCTCGTGGCGCGGGACCAGGCCGAACTGCAGGCCGCCGCAGCCGCCATCGCGCCACCGCGTTCCGCGGCCGAGCTCGTCGACGGCTTCGCCGCCCTGGCCCGGGAGCGGCTTACGGGGGAGGGGCGGCGCCGCTCCCTCGCCCGCTACACCTGCGCCGTCGAGAGCGTCCGGGACCCGGAGCTCCGCGAGATCCTGGTCCCGCGCGAGAACGCGGGCCGGGACCTCGTACGGGCCTTCCTGGCCGCGCACGGCGCCGGCGGTGATCCGGACGCCCGCACCCACACCCTGCTCGCCTGCGTGGACGGACTGATCCTCGACCACCTGCTGGCCGGTGCCGGGGAAGTCGGCCGCGACGCCCTCGAAGGGCTCGTGGCCGCCGCGCTCAGACCGTGAGCAGCAGCTTGCCCACGTGGCTGCTCGACTCCATCACCCGGTGCGCCTCCGCCGCCTCCGCCATCGGGAACGTCGCGTGCACCACCGGCCGCACACGCCCCGCAGCCACCAGCGGCCACACGTGCTCCCGTACGGCTGCCACGATGGCCGCCTTCTCCTCCAGCGGCCGGGCCCGCAGGGTGGTGGCCGTGATCGCCGCCCGCTTCGCGAGCAGCGCGCCGAGGTTCAGCTCGGCCTTCACCCCGCCCTGGAGCCCGATCACCGCGAGCCGGCCGTTCACGGCGAGGGCGTCCACGTTCCGGGAGAGGTACTTGGCGCCCATGATGTCCAGGATCACGTCCGCCCCGGCCCCGCCCGTCGCCTCCTTCAGCTCCGCCACGAAGTCCTGTTCGCGGTAGTCGATCAGGATGTCGGCGCCCAGCTCCTTGCAGCGCGCGAGCTTCTCCGGGCCCCCGGCCGTCACCGCGACCGTCGCGCCCACCGCCTTCGCCAGCTGGATCGCCATCGTTCCGATGCCGCTGGACCCGCCGTGCACCAGCAGGGTCTCGCCGGGCCGCAGCCCGGCCACCATGAACACGTTCGACCACACCGTCGTGACCACCTCGGGCAGCGCGGCCGCCGTCACCAGGTCCACGCCCGCCGGCACCGGCAGCAGCTGGCCGACCGGGACGGCCACCTTCTGCGCGTACCCGCCGCCGCTCAGCAGGGCGCACACCTCGTCACCCACCGACCAGCCGGACACCCCCGGCCCGATCGCGGCGATCCGCCCGGAGCACTCCAGGCCGGGGTGGCGCGAGGCACCGGGCGGGGGGTCGTAGAACCCCTGCCGCTGGAGGAGGTCGGCCCGGTTCACGGCGCTCGCCGCGACCTCGACGAGGACCTCGCCGTCGCCCGCCACCGGATCGGGTGCGTCGGTCCAGACCAGGGCCTCGGGCCCGCCGGGCTGCTCGATGGTGATCGCATGCATGGCCCGGAGGCTACGCCAACCGGCCGGGCCGCGACAGCACCTACTCGGCGGGGCCCAGGGTCACCGGCGGGGAGGACGGCGGTGCGGCGCGGACGATGGTGATAAGACGGTCCGTCAGCTGGAGGGGGCTCGCGTGCGGGTCGTCGTACGGCAGCAGCCGGTGTCCGCGCAGCACGCTCACCACCAGGTCCTCCGTGTCGCGGACCGACTTGCCCGCCTCGGCCCGGTTGACGGGGCGTTCGATGATGTCGAGGCCGCTGCCCTGCTGGATCAGGTCCTCCATCACGGTGCCCGCGCTCGGGCTCAGGACCGACAGGCCCAGCAGCCGGCCGGCCGCGCTCGCGCTGGTGATGACCGCGTCCGCGCCGGACTGGCGCAGCAGCGGGGCGTTCTCCTCCTCGCGCACCGCTGCGACGATCTTCGCCCCCCGGTTGAGCTGCCGGGCCGTCAGCGTGACCAGGACCGCCGTGTCGTCCCGCTGGGTGGCGATGATGATCTGACGGGCCCTCTGCAGCTCGGCGCGGAGCAGCACGTCGGAGCGGGTGGCATCGCCGACCACTCCCGTGAAGCCCTCCGCGTTCGCCGCGTCGACGACTTTGGCGCTGGGGTCCACGACCACGACCTGGTCCCTGGGGAGGCCGGTGGCCAGCAGCGTCTGGAGGGCCGAGCGGCCCTTGGTGCCGAAGCCCACGACGACCGTGTGCTCACGCAAGTTCTTCCTCCAGCGGTTCAGCCGCCACTCCTCCCGGGTCCGTTCCGTGAGGACCTCCAAGGTGGTCCCGACGAGGATGATCAGGAACAGCACGCGCAGCGGCGTGATCAAAAGGATGTTCACGAGCCGGGCGCTGTCGCTGTACGGGACGATGTCGCCGTATCCCGTCGTCGACAGCGTCACGGTGGCGTAGTAGACGCAGTCGAGGAAGTCGACCCGGTTGTTGGCGTTGTCGTGGTAGCCCTCGCGGTCGAGCCACACGATCAGGACCGTGAGGCAGAGCACGAACAGGGCCATCAGCAGGCGCCGGGAGACCTGGCGCAGCGGCTGTTCGACGACCCGCTTGGGCAGTTTGATGCGCCGGGAGACGAGCTTCTCGTCCGCGCCGCGGGCCATGGCGTCCTGGCCGTGAAGTTTCACGTGAAACATCCTCCGGAGGCCCACGGCAGATCGAGGATCTCCAGGTCCTGCCCGGCCCGTGCCCCGCGGGGCGGTACGACGGCCAGCGCGTCGGCGGCGGCCACGCCGCGCAGCATCGCCGGCCCGTTGTAGCGCAGGGGCACCGCGTGGTCGCCGCTCAGCAGCACCGGCACCAGCCGGGTGTCGTGCGGGTGGCCGGGCACCTCGTCCTGCACGGTGGCGGTGTAGCGGGGCCGCCGCCGGCGCCCGGCGAGGGAGCGCAGCAGCGGTTCGGCGAGGGTCAGCAGGCCGGAGACGGCGGCGAGCGGGTTCCCGGGGAGCCCGACCAGGTGCCGTCCCTCGGCGCGGTCGCCGATCCGGGCCAGCAGCATCGGATGCCCGGGCCGTACGGCCACCCCGTCGACGAGGATGTCGGCGCCGGCCCGTGCCAGTACGGGGTGGACGTGGTCGACGGGCCCGGAGGCGGTGCCGCCGGTGGTGACGACGACATCGGCGGCGGAGGTGGTGACGGCCCGGAAGAGGGCCTCGGCCCCGGCCTGGTCGTCCCCCAGCCGCCGGGTGGCGATGACCTCGGCGCCGAGGCGGGTGAGCCAGGGGCCGAGCATCGGGCTCAGCGCGTCACGGATCAGGCCGTCGTACGGGCGGCCCTCCGTCAGCAGTTCGTCGCCGAGGACCAGGATCTCCACGCGGGGCCGCGGGCGGGTGGTCAGCTCGTCGTACCCGGCGGCCGCGGCGAGGCCGAGGACGGCCGGGGTGACCAGGGACCCGGCGGGTAGCAGCAGGTCGCCGGAGCGGCACTCCTGGCCGCGCGGGCGGATGTCCTGGCCGGTGAGGACGGGCCGGTCGGCGAAGAGCTGGGTGCCGCTCTCGCGGCAGTGCTCGCTGCGGATGACGGCGGTGGTGTCGGCGGGGATCCGGGCACCGGTGGCGATCCGAACGGCCTCGCCGTCCGCGAGGGCCGCGGGCCGGTCGGAGCCGGCCAGTACCCCGCCGCCCGCGCGGACGGACCACGGGCCGGGGCCGGCGACGGCCCAGCCGTCCATGGCGGAGGTGTCGAAGGACGGCAGGTCGGTCAGGGCGTCCAGGGGCGCGGCCAGCACCTCGCCGAGGGCGTCCGCGAGCGGGACCCGATGGGTGCGGGGCCGCGCCCCGGCGCCGGAGTGGACGGCCGCGTCCCGGGCCCGGGGCCAGGCGCAGGCGCGGTGGCCGCCGGTTCCGCCGCCCCTGGGGGGCCGGCTGACGAGGGCCAGGGCCTCCTCGAGGGCCTGCTCGGCCGTGGTCTGCGGCGTTACGGAGGGGGAGCCCTCGGCGCCGGCCGGGGCCGGACCGGGGGTGGTGGGGGAGGCACCGGTGGCCCCGGCCAGGGACTGGTCCAGGGCGCGTTCGGCATCGGTGGGGGTCATCCGGAGCCGTTCTGTCGGGGGTCGGCGGCATCGGCCTCCGCCTCGGCGGCCCAGCGCAGCGCCAGGTCGGCGGCCTTGCGGGAGGCCTCGGCCACGGCCTGGGCGGGGTCGGCCCCGGCGGCCTCGGCCCGCGCGGCGGCGTAGCCGACCAGGAAGGTGGTCAGGGGGGCGGCGGGCCGGTCGACGCCGTGGGCGGCGTCGCGGGCGAGGTCGAGCAGGGCCTTGACGTCGACGGGGAGGTCGATGCCCAGCTCGTTCTTGACGGCGGTGATCCATTGGTCCAGCACGGTTCCATGCTCCCTGATCCGGGCTCGGGCGGAGGCGAGATCGTCCCAGGTGTCGCAGTCGAAGGAGGCGAGCGGCCTCCCCTCGACGCGGGCGAGGTCCAGTTCGGCGGTGAGGCTGCGCAGCGGGAGCCCCGTCAGCCGGCCGTGTTCGGTGGCGAGCAGGGCGATCTCGCGGCGCAGGGACTCGGCCCGGTAGGCGGCGACCAGCGGCTGGTCCCGGCCGTCGGGATCCCGCAGCAGGGCCCCTTCGGCGGCCGCGGCACCGTCGAGCAGCGCCCGTACGGTGTCCCGGTCCAGGAACGGCAGGTCGGCGGAGAGTACGAGGACCAGCTCGGCCGTGGTCTGCCGCAGTCCGGCGTCCAGCGCGGCCACCGGGCCGCCGCCGGGCGGCTCCTCGCGCGCCCAGCGCACGGGGCGCCCGGTCGCCCGGCGCCCGCCGACCACGACGGTGGTCCCGGCGTCCGCGCAGGCGTCGAGGACCCGGTCCAGGAGGGCGCGGCCACCGACGCTCAGCGCGGGCTTGTCGGCCCCGCCGAGACGTCGCGCGGCGCCCCCGGCCAGCACGATCGCGTCGTAGCTCATGCCCCAGAGTATGCGGCGCCCATGTCTCCTCCGGGGAGCCCCACTTGCCCGCCGTCAGCCCCCGGAGCGGAAGTCCGCCGGCCGCGACGAGGGTTCCGGGGGTTCCTCGGGCGCCGGCAGGCGGGCGATGAAGGGGCCCGCCGCCAGGGCGGCCCCGGCCGCGGCGAGGGAGATCAGACCGCCCGCGCAGAGCACCCAGCGGACGCCCCAGTGCTCGGCGAGCCGCCCGGCGAGGAGCGCGCTCAGCGGGGTCGTGCCCTGGAAGACCAGGGTGTAGAGGGCCATCACCCTGCCCCGGTAGAGCGGGTCCGAGCCGAGCTGGACGCGATGGTTCGAGGCCTGCGCGAAGTACATCATCGCGAAGCCGGTCAGCCCGAGGAGCACGCAGGCGGCGGGCAGGTCCGGGGCGAGGCCCGTGACGGCCTCCAGGGCGCCGAAGGCCAGCGCCGAGCCCGCCACGACCGCCGCCGTCGGCCGCCCCCGCCGGGCGGTGGTCACGAGGGCCGCGAGCAGCGAGCCCGCCGCGAGCGCGCTGCTGAGCAGCCCGAAGGCGGTCGGGTCCGTGTGGAACTCCGTCCTGGCCAGCAGGGGCAGGGTGAGCTGGAAGGTGTAGCCGACCAGGCCGAGCACGCCCACCAGGGCGATCGGCAGCATGATGTCGGGGCGCCGGCGGATGTGGCGCAGCCCGTCCACCACCCGGGCCCGGTGCGGCCGTACGGCGGCCCGGTGGAGTTCCGCCGGGCGCATCATCAGCACGCTGACCACGGTCGCCAGGTAGCTGACGGCGTTGACCAGCACCACCGCGCCGACACCGAGGCGGGCGATGAGCAGCCCCGCGACGGCCGGCCCCACCACCCGTGCGACGTTGAAGTAGGCGGCGCTCATCGCCGACGCGTTCGGCAGCAGTTCGCCGCCCACCATCTCGCCGACGAAGGAGATGCGGGTGGGCGCCTCGACGGAGTTCACGGTGCCGAGGGCGAGCGCGAACAGCCAGATGTGCCACAGGCGCACCTCCCCGATCAGCACCCACGCGCCCAGGGCCAGCGCGAGGACCGCCGCCGCCAGGTTCGCGAGGACCAGCAGGTGCCGTTTGTCGTACCGGTCGGCCAGCCGTCCCCCGTACAGCGTGAGCAGCAGGACGGGCGTGAACTGCATCGCCGTCACCACGCCCAGTGCGGTCCCCGAGTCACCCGACAGGTCCAGCACGAGCCAGTCCTGGGCGATGACCATCATCCAGGTGCAGGTGGCGGACAGGACCTGCCCGAGGACGAACAGCCTGAAGTTGCGCACCGCGAGCGACTGGAAGGTGCGCTCCAAGGTCTTCACGTTCGCTCGGTTCCCTCTCGGAGCCTCGGCCGCCGTCGGCACGACGAAGGCGGGCCCGGAGCGCGCTGGGCGCGTCCGGGCCCGCCTTCATCCTGCCGAAGCGGAGGGCTACAAGTAGGGACCCGAGCGGATGGCGCCGTGTCCGCCGTCCTCGTCGTCGTCGTGCGGGGCGCCGGGCGGGAGGGCGCGGCGCATCTGTTCCAGCTGGGCCCGCGCCGCCATCTGCTGCGCGAACAGGGCCGTCTGGATGCCGTGGAAGAGACCTTCCAGCCAGCCCACCAACTGGGCTTGCGCGATGCGCAGTTCCGCCTCGGAGGGGATGGCCTCCTCGGTGAACGGCAGGGACAGGCGCTCCAGTTCCTCGACGAGCTCCGGGGCCAGGCCGTCCTCGAGCTCCTTCACCGAGGCGGCATGGATGTCCTTGAGCCGGACCCGGCTCGCCTCGTCGAGAGGCGCGGCGCGTACCTCTTCCAGGAGTTGCTTGATCATGCTTCCGATGCGCATGACCTTGGCGGGCTGTTCGACCATCTCCGTCACCGGGACCTCGCGCGACTCGTCATCGGCGCCGCCGACCGTCATCCCGTCCTGTCCCACGATCAGGACGTGCGGGGGACTGTCCTGCGACCGTTCACTCCTCGGCATCTCCATGCCGTCATTCTCTCGCACACCTTCGTTCTCACACGGTGTGCCCCCGTACAGGCGTGATCCACCCTGTACGGAGGCACCGTGTCACTCCGTGTGCGCTATCCGGCGGCGCGCCGCGCCAGCGCCCCGCTGGAGCGGGTGACCAGGGCCGCCAGCAGCGCCGCGCCCAGCGGGACGAGTACCAGCAGCGAGCCGAGGGTGGCCCAGGGCACCTCGATCGGCACGTAGAGCTCGGTCCCCGAGGGCTCGTAGCCCATCTCGACGGCGTGATGGAGGAACCATTCCGCCTCGCGCGCCTGCACGAGCCGCAGTCCGACCGCGGGCAGGATGCCGGCCGCCGAGCCCAGGAGGACGCCCATCAGGGCGATCACCCCGCACTGGAAGCCGCTGAGCGTCCGGCGGACCCGCGGAGGAGCGCCGACCGCGGCCAGCGTCTTCAGGTCTGCCTCGGCGTCGGCCTGGGCGAGCCCGGTGGCGATGCCCGCCGCGCCGATGGTGACGAGGCCGGCGAAGAGGGTCAGGGCCAGCACCTCGATGCTGTTCTCGCCCTGGTAACCCTGCTCGATCTTGATCTGGGCGTCCACGCCCATCCGGTCGAACGTGCCGTCCAGCCGCTGGCGCTGCTCGCTGCCCGGCAGGCCGTCAAGTGTGAAGTACGAGCCGTACGGGACCGTCGTCAGCCCGGCGGCCTTGGCCGACGAGGGGGGCAGGACGAGCTTGAGGCCCCAGCCGTTGACGCCGTCCGGCACCTGGTAGACGGGCAGGACCTTGTCCTCGCCCGGCTTCTCCTGGCCCTTGCCGCGCGCGCTGTCGGCCGCGTCCGGATCGGTGATGAGCCGGAGGGTGACCGCGCCGTCCTTCACGTTCCGCTTGTCGAAGGAGACCGGCCGGCCCGACCGGAGCGCGGCCACGGCGCCCGGGTCGGTCACGGCCAGCGCGGTCAGCAGCTTCTCGTCGGCGACGGCCGCGTCGTTCTCCACGTAGTTCTGGTACCGGCTCTCCTCGCAGCGCCAGTCCTTGCGCAGCTCCTTGGCCTGCTGGGGGCTGAAGTCGGCGGGTCCGTGCTCGCTCTCGTAGAGCGGGCAGCGCTGTTCCTTGGGCACGACGATCTCGGCGCGCCCGCAGCCGGTGTCGTTCGAGAAGGTGTCGCAGCCCGGCTTGCCGACCACCAGGCGGTCCACGTCGGCCCGTACGGACAGCGGGAACTCCTTGGACAGGACCTCGCGTACGGCCGGCACCTCCTTGTAGGAGCTGTTGTCGGCGACCGAGACCATCCCGGCGAGGTGGGGCAGGTCGGCGACGTACTCGTGCCGCGCCTGGACCTCCTTGCTGTGCTGGTACGTCGCCACCGCGACCGTGCCGGCCACGGCGGCCAGGACCGCGGCGACGGCGGGCGCCGTACGCCCCCGGTTGCGCACGGCGTCGCGCAGCGCGAGCCGCGGCGACAGCGGCATCCAGCGCCCGATGCGTCCGAAGAGGCCGACCAGCACCGGGGTGAGCGCGACGACGCCCAGTTCGGCGAGGGCGCTGCCGCCCGCGACGACGAGGGAGCCCGTCTCGGAGAGCGTGCCGTACAGGGCGATGGCGACGCCGCCCGCGACGGCGACCAGGCCGACCAGGGGCAGTACCCGGTTGGCCCGGCGGACGCCGCGGCGCCCGGTGAGCGAGGCCAGTACGGTCTGCCGCGAGGCGGTGACGGCGGGGACGATGGCGGCCAGCAGGCCGGTCACCACGGCGAGCAGGGCGATGCCGGCGAGTTCCAGCGGACGGGCCTCGAACCCGCCCCAGCGCAGGCCGAGGTACTCCTCCAGCAGCGGCCGCAGCACCACGGTGAGGGCGATGCCGATGACGGTGCCGACGACCGCGGCGGCCGCGCCGATGACCAGGCCGCCGGAGAGCACGACGGCCCGGATGTGCCGGCGGTCGCCGCCGTTGGCGCCGACGAGCCCGAGCTGGCGGCGCGAGCGCCGGGCGCCCACCGCGAAGGCGGGTCCGGCGAGCAGGCAGATCTCCAGCATCGCGAGTCCGACGACGGTGGCCAGGACGGCCATTTCCACGGCGTGGGTCGAGTCGGAGGTGAACTGGTCCTTCGGCTCCTGTGCGTACAGCGGCACTTCGGAGTCGGCGGGCGGGTGGAGGAGGACGGCGCGCGAGACGACGAGCACGCCCTTGCCGTTGGCCTCCTTAACCATGTTCCACGTGAAACCATCGGCGCCGCCGACCTTCACGAGGTACTTGTCGTCGGCCCGTACCCCGGGAGCCCCGGCGGCCTGCAGGGCCTTGTCGAGCGGGGTGAGCAAGGTGCCCGGCCGGGCGATGAGTTCGACGGCGCCCAGCGCGCTGGGAAGTTCGTAGGCGCCGACGATCTTGTACTCGTGGTCGGTGCCCCGCGGGTTGACGCTGGAGCCGACGAAGTAGCCGGACTTCTCCAGGAAGGCCTGGGTGGCGATGACCTCGCCGGCCGCCTCGGGCAGCCGCCCCCGGTCGAGGGTGAACCGGCCCTTCACCAGTGGGCTGTGCGTGTCGATCTCGCGCAGGTCGGTGTCGAGGAGCCCGTGGGTGGTGCGCAGTTTGGCGTGCCCGGTGCTGTCCTTGACGGTCTGGGCGCCGGCCGGGAGCGACTGCGCCAGCAGCGCGGGGTCCTCTTTCGGGGGCGGCTCGTACGAGTCGTAGCCGCCGACCGGCGCCGAGCGCTCGCCGTCGGGGGACTGGTGGACCGGCACGTTCATGCCGGAGAGGCGGAGCTCGGCGTCGGCGGCGCCGAGGCGGCGCTGGAGGTCCTGTTCGACGGAGAGCTGGGCGCTGCGCACGGTCAGGTCGGCGGCGCTCACCCCGACGATGGGCAGGGCGATCATCGCGAGGACGAGGATGCTGCGGCCCTTGGAGCGCCAGGCGTCGCGGCGGGCTATGCGGATGGCCGCGATCCAGGAGTGGTACCAGGAGATCACTGGCCGGCCGCCTGCCCCGAGAGGAGGGAGTCGGCGTGGCTGCGCAGGGTCTCGTCGACGACGCTGCCGTCGCGCAGGAAGACGACGCGGTCCGCCCAGGCGGCGAAGCGCGGTTCGTGCGTGACGAGGACCCCGGCCGCACCGGCGTCGCAGCGGGAGCGCAGCAGGGCGAGGACGGATTCGCCGGTCTCGGAGTCGAGGGCGCCGGTGGGCTCGTCGGCGAGGACCAGGCGGCGGTCGCCGACGAGGGCGCGGGCGATGGCCACGCGCTGCTGCTGGCCGCCGGACATCTCGTCGGGGAAGCGGTCGGCGAGCGAGCCCAGGCCCATCTCCTCCAGCGCGGCGAGCGCGGCGGCGCGGCCCTTGCGGGCGGAGGTGCCGTCGAGTTCCAGGGGCAGGGCCACGTTCTCGGCGGCGGTGAGGGCCGGGATCAGGTTGTAGTCCTGGAAGACGTACCCGATGCTGCGGCGGCGCAGCGCGGCCAGCTGCTTGCGGCTCGCCGAGGTGATGTCGGTGCCTTCGACGACGACCCGGCCGCTGGTGGGGGTGTCGAGGCCGCCGGCGAGGGTGAGCAGCGTGGACTTGCCGGATCCGGACGGCCCCATCACGGCGACGAGTTCGCCGGGGAAGACGGAGAGGTTGATGCCGCGCAGGGCGTGCACCTCGGTGGCTCCGCTGCCGTGGGTGCGGACGAGCCGGTCCAACTGGAGTACGGGTTGCTGGGCATGACGCTGGTCAGGCATGGAGGTTCCCCCCTGAAGGGTGGTTCAGCCCCGCCGCGTGCGGGCGGTACGGGCTCGGGCGGTGGTGGCCGGGGCGGGGCCTGCGCAGTCGCCCCCGGCGTCGGCCTCGGCGTCGGCCTCGGTCGCGCCGGCGGCGGCCGTCCCCTCGGCCGGCCGGGCGAGCCGGACGAGCCGTGCCTCGCAGTGGTCGAGCCAGCGGGCCTCGGCCTCGGTCTGGAAGATCAGCTGTTCCAGCACCAGCAGCCAGGCCACGTCGTCGCGTTCGCGGGACTGCCCGCTCTCGACCGCGGCGAGCGCGGTGGCCTTGAGCCGGGTGTAGTCCTGCATCGCCTTGATCGTGGCGTGCCGCTGGGACTGGATGACGGCGCGGATGTCCACACCGGGGGCGCCGACCGCCATGGCGAGCTTGATGGCCAGCTCGTCGCGCGGCGGGTTGGCGCGGTCGACGGGGCGCTCGTACCACGCGCGCAGCTCGGCGCGCCCTTCGTCGGTGATGGCGTAGAGGGTGTGCCCGGCGGAGTCCTCGCCGCCGGGGGCGACGAGACCGTCGCGTTCCAGGCGGGCGAGGGTGGTGTACACCTGCCCGACGTTGAGCGGCCAGGTGGAGCCGGTCCGGGATTCGAACTCGGTGCGCAGCTGGGAGCCGTACCGAGGACCCCGTTCCAGCAGGGCGAGAAGCCCGTGACGGATCGACATACCGAGTATGTATACCGAGTATGCTCACGCTCGGCAACCATTCCGGGAGCGAGGGTCCGGCGTCGGCGTGGGGTCAGATGCCCCGGCGCAGCCGCATGCCCAGGTAGCCCAGACCGATCCCCATCAGGGCGCATCCCGTGCCCAGCGGCAGTATGTGCGCGGCCAGGTCGGCCGCCCGCTCGTTGGGCCCGGTGCCGAGTGCGGTGACCGCCTCGGGAGGGCTGGGGGTGGCCCGGGGGGCGGGTGGAGGCGGCTCGGTGTGCGGCGGCCGTGCGGCCAGCGGGCGGGAGGCCACCAGCATCTCCGGGTTCGCGGGGTCGCCGACGGGCCTCCCCGGCCGTTCCCGGCCCACCCCGGCGGGACTGCCGGCCAGCTCCGGGTCGGGATCATCCACCGGGGCGGCACGTGGTGCGACGGCACGCGGCGCGACGGCCGCGGCGGTACCAGGGGCCGCAGCGCGGGGCGCGGCGCATGCGGCGGCTGCGGGGACGAGCGCGGCGACGGCCAGTGCGGCACAGGCCGGCCAGTGCGCCGGGCGGAAGCCATGGATCACGGGGAGCCCCTCCGTCCCGAGCAGCCACGATGGTCCGCTCAGATTTACACAGGGGGACAAAAGCGGCATCCCGGGCGCCCCATGAGGGTGCCCGGGATGCCGGTCTGGCGCAGTGCGGCGGTTCCCGCTCCTACTCCGGGTTGCCGGTCGACACGGTCAGCGTGTACTCCGTGCCTTCCTTCTCGATCTTGTCCTGGGCCCTCGGAACCTGCTCCAGCACGGTGTCCTTGCCCCACACGGCCTCGTCCTTCTCGACGATGTTGTACTTGCCGCCGGAGGCCTGGATGCACGCCTTCACGGAGAGCAGGTCCTTGTACTTGAAGTCCGGGGCCTGGTACTTGCCGGCCTCGCTGAAGTGCTTGGTCGGCTCCTTGCACTTGGACGCGTCGATCACGCGGGACCGGTCCGGCCCCTTGGAACCGCCCTTGGCGGAGCCCGACGCCGCCGCCGACGCGCCGGCGCCCCCGCCCTTCGCGTCGCCCTTGTCCTTGTCGCCGCCGTTGAGCGCCGCGATCAGACCGCCGACCGCCAGCAGCGCCACCGCGATCGCGCCCACGATCACCGGCGTGTTCTTCTTGCCGCCGCCGGCGCCTCCGGCCGGACCGCCCTGGCCCGCCGAGGTCGCCGGGGAGATCGTGTACGGCGGCGGGGTCTGCGGCGCGTACTGCTGCTGCGGCATCGGCGCCGGCGTGTGCGGGTAGGCGTAGGCACCCTGCGCGTGCTGCTGGGGCTGGTGCTGCTGGTGCTGCGGGACCGGAGCGGGCGTGGGCGCGTAGGGGGACTGGTACGGCTGCTGCACCGACTGCGGCGGCGCCTGGAAGCCGGAGTCCACCGGCGGGAACACGGCCGAGGACACCCCGGCCCCGCTGCCGCCGGTGGGGGCGCCCTGGACGATGACCGGGGCCCCGGTCTGCCCGGAGGCCAGCACGCGCGCGATCTCGTCGCCCATGGCCGCGGCCGTGGGGAAGCGCTCGTTCGGGTTCTTCTTCAGGGCCCGGGCCACGAGCGCGTCCATCGCCGGGGTCACCGACCGGTTGATGGAGGACGGAGCGACGGGCTCCTCCTGCACGTGCGCGTACGCGATGGCCAGCGGCGAGTCGGCGTCGAAGGGGATCCGCCCGGTCAGCAGCTGGAAGAGCATGATGCCGACCGAGTACAGGTCGGAGCGGGCGTCGACCCCGCGGCCCAGCGCCTGCTCGGGCGACAGGTACTGCGGGGTGCCGACGACCATGCCGGTCTGGGTCATCGAGGTGACACCGGACTGCATGGCGCGGGCGATGCCGAAGTCCATGACCTTGACCACGCCGCGCTTGGTCACCATGACGTTGCCGGGCTTGATGTCGCGGTGGACGAGGCCCATCTCGTGACTGGTGTCCAGGGCGGCCAGCACATCGGCCGTCACCTTCAGCGCCTTGTCCGCCGGCATCGCGCCGTACTGCGCGATGTCCGCCTGGAGCACGGAGCCGAGCGGCTTCCCCTCCACGTACTCCATGACGATGTACGGCATGACGGAGCCGTCGAACTCGTCCTCGCCGGTGTCGAACACGGACACGATGTTGGTGTGCGACAGTTTGGCAACAGCCTGGGCCTCGCGCCGGAAGCGCTCGCGGAAGGACTGTTCGCGTCCCAGCTCGGTGTGCAGCGTTTTGATCGCGACCTGGCGGTCGAGCGCGGTGTCGTACGCGAGGTACACCGCGGCCATGCCGCCCTCGCCGAGCAAATCCCTTAGCTGGTAACGGCCGCGGGCCAGGGAACCGCCTGCGTACCGGCCCTGAGTGCCGTCCTGGCTCATGACTGTTGCTTCCCCTCGAGCTGCTTGTGTCGCGCCCAGTCTGCCGGAGGGCAAGCACACGTCAAGCCAGGTGCCCGTTCCGTGACCACACGTGCACGCGGCGCCCATGTCCGAACGGTGACCGGTTCCGAGGCTGTAGCGTTCACCGGAGCACCAGAGACACGATGCAGAGGACCTACCGCTGAGCGGCGGCCAAGAGAGACGACGGCGAGGACTGATGGCACCCGAACCCGAGGCAGGCGGCGCCGGGATGGCCGAGGACCCTTCGCACTGGGGCGCCGGCGGCCTGGTGGGGGACGGCCGTTACCGGCTGACCCACCGGCTGGGCCGTGGCGGCATGGCGGAGGTCTTCGCCGCCGAGGACGTACGGCTGGGCCGCACCGTGGCCGTGAAGCTGCTGCGCGCGGACCTGGCCGAGGACCCGGTGTCCAAGGCGCGCTTCACGCGTGAGGCGCAGTCGGTCGCAGGGCTCAACCACCACGCGGTGGTGGCCGTCTACGACTCCGGCGAGGACAGGGTCGGCCCGACCACCGTCCCGTACATCGTGATGGAGCTCGTCGAGGGCCGCACCATCCGCGACCTGCTGCTCAGCGCCGAGGCCCCCGGCCCCGAGCAGGCGCTCATCATCACCTCGGGCGTGCTCGAGGCGCTCGCGTACTCGCACCAGCACGGCATCGTGCACCGCGACATCAAGCCCGCCAACGTCATCATCACGGACACCGGCGCGGTGAAGGTGATGGACTTCGGCATCGCCCGCGCCCTGCACGGCGCCCAGTCGACGATGACTCAGACCGGCATGGTCATGGGCACCCCGCAGTACCTGTCGCCCGAACAGGCCCTCGGCAAGGCCGTGGACCACCGCTCGGACCTCTACGCGACCGGCTGTCTGCTGTACGAACTCCTCGCGCTGCGGCCCCCGTTCACCGGTGAGACCCCACTGTCGGTGGTCTACCAGCACGTCCAGGACGCCCCGGTGCCGCCCTCGCAGCTGCCGGAGGGCCACCACATTCCGCAGGAGCTCGACGGCCTGGTCATGCGGTCGCTCGCCAAGGACCCGGACGACCGGTTCCAGAGCGCCGAGGAGATGCGCGGCCTCGTCCAGTACGCGCTCCAGATGCTGCACGACCAGGGACCGAACACCGGCACCTGGAACACCGGCCCGGTCACCATGGCCCTGCCGCACGGCCGGGGCGGCGCCGCCGCCACGACGGCCATGCCCCTGGGCGGGGCCGGCGGCCAGCAGCGCCCCGTCCACGCGTCGACCTCGCAGTTCCAGCAGGCGATGGTGCCGCCGCTGAACCCGGACGACGGCACGGCCTTCCCCGGAGGAGGCGGCCCGGGCGGGCACGGCGGCGGTTACGACGGCTACGAGGACCGCGGCGGCGGCCGCTGGCGGATGTGGCTGTTCGCGGTGCTCGCGATCGTCGCGGTCGCGGCGGGCGTGGCCTTCGCGGTCAGCAGCGTCGGCGGCAAGGGGAAGAAGCCCCAGGGGCCGACGACCTCCGTGTCCAGCTCCAGCGGCCAGCCGGGCACCACGGCCTCCCCCCAGCCCTCGACGTCCCAGTCGAGCGAGGAGGACAGCCCCACCTTCACGCCGCCGACGGCGAGCCGCAGCAGGTCGCAGAGCTCCAGCCCGCTGCCCTCCGCGTCGGAGTCGGAGTCGGCCACCGCGTCGGCCTCCGCCTCGGCCTCCGCGTCGAAGTCCAGCTCGCCGACGCCGACGAAGTCGGCCACGCAGACGGCGCAGCCGACCAAGACCACGGAGCCGGACGTAGGACGCGGCGCCGGCGAAGAGTGAGGGACGGAAAATCGAACGGGCCCGGCGGAATCAATTCCGCCGGGCCCGCTCCCGTATGCGACGGGAAATTCCGCAGTCCACCGGGGGGAGGCTCAGACGCGCTTCTCGGCCTGGAGGCGGGCCACGTAGGCGGCGGCCTGGGAGCGCCGCTCCATGCCCAGCTTGGCGAGCAGGCTGGAGACGTAGTTCTTGATGGTCTTCTCGGCCAGGTGCAGCCGCTCGCCGATCACGCGGTTCGTCAGGCCCTCGCCGATCAGGTCGAGGATCTTGCGCTCCTGGTCGGTGAGGTGGGACAGGCGGTCGTCGCCCTTGCCGTTCTTGCCGTCCCGCAGCCGCTCCAGCACCCGGGCGGTGGCCACCGGGTCCAGCAGCGACTTGCCCGCCGCCACGTCCCGTACGGCGCTCAGGAGCTCATTGCCGCGGATCGCCTTGAGCACGTAGCCGGAGGCGCCGGCCATGATCGCGTCGAACAGTGCCTCGTCGTCGGCGAACGAGGTCAGCATCAGGCATTTGATGTCCTCGTGCTGCGAGCGGACCTCGCGGCAGACCTCCACGCCGCTGCCGTCCGGCAGGCGCACGTCGAGGACGGCCACGTCCGGACGGGTGGCGGGAATCCGGACCAGGGCGTCCGCTGCGGTACCGGCCTCGCCGACGATCTCGATGTCCTCTTCGACCGACAACAGCTCGTGAACACCCCGACGTACCACTTCGTGGTCGTCCAGGAGGAATACCTTGATTTTTCCGTCTTCGCGCACGAAGTCAGTTTCACACACTCACCCCTTCCCTGCCGGAGTTACCCGGGATAACGTGCCGGTGTTCCGGCCCCCTGCAAGGCTGTGACCAGTGGTTGTTCCCGCTTCCCCGGATTTACTTGGATATCCAAGCAAAATCCCAGGTCAAACGGGGTTTCGCAGTAATGCGGCGTACTGGGTAACGTGCATTGCGCAGGGCACTCGCCGGGGCACCTGTCACGCCTGGATCCGTACACAGCGCGCACCCACCCCGTGCGCGGGTACAGAGCCAGGTGAGCCGCACTGGACCCCGGAGAACCCGGGTGCCGGACCGACGGAGGAGCACCAAGTGACCGTGGAGAGCACTGCCGCGCGCAAGCCGCGACGCAGCAGCGGCACCAAGCGGGCGGCAGGCGCGGCGAGCGCCGCCAAGCCCGCCGCTGCCACCGCGCAGACGCAGGACGCTGAACCTCAGCTCGTACAGCTGCTGACGCCCGAAGGGGTTCGCGTCGACGACGCGGAGCACCCGGAGAACGCCGAGTTCGCCCCCTTCGTCGCCGACATCACCACCGAGGACCTGCGCGGGCTGTACCGCGACATGGTGCTCACCCGCCGCTTCGACGGTGAGGCGACCTCGCTCCAGCGTCAGGGCGAACTGGGCCTGTGGGCCTCGCTCCTCGGCCAGGAGGCGGCGCAGATCGGCTCCGGCCGGGCGCTGAACGACGACGACTACGTCTTCCCGACCTACCGTGAACACGGTGTGGCCTGGTGCCGCGGCGTCGACCCGACCAACCTCCTCGGCATGTTCCGCGGTGTGAACCACGGCGGCTGGGACCCGAACACCAACAACTTCCACCTGTACACGATCGTCATCGGCTCGCAGACGCTCCACGCGACCGGCTATGCGATGGGTGTGGCCAAGGACGGCGCCGACTCCGCGGTCATCGCCTACTTCGGCGACGGCGCGTCCAGCCAGGGCGACGTGGCCGAGGCGTTCACCTTCTCGGCCGTCTACAACTCCCCCGTGGTGTTCTTCTGCCAGAACAACCAGTGGGCGATCTCCGAGCCGACCGAGCGCCAGATGCGCGTGCCGCTCTACCAGCGCGCGCAGGGCTTCGGCTTCCCGGGCGTCCGCGTCGACGGCAACGACGTCCTGGCCTGCCTGGCCGTGACCCGCTGGGCCCTGGACCGGGCGCGCCGCGGCGAGGGCCCGACCCTGGTCGAGGCGTTCACGTACCGGATGGGCGCGCACACCACCTCGGACGACCCGACGAAGTACCGGCGGGACGAGGAGACGGCGGCCTGGGAGGCGAAGGACCCGATCCTGCGCCTGAAGACCCACCTGCTCGCCACCGGAGGGGCCGACGAGGCCTTCTTCGACGGGCTGGAGGCGGAGAGCGAGGCGCTGGGCAAGCGGGTGCGCGAGGCCGTGCGCGCCATGCCCGACCCCGACACCATGGCGATCTTCGAGAACGTCTACGCGGACGGGCACGCGCTCGTCGACGAGGAGCGCGCGCAGTTCGCGGCCTACCTCGCGTCCTTCGAGGGTGGGGAGTGACCACCATGGCCATCGAGAAGATGTCGATCGCGAAGGCGCTCAACGAGTCGCTGCGCAAGGCCCTGGAGACGGACCCCAAGGTCCTGATCATGGGCGAGGACGTGGGCAAGCTGGGCGGTGTCTTCCGGATCACCGACGGCCTGCAGAAGGACTTCGGCGAGGAGCGTGTCATCGACACCCCGCTCGCCGAGTCGGGCATCGTCGGCACGGCGATCGGTCTGGCGCTGCGCGGCTACCGGCCGGTCGTGGAGATCCAGTTCGACGGGTTCGTCTTCCCGGCGTACGACCAGATCGTCACGCAGCTCGCGAAGATGCACGCGCGCGCCCTCGGCAAGATCAAGATGCCGGTCGTGGTGCGCATCCCGTACGCGGGCGGCATCGGCGCGGTCGAGCACCACAGCGAGTCCCCGGAGGCGCTCTTCGCGCACGTCGCGGGCCTCAAGGTGGTCTCCCCGTCGAACGCGAGCGACGCGTACTGGATGCTCCAGCAGGCCATCCTCAGCGACGACCCGGTGATCTTCTTCGAGCCGAAGCGGCGCTACTGGGACAAGGGCGAGGTCGATGTCGAGGCCATCCCCTACGAGCTGCACAAGGCGCGCGTGGCGCGCGAGGGCTCGGACCTCACCCTGGCGGCGTACGGCCCGATGGTGAAGGTGTGCCTGGAGGCGGCGGCCGCGGCGGCCGAGGAGGGCAAGTCGGTGGAGGTCGTCGACCTGCGCTCGATGTCCCCGGTCGACTTCGACGGGATCCAGGCGTCGGTGGAGAAGACCCGCCGGCTCGTCGTCGTCCACGAGGCGCCGGTGTTCCTGGGCGTGGGCTCGGAGATCGCCGCTCGCATCACGGAGCGGTGCTTCTACCACCTGGAGGCCCCGGTGCTGCGCGTGGGCGGTTTCCACGCCCCGTACCCGCCGGCCCGCCTGGAGGACGAATACCTGCCGGGCCTGGACAGGGTGCTCGACGCCGTCGACCGCTCGTTGGCGTACTGAGGAGAGCCCTGCGATGACGATCCGCGAATTCAAGATGCCCGATGTGGGCGAGGGCCTCACCGAGGCCGAGATCCTCAAGTGGTACGTCCAGCCGGGTGACACCGTCACCGACGGGCAGGTCGTCTGCGAGGTCGAGACCGCGAAGGCCGCCGTCGAGCTGCCGATCCCCTTCGACGGGGTCGTGCACGCGCTCCTCTTCGAGGAGGGCACCACGGTCGACGTCGGCCAGGTGATCATCTCCGTCCGGACGGAGGCCGGCGCCGAGGCCCCGGTGCAGGAGGCCGCTCCGGCCGCCGCCCCCGCGGCGGAGGAGGAGCCGGCCGCCGCGGCCCGCCAGCCCGTTCTGGTCGGCTACGGGGTCTCCACCGCCTCCACCAAGCGCCGCCCGCGCAAGGCGGCGGCCGCGCCGGCGCAGAACGGCAGCGCCCCGGCGGCCGCGGCGGCTCCGGCTGCGGCTCCGGCGGCTCCCGCTCCGGCCGCCGTCCCGGCGCAGCCGGCCGGCGAGCGGCCCCTGGCCAAGCCGCCGGTGCGCAAGCTGGCCAAGGACCTCGGGATCGACCTCGCCGCGGTGGTGCCCACTGGCGACGGCGGAGTCGTGACCCGCGAGGACGTCCACGCGGCCGCCGCGGCGGCCGTCGCCCCGCAGGCGGAGGCTCCCGCGCCCGTGGCGGCCCCCGCCGCTGCGGCCGCCCCGGCTCCGGCCGTCCAGGCCGGGGACTCGGCGCGGGAGACCCGTATCCCGGTCAAGGGCGTCCGCAAGGTCACCGCCCAGGCGATGGTGGGCTCCGCCTTCACCGCACCGCACGTCACCGAGTTCATCACCCTCGACGTGACCCGGACGATGAAGCTGGTCCAGGAGCTCAAGGCCGATCCGGACCTGGCGGGCCTGCGCATCAACCCGCTGCTCCTCATCGCCAAGGCCGTCCTGGTGGCGATCCGCCGCAACCCGGAGGTCAACGCCTCCTGGGACGAGGCGGCCCAGGAGATCGTGCTCAAGCACTACGTCAACCTGGGCATCGCGGCGGCCACCCCCCGCGGCCTGATCGTCCCGAACATCAAGGACGCCCACGCCAAGACGCTCGGCGAGCTGTCGACGGCCCTGTCGGACCTGGTCGCCACGGCCCGAGACGGCAAGACCTCCCCGGCCGACATGCAGAACGGCACCCTCACCATCACCAACGTCGGCGTCTTCGGCGTCGACACCGGTACGCCCATCCTGAACCCCGGCGAGTCCGCGATCCTCGCGGTCGGCGCGATCAAGCTCCAGCCGTGGGTCCACAAGGGCAAGGTGAAGCCGCGCCAGGTCACCACCCTGGCCCTGTCCTTCGACCACCGCCTCATCGACGGCGAGCTCGGCTCCCGTTTCCTGGCCGACATCGCGGCGGTCCTGGAACACCCCCGCCGCCTCGTCACCTGGTCGTAGCGGTACGGACGACAGTCCCCGATGGCCGGTCTCCCCCGAGGAGACCGGCCATCGGCCTTCGGGGGGTTACGGCGGGCCGGCCCTGACCCGACTCGTAGTCGTTCCACAGGTGCAGGACCAGGGTGCCCCACGGAGGGTCCCACGCCGTAAGACATGCTGGGACCATGACAGCACGGCAGGCGGACGTGGTGGTCGACTGGACCACGGGTGACACCACGCTCCGCTGGAGCGGTCCCGCCGGAGCCGTGGAGCAGCGGTACGAGAAGCCGCCGCAGTCCGTCCTGGCGTGGAGGCAGGACGGCGAGACGCTGGTGCTGGTGGTGGAAGCGCTGGACCCCACGCCCTTCACCCCTACCGATAACGCGGTGGTCTACCGGGCCGACGGCTCGGAGCGCTTTCGGCTGCGCCCGCCGCACGACCTGGTGGGGGACCGGAACGGCGTTCACGGCTTCCACGACGCGTTCCCCCAGGACGGACGACCGCTCCTGATCATGGTCACGCGCAGCGCGGGCGATTTCCACGGCCGCATCGACCTGGAGACCGGCGAGATCGTGGACACCAACACCTGGCGCTGAGCCCCCTCCGGCGAGGGGGCAGGGAAAAGGCCTGGTCGGCGGAATCGGGGGCGTGTGATCATCGGGCCGATGAGATTTCGCGCTGCCACCGCAGACCCCGCCGGTCTGGACCGTGCCCTTGCCTACCCGGCCGACGGGCCCCTTCCCGCCATGACCAACGGCACGATCCGTGACGAGCTCGCCGGGAACCGGATGCGGCCCGAGTGGATCTGGTACGCCGAGGGCGAGGACGGGGAGGTCCTCGCGCGTGCCCTGTGGTGGGGCCGCGCCGACAGCGAGCGGCCCATCGCGCTGGACTGCCTCCAGGTGCGCTCCACCGTGGCCGACCCGGCCGCGGCTGCCGCCGGGCTCCTCGCCGCCGGGCACGCCGCCTTCGGCGCGCTCCCGCTGTACAACCTGTCCCTGCCCCGCGGCTGGCGGGCCGACGCGGAACTCGCCGCGGCCGTCGGCTGGCGCCGGAAGGCGGCCTACAAGACCGGGCTGACCCGGGAGATCGAGCGCCTGCGCTACGAGTGGACCCCGGCGGCCGGGATCCCGGAGCCCACCGGGCGCCTCGTCTTCCGGGAGGGCACGGACGAGGAGTTCCTCGACGCCTTCGTCCGGCTGTCCCACGGCAGTCTCGACCTGACCACCGTGGACGAACTGCGCACCATGGACGCCGAGCAACTGGCCCGCGAGGACATCGCGTTCTACGCCGACTGCCCCGGCGAGCGCTCCTGGTGGCGTCTGGCCCACCTGCCCGACGGCTCCCTCGCGGGCATGACCATCCCCTCCGCGACCCCGTACCACCGCAACGTCGGCTACCTCGGCGTCGTACCGGAACAGCGCGGCAAGGGCCTGATCGACGAGGTCCTGGGCGAGATCACCCGCTTCCAGGCGGCCGCGGGCGCCGACCGCATCACCGCGACCACCGACACCGTCAACGTCCCGATGGCGGCCGCTTTCGACCGTGCCGGTTACCAGGTGACGGAGATCCGCCTCGTCCTGGAGCCCGGGCGGTAGCCTCCCGATCGGGGCCTGGGAGAAGGGGGCGCGGGTGTCCATCGCCGAATTGCAGGTGTACTCCGTCGAGGAGGCCGGTCCCACGGGCGGCGTGTGCGTGGTGCGGTGCATCGGCGGAGTGGCGCGCGCCGGGCAGGTCTACGCGGCCGGGGAGCTGCGGCTCTGGCTGCGCCGCATCGAGCGCCACGGGCGCGGGGTCGATTCCTTCGACGCCGGGCACTCGGCGAAGGTCCACCTCACGGGCGCCGTGGTCGCCCTGCTCACCCGCGGCCAGGTGCTGACCTCCGTACCGCCCGACGCGCACTCCCTGGAGGCGCTGGAGGACTGGCTGGCCACCGATCCGCCGCTGGTGGACGAGCCGTATCCGCGGACCCTGCGCGTCCTGGCGGTCGGCCGGATGCAGGACGACGGGCTGCCGGACGGGATCCGCCTGCGCTGGGGCCGGGTGGCGGTGGCCGCGACCCACCGCTGCGCGGCGGCGGAGGGCACCGACGAGCTGGCCTGGTGGTCCGAACTGGCCCACGTGCGCGCCTACATGATCCGCACCCTCGGCCCGGAGCGCGGCGGCGACCCGGCCGTCCTGTGCCGGGAGGTGCTGGACCTGTTCGACCTGACCCCGGCCGCGGCCGCGGCGGAGGCCCGCACCTGGCGCGACCTGCCGCCGCCCCGGATCCTGTACCTGCGCCGCATCAAGAACCTGGTCGCCCACCTCACCTCCGTACGCCCCTGCCTCCGGGACACCGACCCCGTGGCGGCGGAGGTCGACGCCTGGTCGGCGGTGCGCCCGCACCTGCCGTAGGTCATCGTCCAAAGGACGTGACATCGGCTTTCGGCCATTGGATGATGATCGCTGTACTCATGGGTTTCGTGTGCGCCCGGCTGTCGCTGGGGGACAGGACGTTTGCCGGTCGTGCGGCGCCACACCCGTGATGCGTCCAGGCTTCTTCACCGCTTCTCCGTCGAAGGAAACCCTTCTGGTGCGTCCCACTCGCGCGACGGTCCTGCTGACCGCAGGTCTCGTCACCCTCCTCGGCGTTCCCGGCGCTTCCGCCGCCGAGACGCCGGCCTCCCTCTACGTCAGCAACCTGCCCGACGCCCACTGTTCCGACGCCGGATCCGGCACGCAGATCGCCCCGTTCTGCACGATCTCGGCGGCGGCCAAGGTCGTGCGGCCGGGCCAGACCGTGCGGATCAAGCCGGGCAAGACGTACGACGAGGCCGTCACCATCGACCGCTCCGGGGAGCCGGGCAGGCCGATCGCGTTCGTCGCCGAACCGGGGACCGGGCTCGGCGAGTCCTTGGTGCAGCTGAACTACGGCAGGCTGCTGACCGTCAACGGCGCCTCGCACGTGGTGCTGCGCGGGCTGTTCGCCCAGGGCGGTGTCCAGATCAGCCGTTCCGTCGATGTCGAGCTCGACCGGTCCCGCGTCATGAGGGGCAGGCTCGACTCGGTCCTGGTGACCGACGGCAGCGCCGACGTGCGCATCACCCGCAGCCGCCTGACGGGCGCCCGGATCGAGGGCGGATCCCAGCGCACCGTACTGGGCCGCAACATGATCGGCGGAGGCGCCCGGCCCGCCGTGGCCGCGGTGGACGCGCCCGGCACCGTCATCACCAACAACTCCCTCTATGGCGGCTGCGGGGGGTCCCTCTCGCTCGGCGGAGGCTCGACCGGCTCGGCGCTGTTCAACAACCTGCTCCACTCCGAGTACAACGGCACGTGTGCCGACGGGAGCAACGGCATCGCGGTGTCGGCGAGCGCGGTGTCCGGCACCCGCGCCGACTACAACCTGACCACCGACCTGCCCACGCACCCCGTGACGCCGTACCGGTGGTCGGGCACCGCCTACAAGGACCCGGCGGCGTTCGCTGCCGCCACCGGCCAGGGCGCGCACGACATCCTGACCCCGTCCGCGGAGAACGTCGGCACCATGGACGGCTCGCCCACCATCGACTCCGGTGACCCGACCGCGCCCGGTGTCCTGCCCAGCGACCTCGAGGGGGACCCGACGGCGGACGACCCGCGGGTTCCCAACACGGGCCGCGACGGCGGGTACGTCGACCGCGGCGCGCAGGAGAGCCAGGACGGCCTGAGCCAGGTCTGGATGAACCTCGACCAGACCCACGCGCCGGTCGGCACCACGGTGCAGGTGCAGGCCGTTTCGGACAGCCGCTGGCCCACGGCGATGAGCTACCGGGTCGACTTCGGCGACGGTACGGCCCCCGTCGTCACCCGGCAGGGCAACGCCGCACACGGGCTCGCCGAGCACGTCTACACCTCGCCGTGCGACTGCGTGGTCAAGGTGACGGCGGTCAACGGCGCGGGCCAGGAGGTCTCCACCGAGCAGCCGGCCAAGGTGACGGCGGCCGGCCCGCTGACCGCGGACTTCACCTCCAAGCCCGTCCTGCCGACCGCGGACGACCCGATCGGGCACATCGCTCCGCTGACGGTGCACATCGGTGCCCTGGACGCCACCGCGGCGCCGTGGCCCGTGGAGAGCATGGAGGTGGACTTCGGCGACGGCACCTCCGACGCCCGCGATCACCTGCTCAACCTCCAGCACACCTACAGCACGCCGGGCGAGTACCAGGTGAAGCTCTCCCTCCGGGACTCCAAGGGCGCGCGGTCCTCGGTGACCAAGACCGTGCGGGCCGACTACGCGCCCTCCGGTTACGTCGCCACCGAGCCGTTCCGTCTGCTGGACAGCCGCACCACCGGCCGCCCCCTGCGCAGCGGCGCCGCCAACCCCGTCGCCCTGCCGGTCGGCAACTGGCTGCCGGGCCACGCCTTCTCGGGCGGTATGGCCGCCGCCGTCCTCAACGTGACCGTCACCGGAGCCACCGAGGACACCCACCTCACGGTGTGGCCGTCCGGGCAGCCGCGCCCGACGACCTCGAACGTCAACGTCCGCGCGGGCGGCACCTCGTCGAACACGGTGACCGTGCCCGTCGGCGCCGACCGGCAGATGGCGGTGCAGCTGAACGCCGGCCAGGCCGAGCTCATCGTGGACTTCGTGGGCTACTACCAGCCCGGCATCGGGCAGCGCTTCAGCCCGATCACCCCGACCCGCCTCGCCGACACCCGTGCGGCGGGCGGCGCGGTGGCCGGCGGCCAGACCCGTACGGTGAAGGTCGCCGGGGTGGGCGGCATCCCCGCCGACGCCACCGCGGTCGCGCTGAACCTGACCAGCACCGGCACGACGGCCAACACGCACGTGATCGCCTACCCGGACCCGGCGAAGCGGCCGACCACGTCGAACCTGAACCCGGAGCCCGGCAAGGACAAGTCCAACCAGGCGATCGTCCCGGTCGGCCCGAACGGCACCGTCACCCTCTACAACAACGCCGGTTCCATCCACCTGGTCCTCGACGCGGTGGGGTACTACGGCAAGGACGGCAAGGCCCTCTTCACGCCCGCCGTCCCGAAGCGCCTCGCCGACACCCGCACCACCGGCAAGCTCGCGCCCGGCGCGACCACCACGGTCGCGGGCCTCCCGGCGGGCGCCCTCGGCGCGGTCCTGAACGTGACGGCGACGGAGACCACCGCACCCGGTTTCCTCACCGTCTACGGCACCACGCGTACGGACGCCAGCAGCCTCAACACGCTGCCGGGCCTGACCGTCCCCAACCATGTGACGACCCCGGTCGCGTCGGGCCGGGTCAACGTCTTCAACAGCTGGGGCGGCAGCAACCACGTGATCACCGACCTGCTCGGCTACTTCACCCAGGGCTAGTCGCAGCCGGTGGGACCACGGAGCCCCCGGCCCCCGCACTCCGCGGGGGCCGGGGGCTCTCGCGCTACCCCTTCGCGACGGCGTTGCCGAGGATCCTGGTCGGTGTGATGCGGACGACCACGCGGACCTGCTCGGGCGGGGCCTCGGCGTACTCCTTGCCGGCGCCCGGGCCCAGGTACTCCTCGGCGATGCGGACGGCCACCGCCCGCCCGGCGTCCTCGGCGACGGTGGCGGTGCCGCGGATCTCGGCGTACAGGAAGGGGTTGGCCAGGTCGAAGACGGTCAGGCCGACCCGCCCGTCGCGGACTATGTTGCGTTCCTTGCGGCGGCCCTGCTCGGTGGAGACCAGCAGGTCGGTGCCCTCGCGCGTCACCCAGACGACCGAACTCTGCGGACTTCCGTCGGGGTTGAGGGTGGACAGGACGGCGGGGTGCGGTGCGTCGAGCAGTCCCCGTACGGTGTCGTTCAGCTCAACAGTCATGTTGCGCAGGCTAGTTGGCGCACGGGGAAGCCGTCCGGAATGTGCGCGGCCCGCACCTTCTTCGTCACGTCGTCGCCCACGGGATGTTCCGCCACGGGCTGGCCGGGTCGGTCGTCAGCGTGAGGTGGGTGGCGAGCGAGGTGTCGTACCACTCGGCGAACTCCTCCTCGTCGAAGTGCAGGCAGCGCCCGAGCAGGTACCCGGCGGAGAAGTCCTCCCACGAACGGTACGTACGGCGCGCGGCCTCGCTCGCGCGCAGGACGGCGCGCTCGGCGTCCTCCAGGGTCCCGTACCGGGTGCCGACCCCCCACCGGGCCATCTGGGAGGCCCGCCCGATGTCCCAGGCCTCGACCGAGCGGACCCAGCCCTCCGCCGCGAGCAGCCCGTCGGCCCGGAAGCGTTGCTCGTAGCGGGCGATCCGGCCGATGAGCCGCTGCACGCCGGCGATCTCCCCCTCGACCTCGGCGGTGGGGCGCGGCTGCGCCAGCGTGACCCCGTCGGGGGTGAGCTGCGGCTCGGCGGACCGCTCGGCGCTGCGGCGCAGGGTGGTCTCGGCGGCGTGCCGCCAGTGCTCCACGTCCACCGGACCGGCGAAGTCGGAGGCGAGGACCCGGCGCACGCGCAGGGCGAACTCCCAGACGGGACTGACGATCTCGGCGTTCAGCATGCTCTGGAGGACGTCGAGCCAGCCGGCGGTGTCCGTGATGCCCCAGGACGCGCGGATGCGGTCGCGTTCGCGGGTGTAGCCGCTGCCGTGGTAGGCGAGGGCGTTCCAGAACTCGCCGTTGCTGACGGCGAGGTGCGCCCCGACGGCGAGCCCGTGGGCCACCGGGCCGTGCAGCGGTCCGCCGGTGTGCAGGGCGTGTACGGCGCCGGGGGCCAGGCCCCAGGTGGCGGCCCTGTCCCAGTGCGCGCGCCAGCGGGCCCGGTCGGCGGGGGTGGTGGTCAGGTAGGCCTCGGCGGGGCTGCCCGGGTTCACGGCGAGGAAGGCGGGGTCCCGGTGGTCCCAGGCGTTCGCGAACCAGGCGAGGCTCTGGCGGTGGAAGACGGTCTCGGGGGTGGGCGCCGGAAGCATCCCGCGGGTGTAGACGGCGAGGCTCCTGCCGTCCGGGGCCGGGTGGAACCGCGCGTGCTGCGGCTCGGCGTCGACCTGGGCGCGCGGCTGGGGCATGAACAGCTCGGCGCGCGCGAGGGCGTCGAGGAACCCGGCCCAGTCGCCGCGTGCCTTGGTCTCGTACAACTCCCGCTCGATGGCGCTCGGCGCAGTCCAGCCATGCATGCCGAGCAGCCTAACGGGGCCGCTCCGGCCGCTGTACGGGCCGGCTCCCCGTGCGGGGGCCGAGGGTGCGGGCGCCGGGGCGCTGCGGGATCCGGCGGAGGCCTCGGGTACCAGGCTGTCGCTTGCCTTAGTAACGTATGCGAATCGGGGGCGGCCGATGGCTCCCGGGAAACGGGGGCACAGCACATGGGACTGATCGAGGAAATCGTTGCCATGCGCGGCGGTTCCGGGCATTCGGGTCGTTTGCTTGGTGAATTCCGCCGCACGGCACTGCTCGTACCGCTGTCCGAGGGCGAGGGCAGCGGGCTGATGTCGGGGTGGCAGGGCGGAGTCCGCTGGATCTACGCCTTCACCGACGAGGCGGCCCTGGCGCGTTTCGCGCAGCAGCGCGGCGCCGCCCACCGCGAGTGGGAGTACCTCGCGATCCTCGGGGCCCGCCTCGTCGACGAGGTGATTCCCACGATCGACGGCCCGACCGGCGTCGCCGTGGACGTGGCGGACGAGGACGGCTCGATGCTGTTCCCGCCGGTCGTGGGCATCGTCCCGGACGCGGTCGCCGTCGACACCGGGGACGCTGCCTGATGGCGGGCAACGGGGACCTCGAGGTTTCGCCGACAGCGGTCAAGAACATCCAGGACGGCCTGCGCAAGGCCATCGCCGAGCTCCGCGAGACCGGGGACGCGGGCGGCGCATCGATGGGGTCGGGTTTCGAGGACCTGTCCATGACCGGGATGGAGGCCGGGCACATGGGCCTGGCCAAGGACTTCGAGGACTTCTGCGAGCGCTGGGAGTGGGGCGTGCGCAGCCTCATCCAGAACGCCAGTGCCCTGGCCGGGAACCTGGGCATCGCGGCCGGCACGGTGTGGGAGGAGGACCAGTACATCGAGGGCGCCTTCAAGGTCGCCGCGAACGCCGCGTACGGCAATCCGCACGCGAGCGAGGACGACATCGAGAAGAAGAGCTGGGACGACATCTGGCGGGCGGACGTCTACAAGCCGGACTACAGCGCGGAGTCGTTCGAGAAGAGCCGGCAGGACATCAAGCAGACCTGGTCGGACACGGGCGACAAGCTGACCTCCACGGGGAAGATCGGCTCGCTGAAGGACCTGCTGGACCAGGCGAAGGGGGACGGTAACTGATGGGCTGGCGGGATTTCGTTCCGGATGTCGTCGAGGACGTCGTCGAGGACGGTGCCGAGAAGCTGGGCGATGCGATCGAGTGGACCGGTGACAAGGTCGCCGATGTCGCGGAGGACGTCGGCCTCGACGAGGCGGGCGACTGGATCCGGGACAAGAGCCGCTCGGCCGCCAATCAACTGGGCGCGGACGTTGCGGAACTGGAGCTGGGCCAGACCGAGGACCCGAAGAAGCTCGTCTACGGAAGCGTTTCCAAGATCCGCGCGCAGGTCTCGCACCTGAACGACTTCAAGTCGTCCTTCGAGCAGGTGGGCAACGGCCTCAAGGGCCTGGAGGGCGACGGCCTGAAGGGCAAGTCGGCGGACGCCTACCGGGACGCCATAGCGAAGGAGCCGCCGCGCTGGTTCAAGGCGGCGGAGGCCTTCGGCAAGGCCGCCGACGCGATGGGCCGTTTCGCGGAGACCGTGGAGTGGGCGCAGGGCCAGGCCAAGGAGGCCCTGGAGGAGTACAACAAGGCCAAGAAGGCCTCTCAGGACGCGCGCGACGCCTACAACAAGTCGATCGACGCCTACAAGGACGCGGTCGAGGCGAAGAAGGACACGCTGCCGCCCCGTCCGTCCGAGCACTTCACCGACCCGGGCGTCCCGCTGGCCAAGGCCGCCCAGGACAAGCTCGACACGGCCCGCAAGCAGCGCAACGAGGTCGCGGAGAGCGCCGCCACGGCGGTCCGCGCCGCCCGCGACGCGGCCCCGCCGAAGCCCTCGTACGCCGAGCAGCTCAAGGACGGCCTGGACTACCTGGAGATCGCGAAGACACATCTCGCGGGCGGCGTCGTCAAGGGCACGGCGGGTCTGGTCAACTTCGTCCGCTCGGTCAACCCGATGGACCCCTACAACCTGACCCACCCCGCCGAGTACCTGACGAGCCTGAACTCCACGGTCGCGGGCCTGGCGGTGGCGGCCAACGACCCCATGGGCGCGGGCAAGCAGATGCTCGACGAGTTCATGAAGGACCCCTCCGAGGGCATCGGCAAGATGCTTCCCGAGCTGGTCGGCAGCAAGGGTCTCGGCGCCCTGAAGAAGGGCGCCACGATCGCGAAGCACGCCGACGACCTCAAGGGCCCCGGCCGCACCCACGTGGACAAGGACGGCCCGGAGACCTCCTCCCGCGACTCGTCGAAGGACAAGGTGTGCGCGGAAGACCCGGTGGACGTCGCGACGGGCCGCATGATCCTCACCCAGACCGACCTCGCCCTGCCCGGCAGCCTCCCGCTGCTCTTCGAGCGCACCTTCGAGTCTTCGTACCGTGCGGGCCGTTGGTTCGGGCCGGCCTGGGCCAGCACCATCGACCAGCGGCTGGAGATCGACGCGGAGGGCATCGTCTTCGTGCGGGAGGACACCAGCGTCCTCTCCTACCCGCACCCGGCGCCCGGCGTTCCCGTCCACCCGTCGCACGGACACCGCTGGCCGCTGTCCCGCGACGCCGACGGCCGCGGCTACCGGATCACCGATCCGCACAGCGGCCGTGTCTGGCACTTCGCCGCCCACAGCGATGAGCTGGCGCTTCTGGTGCAGATCGACGACCGCAACGGCAACCACGTCGCCTTCGTCCACGACGCTGAGGGCACCCCCCGCGAGGTGCTCCACAGCGGGGGCTACCACCTGAAGCTGACCGTTTCCGAGGGGAGGGTGACCGGCCTCGCCCTGGCAGACGGGACCGGAATCCTCCACTACGGTTACACCGACGGCCACCTGTCCGAGATCACCAACTCCTCCGGCCGCCCCTTCCGGTTCGGATACGACGACCTCGGCCGGATCATCTCCTGGACCGACACCAACGGCCGCCACTTCGACTACACCTACGACGACCGGCACCGCTGCATCGCCCAGTCCGGCACCAACGGCCACCTCAACGCCCGGTTCGAGTACACCGACACGGTCACCACCGTGGTCAACGCCCTCGGACACCGACGCCAGTACCAGGTCAACGACCGGGCCCAGATCGTCGCCGAGATCGACGCCACGGGATCGGCGACCCGCTTCACCTACGACCGGTTCAACCGGATCACTTCGCGTACGGATCCGCTCGGCCGTACCAGCCGCATGGCCTATGACGAGGACGGCCGACTGGTCTCCCTGATCCGGCCGGACGGCCGTGAGGCCACCGCCCGCTATGACGGTCCCGGCGGCCCGATCCGCCTCACCCGCCACGACGGCACCACGGTTCACCGGACCTACGACGAACGCGGCAACATCACCTCCGCCACGGACATCGCCCGCAGCACCACCACCTTCACCTACGACGAGCGCGGCAACCTGGCATCGCTGACCGACGCGCTGGGGCGCACCACCGCCATCCGCTGCGACCGCGCCGGCCTGCCGCTGGAGATCACCGACCCGATGGGTGCCGTGACCCGCTACCAGCGCGACGCCTTCGGCCGCCCGGTCGCGGTCACGGACCCGCTCGGCAACACCGCCCGCCTGGCCTGGAGCACCGAAGGCCGCCTGCTGCACCGGACCGAACCGGACGGCACCGAACAGTCCTGGGAGTACGACGGCGAGGGCAACTGCGTCCGCCACACCGACGCCTGCGGCGGGGTCACGTCCTACGAATACGGCGACTTCGACCTCCTCGTGGCACGCACCGGCCCTGACGGCGTGCGCCACACCTTCGAGCACGACGCCGACCTCCAGCTCACGCGGGTCACCAATCCGCAGGGCATGCAGTGGTCGTACACCTACGACCCGGCGGGCCGGTTGATCGCCGAGACCGACTTCGACGGCCGGACCGTGGAATACGCCTACGACGCTGCGGGCGGGCTGCTGAGCCGGAAGAACGCCCTCGGCCAGACGCTCTACCACCGCAACGAACTCGGGCAGGCGGTCCGCAGGGAGTGCGAAGGGGAGATCACGACCCTGGAGTACGACCTCTTCGGGAAGCTCGCCCACGCGGCGGGGCCGCACGGCACGCTGACCCGCTTGCGCGACAGTGCCGGCCGCCTGCGCTCGGAGACGGTGGACGGGCGCACGCTCACGTACACGTATGACGAGCTGGGCCGCCGCACCGGGCGCAGGACACCGGCGGGAGCGGTGAGCGGCTGGACCTTCGACGAAGCCGGCCACTGCCGCGAGATGACCACCGCCGGCCGCACGATCACGTTCGAGTACGACTCGGCCGGCCGCGAGCTGGTCCGGCGGATCGGCGACCACCTCAGCCTCTCCAGCACCTGGGACGAGCGGGGCCGGCTGGCGGGCCGAGCCGTCACCGGCCACGACGGGCGGGTGATCCAGCGCCGCGGCTACGCCTACCGCCCGGACGGCGCCCTCGTGGAGATCGACGACCTGCACGCCGGCCTGCGGCGGTTCGAGCTGGACCCGGCCGGACGCGTGACCGCCGTACGGGCCGAGGAGTGGACCGAGGTCTACGCGTACGACGAGGCGGGCAACCAGAGTTCGGCCTCGTGGCCGCAGGTGCACCCGGGCGGAGAGTCGGCCACCGGGCCGCGCGCCTACGAGGGAACGCGGCTGACCCGGGCGGGCCGGGTCCGCTACGAGTACGACGCACTGGGACGCGTGGTACTGCGACAGCAGGCCCGGATCTCGCGCAAGCCCGACACCTGGCGCTACGAGTGGGACGCCCGGGACCGGCTGGTCGCCGTTCGGACGCCGGACGGCACCCACTGGCGCTACCGGTACGACGAAGTGGGCCGGCGCACCGCCAAGCAGCGGCTCACGGCAGCCGGCGAGGTGGCCGAGGAGGTGCTGTTCACCTGGGACGGCTCGACCCTGTGCGAGCAGACCACGCGCACGGCCGGCTCGGACCGGGAAGTGACCCTCACGTGGGACCACCGGGGTCTGCACCCGCTGGCGCAGACCGAGCGCATCCGCACCGCCGCACAGGGCGAGGTGGACCAGCGGTTCTTCGCGATCGTCACGGACCTGATCGGCACCCCGACGGAGCTGGTCGACGAGCGGGGCACCGTGGCCTGGCGCACCCGGTCGACCCTCTGGGGCAGCACCACCTGGAACCGGGACGCGACGGCCTACACGCCCCTGCGGTTCCCGGGCCAGTACTTCGATCCGGAATCGGGCCTGCACTACAACGTCTTCCGCCACTACGACCCGCTGACGGCGCGCTACCTGAGCCCCGACCCGCTGGGCTTGGCCCCCGCGCCGAACCCGTCGACGTACGTCGTCAACCCGCACACCTGGGCCGACCCGCTGGGCCTGGCCCCGGACGGCTGCCCGCCCAAGGGCGAGAAGAGCAACCCCTTCAAGACCCGGGAGGAAGCCCGTGACGCCGCGCACAAGCTGGCCGGGGTGGACCCCGACGTGGACGACCTGTGGGCCACCTGGAAGGTCACCGATGACATCAGCCTCAAGCACGTCGAGGGCTACACCTACTCCGACAACCCCTCTCACCTGGGTACCTTCTGGCAGTACGAGCTGAAGGACGGCGGGGGCTCCCGCGTGGTGGTGGAGCACACCCACGACCCGGCGGGCCCGCACTTCCACGCGGGCATGCCCAAGGCGATGGGTGAGCGGCCCGACGGCGGCCAGTTCGTCAACTTCGGCTGGGACAACAGCAATTACAAAGAGATGGAACGCTACGCCAAGATCAACAAAGAGGGCGGCGACCATCACCTGTTCTACGAGAATGGTGGCTGAGCATGACCGGGGAACAGAGTGCGGGCGCGCCGGCGCCGCAGCTTGCGAAGGCCGGGCTGGAGGCGGTGGCCGGGCATGCCGGCGAGGAGGTGCCCTCGTACGCGCGGGCCTTCAAGGCCGTCGTCAACGTCGAGGTGAAGCCGGTGGCCACGGTGCCGCGCACCGCTCCGGGAGCGTTGCAGGAAGCCGACCGGCTGTGGCGCGAGCACGCCCGGGCCGCCGGTGTCATCGACGGCGAGGGCTGCTTCCTGGTCCGGGGAGCCGATCGGGACTGGGTCCGTGTGCGCGGCACGGCGCACACCGCGCTCTCCGCCGCCCTCGTGCCCGGTGCCGGCTCCATGGTCATCGCGATGTCGCCGGACGGCCGGCGGCTGTGCGCGCTGACCGAGGAGGACGACGACTACTGGATCGTCGTGCACCACTTCGAGGACGGTCCCGTGTGACCGGACCGGTGGGTGACGGCACCCGGCCCGGCCGACGGCCTGATCTACGAGGTGACGGAGATCCGCCTCGTCCTGCTCCTCCGCGACACCGACCCCCTGGCGCGGGAGGTCGATGCCTGGTCGGCGGTGCGACCGCGGCTGCCGTAAGCCCGGTCGCCCCATGGGGGGGTGACATCCGCCTTGCGGACAAGCGATGATGACGGCCGTGCGCGGGGGGTCGCGTGCGCCGATCGTTGCTGGGGAACAGGACGCCTGCCGACAGGACGTCCACCAGTCGTGCGGCGCCGCGCCGTCCTTCGTGACTCCACGTCTCTCTTCACGAAGGAAACCCTTCCGGTGCGTTCCATTCGCGCGACGGTCCTGCTGACCGCAGGTCTCGTCACCCTTCTCGGCCTTCCGGCCGGCGCCGCGGCTGCCGAGACCCCGGCCTTGCTGTACGTCGGCAACGGCGACGGCTCCCATTGTTCCGACACCGGATCCGGTACGCAGGCCGTTCCGTTCTGCACGATCTCGGCCGCGGTGAAGGTCGTGCGGCCGGGCCAGACCGTACGGATCGACCCGCTGGGCACTTTCAACGAGGCCGTCACCATCGACCGCTCAGGCGAGCCCGGCAAGCCGATCACGTTCACGGGGACCCCGTCGGGTCTCGGTGTGTTGGGTGCCCGTCTGACAGTGAGCGGCGCCTCCCACGTGGTGCTCCGCGGTCTCCAGCTCCGAAACGGTCTGCAGATCACCCGCTCCTCCGAGGTCGAGGTGGACCGGTCCCACCTCCAGCCGGACGGCTCCACGGGTCTCGCGGTCGGCGACGGCAGCAAGGGCGTACGCGTCACCCGCAGCACGATCGACATCGCGCGGATCGAGGGCGGCTCGCAGGGCACCCTGCTCGGCCGCAACGAGATCCACGGCACCGGGGACGAGGCAGCCCTCAAGGTGTCGGACGCTCCCGGCACCGTCGTCACCAACAACACACTGTATGGCGGCTGCGCCCCGCGCATCTGGGTCCGCGGCGCCGTCCCCGGCTCGGCGCTCTTCAACAACGTGCTCCACTCCTACTCCACCGGCCCTTGCCCGGCGGGGCAGATGGAATCCCTCGCGGTGTCGCAGACCTCGGCGCCGGGCACCCGCGCCGACTACAACCTGACCACCCACGACCACACGGGCAAGGTCCCGGCCTACCGGTGGGCGGGCACCTCGTACTCGACCACGGAGGCCTTCCGGACCGCGACCGGCCAGGGCGCGCACGACATCCTGACCCCGGCGGGCACGGACGTCGACTCGTGGGACACGTCCCCGACCATCGACTCCGGCGACGCCACGGCTCCGGGTGTGCTGCCCACCGACTACTACGGGAAGCCGACCGCCGACGACCCGCGCGTGCCCAACACCGGCAAGGACGGCGCGTACATCGACCGCGGTGCCCGTGAGACCCAGGACCTCCTCAAGGGCGTCGAGCTGAAGGTCGAGCCGTCCTGGGCGCCGGTCGGCACCAAGGTGAAGGCGACGGCCGTCGCGGACAACCGGTGGCCCGGCGGGCTCACCTTCCACTACGACTTCGGTGACGGTACGCCCCCGGTGGTCACCAAGGAGTTCAGCGCCGAGCACGCCTACGGCTCGCCGTGCACGTGGTGCCAGGTCAAGGTGACGGCGGTCGCCAGCGACGGGGTGGAGCGGACAGCCACGAACGGGGTGAACGTGACCCCGGCCGTCCCCCTGACCGCGGCCTTCACCGCGACGCCGCTCCTGCCGACCTCGACCGACCCGCTCAGCCACGTCCTCCCGCTGAGCGTCCTCGTCGACACGGAGGCCTCGGCGACACCGTGGCCGGTGCAGCGCATGGACGTGGACTTCGGTGACGGCCAACAGGAGCACGGCGACAGCCGCAGCAACCCAAGCCACGCCTACAGCGTGCCCGGTACGTACACCGTGACGGTCACCCTCCAGGACTCCACGGGCGCCACGTCCACGGCCGCCCACAGTGTGCGGGTCGACTACGCCCCCTCCGGCTACGTGCCCGGCACTCCGTTCCGCGTGCTGGACACCCGCTCGCGGAACGTTCCTGTCTGGGGCGGCTCCCCCGTCGAAGTACCCCTGCCGGCCGGCCTCACCGTGCCGGGCCACGTCCTCTCGGGCAGCATGGCCGTGGCCGTCCTCAACGTCACCGTCACCGACGCGAGCCAGGACACGCACCTCAGCGTCTGGCCCGCCGGCCAGGCGCGGCCGGCGACCTCGAACGTCAACGTCCACGCGGGCGGCACCGCCTCCAACACGGTGACCGTCCCGGTCGGGGCGCGCAGCACGGTGCTGGCCCAGCTCAACGCCGGCAAGGCCTCCCTCATCGTCGACTTCGTCGGCTACTACCAGCCCAACACCGGGCAGGGCTTCACCCCGGTCGCCCCGACCCGCCTCACCGACACCCGCCGTGCGGGCGGCGCGCTGGGTGCCGGTCAGACCCGTACCGTCAAGGTGGCCGGCGTGAACGGTGTCCCCGCCGACGCCTCCGCCGTCGCGTTGAACCTGACCAGCACCAACACCACGACGCCCACGCACGTGATCGCCTACCCGGACCCGGACGAGCGCCCCGCGACCTCGAACCTCAACCCGGAGCCCGGTCAGGACAAGTCCAACCAGGCGATCGTCCCGGTCGGTCCGAACGGCACCATCACCCTCTACAACAACGGCGGCTCGACCGATCTGGTTCTGGACGCGGTCGGCTACTACGCCAAGGACGGCAAGGCCCTCTTCACGCCGGTCGTCCCCACCCGCCTGGCCGACACCCGCAGCACCGGCAAGCTCGGCCCCGGCGCCACCACCACCGTCGCCGGCGTCCCCGCGGCCGCCCTCGGCGCCGTCGTCAACGTCACCGCCACCGAGACCACCGCCCCCGGCTTCCTCACCGTCTACGGCTACGGCGGCACCCTCCCCGGGGCCAGCAGCCTCAACACCCGCCCCGGCGCCAATGTCCCCAACCACGTCACCACCCCCGCCTTCGGCGGCCGCATCAACATCACCAACAGCTACGGCGGCAGCAACCACGTGGTCACCGACCTGCTCGGCTACTTCGCCCCGCGTTAGCCGCACCGGCGGCACCACACACCGGAGCCCCGGCCCCGCGGACGTACCGCGGGGCCAGGGCTCCCGGCTGTCCGCCCTGGCGGAGCGAGGAGTCGTACCACTCGCCGAACTCCTCCTCGTCGAAGTGCAGGCAGCGCCCGAGGAGGTTGCGGGGCAGCAAGCGGGCGGACGGGCCGGTCATCAGGGTCACCGACACCGCCTGGGCGGCCTTCGCGGCGGCCCGCTGACCGAGGCCGTCAGGCACGGCCCGCCGGCCCCGCCCGTTCCCTGAGCGCCGCCTCCAGGAGGGCCACGTCCTCGGCGTCCTTCGGGCGGCGGGGGCGGTCCGGTACCCACACCGGCATCATCCGCTTGATCTCGATCTGCGCCGCCGGGGAGACCACCGGGCACTCCAGCGCGCCCAGGCGGCCGAGAACGACCGGCTCCAGCATTCCGTCGGGCCACGGAGTCCCCGCCCACGGGCCGCCCGCCACCACGACCCGGCCCGCCGGATCGCGGGAGACCAGCGCGAAGCTCAGCTCCTCGCCGTCGCGTACGAGGTCCAGCTGCTGGTCGTCCGCCCGCTGGACCTCGTAGCCGCGTGCCGCCAAGAGCTCCGCGAGTCGCTCCGCGTCCCGGGACCACGCGAACCAGTCCACGTCCTCGTGGTCCCGCGTCGGCGCGCCGCCGAGCCAGAAGTCCATGGCCCAGCCGCCCCGCAGCCAGACCTCCACCCCCAGGCCGAGCACCTCCCCGATCGCCGCCAACTGCCGTGCCGTGCGCGCCTGGTCCATCCCCGTACCGTACGAGCCCCCCGTGCGCCCGCGCGACCGCGCGGCGCCCCTTGACGGCCACCGGCGGCGGGGGGACGCTCCCGGGGTTCGGAGCCGAACGGATGCAGCTGGGGGGCCGGCATGCCGGAGGAGTCTGTCCAGACGGCGGGGGAGCTACGGGCGCAGCTCGTGGCGCGGGGGGCGCGGTGGTCGGTCATCGAGCACCTGGCCGACGAGGAGCCCGTGCCGCGGCCCTCGCTGGGCCTGGAGCCCGGGGCGAACCTGACGCCCGCCGAGGCGGTGCGGGACGTGGACCTGCGGGCGCTCATCGGGCGGGAGAGCGCCAATCCGCACCTGACCCGGCGCAGGGCCGCGCACGGCCTGCTGCCGGGGTCGCAGGCCACCCGCGCCCCCCGCCCCGCCTCCGTCGACTGGCGCAGCCGCTGGGGCCGGCCCTGGATCACCAAGGTCAAGGACCAGAATCCGTGCGGTTCCTGCTGGGCCTTCGGCGCGGCCGGGCTGGTGGAGTCCATGGCCCGCATAGAGCACGGTGTGTGGGCGAAAAGGTCAGAGGGGGACGTCCACGACGGGCTCCGCTTCAGCTGCGGGCAGGGCTCGAACCCGGAGACCGCGCTCGACTGGATCAAGGACAACGGCGGCCTCGCCGACCCGGACTGCTGGCCGTACAGCACCCCGCCCGCCGGTCTGCCCGCCGCCCGCCGCGACGCCTGGCGCGCCGAGTACACGCCCAGCTGGGACCGCTCGGGCCGGACCGTCCGGATCACCGACTACGTCCGGCTCGGCGACGTGGAGCAGCAGAAGGTCTGGCTGGACACGGTCGGCCCGCTCACCGCCTGCTTCGACGTCTACGACGACTTCTTCGGCCTGGGCTCGGGGGTCTACCACCGCACCAGCGACCACCTCGCCGGCGGGCACTGCGTGCTGATCGTCGGATACGACGACGCGGCCGGCTGCTGGCTGTTCAAGAACTCCTGGGGTACCGGCTACCACGCCGGCGGCTACGGCCGGATCGCCTACGGCGAGGTCAACATCGACTACTGGGCCAAGTGCGGTCTGCGCGGCACCAACATCGACCCGTGGAGCAAGCGCCGCCTGCACACCGGCGCCGTCTACGAGAGCGGCAACGGCCGCGCCCACCGCAACTTCGAGCTGCTCGCGACCGCCGGCGCCGGCCGCCTCCAGCACTGGTGGCGCGAGGGCGACGCCCCCTTCGCCTGGGCCCGCGCGGGCACCTTCGCCCACGACGCCTCCGGCCAGCCCGCCTTCACCGGCACCACCTACAACCGGAACATGGAGTCCCTGCACGTGACCACGGGAGGCCGGCTGCGCCACTGGTACTACGAGCAGTCCGCCGGGGTCTGGCGCGACGGCGGCGCCTTCGGCCCGGGTGACGCGGCCGTCGGCTCGACCCCCGCGTTCATCCAGAGCGACTACGGCAAGCCGGGCAACTTCGAGGTGGTGGTCCGGACCGCCGACGGCCGCCTGAACCACTGGTGGCGGATCAACGGCGCCCCCTGGACCTGGAACGACGGCGGCCGCTTCGCCTCCGGCATCGCCCACTACGGCCCCGCCCTCGTCCAGACCCGCGGCCGCCGGCTCGACCTGGTCGCCGCCCGCGGCGACGGCCGGATGCAGCTGTGGTGGCGCGACGACGCGAACGGCTTCGCCTGGCGCCCCGGGGAGGTCTTCGGCAGCGGTACGGGGGCCGTTTCCGCGCCCTGCCTGATCGAGGGGCAGTACGGGGCCGTGGACGAGGACACCGCAGGGAACTACGAGCTGTGCGTGGCCGTCGCCGGCGGGCGCGTCGAGCACTGGTGGCGCGGCAACGCGGCCGGCGCGGCCTGGAGCCGCAGCGCGGTCTTCGGGCACGACGTCCTGGCCGTCACCGGGATGCTCCAGGGCAGCTTCGGGTTCAACCTGGAAGTCGTCGTCCTGCGCACGGACCGCCTGCTCCAGCACTACTGGCGGGACGGCGCGGGCTGGCACGAGGGTGCGGTGATCGGCCCCGCCTGAGAGGAGCCGCCGGTGGAGGTACGACGGATCGCGCTGGCCGCCGGTGACACGTACGAGCTGCGGCTGACCGGGCGGGGCGCGCGGGGGTACGTGTGGACCTGGCAGGTCACGGGCGACACGGACACGGTGGCGGTCTCCGAGGAGCCGTCCCCGGCGGCGCAGACCCTGCCGGGGGCGCCGGTGGAGCGGGCCTACCTGATCCGGGGCCGCCCGCCGGGAGGCCGGGCCCGGATCCGCTGGGCGCAGATCCGGCCGCCCTACCCGCAGGAGGCCCCGTACGACGAGTTCGTCCTCGACGTCACCGTGACCTGAGCGCCGCGTGCTGTACGGCTTCCAGCGGGCCGCGGTCGAAGCGGCGCAGCCAGAGCCGCGACCCGGCGACCAGGACCAGACCCACGCCCGCCCACAGGGCCATTACCCACCAGGGCCCGCTGCCCGCGAGCCGCTCGGCCAGGCCCAGCCCGATGCCGTAGCAGAGCAGCACGCACAGCAGGTTCTGCGCGACGTAGCAGGTCAGGGCGGTACGGCCGACGGAGCCGAGGGCGGTGGCGGCGGGCCTCGGCAGCCACCGCCGGTCGAGGGCGGTCCCGATCAGGCCGATGTAGCCGATGGCGACCAGTGGCGCGACGCCGTAGCGGCCCAGGGCGAAGAAGTCGCCGCCGCCGAGCGTGGTCGCGGCGTTCAGCGGCAGCCCGAGGCCCAGGCCCCACCCGGCCATCCGGACGCGGATCCGGCGGCCGGCGGCCGTGTCCGCGAAGGCGCCGGCCCGGTGCAGCCGGACACCGAGGAGGAAGAGGAACACGAGCAGCCCGAAGGAGAAGACGGGCTCGATGCGCAGCGCGGCGACGTTCTCCAGCCGGAAGGCGACCTGGGCGGCGTAGCCGCCGAAGCCGTCGCGGGCGTACAGCTCGACGGCGGCCGGGTCCGGGGAGCGCGGCGCGGAGTCGGGCCGGGACAGGGCGTCCAGCGTGACCAGCGCGAGCAGGGCCAGGTGGATCCCGGCGGCCGTCCCCATGGCCCACCGGCGGACCTTCTCGGAGCGGGCCAGCAGCCGCGCGACGAGCAGGGCGGTGACGGCGTACCCCATCAGCACGTCCCAGGCGAAGACGAGGACGAAGTGGACGGTGCCCTCGGCGAAGAGGAAGGCGGCGCGCCGCGGGTAGCGGCCCGGCCAGGGCTCGCCGCGGCGCGCGGCGGAGTCGTACTGGATGGCCAGGCCCACGCCGAAGAGGACGGTCAGCAGGGCCAGGAACTTGCCGTCCGCGAGGAAGCGGAAGACGCCCTCGGCGACGGTCGCGGCCGACGGGTCGGTGAGCGGGTCCGGTGCGGTGAGCCCGCCGCGGAGCACGCTCCACTCGGAACCGGGCGAGGCGAAGATCCAGACGTTGGTCATGAGCGTGCCGAGGATCGCGGCGCCGCGCAGGACGTCGAGGAGCGGGAGCCGGGCGGCGCCGGCGGCGCTCGAACGGGCGCCCGTGGTGGAGAGGGTGTCGGCCATGACTCCAGGCTCCCGGCGCGCGGGACCCCGTACGTCGTGCGGGCGGACGAAGGCGCGGTACATCCTTCGATGCAGTGGCCGCCCGCGCTGTCCGCATCCTGGACGGGAACCGGCGTGCACCCCTGTTGTATCTAAGCTGTGCGCATGCCGCCCGCCGCCAGCACCGTCACCGCCGCAGAACGCGTCTACCTGCACGTCAAGCAGGGGGTGCTCGACCGCCGCTACGAAGGCGGCACCCTCCTCACCGAGGGCGAACTGGCCGAGGCCGTCGGGGTCTCCCGCACGCCGGTCCGCGAGGCACTGCTGCGCCTGGAGACGGAGGGGCTGCTGAAGCTCTACCCGAAGAAGGGCGCGCTGGTGCAGCCGGTCTCCGCCCAGGAGATCACCGATGTCCTCCAAACCCGGCTTCTCGTCGAGGAGTTCACGGTCCGCAGGGCCGTCCCCGCGCCACCGGGCCTGCTGGACCGGCTGGCCGCACTGGTCGAGGAGCAGCGCGGGCACGCCGCCGCGGGCGACCTCGCCGCGATGATGGCCGCGGACCGCGCCTTCCACGCCGAGATCGTGCGCAGCGCCGGCAACCAGATCCTGTGCCGCCTCTACGACCAGCTCCGCGACCGCCAGCTGCGGATGGGCGTAGCCCTGCTGCACGCCCACCCGGACCGCGTCGAGCGGAGCATGGCCGAGCACGCCGAGATCCTGGACGCGCTGCGGGCCGGGGACGCGGAGTCGGCGGCCGCCGCCGTGCGCGGGCACATCGGCCGGGTCGAGGCGCTCGTGCGGGGGACGGGCCGGTGAGCGCCTCCCTCCACCGCGATCCGCCGGGCGGGCGGCGGGCCGTCGCCGTCTGGTGCATCGGCGTCGCCGTGTACTTCGTCGCGGTGATCTTCCGTACCAGTCTCGGTGTGGCCGGACTCGACGCCGCCGACCGCTTCCACGTCAACTCCTCGGCGCTGGCCACCTTCTCGCTGCTCCAGCTGCTCGTCTACGCCGGCATGCAGGTCCCCGTCGGCCTGATGGTCGACCGGCTCGGCACGAAGCGGGTGCTGACGCTCGGCGCCGTCCTCTTCACCGTCGGGCAGCTCGGCTTCGCGCTCTCGCCCTCGTACGGGATGGCGCTCGCGGCCCGCGCCCTGCTGGGCTGCGGCGACGCCATGACCTTCATCTCGGTGCTGCGGCTGGGCACCCGCTGGTTCCCGGCCCGGCGCGGGCCGCTGATGGCGCAGCTGGCCGGGCTGGTCGGCATGGCGGGCAACCTGGTCTCCACGCTGGTGCTGGCGCCCGTCCTGCACGGGGTCGGCTGGGTGCCGGCCTTCGCGGGCAGTGCGGCGGCCGGGCTGGTGGTGCTGGTCCCGCTGGTGCTGTTCCTGCGGGACCACCCGGAGGGGCACGAGCCGGCGCCCGTGGTGCGCGGGGGCGGCGGCGGGGGCTTCGTCCGCCGCCAGATCCGGGAGTCCTGGGCCGAACCGGGCACCCGGCTCGGTCTGTGGGTGCACTTCACCACGCAGTTCCCGGCGATGGTGTTCCTGCTGCTGTGGGGGATGCCGTTCCTCGTGGAGGCGCAGGGGCTGTCCCGGACCACCGCGGGAGGCCTGCTGACCCTGGTGGTCGCCTCGAACATGGCCCTCGGGCTCGTCTACGGCCAGATCGTCGGCCGCCGCCAGTCCTCGCGCATCCCGCTCGCCCTGGGCACCGTGGGCCTGACGGCACTGCTCTGGGGCTCCGTCCTCGCCTACCCGGGCGACCGGGCGCCGATGTGGCTGCTGGTCACCCTGTGCCTGGTCCTGGGCGGCTGCGGTCCGGCGTCGATGATCGGCTTCGACTTCGCCCGCCCGGCCAACCCCCCCGAACGGCAGGGCACCGCCTCCGGGATCACGAACATGGGCGGCTTCCTCGCCTCGATGACCACGCTGCTGGCCGTGGGCATCCTGCTGGACGCCACCGGCGACAACTACCGCATCGCCTTCTCGACGGTGTTCGTCCTGGAGGCGCTCGGCACCGCCCGGATCCTGCGGCTGCGGGGCCGGGCACTGACCCGCGAGGCGACGCGCACCGGCGTCACGCTCCCGGCGCAGCCAACGGGGGCGGCGGCCCCTCACGCACCGCACGGGGCAGGCGGCGGGGGCACATCCAGCCCCGCCGGCGTTTGAGGCGCGGGGTCTGGGGCGGAGCCCCAGGTCCCGGCGGAGCCGGGCTCCTCGGCCCGGCCTACGCAGTAACGCGGAGCCGGGCTCCTCGGCCCGGCCCCGAGCCGCCCGCGCCCGCCTACGGCGTAACGGCGAAGTGGGCGAGGATCGCGTCCGCCAACTCCCCGTCCCCCTCCACCTTCACCCGGTCGGCGACGGCGCCGGCCCGCACCCGCCCGGCGGCCAACCGCACGTACGTCTCCCAGTCCAGCGTCAACTGCACCGCAGGCCCCAGCGACGGCGACGAGTCCAGCGTCCCCTTGCCCTCGGCGTCCACCCGTACCGTCCGCATGAACTCCAGCGGACCGTGCACGTCGATCACCACCGCCGAGTTCGCCGGCGCCCCGGCCCGCTTCGCGACCACCTTCGGCAGTCCGGCCAGCAGGACGTCCCGCGCCACGTACGCCCCCGGCGAGTCCCAGTTCCCCGGCGCCCGCAGCGCCGCCCGCAGGTCCTGCTCGTGGATCCACACGTCGAACGCCCGCAGCCGCAGCGCGTGCTCCAGCGTCACCTGGTCGCCCAGCGGCCCGCGCACCAGCGTGCCCGGATCCCGCTTCTCGTTGCGCAGCTGCCGCGCGCGCCGGATGACGGTGTACTCCAGCTCCGCCGTCATCTCCGGCGCCGTGTGGTGGCGCCGTACGTCGACCTGCACCTCCATGTAGCGGCTGAACTCGTCCACCACGTGCCGCAGGTCCCGCGCCACGGTGTGGATCGGCCGCGGATCGCCGAGCTGCTCGCACTCGATACCGATGATGTGTGACACGACGTCACGGACGGACCATCCGGGGCACGGCGTCGCCCGGTTCCACTCGCCCTCCGGCAACGGGAGGACCAGCTCGGATATCGCCTCGATGGAATGGGTCCACGCGTCGGCATAGGGCTGGAGGCTGGGATGGACGGTCAACGGGACCCCTCGCGTGCTGTTCAGTGGCGCGTTCTGGAAGCTCTGGACATCGGAGACTCGGATTCCAAAACTACGCTGCCGGTGAGCACCCCGGCAGTGCTTTCGTGTGACGATCGTAGGCCCGAGTTGACGGCTTGAACGCCAGGACGGTGGTAGTGTGCGCGCCTCGCTGATCCAAATCGCAGTGAACGAGGGCGAGTCGGTGTCTTCCCGGCGTGCCCGGGCAGCCGATCTCGTACGGGACCAGGGCGGCTCCGAGCTCGTCGTCCTGCCCGAACTGTGGACGGTCGGCGCCTTCGCCTACGAACAGTTCGAGACGGAGGCCGAACCGCTGGACGGCCCGACCTTCCGGGCCATGTCCGAGGCCGCGCGCGACGCCGGCGTCTGGTTGCACGCCGGCTCGATCGTGGAGCGCGCGGGTGACGGCTCGCTCTACAACACCGCCCTCGTCCTCTCCCCGGCGGGCGAGCTGGCCGCCACCTACCGCAAGATCCACCGCTTCGGCTTCGACCAGGGCGAGGCCGTGCTCATGTCCGCGGGCGATTCCCTGACCACGGTGGAGCTGCCGGAGCAGACCCTCGGCATCGCCACCTGCTACGACCTGCGCTTCCCCGAACTGTTCCGCGGCCTGGTCGACGCCGGCGCCACGACGATGGTCGTCGCGGCCGGCTGGCCCGCCCGCCGCCGCTCCCACTGGACCCTCCTCAGCCGGGCACGCGCCGTCGAGGACCAGTCGTACGTCCTCGCCTGCGGGCTGGCCGGCACCCACGCGGGCGTCGAGCAGGCGGGCCACAGCCTGGTGGTGGACCCGTGGGGCGAAGTCCTGGCAGAAGCCGGCCCCGGCGAAACCGTCCTGACGGTCGACCTCGACCCGACGAAGGTCCCGGAAACCCGCACCCAGTTCCCGGCCCTCAAGGACCGAGCCCTGGGCCTGCGCCCCCCGACCCGATGACCACCCGCGCGACCTCCCACCGCATCCGGCGCCGCAAGCACACCGACCTCGAAGCCTGCGCCGGGGTACTCGCCGAGGTCCACGCGGCCGACGGCTACCCGCTGAACTGGCCCGACCGCCCCACCGAGTGGCTGAGTCCGCCCGGCCTCCTCACGGCCTGGGTGGCGGAACGGGCCGGCCGGGTGGCCGGCCACATCGGCCTGTCCTGCAACGGAACGTCCGACGCGGCGCCGGCCGTGTGGAGCCGTCACACGGGAGTACCCGCCGAGACCACCGCCGTGATCAGCCGCCTCTTCGTCTCCCCGACGGCCCGCGGACACGGCATCGGCGCCCGGCTGCTGACCCACGCCGCACGCGCCGCCCACGCCCTGTCCCTGCACCCCGTCCTGGACGTCGCCGCCTCCGACAAGACGGCAACAGCCCTCTACGACCGCCTGGGCTGGACCCACCTGGCCACGGTCAACCAGCAATGGAGCCCGACCCAAACGGTCCCGGTCCACTGCTACGCCGCTCCCGCACCCACGGCGCACAGGTACTGGAGGACCGCACAAGCGGTACCGGCCGACTCTGCGACGGGCCGGCAGCTGGCGCTGATGCGGGATCTGTCGTCGGGAAGGGTCCCGCCCGAGGGGTTCGCCACCTTGTGGCTGGGTGCGCGGAGGGAAGCGCTGCGGGTGGGGGAACGGATCAGTCCGGCCCTGTCACACGAGCTCGACCAGGTCTTCTACGCGCTGGACGACTACCCGATCGATCCCGACCTGCGGGAGAGCGACGACGTGACGGACGCGGAGCTGCGCGCCGTCGTACGGCAGGCGCTCGCCGCCCTCGATGGGCGGGAGCGGAAGGCCCCACGCTGACCCGGGACCCCCCCCGGCCCCGGCTGTCCGGCCCTCGCGCTCCAGCGGCAGGGGAGCCGGCCCGGGATAGGTTCTGGCCATGGCTCTGCTCTACGTGACCGATCTGGCGTACCCGGCGCGCGGGCGTCGGTACTGCGACGAGGACATATTCCTCACCTCCCGGCTGCGGGAGCACTTTGCCCTCGCGCTGTGTCATCCCGCCGACGCCGAAGCGCTGATGGGCGGCTTCGATGCCGTCGTCGTGCGCAACAGTGGGCCCGTGCTGCACTACCAGGAGGCCTACGACTCCTTCCGGGCGGCCGCCCTCGCCGCCGGGGTGCGGGTGTACAACCCGCTCACCGGGCGCGGGGACATGGCCGGCAAGCAGTACCTCCTCGATCTGACCGCCGCCGGGTACCCGGTCATACCGACCGTCGACGACCCGGCCCGCCTGGCCGAGCTGCCGCAGGTGCCCGAGTACGTGGTCAAGCCCATGCAGGGCGCCGACTCCATCGGGCTCGCCTTCACCGCGGAGCCGACCGGCACGGCCGGGGAGGTCCTCATCCAGCCGCGCATCGACTTCGCGTACGAGGTGTCCTTCTACTTCGTCGACCACGCCTTCCAATACGCGCTCTACGCCCCGGACCCCGAACGGCGCTGGGAGCTGCGGCCCTACTCCCCGACCGACGCGGATCTGGCCTTCGCGCGGGCGTTCGTCGAGTGGAACGGCCTCAGTCACGGCATTCAGCGGGTGGACGCCTGCCGGGCGCCCTCCGGTGAGCTGCTCCTCGTCGAGCTGGAGGATCTCAATCCCTATCTGTCCCTCGACCTCCTCCCGGCCCCCGTCCAGGACGCCTTCGTCGACGCGCTCGCGGGCTCCCTTCGTTCCTTCCTGGCCTGATCCGGGTCGGTTGGGTGGTCTTGGCGGGAGGTTGGCGGAATGCCTGCGTCAGCCCTGCGCCGCTTGGCACACTGCGAGGAGGTCCGTCCGACGGCTTGCGCCCTCGTCCCTAGGAGCACCTCGTGTCGTCGCAGGAACTCGACATAACGATCACCCCCGAGCAGGCCACCTACGGCGTGATCAAGACCGTGACCCTGCCGACCGGCCCCGCCCGCCTGCGCATCCCGTCCGGGACGCGGGACGGTGAACTGGTGCGGCTGCGGGTCGGCGGCCAGGAGGTGCTGGCGCGGGTCAAGGTCTCCCCGGCCCCGGGGGCCGCGGTGCCCGCGCCGAGCCCGTTCATCACCCAGGCACAGGCCCCGACCCAGGTGCAGTCCCAGATCCAGGGGTGGCCGCCGGCCGGGACCCCCGGGCCGGCGCAGCCCGGGCAGCCCGCCAGGAAGGGTGCCGGATGGCTGGTGGCGGTCGGGGTCGTCGTGGCCGTGATCATCGGCCTCGTCGTGGTGGGTTCCGGGGACGGCGACACCGACGGCAAGGCCTCCGCCTCTTCGACGCCGACCCCGACGGCCACGGAGACCTCCACGCCCTCGCCCTCGGGCACTGGCTGGTCGCCTTCGCCGTATCCGTCGTACAGCTCGTCGAGCCCGTCCTACAGCCCCTCCGCCGAGCCCGAGCCCTCGTACAGCCCCACCTACCCGGCCGCCCCCGCCGAGCCCACCCCGTACGACCGCGGCACCTGCCTCAACGGGACCCTGCCGGACTCCACCACCGCCCAGCGCGTCGACGACGTGGAGGAGGTCTCCTGCTCGGCGTCCGACGCCCACTACCGGGTGATCGGGAGCATCCCCATGACCTCCGACATGGACCGCTGCGACGACTACCCCAAGACCGAGTACGCCTTCTCCCACCGCTACACCCTCAACGGCGCCGTCATCAACGAGTACGTGTACTGCCTCGTCGGCCTCGGCTCGTACTCCCGCAGCTGACCCTGACCGGCCGCCATCGCACCGGCGTGACCGGGGGTTCACATGCGAATGGCAAGCTTGAAGGATGAACGATGCTGCCCCGGCGCCCACCCCCGCGCCCGCGCCCCGCCGTGCCCGCGTCCGTGCCCCCGAGCTGATCGGCAAGGGCGGTTGGCTGAACACCGGCGGGAAAGACCTCACCCTCGCCGACCTGCGGGGACGGATCACCATTCTCGATTTTTGGACCTTTTGCTGCATCAACTGCCTCCACGTCCTCGACGAGTTGCGCGAGCTGGAGGAGAAGCACCGCGACACCGTCGTGATCATCGGCGTGCACTCGCCGAAGTTCGTGCACGAGGCCGAGCACGCCGCCGTCGTCGACGCCGTCGAGCGCTACGAGGTGCACCACCCCGTCCTCGACGACCCCGAGCTCGCGACGTGGAAGCAGTACGCCGTACGGGCCTGGCCCACGCTCGTCGTGATCGACCCCGAGGGGTACGTCGTCGCGCAGCACGCCGGGGAGGGGCACGCGCACGCCATCGCGCGGCTGGTCGAGGAGCTGGAGGCCGAGCACGAGGCCAAGGGGACCCTGCGGCGCGGTGACGGCCCGTACGTGGCGCCCCAGCCGGTGGCGACCGATCTGCGGTTCCCCGGGAAGGCGCTCCCGCTGCCCTCCGGGAACTTCCTGGTCTCCGACTCGACGCGGCACCAGCTCGTGGAGCTGGCCGCCGATGGGGAGAGCGTCGTACGGCGGATCGGCAGCGGGGAGCGCGGGTTCACCGCGCAGAGCTTCAGCGAGCCGCAGGGCCTGGCGCTGCTGCCCGACGGGCGGGTGGTCGTCGCCGACACCGTCAACCACGCGCTGCGGACGTACGACCCCGCCACCGGGGCCGTGGAGACGGTCGCCGGGACCGGGCGGCAGTGGTGGCAGGGCTCGCCCACCGCCGGGCCGGCGCTGGACGTGGACCTGTCCTCGCCGTGGGACGTGGCCTGGTGGCAGGGCCGGGTGTGGATCGCGATGGCCGGTGTCCACCAGCTGTGGACGTGGGATCCGGAGGCGGGCACCGTGCAGGTCGCCGCCGGTACGACCAACGAGGGGCTGCACGACGGGCCGGCCGCCGAGGCCTGGTTCGCCCAGCCCTCCGGGCTCGCGGCGGCCGGGGACCGGCTGTGGATCGCCGACTCCGAGACCAGCGCCCTGCGGTACGTCGAGGACACCCCGGAGGGCTACGTGATCCGGACGGCCGTCGGCACCGGCCTGTTCGACTTCGGGCACCGCGACGGGGAGGCGGGCCAGGCCCTGCTCCAGCACCCGCTCGGGGTCACCGCCCTGCCGGACGGCTCGGTCGCGGTGTGCGACACGTACAACCACGCGCTGCGGCGGTTCGACCCGGCGACCGGGCAGGTGACGACGCTCGCCACCGACCTGCGCGAGCCCAGCGACGCCGTCCTCGCGGGGGACGACATCGTGGTCGTCGAGTCCGCCCGCCACCGGCTGACCCGGCTGCGGCTGCCGGAGGAGGCCGTACGGGTCGACGCCGTCGCCCACCGCACGCAGCGCGCCGCGACCGAGGTGGCGCCGGGCACGCTCCGTCTCGACGTGGTGTTTCGGGCTCCGGCCGGGCAGAAGCTCGACGACCGCTACGGGCCGTCGACGCGCCTGCTGGTCTCCTCGACCCCGCCCGGGCTGCTGGCGGCGGGGGAGGGGCCGGGGACCGACCTCTTCCGGGAGCTGGTCCTCGCGGACGGCGTCACGGAGGGCGTCCTGCACGTCTCCGCGATGGCGGCGTCCTGCGACGACGACCCGGACAACGAGTACCCGGCCTGCCACGTCCACCAGCAGGACTGGGGCGTTCCGGTGAAGGTCACCGCCGCCGGTGCGGCCCGGCTGCCCCTCGTCCTCGCCGGGATGGACGACGAGGGGTAATCAGAAGCGTGCTGGTGGCCTTCCCGGGGCTCAGCCCTCCAGGAAGGCCACCAGCGCGTTGGCGAGCAGGTAGGGGTCCTCCGCGCCGCACAGTTCGCGGGCGCTGTGCATCGACAGGATCGCGACGCCGATGTCCACGGTCTGGATGCCGTGGCGCGCGGCCGTGATGGGGCCGATGGTGGTGCCGCACGGCATCGCGTTGTTGGAGACGAAGGTCTGCCACGGCACGCCGGCCCGCTCGCAGGCGCTCGCGAAGACGGCCCGGCCGCTGCCGTCCGTCGCGTACCGCTGGTTGACGTTGACCTTCAGGATCGGGCCGCCGTTGGCGCGCGGGTGGTGCGAGGGGTCGTGCCGCTCCGCGTAGTTGGGGTGCACGGCGTGGCCGGTGTCCGAGGACAGGCAGACGGTGCCGGCGAAGGCCCGCGCGCGGTCCTCGTAGGTGCCGCCGCGCGAGAAGACTGAACGTTCCAGCACGTTGCCCAGCAGCGGGCCGTCCGCGCCGGTGTCCGACTGCGAGCCGTTCTCCTCGTGGTCGAAGGCGGCGAGCACGGGGATGTGGTCGAGCTTGCCGACCGTGGAGACGGCGGCCAGCGCGGCGACGCCCGCGTGCACCGACAGCAGGTTGTCCATGCGCGGGCCGGCCAGCAGCTCGCGGTCACGGCCGAGGTAGGCGGGCGGCTCGATCGAGTGGACCATCAGGTCCCAGCCGGCCACCGAGCCCTGCTCCAGGCCCTCTTCCTCCTCCAGGAAGGCGATCAGGTCGCCCTCCTGGACCTCGCCCAGGCCCCAGATGGGCTGCATGTGCCGCTGCTTGTCCAGCTTGAGGCCGTCGGTGTTCACCGACCGGTCGAGGTGCACGGCCAGTTGGGGTACGCGCAGCAGCGCGCGGTCCACGTTCACCAGGTGCTCGGTGCCGTCGCGCAGGGTCAGCCGCCCGGCCAGGCCCAGGTCGCGGTCGAGCCAGGTGTTGAGCAGCGTCCCGCCGTAGATCTCGACGGCGATCTGCCGCCAGCCCTGCGAGCCCGTGTCCGGGAGCGGCTTGACGCGCAGGTTGGGGGAGTCGGTGTGCGCGCCGATGATCCGGAACGGGGTGTGCGCCGCCGCGCCTTCGGGGACGTACCAGGCGATGAGCGCGCCGCCACGGAGCACGAACTTGCCCCCGGTGCCCGCATCCCAGGCGTCCGTTTCCGACAACTGCCTGAAGCCTGCCTTTTCCAGCCGCTCGGCCGCATTGGCCACGGCGTGGTACGGCGACGGACTGGCCGTCAGGAAGGTCATCAGATCGTCGGTGTGGCCGCGGTCGAAGCGGGCGGGAGAGCTCATGTGGTTCACCTTAACGACGGTCGTGTACGCCATGGCCGGACTGCGGCGGATGGCCGAGAGGACTGGTCCCGCGCCTGTGGTTCGGCGGTCCCGTCGATTCTCAGCCCGGCGGGCGCTCGAAGCGGCGCTGCAGCTGCCTGCGCTCGCCCCGGCGGATGCGCGGGAGCATCTCCGGGGTCTGCGCGGAGCGCTGCGCGCGTCTCTTGCGTCCGGCGCAGAAGATACAGGCCTCACCGGGCGGCGCGTCGGGGTCGATGGGCGCTCCGGGGTGCTCGGAGCAGCCGGAGGCGTTGCGCGGCCGGGACAGTTCGCGGGCGACGATGAAGGCGCGGTGCAGGTCGTCGGCGATGCGGACGAAGTCCTGGTCGGGGGAGCCGATGGTCAGGTGGAAGCGCTGTTCGTCGATGGTGCGCAGGTACCGGCGGAGCATGTCGAGGGTGTACGGGCCGTCCGGTACGGGGTAGCCGAGGCGCCGCTGCTCGCCCGGCGCGGCGGTGGCCGCGCGGCCACCCTGGAGCCGCTGTCCGAGGCGGCGCCGGTTGTTGCACAGGAGGCAGCGGCCCCAGCCGTCGGGCGCCTCGGGGTCGAGGGCGCCGTTGGGGTGCTCGGGGCAGCCGGTGTAGCTCTTGGCGGGGGCCAGGGCCGCGGCCGTCTGGAAGGCCACGTACAGCGCGTCGGCGATCCCGTCGTATTCGGCGGGGTGCGCGCCGTCGTACAGGTCGGTGACGCGGTCGCCGAGCGCGCCCACGTTCGCCTGGAGTTCCTTGAGGGCGTACGGCCGCCCGGTGGGGACGGAGTACCCCCTGCTGCGCTGCTGCTCCTGTGCACTCATACGTACGAGAGTCCCATGAAGCACCGACAACGGGGAAAGCCGCAGCACACGGCCCCGCACACCGGCGAGCGGGGCCGGACGGACCGGCGGCCGGGCCCCCGTGCGGGAGGGCCCGGCCGCTGGTCGTCCGGGGGTGTGCGCCGGCGGCGCCGGAGCCTAGAAGGCGGCCTCGTCGAGCTCCATGAGGGAGTTGTCGACGGCCTCGGCCAGCGCGCGCTGGACCGCGACGCCCGGCAGGACCTCCGCGGCGAAGAACTTCGCGGCGGCGATCTTGCCGGTGTAGAACGGCACGTCCTTGGCGGAGGCGGTGGCGAGCTTCTCGGCGGCCACGGCCGCGCCCTTGAGCAGCAGGTATCCGACGACCACGTCACCCGAGGCCATCAGCAGGCGGGTGGTGTTCTGGCCGACCTTGTAGATGTTCTTGACGTCCTCGCCGGTGGCGGTGAGGTCGACGATCATCTGGCCGACGATGGCCTCCAGGTCCACGGCGGCCTTGGCGAGCGCGTCGCGGGCCGGGGCCAGCTCCTCGCCGCCGACGGCCTCGGCCAGGAACTTCTTGATCGTCTCGGAGAGGACGTTCAGCGAGGCACCCTGGTCGCGGACGATCTTCCGGAAGAAGAAGTCCTGGCCCTGGATCGCCGTGGTGCCCTCGTAGAGGGTGTCGATCTTGGCGTCCCGGATGTACTGCTCGATCGGGTATTCCTGCAGGTAACCGGAACCACCGAAGGTCTGCAGGGACTGCGCGAGCTGCTCGTACGACTTCTCCGAGCCGTAGCCCTTCACGATCGGCAGGAGCAGGTCGTTCAGGCCGACCAGCGCGGTGGTGTCCTCGCCCGCGGCCTGCTTGATCTGGATCTCGTCCTGGACCGAGGCGGTGTAGAGCACGAGGGCGCGCATGCCCTCGGCGTACGCCTTCTGCGTCATGAGCGAGCGGCGCACGTCGGGGTGGTGCGTGATGGTGACCTTGGGCGCGGTCTTGTCCATGAAGTTGGCCAGGTCCGGGCCCTGCACACGCTCCTTGGCGTACTCCAGCGCGTTCAGGTAGCCGGTCGACAGGGTGGCGATGGCCTTCGTGCCGACCATCATCCGGGCGAACTCGATGATCATGAACATCTGGCGGATGCCGTCGTGCTTGTCACCGATCAGCCAGCCCTTGGCGGGGTGCTGGTCGCCGAAGGTCATCTCGCACGTGTTGGAGGCCTTCAGGCCCATCTTGTGCTCGACGTTCGTGGCGTAGACGCCGTTGCGCTCGCCCAGCTCGCCGGTCTCCCAGTCGAAGTGGAACTTCGGGACCAGGAAGAGGGACAGGCCCTTGGTGCCCGGGCCGTGGCCCTCGGGGCGCGCGAGGACGTAGTGGAGGATGTTCTCCTCCATGTCGTGCTCACCGGACGTGATGAAGCGCTTCACGCCCTCGATGTGCCAGGAGCCGTCGGCCTGCTGGATGGCCTTGGTGCGGCCGGCGCCGACGTCCGAGCCGGCGTCCGGCTCGGTGAGGACCATGGTGGAGCCCCAGCGCTTCTCGACGGCTATCTGGGCGATCTTCTTCTGCGCCTCGTTGCCCTCTTCGAAGAGGACGCCGGCGAACGCCGGGCCGGAGGAGTACATCCACACGGCCGGGTTCGAGCCGAGCAGCAGCTCCGCGTAGGCCCAGATGAGGGAGCGGGGCGAGACGGTGCCGCCGATCTCCTCGGGGAGGCCCAGTCGCCAGTACTCCGAGTCCATGAAGGCCTCGTAGCTCTTCTTGAAGGACGCGGGGACGGGCGCGGTGTTGGTGGCCGGGTCGAAGACCGGCGGGTTGCGGTCCGCGTCCGCGAAGGACTCCGCCAGCTCGTTCTCGGCGAGGCGGGCCAGCTCGGCCAGGATGCTCTTGGCGGTCTCGGAGTCCATCTCCTCGAACGGACCGGTGCCGTACAGCTTGTCGCGGCCGAGCACCTCGAAGAGGTTGAACTCGATGTCGCGGAGATTCGACTTGTAGTGCCCCATGGCGACGGCTCCGTTAAGGCTCGGGGAGACAGGTTCCTCGTACATACCAATCGGTAACGTAATGATGCTACCCACCAGTAATAAGGCGCAACCCCTAGCGCGGGGACTGTGACGACTCTCTCGGCAGCTCGCACCACACCGTTTTCCCCCGGGGCCCTCGGCGCACCCCCCACCGCAGTGCCACGGCGGCCAGCAGGGCCAGGCCCCGCCCGGACTCGTCCTCGTCCGTCGCCTGCCGCGGCTCCGGCCACGCGCGCGGATCGGGATCGGTGAGCTCGACCCGCGTACGGGTTGCCCTTCCGCTTCCGCTGATCCGCAGGGTGACCGGGGTGCCCTCGCCGAGGTGGGTGATGACGTTGCTCAGCAGCTCGCTGACGCACAGCTCCGCCGCCTCGGGGCAGACCTCGGCCCCGAGGTGCTCGCGCACGGCGTGCCGGAGCAGTCCGGCGGCCTTGGGGACGGCGAGCAGGCGGATGGTGAGGTCGTTCACCGGACGCCGGTCAGCACGTCGGCCAGCCGGTGGGCCGTGGCCAGGTTGCAGTTGCCGAGGGCGATCAGGGGTGGGGTGGTGTAGCTCCCCGCGTAGGAGAGGAGGTGCAGTTCGAGGGAGGGGAGGGTGATGCCGTGCCCTGCGAGGGCTGCGCGGAGCCGGTCGAGGCATTCGATGGCCTCGCGGTCGTGGGGGTGGGTGCCCATGGCCGGTGCCTTCCTGTGCGGAGTGTGACGAACTGCTCACAGGCTGGCGCGGTGCGGCGTAGCGTGGGAAGGGTTTCGGCTCCACAGTGCGAAGTGTGGAAAGTGGGCGATGGTGGCCGCGAGTAAGGACATTGACGGCTCGGCGAGCGTGCCAGCCCTCTACGGCAAGGAGCTGCGCTGGAAGCGGGAGGCGGCGGGCCTCACCCTGCAGCAGACGGTGGAGGGCAGCTTCTACGGCGTCAGCTACCTGAGCGAGATCGAGCGCGCCCAGCGACGCATGCCGATGGATCTGGCGCGGCATGTGGATCAGGTGCTGGCGACGGACGGCTTCTTCGAGCGGCGCTGCGAGGACGTCCGGAACGCCCGGAGGGGCGTGCACGCCGAGTACTTCGCGCCCGTCGCCGAGATGGAGAAGCGGGCCAGGTCCATCGAGGAGTGGGGCCATGCGCTCATTCCCGGACTGCTTCACACGGCGCCGTACACCCGGGCGATCACCCACGTCACGCACCCGCTGGACCTGCCGGAGGAGGTGGATGCGAAGGTGCGGAACCGACTCCAGCGGGGACGGCTCTTCGATGACCCGCAACGGCCGGAGTACTGGGTGATCATGCACGAGTCGCTGCTGCGGAGTCCGCTGTTGCCGTCCCGGGAGATGGCGGACCAGCTGGACCACGTGGCGGCACTGGCGCGGCGTCGCCGGATCGTTCCACAGATCCTCCCGTGGAACGCGCCCCTCAGTCCCTTCATGGCCCACTCGATGAAACTCATGGAGTTCGATGACGAGCCGCCGGTCATGTACACCGAGGGCCCGTATCACGGTCAACTCATCGATGATCCGGCCACCGTGAAGCGGTATAAGAAGGCATACGATCGGCTCAGGGCCGCCGCACTGTCGTCTGAGGTGTCCCTCGCCATGATCGAATCGACAGCCGAGGACCTCCGAAATGGCAAGCTACGGGACTGATTTCACCAAGGCCGTCTGGCGGACGAGCAGCTACACCAATGGCGACAACGGCGACTGCGTCGAGGTAGCGGACGGGCTTGCCGGACTCGTCCCCGTCCGGGACTCCAAGAGGCCGGACGGGCCCGTTCTCGTGCTGTCGGCGGCAGCCTGGGCCCCCTTCGTCGCCACCCTCAAGGCCGGCTGACCGGAACTCGGCGTCCCAGGCGCCCCGGGCCTCGGTAGGCTTCGGCCCATGTACGGCTACGACCAGAACCCGGGTGCCCAGCAGCAGTACGCCCAACCCCAGCCGCCGCAAGGCTACGGGCAGGCGCCGCTGTACCCGGAGCCGTCGCCGCCCTCGCTCGCGGACGCGGTGCGGGCCTTCACCACGGGGTCGCTCTCCGCCGAGGACTTCCAGCAGATCTTCGCGACCTCGAAGGTCTACTGCCCGCGCGGCGACACCCCGGGGTTCCTGGCGCTGCACAACACGCAGCAGCCGGTCATCCCGATGTTCACCACGCTCAAGGAGCTGCGCCGGTACGCCGGCAAGGAGTCCAAGTACTTCGTGATCACCGGCGCCGAGGTGATCGACCTGCTGCCCACCGGCTACGGCTTCGTCCTCGACATGGAGGGCGACCACCGGATGGTCTTCGACGCGAAGGCGGTCGAGCAGATGGTCGACTTCGCGATGCGCCGCATGTACGGCTAGGTACGGCCGGCCGACCGACGCCTGTGGGGGGTGGCGATGCTGCGGGTGCACTTCACGGCCGAGGACCTGTTCAACGTCACGTTCGCGAGCGAGCCGATCCCGCTGGTGGAGCTGGCCCTGGCGCTGGTGGTCTGGCAGCGCACCGACGCGCAGGCGGTCTTCGGGCGCTGGCGCGGCCGGGTCGGGCGGGAGTTCCCGGCGCGGGCGCGCCCGCTGCTGGACCTGCTGCGGCCGGACGGCGACAACCCGGAGTTCGTCGAGCCCTTCGTGCGGGACCTCGAAGAGGGGCTGGTGCTCGTGCGCGACGCGGGCCCGCTGCTCACCGTGGAGCAGCTGCACCGGGCCGCTGCCCGCGCCCCCGGCTCGGCCTCCTGGCTGCGCGCGCTGTGGGGTCAGGACCGTGACGCGTGGGACGTCCTGGACGCGGCGCTGCGCTCCGCGCACGCCTCGGTCCTCGCCCCGTACTGGCCGCGCATACGGCGGTCCTTCCACGCGGACGTCGCCTGGCGCACCCGCCTCCTGGCCTCGCACGGCATCAAGGCGGCCCTCGCGAGCACGCATCCGGCCGCCCGCTGGTCCGGGACGGCCTTCGAGGTGGGCAGCCCGCCGGACTACGAGGTCCACCTGGGCGGGCGCGGACTGACGCTGATGCCGTCGTCCTTCTGGACGGGCCGTCCGCTGCTGTCCGGTCCGCCCGGCGGTCCGTACGCCCTGCTCTACCCGGCGCTCACCCCCTTTCCCCTGGCCGCGGCCGATGCCGCCGAGGGCGCGCTGGACGCGCTGCTGGGCCGGACCAGGGCTGCCGTGCTGCAGCAGCTGGTCCGGCAGCGCACGACCAGCGAACTGGCCCGGGACCTCGACATCAGCCTCCCCTCGGTCTCGGAACACACCCGCACCCTGCGCGCGGCCGGGCTGATCACCACGGAACGGGACGGGAAGGCGGTCCTGCACTCGGTGACGGGCCTGGGCGTGGACCTGCTGCACAGCGGCGGCTGACCTTTCGGGCGTGCCCGAAACGATCGCGGCGGCGGCGTGGCCTCCGGAGTATCGGTGCTGCGGAGGGAATCCACGGGGGGCCCTCCGCCCCATCCACGAGGAGGCAGTGATGGCTCGTACGTCGATCCGGACGAAGCTCGCCGCGGTGGCGGCCACCGGGATGCTGGCGCTGGGCACGGGGGTCCTGGCGGCTTCGCCGGCGGCCGCGTCGGACCAGGACTTCTACGGCTGCCATTCCGGCAACGCGTGCATCTGGGGAGCGGGCGCCGCCCTGAACACCGGCCCGACCCACCAGTACCGGCAGGCGGGGACCTACAACCTGAGCGGCCAGGAGAACTACCACTACGTGAAGAACAACCAGACCGACGGCTGGAAGTTCAAGCTCTGCACCGGCTGGAACGGCACGGGCACCTGCTACACGATGTACCAGGACGACCTGTGGTGGGTGAACCTCACGCCGATCAACTCGGTGGTCGTCACGCCGTAGCCCGCCAGCCCGGTGGCCCGCAGCTCGTAAGCCGAGGGCCCGTCCCCGCCGCAGTCCGCGGCCGGGGGCGGGCCCTGCGCCGTTTTTTCAGGCGCGGCGGGGCGTGCGCCACCACAGGAGGCCGGCCGCCACCGCGCCGGCCGCCAGGGCCACCGCGGCGTACGTCCACAGCAGCGGCAGTTCCGGCCGGTGCGCGAGGGAGAGCCGGACGCCCGCGAAGGCGAGTACGCCGACGACGTAGTCGGTCCCCTCGGCCCCGCGGCGTGCCGTCGCCCACCGCAGGAGCAGGCAGCCGGCCAGGCAGAGCGCGCCCCAGGTGGCCAGGTACGGCCACGGCGAACCGGGCAGCGGCGTCATCGGCATGCCGGTCGCCGCCCACCGCCAGGCCGCCCAGCCGAGGGCGACGAGCGCCGCCGAGGCGCCCAGGGGTTTCAAGAACGTGCCGGAAGTGCTGGTCATGCGGTGTCCCCTTGACGGTCGTGCGTGGTCTTCCCCGCTGTGAGGACGGCTGATCCGGGTCGCAGGTTGACGCGGGAATGACAGGGAGCGGAGCGCTGTTCTGCAGGTGTGGCAGAAAGTTCGGGTTTCAACTAAACTCGACGCAGAAGGAGGTTCCGACCATGCCTGCAGTGACTGTGGAGAACCCGTTGACGCTCCCTCGCGTCGCGGAGCCCGCTCAGGAGACGATCACCCGCAAGGTGCTGGCCGTCACGACCGCCCCCGGTGGTTTCGAGGGTGAGGGATTCCCGGTCCGCCGGGCGTTCGCGGGGATCAACTACCAGTACCTCGACCCGTTCATCATGATGGACCAGATGGGCGAGGTGGAGTACGCGCCGGGCGAGCCCAAGGGCACCCCCTGGCACCCCCACCGGGGCTTCGAGACCGTCACGTACCTGATCGACGGAACCTTCGTCCACCAGGACAGCCACGGCGGCGGCGGAGTCATCAACGGCGGCGACACCCAGTGGATGACCGCCGGTTCGGGCCTCCTGCACATCGAGGCCCCGCCGGAGGCCCTCGTCGTCAGCGGCGGGCTCTTCCACGGCCTCCAGCTGTGGGTGAACCTCCCGGCGGCCGACAAGATGATGCCTCCGCGCTACCAGGACATCGGCGGCGGCCAGGTCCAGCTGCTGTCCACCCCGGACGGCGGCGCCCTGCTCCGCATCATCGCCGGTGAGCTGGACGGCCACGCCGGCCCGGGCATCACCCACACCCCGATCACGATGATCCACGCGACCGTCACCCCCGGCGCGCAGATCACCCTGCCGTGGCGCGAGGACTTCAACGCCCTGGCGTACGTACTGGCCGGACGCGGCTCGGTCGGCGAGGACCGCCGGCCCGTCCACACCGGGCAGACGGCCGTCTTCGGCGAGGGCGGCTCGCTCACGCTGCGGGCGGACGAGTCCCAGGACTCCAACGCCCCGGCCCTGGAGGTCGTGCTCCTCGGCGGCCGTCCGATCCGGGAGCCGATGGCGCACTACGGGCCGTTCGTCATGAACAGCCGGCACGAACTCCAGCAGGCCTTCGACGATTTCCAGGCGGGCCGCCTCGGCACCATCCCGACCACCGCGCGGACCGGGCTGGGCCACCGGGGCGCGGGCGAGCCGGACGAGGACTGACCGGCCGCAGGGCCGAGCGGGACCCGCGGGCCCGGACGTCGCAGGGGCGGCGTACCGGGCCCGCCGCCGTCTCCCGGGCTGTGCATATGATCGGGTTTTCCTCGGCACCGGGAGCGCTCGTGACACACCGCCGGTACGGCCTGACGATCGCCGCCGTGACGGCAGCGGCCCTGCTGGCCGGCTGCCAGAGCGGCGGAGCGTCACCCCTGAGCCTGGACGGGCTCACCAAGACGGTCGACGGCATGCCGCCCAGGGGAGCCGACTCGTGCCCGCTGCCCTACGACCTCACCAAGGCGGCGAAGACCGCCGGAGTGGACGCCCCGACCGGACCCGGGCCGGTGAAGGACACCGGCGAACCCCTCGCCACCGGCGACGGCGGCAAGAACGCGCCCCCCGGATCCCCGCTGGCCGAGAACCCCGGCGCGCTGGTGAGCTGCACCTTCCACATCGGCCAGGAGGACCTCGAGGTCCGCACCGTCGTCACGCGCAACCCCTCGGCGGGCAACCAGCTCGCGCCCCTCACCCAGCAGCTGGCCGGGATGTCCCTCGACGACCTCACCGCCTACATGAAGCAGGTCGGCGAGGCCGAGACCGGCGAGCCGGTCGTGACGGGGAGCGGCAACGTCGCCGGCGTACGGCTGAAGCCCGACGGTGACGGGGACGCGTACCTGCTGGTCAGCGTCGGCGAGGACGGGCGCACCTCCCTGGGCCGGGCCAAGGTCGAGAGCCTGGCGAGCGCCCTCGCGGACCAGGTGCAGTAGGCCGGTCGCGCCCGGTCGCGCCCGGTCGCCGCGCGCGGCCGACCGGATCAGGCCGTTGCTTCGGCGCCGTAGCGGGACCGCAGTTCCGAGACCACCCCGAAGGCGGCCGCCGTCAGCGGCACCGCGAGCAGCATGCCGAGGATGCCGGCGACGCTCGCCCCGGCCGCGATGGCCAGCATCACCACCGCCGGGTGCATCTGCACGGTGCGGCTCTGCACCACGGGCTGGAGCACGTGGCCCTCGATCATCTGGACCGCCACCACCACCCCCAGCGCCCACAGGGCGATGGCCCAGCCCCGGTCGGCGAGGGCGACCAGGACCGCCACGGCGCCCGAGAGGATGGCGCCGAGGTAGGGGATGTAGGCCGTCACGAACACCAGGGCGGCCAGCCCCACCGCCCCCGGCACGCGGAGCACCAGCAGACCCGTCCCGATGAGGACGGCGTCGATCAGTGCCACGAAGGTGGTTCCGCGCATGAAGCCCTCGACGGCCCCGAAGGCGCGCCGTCCCATGGCCTCCACCAGGTCGCCCGAACGGTTCGGGACCAGCGCGCGCAGCGCCCCGGCGGCCCGGTCGGAGTCGCGGAGGAAGAAGAAGATCAGCACCAGCGCCAGCAGGGCCGTCCCGATCACGGTGCCGACCACGCTGAGCCCGGTGACCACGCCCGAGGCGGCCGTGCCGCCGAACTTGGCGAGCAGGTCCTTGGAGTTCTTCGCCATGTCGTCCAGCGAGGTGCCGACCGCCCCGAAGTGCTGCGCGAGGCTCTGGCCGGCCCGCCGGAGCGCGTCGACGATCTGGTCACCCGTCTCGATGAGCGCGAGGACGACGACGTACGCGGTCCCGCCGACGACCGCGAGCACGGCGAGGCACGTGAGGGCCGCGGCGAGGGAGCGGTTGACCCCCATGCGCACCAGGCGCCGGTGCAGCGGCCCGAGCAGGGCCGTGCCCAGCACGGCGAGCAGGACCGGCGTGACGACCGTCCGGAAGACGGAGCACAGCCATACGACGAGGGCCAGCACGGCGGTGACGAGGAGGACGACGGCGCACCAGGCGGCGACCCGGCGCACGGGCTCGGGCAGCAGGGCGGCCGGTGGGGTCTGCGGTGTCGGCACGGCTGTATCCAAGCACGGAGCCGCCCGCCGGCGGGGCCGTCAGTCCAGCGGGTCGGGGTCGGGTTTCGACCGCTCGTACAGCTCGAACCAGATCGACTTGCCCTCGCCCTGCGGGTCCACGCCCCAGGTGTCGGCCAGCATCTCCATCAGCAGCACCCCGCGGCCGCTGGAGGCCATCTCGCCCGGGTGCCGCTTGTGCGGGAGCTCGTCGCTCGCGTCCGCGACCTCGATGCGCAGCCGGCGCTCGCCCAGCTCGCCGACGGCCTCCGCCACCAGCAGGGCGTCGCCGTCGGTGTGCGTCAGTACGTTGGTCACCATCTCGGAGACCATCAGCACCGCCGAGTCCACCTGCTCCTCGTCGGCCCAGTCGTGCAGCAGCTCGCGGATCTGCCGGCGCGCGCCCGCGACCCGCTCCGGCTCGGCCTGGGCCACGGTCAGCATCGTGCGGCGGGCCGGCCGGGCCGGGTGCGGGGCGCCGCAGCCGCAGACCCCTCCCTCGCGGCACAGCAGCACGACGGCTATGTCGTCCTCGCGGCGGTCGGCCAGCGGGCCGGTGGTGTGGTGCGAGGAGGGCCCGTGCACGGCCTGGACCAGCAGGTCCGCCAGCCGTTCGAGGTGACCGGGCGTCGGCCCCGTCCCGGACTCGTCCGGGTCGGACTCCAGGACGGCGCGCAGCCGGGCCCAGCCGGTGTCCAGGTCGTGGCCGCCGGTCTCGATGAGCCCGTCGGTGCAGAGCATCATCGTTTCGCCGGGCTCCAGGGTGAAGCCGGTGGTGGGGTAGTCGGTGTCGGGGACGATCCCGAGGGGGAGCCCGCCCGCGGTGGGGCGCATCAGGACGGTGCCGTCCGTCATCCGGATCGCCGGGTCGGGGTGGCCGGCGCGGGCCACCTCCAGCATGCCGGTCCGGGGGTCGCACTCCACGTAGAGGCAGGTCGCGAAGCGCGGGCTGCGGAAGTCGGCGTCCTCGGCGTCCCCGGCCCCCTCGTAGGCCTCCGGCTCCTGCGAGGAGCACAGCCCGGCGAGGAAGCGGGAGGCGCGGGAGAGCACGGCGTCGGGCCGGTGGCCCTCCGAGGCGTACGCCCGTACCGCGATCCGCAGCTGGCCCATCAGGCTCGCCGCGCGGACGTCGTGGCCCTGGACGTCGCCGATGACCAGGGCGAACCGTCCCGAGGGCAGCGGGATCATGTCGTACCAGTCGCCGCCCACCTGCAGCCCGCCGCCGGTCGGGACGTAGCGTGCCGCGATCCGCATGCCGGGGATCTCGGGGCCGAGCTGCGGCATCATCGACCGCTGGAGGCCGGTGGTGAGTTCCCGCTCGCTCTCGGCCACCCCGGCGCGCTGGAGCGCCTGGGCCAGCATCCGTGCCACGGTCGTCAGGACGGACCGCTCGTCGGGGGAGAAGGACACCGGGTGCTTGAAGGCGGCCATCCAGGCGCCCATCGTCCGCCCGGCGACGATCAGGGGCAGGAAGGCCCAGGCGGTCCGCCCGAAGCGCTGGACGAGCGGCCAGGTGGCCGGAAAGCGCCGTTTGTAGTCCTCGGGGCTGGGGAGGTAGATCGCCCGGCCGGTACGGACGACCTCCGCGGCCGGGTAGTCCGTCTCCAGCCGCATGTCCGCGAAGGGGGTCTCGTCCCCGGCGTCGTGCCCGTGGTGCCCGATGATCGACAGCCGGTCCCCGGACACGCCGAAGACGGCCAGCCCGTCCGGGCTGAAGCCGGGCATGGACAGCGAGGCCGCGACCCGCAGCACCTCCTCCGTGGAGCGGGCCTCCGCCAGCGCGCGTCCCGCGTCGAGGAGGAAGGCCTCGCGGGAGCGCCGCCAGTCGCCGGTGATCGGGGTGTGCGCGGCCGTGGTGCCGGGCTGCGGCTCGGCGATCTCCTGGATGGTGCCGATCAGCTCGTAGTCGACCCGGCCCCCGGCCGTCCGGTTCTCCACCGGCTTCGAGCGGCTGCGTACGGTGCGCAGGACACGCCCGTCCTCGTCCATGATCCGCAGCCGGGCCTCGGCGAGGGTGTCCTCGGCCACGGCCAGGTTGACGATGCCGTTGATCTCGTTCCAGTCCACCGGGTGGAACCGCGACCGTACGGCGACCTCGGGGAGGATCACGGGCTCGGCGGGCAGCCCGAGGAGCCGGGCGGCCTCGCCGTCGAGGGTGACCGTCCCGGAGGCGTTGTCCCACCGCCACAGGCCCGTCGCGATGGCGGCCAGGACGTCCTCGGTGCGCACCTGGTCATCTTTACAGGTCATCCCACGGACGTGCCTGTTCGGCGCCCTGTCCGGGCGTGCCCGCGAGCTGTCCCTCTCGGACGGTAACCTTGCAAGGGTTGAGTCCACCCTGGTATCGCGAAGAACTGGATGACTGATGCATCGGTACAGGTCCCACACGTGCGGCGAGCTCCGTGCCTCTGACGTCGGCGCCGACGTCCGGCTGAGCGGCTGGCTGCACAATCGTCGAGACCTGGGCGGCATCCTCTTCATCGATCTGCGGGACCACTACGGCATCACGCAGCTCGTCGCCCGTCCCGGCACCGCCGCCGCCGAGGTCCTGGACAAGCTCTCCAAGGAGACCGTGGTCCGGGTCGACGGCAAGGTCGTCTCGCGCGGCGCCGAGAACATCAACTCCGAGCTGCCGACCGGCGAGATCGAGATCGAGGCCGTCGAGGTCGAGGTGCTCGGCGCGGCCGCCCCGCTGCCCTTCACCATCAACACCGACGACGGTGTGAACGAGGAGCGGCGCCTGGAGTACCGCTTCCTCGACCTGCGCCGCAAGCGCATGCACGACAACATCATGCTGCGCTCGGCCGTCATCGCCTCGATCCGCTCGAAGATGGTGGCCCTCGGCTTCAACGAGATGGCGACCCCGATCCTCACCGCGACCTCCCCCGAGGGCGCCCGTGACTTCGTCGTCCCCTCCCGCCTGAACCCGGGCAAGTTCTACGCCCTGCCGCAGGCCCCGCAGCAGTTCAAGCAGCTGCTGATGATCTCCGGCTTCGACCGGTACTTCCAGATCGCGCCCTGCTTCCGCGACGAGGACGCCCGCGCCGACCGTTCGCCGGGCGAGTTCTACCAGCTCGACGTGGAGATGTCCTTCGTCGAGCAGGAGGACGTCTTCCAGCCCATCGAGCGGCTGATGACGGAGATCTTCACCGAGTTCGGCAACGGCCGCGAGGTCACCTCGCCGTTCCCGCGGATCCCGTTCCGCGAGTCGATGCTGAAGTACGGCAACGACAAGCCCGACCTGCGCGCCAAGCTGGAGCTCGTCGACATCACCGACGTCTTCGAGGCCTCGGAGTTCAAGGCGTTCGCCGGCAAGCACGTGCGCGCCCTGGCCGTGCCGGACACCGCCGCGCAGCCGCGCAAGTTCTTCGACGGCCTCGGCGAGTACGCGATCTCGCTGGGCGCCAAGGGCCTGGCGTGGGTCCGCGTCGGCGAGGACGGTTCGCTGACCGGCCCGATCGCCAAGTTCCTCACCGAGGAGAACGTCAAGGTCCTCACCGAGCGCCTGGGCCTGACCCCCGGCCACGCCGTGTTCTTCGGCGCCGGCGAGTTCGACGAGGTCTCCAAGATCATGGGCCCGGTCCGCGTCGAAGCCGCCAAGCGCGCCGGGCAGTTCGAGGAGAACGTCTTCCGGTTCTGCTGGATCGTCGACTTCCCGATGTACGAGAAGGACGAGGAGACGGGCAAGATCGACTTCTCGCACAACCCCTTCTCCATGCCCCAGGGCGGCATGAAGGACCTGGAGGAGAAGGACCCGCTCGACATCCTGGCGTGGCAGTACGACATCGTCTGCAACGGCATCGAGCTGTCCTCCGGCGCGATCCGCAACCACGAGCCCGAGGTCATGCTGAAGGCCTTCGAGATCGCGGGCTACGAGGCCGAGACCGTCGAGCGGGAGTTCGCGGGTATGCTGCGCGCGTTCCGCCTCGGCGCCCCGCCGCACGGCGGCATCGCCCCGGGCGTGGACCGCATGGTCATGCTGCTGGCCGACGAGCCGAACATCCGCGAGACCATCGCCTTCCCGCTGAACGGCAACGCCCAGGACCTGATGATGGGCGCGCCGACGGTGCTGGAGGAGTCCCGCCTGCGGGAGTTGAACATCGCACTGCGCAAGCCGGTGGAGACGAAGCCGGCGGACGCGAAGCCGATCGCGGAGGCCGTCCACCCGGACGCTGCGCGCTAGCCGTAGCCGTAGCCGTACGCGTAAGGGCCCGGGGTCTGTGACCCCGGGCCCTTGCGCGTGGTGCGGCTGCTAGAAGCGCTCGAGGATGCCCTTGAGGAGCGCGGCCGAGCTCAGCTCCGCGGGGGCGGGGCCGGCGTGGAAGAACCCGGCGTTCTCGGCGTCCAGCTTGCGCAGGAAGTCGAAGGCCTTGGAGTCGTGGTCGCCGAACGCGACGAACTGCCAGTGGATGCCGGGGGCGGTGGTGGCCGCGTCGGCGATGGCCTGGCGGGCCGGCTGGCGGTTGTCGGGCGCGCCGTCCGTCTGGAACACGACCAGGGCCGGGCCCTCGCCGTCCTTCTGGTAGCGCTCGACGACGGCCTCGACGGCCACGTGGTAGCTGGTGCGGCCCATCCGGCCGAGCTCGGCGTGGCGGGCCTCCACCCAGTCCTGGTGGTCGTCCAGGGTCAGGTCGGCGGTCCCGTCCACCTCGGTGGAGAAGAAGACGGTGTGCACGGTCGCCTCGTCGTCGAGGTGCGCGGCGAGGGCGAGGGCGTGGTCGGCGAGGTGCTGGGCGCTGCCGTCCTTGTAGAACCCGCGCATCGAGCCGGAGCGGTCCAGCACCAGGTACACCTTGGCGCGCGCCCCGGTCTTCCCCTTGCCCCGCAGCACCTGGCCGGCCGCCTTGTACGCCGCGAGCACGCCGGGCGCCCGCCGCTTGACGCTCGCCAGTGCGTGCGCGGGGGCCGCGGGCTCCGCGGCGGCCGCGTCCTCGGTGCCGGCCTCGACGGCGACGGGCTCCGCCGCCGCGACCGGCTCGGGCTCGGTCTCGGGCTCGGCCTCCGCCACGGGGGCGGCGACCTCGGCCTCGGCGGCCACCGGCTCCGCCTCGGGTGCCGTCTCGGCGACGGGCTCGGCCTCGGCCTCGGCGGCCACGGCCTCGGGCGCCGTCTCGGCCGACACGGGCTCGGCCTCGACCTCGGGCTCGGCCTCCGCCTCGGGGGCGACCTCGGCCGTGACCCCGGACTCCGCCTCCGGTGCGGGGGCGGCCTCGTCGGCCACGACCTCGGGCTCGGCCGGTGCCTCCGCCTCGGGGGCGGCGGCCTCGGGCTCGGCCGTGACGGCCACGGGCTGGGTCTCCGGCTCCGGCTCGGGGGCGGGAGCCTCCTGCTCGGCGGCGGCGGGTTCCGGCTTCGGCTCGGCGGCCGGGGGCTGCTGAACCGTCGCAGACTCGGGGCGGCGGGCCTCCGGGACCGTCGGGTCCGGCGCCTGTCCCTGCGTCGGCGCCTGCCCCTGTCCCTGCGCCTGCGCCTGGGACGGGGCCGGGTCGGGCGCCGGGGCCGTGAGGACGGTGCCCGGTTCGCGGTCCCGCGGGGCGGACTGCGGCGGAACGGTGGGGTTGTCGAAGGACGCCGCCACCAGCTCGGCCGCCACGTCCAGCGGGGTGCGTTCCGCCTGGCTGGGGACGGCCGCAGAAGTGGAGTCCGACGTCTCCGGAACGGCTTCCGCAGACCGTCCGAACACCTTGCGCAACAAGCTCCGAATACCCATGGGCCAGGCCTTTCGCATGAGTGCGTGCGTCATTTGTCCGTGCTGCGCGGATGATCCCTGCCCAGAGTGGACACGTAAGGTTATCGGCCGCCGAGCTGGATCTTCGGCAGGGGCGCCTTTCGTGGCGTCCGGCCGGTCCCGACCCTCGCACCGTCCACCGAACTTCCGCCCCGACGCGCCGGGTTCACCGGACGTTCATCCTTCCGCCGCCGCTTCGGCGCAACCCGGCCCTAGCGTCACGCTGGATCGATTCCGACACGTTGTCGGCGCTCATGCAGCTACTCGGAGGACACTCGTGCGCAAGCTCCTGCCGCTCATCGGCAATCCGCATGGGGGCGGCCGTTCCGCCCTCACCTGCCGCTACCGCTGCGGCGACGCCTGCTTCCACGAGGTGCCGAACACCAGTGACAACGAGTACGTGGGCGACGTCATAGCCAAGGCGTACTCCCGTCGCTCGATGCTGCGGACCGCCGCCATCGTCACCGTCGCCACCGCCGGCGGCGCCGCCATCACCCTGAGCGGCCCCGGCCAGAGCGCCAACGCCGCCCCCGCCGGCGAGGCCGAGGCCGCCGGCGCGGGCCAGGGCGGCGGGGCCGCCCGCGGCCTGCGGTTCACGCCCGTCGCGCCGAACACCGCCGACCAGGTCACCATCCCCGAGGGCCACGACCAGAACGTGGTCATCCGCTGGGGTGACCCGATCGTCAAGGGCGCCCCGGGCTTCAACCCCGACCAGCAGACCGCCGCCGCCCAGGCCGGACAGTTCGGCTACAACAACGACTTCCTGAGCCTGCTCCCGCTCGACGACAGGTACGCGCGACAGCAGCTGCTCGTGGCCAACCACGAGTACACCGACGAGAACCTCATGTTCAAGGGCTACGACCCGGCCAACCCGACCCGCGAGCAGGTCGAGATCGCCTGGGCCGCGCACGGCCTCGGCGTGGTCGTGGTCCAGGAGGACCACCGCTCCGGCAAGCTGACCGCGGTCAACCGCCACCAGCTGAACCGCCGCCTCACCGCCACCAGCGAGTTCCGCCTGACCGGTCCGGTCGCCGGAAGCGCCCTGGTGAAGACCTCCGCCGACACCACCGGCACCAAGGTCCTCGGCACGCTCAACAACTGCTCCGGCGGCACGACCCCGTGGGGCACCACCCTCCACGGCGAGGAGAACTTCAACCAGTACTTCGCCCACGCCGGCAAGGTCACCGACGCCACCCAGGCCGCGCGCCTGAAGCGCTACGGCGTGAGCACCGGCGAGACCGAGCGCAAGTGGGAGCGCTTCGACAAGCGCTTCGACGTCACGCAGGAGCCCAACGAGCCGAACCGCTTCGGCTACGTCGTCGAGCTGGACCCGTACGACCCGAACTCCACCCCGCGCAAGCGCACCGCGCTCGGCCGCTTCAAGCACGAGGGCGCCCAGCCCCGCCTGACCGAGGACGGGCGCCCCGTCGTCTACATGGGCGACGACGAGCGCTTCGACTACTTCTACAAGTTCGTCTCCTCGAAGCAGATGAAGAAGGGCAACTCCCGCGCGGCGAAGGAGCACAACCTCACGCTGCTCGACGAGGGCACCCTCTACGTCGCCAAGCTCACCGGTGACACCCCCGCCGCCGAGATCGACGGTTCCGGCAAGCTCCCCTCCGACGGCGAGTTCGACGGCTCCGGCGTCTGGATCAAGCTCGCCACCGCCTCTCCCTCCGGCAACGTCTCGCACGTCGAGGGCATGACCGCCGAGGAGGTGTTCGTCTTCACCCGCCAGGCCGGTGACAAGGTCGGCGCCACCAAGATGGACCGTCCCGAGGACATCGAGCCCTCGCCGCGCACCGGCCGCGTCTACGTGGTCCTGACCAACAACACCGACCGCGGCAAGGCCGGCAAGGCCGGTGCGGACGAGGCGAACCCGCGCAACCTGAACAAGCACGGCCAGATCCTGGAGCTGGCCGAGTACTTCGACGACCCGGCCGGCGACGCCTTCGCCTGGCGGCTCTTCCTGGTCGCCGGTGACCCCAACGACCCGGCCACCTACTTCGCGGGCTTCCCGAAGGACAAGGTCAGCCCGATCTCCTGCCCGGACAACGTGACCTTCGACCCGCACGGCAACCTGTGGATCTCCACGGACGGCAACCAGCTCGGCTCCCACGACGGCCTGTTCGGTGTCGCGACCGCCGGTGAGCGCCGCGGTGAGCTGAAGCAGTTCCTGACGGTCCCGCGCGGCGCCGAGACCTGCGGCCCGCTGGTCCAGGACAAGCGCGTCCTGGTCTCCGTCCAGCACCCGGGCGAAATCGACGGCGCTTCCGTCGAGAAGCCCCAGTCGGTGTGGCCCGACGGACCGGGCAAGATCGTGCGCCCGGCGGTCGTGTCCGTCTGGCGCAAGGACGGCCGCAACATCGGCGTCTGACCGAGCCGGTTGACCCGAGCCGGTTGACCCGAGGGGCATGTCGGCGTGTTTCACGTGAAACACGCCGTCGGGCGGCCAATCCGGTCAACTCCCCTCGGACAGCCTGCCGACGGGCAGCCGGAGGGTGGTCATCGCGCCCCCGTCGGGGGCGTTGGTGAAGCCCAGCGCGATCTCCAGGACCGCCGCCTGGCCGGCCACGATCGTCAGGCCCAGACCGTGGCCGCGACCGCGGCCCGGATCGCCGGTGCGGAACCGTTGCGGGCCCTGTTGGATGAGCTCGGGCGGATAGCCCGGTCCGTGGTCGCGGACCACGATCACCGGGCCCTCCACGGTCACCTCGACGGGGGGCCGGCCGTGTTTGTGCGAGTTGACCAGCAGGTTGGCCAGGATCCGGTCCAGCCGGCGCCGGTCGGTGAGCACCGTCGCGTTCCGCACCACCGTGACCTCGGCGGCCAGCCGGGTCGCGGCGACCGCCCGCCGTACCGCCCGGCCGAGTTCCACCCGGGCCAGGTCGGCCCGTTCGACACCCGAATCCAGCCGGGAGATCTCCAGCAGGTCCTCGGTGAGCCGGTGCAGGGCGTTGAGCCGGTCGTTGATCATCTCTTTGGGACGCCCCTCCGGCAGCAGCGCGGCCGCGGCCAGCGAGCCCGTGAGGGGGGTGCGCAGCTCGTGCGCGACGTCCGCGGTGAAGCGCTTCTCGGCCTCCAGCCGCTCCTGGAGGGACCCGGCCATCGAGTCCAGGGCGTGCGCCACGTCCCGTACCTCGTCGCGGTAGCGGGTGGGCCGTTCGTCGTCGGGGCCCCCTCCGGCCGGGAAGCCCACGCGGGCGTCCAGGTCCCCGGCACTGATCCGGCGGGCCACGGCGGCCGTGGTCGCGAGGCGCCGGCTGATGCGGTTGGCGAGGAACAGACCTGCCAGTGCCACCACCCCGGCGGCGAGCAGCGAGGAGGCGAGGATCGCCGTGTCGATGTCCCGCAGCCGGTGGCGGGTGCTCTCGTACGGGATCCAGACCGCGAGGGCCTTGTTGTCGGCGGGGGCGGCGGCCCACATGACGGGCCTGTCGTCGTGCGCGCCGACCATGCTGCCGGTCCGGCCGCGTGCGACGAGGTCGCGCAGGGGGCGGGGCAGGTCGGGCGGGTCGAGGGCGATGTTCACGTCGCCGTGCGTGGTGCCGTACTCGTAGTGGCCGAGGGCGTGGTCGAGTTCGGTGTTCACGTCCTTGCGGACCTCTCCGACGACCTGCCGGGCGACCACGTTGTGCACGAGGATCCCCAGGGCGGCCGCGACCGCGCAGCACACGAGGGTGGTGGTGAGGGCGATCTTCCAGCGCAGGCTGCTCAGCGCGCGCATCGCGGTCCGTCGCCGGTGGGGGTGGTGTCCGACAGGGCGGGGCATTCGTCCAGGGTGAGCTGGGAGAGGCTCATGATCCCGGCCTTCTGGTCCCAGACGTAGTCGGAGACGGCGACGTACTTCGGGTTCGAGGTGGGCTCGCGGACCGCCAGGTGTTCGGCGGCCACCTCGACGCCTTCCAGGACCGCGCGACGGGCCAGTACGCGGGCGATGGAGCCGTCGTCCCGGACGGTGTAGACGCGCAGCTCGCTCAGGCGGCCGTCGATGTCGAGGGCGGTGATCAGCTCCTCCCGGCCGTTGCCGGTCAGGTCGTGCAGGACACCGGGCCGCACCGGGCAGCCGGGACCGCCGTCCACAGCCTGTGTGCAGAGCGCGAGCCGCTCGACGGCGCGGGGGTCGACGAGGCGGCCGGTCCCGCCGTCCTGGGCGAGGGCGGCGGTGAGGTCGGCGCGAACGACGGCCGGGACGCTCACCCCCCGCATGCTGAGGTTGGCGACCTTGGGGATGCCGGGCACGACGGCGGCCGTTCCGGGTTTCTGGCCGGGGTCGGGCGGGGCGGGGCGGATGTTCTTCCACAGGCTCTGGGGGGCGTGCACGGTGCCGAGGTCGCCTTCGCTCCTCAGCCCCTGGACGTCGGCGCAGCCGGTCACCGCCGCGAGCGCGGCGGTGAGGGCGGTCCCGGCGAGGGCGCGGTGGCAGCGCATGCGCATGCCCCGATGCTCCCCCGCCACCGCGCCCGGGGCCCGGCCACGCACCCATCCGGGGGACCCGGCGCGGCAGGGGCGGGACGCCCCCTACGGGTGGGTGAGGGCGCGGGCTGCCGCGACCTCCTGGTGGAGGGGGGCGAGGACGCCGGAGGTGGGGGAGGGGGGGTCCACCGGGGCGGCGCGGGGCGGGGTTTCGTTGCTGCGGACGGCCTCGGCGAGGGAGCGGAGCCGGGCGGTGATGGCGGCGACCTCCGCCGGGGAGGGAGGCTCCGCGCCGTGGTTGACGCGCACGCGGGCGGCGGTGGTCGCGTCCACGACGCGTTCGACGGCGACGACGAGCGGCCACCAGGCGGCTGCCCGCGCGCCCGTCGGCGGCGGTTCGGTGAGCGCCCGCTGGAACTCGCTGCGGACGCCCGACAGGTCCCGGTAGATCCGCCGCCGGGCGGCCAGGCGGGCCGTGCGGGCCGCCCGCAGCCCCGCCTCGGTCGGGGGATGGGCGCCGAACGCCCGCTCCACGTAGCGCGCGGCATCCTCCACGGTGTCGGCGAGCCGGTCCCCGATCCGCGTGCGCCAGCTTTCCGGCCACAGCAGGTAGCCCGCGAGCAGCGTGATGGCGCAGCCGATCAGGCTGTCCAGCAGCCGGGGGCGGATCAGGTCGAAGCCCTGGTGGTTGAGCAGGTCCGAGAGGAGGAGGATCACCGGGGTGATCGCCGCGGTCTGGAAGGCGTACCCCTTGGCGGAGAAGGCGGGGATCAGGGCGGCCAGCAGCATCATGACCGGCACGTCCCACCAGCCGCGCGGCACCTCGGACAGCACGGCGGCGGCGATGACCAGCCCGGCCGCGGTGCCCAGGGCGCGCAGGACGGCCCGGGAGAACACCGAGCCGAAGTCGGGCTTGAGGACGAAGGTGACGGTCAGCGCAACCCAGTAGGACCGCTCGACCTCGACGAGGGAGACCAGGCACTGGGCGAGTCCGATGCACAGCGCGAGCCGCAGCCCGTACCGCCAGGAGGCCCGCGACATCATCATGTCCCGCACCGCCCGCCGGGCCCGGACCCGCAGGGCGGCGGGACGGCCGAGCCGGTCGTCGACGTTGTAGGGGTCCGGTTCGGCGAGGTGCACGATGGCCGCCGCGTGCCGCAGGGCCGAGTCGACGGCCCGTTCGGCCGGGGTGTGCGGGGCGGGCAGGTCCAGGACGGGGGCGCCGGTGCGGCCCTCCTCGACGGCGGCCGCCAGTTCCCGTACCGCGGCCGGGATCTCCGGCGGCAGCGGCCGGCCGCGCAGGTGCGCGGCGGGGGCGGCCTCCACCAGCGGGATCACCACGTTGAGCTGGGCCAGCATCCGCACCAGGGCGGGGCTGCGGCCGTGCACCCGGGCCCGGCGGCCGAGTACGAGGTCGTAGGCGTGGTTCAGGGCCTGGGTGACCTGCCGGCGGCGTTCCTCGTAGGCGGGGCCGCCGGCGGCCTCCAGGGTGTCGGCCAGGGCCCGGTAGGTCGCGGCGACGGCGGCGCGCTCGGGCTGCCGGCCGCGCAGCGGCCAGCCGAGCAGGGTGAGGAGGAGGACGAACAGCCCGCCCGCGGTCAGCAGCAGGGGGGCGGTCCACCAGGGCCGCGGCAGCGGCAGCCCGGCTCCGACCACGGCGTTGAGGAGGAGCAGCAGTCCGGCCACGGAGGCGACCGTGCCGATGGAGGAGATCATCCCGGAGATCAGGGCGATGAGGGTGAGGGCGCCGACGGCGAGCCAGCCGTGCCCGAAGACCAGGGTGCCCAGCGCGACGCCGACGGCTCCGAAGAGCTGCGGAACGGCGATGTTCAGGATCCGCATCCGGTAGGCGTCGGCGGTGTCGCCGATGACCCCGGAGAGGGCGCCCATGGAGACGAGCGCTCCGTACTCGGGCTCGTCCAGGGCGAATCCGACGGCGAGGGGCGCGGCGAGCGCGACCGCCGCGCGCAGTACGGCGGCCCAGGGGATCGGCGCGGTGCTCGGCCGCAGTCCCTTGAGCAGCCAGGCGGGCGGGGCCAGCGGATGCTGCCTGGTTCGCCCGGACGGTATCTGTTCGGTGCTCATGATCCCCCAGCTGCCGCCGGGAGGTGTCCCCGGCGTGCGTGCCGCCGCTTGCCGATCGGTTGTTCTGGGCTCTTCTGCGTCGTTCTGCGTGCGTTGGTACCTTCCGAGCTTATGGGGTACGGCGCAGCCGTCCCACCAGCCAGGCGCCGAACGCGGCGGCGAGACCCAGGGCCAGCACCACCCAGGCGGTGGTGCGCAGGAACGAGGTGAGGGCGTCGTACACCGCCCCGGCCGCCGGCCGGTCGATGTCGGCGGGCAGGTCCTCGAGGGCCAGCCGCCGGCACACGTCCACGGCGACCCCCAGCAGTACGGCCCCGACCGCGAGCCCCAGCCCGGTCGCCATGACGGCGCGCCGCCGGTGGACGGCGACCGCGATGGCCGCGGCGGCCAGGACCAGGGTCAGTACGGGCAGCCAGATGCCGGCGACCTGCAGCATGTGGAACCCCTTCCGGAGCGCGGCGAGGTTGTCGTACTCCATGACCTTCACGGAGAGGTGGGTCACGGGGATGCGGTCGGCGAAGGGCACGCCGTCGGCGACGAGTTCCCACTTGACCTGGTCGATGACCGGAGCGAGGTCGATGGTCAGGGCATCGCCGTGGCCGGTGGTGAGCGCGTCGAGGAAGGCGGTGTGGGCGGCGCGGTTGGCCGCGTCCCACGCGGTGCGGTAGGCGGGCGTGTCGGCGAAGGAACGCAGGGCTTCGCCGAGCAGGGCGTCCACCCCGCCCTGGAAGGGGCCCGCGTCGATCTGCCCGGCGAGGGCGCGGCCGGCCTGGGTGACGACGACGTCCTGGACGGCCGGGTTGCGGGCGAGAGGGGACATGACGGCGGTGTAGCGGTCGGCGTCCCCCAGCTCGCGGTCGGCCCAGTACGCGACGGCGCTCGCGGGCACCAGCAGGGCCACGAGCGCGATGAGTACAGCCGACAGGATGGTGCGCACGTCACCAGGGAATGCGCAGACGGGGGCCCGCGCCAGCAGTGTTGGTTCGGGTGGGTGGTGCGGCACCTCCGTACGGTGCCCCCGTGTGGCACCCCGCTCCGCCCGGCGTGCTCCGCGCGATCGGCGCGCCCGTCGCGCCCGGGTGATCCACTTGCCGCCCGTGGGTGGCGGGTGTGCCCTGGATGATGGGAGAGAGGAGCCCGTCATGGCACATGCGGCACCCACCGCCTCGCGGCGGCAGCACCGGCAGATGGCGGACATGACCCACCTGAGCAGGAGCGACTTCACCAGGCCGCTGCTCATGGGACTCGTCTACGGGGTCTGGGCCGCCTTCATCAAGCGCCAGATGGGCCCCGTCGACGCCGGGAACGTCTTCTACGGGATCCTGTGCGGCGCGATCTTCGCCGCCTGCGTGTTCGCCCTGGCCCGTGTCGGACCGCGGCTGAAGCGCGAGGTCCACGCCACGGCGTACGGGGTCTTCGCGGGCATCGCCGTGGGCTACCTGCACAGCCTCACCGACTCCTCCGTGCTCAGCGCGAGCGTCATCGGCCTCTTCGTGGCCCTGGGTGTCGGCGGGGTCGCGTTCTACCGCTACTACACCCGCGAGGACTGAGCCCGCCGGTCGGCCCGGCCGCACCTGCGGCCGGGCCGACGCATGCCCGCGGAGTCCGGATCCTCCGGCTACGCGGCCGAGCCCGCGGGAGCGGGGCCGGCGCCCTGCTGTGGTTCGCTCTCGGACTCGGCGGCCTCGGCCGGATCGGCCTGGCGGACCGGCGGGGTGAAGCGGGCCGCTTCGGCGCGGAGCATGGCGTTCAGGGCGGCGTACGGGTCGATGGGCATGACGGAACCTCACGGTGCTCAAGGGGGTGTGGGGGATCTGCGCTGCTCGGCCTTCTCAGCAGCGCAGGACCACACTCCGCACCGTCCGCAGGGACAGCGCCGGCTCGGCCGCCTGCGACGGGGGGCCCGAGTACTGCGCCGGATCCGCCTGTTTCACGTGAAACACCGGAAGCGGTGTCTGCCGTACGCCGGGCACTGCACGCGGGAGCGTCCGTACGGCGGCCCGTACCTCGGGGTCGGCCGGGCCGGGGTCGGACTGGCCCTCGGTCGGTTCGGCCGGCGCGGTGGAGGAGGGCCGGGACTCGGCGGCCATCGCGGCCGCCGGACCGGCACCGAACACGCACAGCAGGACGACACAGGCCACCGTCAGGGCCCTGGTCAGTGCCGTCCGTGCGTGTTGCCTCCCGCTCATGCGAGGGGTGTGCCCCGACACGCCGGGCGACTCCCGTAACGGCTGCGAGAAGCCCCCGACCGGGGGACGAAGTCACCCCCCACGGCTGACGGTCAGCGGCCGCGCCGCTGCCCGGTCAGCCGGGCGAGCACGGCGGTTTCGCCGCCGACCAGCCGCAGTTGGGCCCGCCCGGCCCGGTCCTCCCGGCCGCTCGCCTGGCCGGGAGAGATCCGTACCACGGTGAACACGGCGGTGCGGCTGTCCGCGCGCGGGATCTCGATGGTGCGGCCCCGCTGGAGCCCGGACAGGCGCAGCCGCGCGCCGCTGATGACGGCGGTGCCCTCCGCACCCGGCGCCGGGCTGCCCTCGTCCCAGGCGACCTCCCCGCGGCCGTCGGCCGCCACCGGTACGTCGACGCCCAGGCTCGGGATGCGCAGCCGCAGCGGCGCCGCGGGCCGCAGCGGATGCGTGACCCCCCGCAGCGGACCGGCGGCCGTCCTCGGCGATCGGGCGCCCTGGCCGGGGCGGTGCTCGCCGGACTCCTCCAGCTGCCGCACGAGACGGCGGTGGTCCGACAGCCCCAGTGCCCGCGAGGGCAGCGCGTCGTCGGTGGCCGCGGCCACGGGCTTGGCCCCCTCGGTACGGAGCAGCGCACCGATGCCGCCGGCCAGCAGGACCACCGCCAGTACGGCGGCCACCTTCCCCCAGCCGCCGCTGGACGGTTCCGCCGAGGCGCGAGGCATGGAATTCCCTTCTGTCCGGCTCGTGCGGCCGGGTCCTGTGAGCAGTGGACACCTCCACGGCCCGTCCGCACTCCGTGAAACACGCGGGACTGACAGAACGTCACTGGCGTGTCGTGCCGCGATCCGGCCGTCTGCCCAGCTGGCAGCGGTGCGCCCGGCGCGGACCGCGGGCGCGGGCCGCTACGCCCGAACGGGTGAGGGCTGTTGCCGCCGGCCACGGTGCCCGAGGCCCCGGCAGCGCGCGGGCGGGACCCCGTGGGCCGTCACACCGCGATCAGAGCCGCCGCCGTACCCATCAGGGCGGCGGCGAGGTGGACGGCCGGGTGGCCGTAGTCGCCGAACCAGAGGTGGCGGGCCAGGCCGCCCAGTGCGGCGAAGGCCGCGATCACGCCGATCTGACCGAACAGCGTGATCGCGGTGAAGGGGGCCAGGAGCAGCAGGAACGAGCTCAGCCAGAACGGGGCCGCGCCCGTCCAGCCGCGCCACTCCCGTATTGCCGTCGGCATGTACCACCGGCCCCCTCTTCATCAACTGGTCGGCTGCACAGCCTCCTTGGGTGCGGCGGTCGGCACAAGGGCGCGTTCGGCTAGATAACCGAAGACGAGGCCGAAAGTCGTCCACAGCGCGGCCTGGATGGCCAGGGACGCGAGGCGGAACTGCCAGATCAGCGCGGCCGGGAAGTCCTCCGGCACCTCGTTGATGGCGGGCAGCACCGCGTACGAGATCCCGACGACCAGGACGAAGGCCGCGCCGGCGGCGACCGACGCGTTCCAGTTGCCGAGCCTGGGGGCCAGCCGGCGGCCCAGGATCAGCGTGCCGGCCGCGAGCAGCGCGCTCAGAGCGATCATCAGGAGGTAGAGGGCGGTCCGCCGGGCGGCCGTGTCGGGGTCTCCGACGGCCGGCGGATTGGCGGGGTACTTGAGGAACGGCACCAGCGTGACGGTCACGAACAGACCGCCGGTGACCAGGGCCGCCGTGGCCCGGGGGCCGAAGCGGCCGATGCGGCCCAGGGCGAAGCAGAAGACGAGCGCGGCGATCCCGCCGAGCGCGACCCCGTACAGCAGGACGCCCGTGCCGAGCCCGGCCGTGGCCTGGAGGGCCCGGCTGACCGGGGCCTCCTCGCCGTGGTCGTGGCCGGCCGCGAGGTGGCCGGCCTCCTCGATGGCGATCGCCGCGTCCACCTTGGACTCACCGAGGAGGTACGCGACGAGGAAAGCGGCCACGCCGGCCAGCAGGCCGGCGAGCATGCCCCGCACAAGCAGGACGCGTGGGGAGAGAGGGTTCACGGTTCGGTTCCCTTGCGGCAGCGATGCGCGATCAGTGGCAGGGGAATCCGAGGAGGTGGCGGCCGTCGTGCAGCCACTCGTGGACGTTCTCGCCCTGGAAGACCGCGGTGGCACCCTGTTCGATGCCGACGAAGTACAGCAGGACGAGCATGAGGACGGCGACGAAGGCCGCCCAGGGGGCGAGCGCGGAGAGCGAAATCGGGGCGACGGCGGGAGCCGAAGCGGGCACGGCGGAGTGGGCCATGGCAGTACCTCCAGAGGGAACACGCGTCCCGGTCAGTGGTGCTCGCGACGACGGCGGCGGGTCTGACTTGCCTCCCCCTTCCGGGAGGGTTCACAGTGGCGCGACCGTGCCGGATTCTCACCGATGCTTCCGTCGTACCGTCGTCATGTAGTTATGTCGTCCGAGACCGTACCGCGCTTACGCTCCCCTTATGAAGACCCCCTTGGTACGAGTCCGGTTCGTGAGACTCCCGCACGCCGCACCGGGACGTGCCGACCGCTTCGGTCACGGGGCGCCGTGTCCGGGCCACGAGGGCTTCCGCGGCCTGGACACGGGCGAGTGGGCGGGACGGACCCTGGACGAGGTCGCCGCGGCGGATCCGGCCGCCGTGCACGCGTGGCTGACGGACCCCCACTACGCGCCGCCGGGCGGCGAATCGGTGGCGGCCCTGATCGCCCGCGTGGGGGCGGAACTGGACGGGCTGGCGGCGGCCACGCACCGGGCCGAGGTCGAACAGGCCGTCGTACGGGCGGCCGTGGTGCACGCGCTGGAACTGCCCGCGGCCACCTTCTGGCGGCTGGACGTCCGCCCGGAGTCGGTCACCACGCTCACCGGGCGCGCGGGCCGCTGGAACCTCCTCGTGGGCCAGTGACTCCGCAGGGCGGGACACAACAGTGCGGCCCGGACCCCGCGACGCGGTCCGGGCCGAACTGGTCCTGCGAAGAGGGCCGTTACGCGACGATCCAGTCGGAGGTCGCGATCACCGGCTGCACACCCTCACGGTGGACGGTGCCCTCGATCAGGCCGTACGGGCGGTCCGCCGCGAAGTAGACCTCGTTGTCGTTCTTGAGGCCGAAGGGCTCCAGGTCGACGAGGAAGTGGTGCTTGTTGGGGAGGTTGAGGCGCACCTCGTTGACCTTGGGGCAGTTGTCGAGCACCCGCTCGGCCATCTGGTTCAGGGTCTGCTGCAGCGAGTAGGAGTACGTCTCCGCGAAGGCTTCCAGCATGTTCCGGCGGACCTTCTTGTACGACTGGTCCCAGTCGTAGGAGGTGTCGTCCGCGGCGAGCGCCGAGTGCGCCCAGCGCGCGGTGACCTTGGTCGCCAGGATGCGGTCGTACGCTTCCTTCAGGGTCGTGTACTTGTCCTTGATGTAGCCGTGGAACTCGGAGTTCGTCGAGTTCATCACCGTCAGGTCCTTCAGACCCGAGATGACCTGGAGGCCCGTCGTCTCGCTGTACGTGATCTGCGCGGTGCGCACCTCCTGGCCCTTGCGGACGAAGGAGTGCTGCTCCTTGCGGGTCGGGACCGGGATGCGGTCCCACGCGAACTCCTCGATGCGGATCTGAGCCTCGCGGATCGGCGACTGGGAGGAGACGAAGTGCTTGGCGAGCGCGATGCCGAAGGCCTCGGGGGACTCGATGCCGTGCTCCTTGCCGAAGGCGTACACCGTGTTCTTGGTGGTGTCCGTCGGCAGGCAGTTGGCGTTGTCGCCGGTCAGGTGGACGTCACGGAAATCACCGCGGAGCGCGACCGAGACGTTGAGGTCGCGGATCTCGTGCCAGGATCCGTCGTTGCCCTTGCGGGTGACCTTGACGATGCGGTTCTCGGCCTTGCCGTACTGGTTCTGGCCCAGGACGTGCTTGCTCATGGCTGTCTTCCTTCGGGTACACGGAGTCCGACTGACTGGATCCCGTACGCCCGGCGTCCAGCGGTCGAACCGCTCCCCGCCGTTCGGTCACGGAGGACCGCCCCGGGACTGACATGCATCCCGGTCCGTAGGTGCTCTGTCGGATTTCAGCATGTTCACGTGGTGTTCGTAATGGCGCCGAACCTCCAAGACAGGCACCCACGGATTGGGCGACCTCACATTCCCCCAGGTCAGACCATGTGCGCATCGGCGACGGAGAGGGCCTCGTCGAGGATCTCCAGCCCCTTGGCGACATCGTCGGCCGCGATGTTGCAGGGCGGCGCGATGTGGATGCGGTTCCCGGCGAGCAGCGGCCAGAGCCCGCCCTTCTTGCAGGCGGCCCCGAAGGCGCCCATCGGCGCGTTGTCCGCCCCGGAGGCGTTGTAGGGGACCAGCGGCTCGCGCGTCGCGGCGTCCCGTACGAGTTCCAGGGCCCAGAAGGTCCCCAGACCCCGGACCTCCCCGACCGAGGGGTGGCGTTCGGCGAGCGCGCGCAGGCCGGGGCCGAGCAGCTCGGCGCCGGTGCGGGCGGACTGCTCGACGATGCCCTCCTCCTCCATGACGTTGATCGTGGCGACGGCTGCGGCGCAGGCCAGCACGTGCCCGGAGTACGTCAGCCCGCCCGGGTAGGGCCGGCGGGCGAAGGTCTCGGCGATGGCCGCGGAGATGGCGACCCCGCCCAGCGGCACGTATCCGCTGGTCACGCCCTTGGCGAAGCAGAGCAGGTCGGGGGTCACGTCCCAGTGCTCGGAGGCGAACCACCTGCCGGTGCGTCCGAAGCCGACCATGACCTCGTCGAGGATGAAGACGATGCCGTAGCGGTCGCAGAGGGCGCGCACGCCGGCGAGGTAGCCGTCCGGGTGGACGAGCACGCCCGGGGCGCCGCCGACGGTCTCCAGGATGATCGCGGCGATGGACTGCGGGCCCTCGAAGACGATGGTGTCCTCGAGGTGCCGCAGCGCGCGCTCGCACTCCTCGGCCTCGGTCGTCGCGTAGAAGGGCGAGCGGTAGGCGAAGGGCCCCCAGAAGTGGACGACACCGGCGGTCGCCGTGTCGTTGCCGAAGCGGCGGGCGTCGCCGGTCAGGTTGATCGCGGTGGAGGTGGCGCCGTGGTAGGAGCGGTACGCGGACATCACCTTGGGCCGGCCGGTGTGCAAGCGGGCCATGCGGACGGCGTTCTCGACGGCCTCGGCGCCGGCGTTGGTGAAGAAGATCTTGTCCAGGTCGCCGGGGGTGCGCTCGGCGATCAGCCGGGCCGCCTCCGAGCGGGCGTCGACGGCGAAGCCGGGCGCGACCGTGCACAGCTTGGCCGCCTGCTCCTGGATGGCCGCGGCGACCTTGGGGTGCTGGTAGCCGATGTTGGTGTAGACGAGGGCGCTGGAGAAGTCGAGGTAGCGGTTGCCCTCGTAGTCCCAGAAGTACGAGCCCTCGGCACCGGCCACGGCGAGCGGGTCGATGAGCTCCTGCGCCGACCAGGAGTGGAAGACGTGCTTCCGGTCTGCTTCCTTGACGGCGTCGTGTGCGGCGGTGAGGGCGTCGGACTCTGCATTCATGAAACGAGGGTAGTAGTCCGGCATGCGGGTCCGGGGGTGCCTTGGGGGCGCATCCCGCATGCCGGACTCGGACGATGTGGCCACAGCCCCCTCGGCGGATCCGGAGGCGTGGACGCGGCGACCCTCTTTTTTACCGCATCATGGAATCCAACTTCCGAGATACGGAATCAAGCGTCAGGACGACTGTTCGGCGGCGTCCTAGGATGGGCCCTTCGGCGGTATGAGGCGGGAGGCCAGGTGACGGAGCAGACGCGGCGGCTGGTCCTGGGCGGTGCCACGGCCGGGGTCGTGGGCAGATGCCGGGACTTCACCCGCCTGGCGCTCACGGACTGGCAGTGGCCGGGCCAGGGCGGGCGGCCGGAGGCCGTGGAGGACGCACTGCTCCTGGTCTCCGAGGTGGTGACCAACGCCTGCCTGCACGCGGGCGGCCCGCGCGAACTGGTCCTGCGGCACATGCCCGAGCGGCTGCGCGTCGAGGTCAGCGACGACAGTTCCGAGCCCCCGCGCCGGCGGCTGCCCGGCGACCGGGCGCTACCGGGTGGACACGGACTGATCCTGCTGGAACGGCTCGCGCGGAGCTGGGGGTCTGAACCTTCCGGGGGTGACCGGCCCGGTAAGACGGTCTGGCTGGAGGTGGCGGCCCGGCGCGCGTAGGCCCCTGCGGGTCCGACGGACCGGCCCCGTCGGCCGTCTTCGGGCCCTGCGCAGGCTCGGTCCCGTGCGCGGCCTCGGTCCCGTGCGCCGCCTTGGTCCCGTGCGCCTCGGCGCCGCCGTGCGCGGCGTGGGCGGTCCCCTGCGCCGCCTCCGTCCCGTCCGCCTCGTCGGTGAGCAGCCCGGTGCGCAGCCGCGTCAGGGTCCGGGTCAGCAGCCGGGACACGTGCATCTGGGACAGGCCCAGCCGGTCGCCGATCTCGGTCTGTGTCAGCTCCTGCCCGAAACGCAGCGAGAGCAGCGTGCGCTCCCGCTCGCTCAGACCGGCCAGCATCGGCTTGAGCGACTCCAGGCACTCGATCCGGTCGTACGCCTCTTCCTCCTCGCCGAGCGAGGGCCGCTCGGCATAGGCGTCCCGCTCGCCGCTGTCCTCTTGCGGGGGCGCGTCCAGGGAGCGCGCGGAGTACGCGCACGCCGCCTTCCGTCCCTCCGACAGCTCCTCGGGCGTGACGTCCAGGTGGCTGGACAGCTCGGTGTCCGTCGGCTCGCGGCCCAGCTCCTGCTCCAGGACGTCGTGCGCCTTCGCCGTGTCGATCCGCAGCTCCTGGAGCCTGCGCGGGACCTTGACGGCCCAGCTGGTGTCCCGGAAGAACCGCTTGATCTCACCGGTGATCGTCGGAATCGCGAACGAGGTGAATTCCACCCCGCGCTCCGGGTCGAACCGGTTGATGGCCTTGATCAGGCCGATGGTGCCGACCTGGACGATGTCCTCCATCGGCTCGCTGCGGCCCCGGAACCGGCGGGCGGCGTACTTCACGAGGCTGAGGTTGAGCTCGACGAGGGTGTTGCGGACGTACGAGTACTCCGCGCTGCCCTCCTGCAGCTCCGCCAGCCGGCGGAACAGGGACACGGACAGGGTCCTGGCCTCGTGGGTTGCGACGTCTGTGAGGTCTGTACGGTGCATGGCCTGCGCTCCTCCGACGGTGTGACCCGGGCGGCGGGGGCCGCGTACCCGGGGGACGTCGTTGCGCTGTCCAAGGGGATATACCCGAACCAAACCACACATACCCCACCGATTCCACCCGGCCGGGTTCGGGCGCGCGCCCAGCACCGAGAACCGCATGACGCCGTCGTGCGGTGCCGTGCGGTTCCCGGAGCCGGCGGGGCCGGCGGTCGGAGCAGCTGCCTAGCGGTCGGAGTAGCTGAAGTCCCCGACGGTCCACGCCCCGACGTCCTTGATGGCGATCCGGTACATGCCGCCGGTTTCGGGGATGCCCAGGGTGCCCTGGAGGATGCGCGCCACGTGGAAGTGGAGGTGTGAGGGGGGTCCGTCGGCGGGGCCGGAGGCGCGGAAGACTTCCGCGAACGGGGCCAGTCGGTCGGAGTCGTGGAGGACTTCCGCCACGCGCTGACGCCAGACGCTCTCCGGGGCGAGGCGGCCGGTGATGACGGCGCCGTGGACCACGACCGTGAGGGACATCTGATTGGTTTGCTCCGACTCGACCTTGGCAGCGAGATCGATGAGCAGGTCATCAGGGTTCGACATGGACCGGCACTCTAGCAAGCGCCGGAAGGAGCCGCTGAGTTTGCCACCGGGGCCCGCACCTTCAGGTGCGGGCCCCGGCTGGGTGGAGCGTCGGCGATCAGGCGGGAACGATGTTCTCGGCCTGCGGGCCCTTCTGGCCCTGCGTGACGTCGAAGGTAACCTTCTGGCCTTCCTGAAGCTCACGGAAGCCCGAGGAGGCGATGTTCGAGTAGTGGGCGAAGACGTCGGCGCCGCCACCCTCCTGCTCGATGAAGCCGAAGCCCTTTTCCGCGTTGAACCACTTCACGGTGCCAGATGCCATATGAATTCTCCTTTGGGGCAGTGCCCGGAACCGCACTGTGCGGGCCCGGCGTCGCCGCTTGGTTGCCCCGACCGGAAAGAAACACCCGGTAAATAAAAAGAGCGCCCGCCGAAGATCCGACGAGAGCACTTGTAAGTTTTTGGGAACCACAACTGCAACTAACGGCACCGTAGCACAGGAGGAAGTGGCAGGCCGGGAAGCTTTCCGTGTCTCCCGTAATTCCGCAGCCGCGGTGGCAGATATTCACGAACGGAAAAGTCATATAAACGGTGGAGCCTGCTCCGGGATTTTCCGGCCGTGAAAACGGCTGATCCTCGTCCTCGGGCCCCAGCGCTGCGGGGCCATCGAGACCGCGTACGACGCGTCGCCCGGCCCCGTGTGACCCGCCTCACGGGAATGTCCGGCCGGTCCGGCGCCTCCTCCTTTCCGAGACCCGCTCGAGAAGGAGGAAGCGATGGGCAACCCGGGGGCCGGTTCGGCCGGGCCCGCGTGCCGCGCGGTCACGACCGGACCGGCGGGCGCGGTGGATTCGGCGGACCTCGTACGCGCGGTCCAGCGCGGCGACCGGTTGGCGGCCTCGGAGCTCCTCGACCTGCTCACCCCGTACGTGGCGCGGCTGTGCGGGCCGATCGCGCTGCAGGACGGGCCCGACGCCACCCAGGAGGCGCTGATCGTCATCCTGCGCGGCATCGGCACCCTGCGGGAGCCCGCCGCGCTGTTCGGCTGGGCGCGGGTGATCGCCGTACGGGAGGCCGTACGGGTCGCCCGTGCGGCCTCACGGGCCGTACCGGACCCGCTCGACGAGGTCCCGGCCCGGGACAACCCCCAACTCGCCGCCGACGTACGGGACGTGCTGGAGCGGCTTACGCCGGCGCACCGCGCCGTCCTGGTCCTGCGCGACCTCGAAGGGTTCGACGAGCACGCCGTCAGCGCACTGCTCGGAGTGCCCGAATCCACCGTACGGACCCGGCTGTTCCGGGCCCGCCGCACCTTCCGGAAGGCGTGGGAACGTTGAACGACTCCTGGCCGGTCGCCGCGCTCGACCCGGTCCGCCGGCTGCGGGTGATCGCCCGCACCACACCTGGCGCGAGCTACGCCGACCACCTGCTCGCCGCCCCCTTCGACCGGGTCTGGGCGCTCGCCTCGGACCTGGAGCACCAGATGCCGGTGCTGATCACCGACATCAGCGCCTTCACCGTGACCGCGGCCGCCGGCGAACGCCTCGAGGCCAGGGCCCGCAGTCCGCTGGGGATGAGGGCGCGCTTCGACATCGAGCTGCGGCCCGGCTGGTGCCTCATGCAGAGCCGGTTCGTCCTCGGCGGCATGGCCGCCGTTCCGGAGGGCGACGGCACCCGCTTCGCCTTCTTCGGCGCCCTGCGCATCCCGGGCGTCCGGCTGATCGACCGGGCCCTGCACCCGCTGGTGGACCCGCTCGGCGCCAAGGCGCTCAAGCGGTTCACCGACCAGCTGGAGTGAGGAGGGTCAGCCGGCGGTCCGGCCCCGGCGGGAGCGACCGACGGTCAGCAGGCCGTGCGTGAGCAGGCCCAGCACCAGCCCCCAGAAGGCGGAACCGATGCCGAACAGGCTCATCCCCGAGGCGGTGCACAGGAAGGTGACGACCGCGGCGTCCCGGGTGGCCGTCTCCCCGAGCGCGGCCGTCAGGCTGCCCTGGAGGGCGCCCAGGAGCGCCACGCCGGCGACCACGGCGATCAGCGCCGCCGGCAGCCCCGCGAACAGGATGACCAGCACCCCGCCACAGGAGCCCACCAGCAGGTACCAGAAACCGCAGGACATGCCCGCGACGTACCGGCGCTCCGGGTCGGGATGGGCCTCCGGCCCGGTGCAGAGGGCGGCGGTGATGGCGGCGAGGTTGACCGCGTGCGAGCCGAAGGGGGCCAGCAGGACGGACACCGCCCCGGTGGAGCCGATCAGCAGCCGGTCGTCCGGCGCGTAGCCCGCGCCCTCCAGCACGGCCACGCCGGGGGCGTTCTGCGAGGCGAGGGTGACCACGGCGAGCGGGACCGCGATGCCGACGAGCGCGGCCACCGAGAACTCCGGCACCGTGAAGACCGGGCGCACCAGGACACTGCCCCCGCCCGACCCGAGCTCGAAGTCCAGCCCGGTCGTCGCGAGCGCGGCGCCGGCGCCCACGAGCAGGGCGACGGGCACGGCCCACCGGACGCTGATCCGCTTCATCACGAAGAAGGCGGTGAAGGCGCCGAGCACGATCGCGGGGGAGGCCTTCAGCTCGGTGAAGATGCCGACGCCGAAGGAGAACAGGATGCCCGCGAGCATGGCGTTGACCACCCCGGTGGGCACGGCGCGCATCAGCCGGCCGAAGAGGCCGCTGTAGCCGATCACCGCGATCGCGACCGCGCTGAGCAGGAAGGCGCCGACCGCCTGGGCGTACGGGTAGTCGCCGAGGTTGGTCACGAGCAGCGCGACGCCGGGCGTGGACCAGGCGGTGATGACCGGCATCCGGGTCCGCCGGCTGAGGAACAGGCAGGTCAGGCCGGAGCCGATGGACACCGCCCAGATCCAGGAGGCCGTGTGGGCCTGGTCGAGGTGCCCGGCGCGGGCCGCCGCGAGCACGACGACCAGCGGGCCGGAGTAGGAGACGATCACCGCGATGAACCCGGCGAGGAGCGCCGGGAAGGACACGTCGCGGCGCAGCGAGTACCGCGGTACGGCCGGCGGGGGCTCGGCGGGTTCGGCGGCAGGGGGCACGGGGTCGGATGCGGTTCGGGACACGCCCCCGATCCTCGGCTGCTTTTCGGCCCGTGCCCAGCCGTTTTGGTGGGGGTGCCCCGTCAGGACTGCGCGCGCAGGACGTCGGCGACCTGCGGCGGACGATACGACGGGCCCTTGAGCACCTTGCCGTCCTCGCGGTACGAGGGGCGGCCGTCCGGGCCGAGTTTCGACATGTTGGCGCGGTGGACCTCGGCCAGGACGGCGTCGAGGTCGATCCCGTGCACGGCGGCGGTCCCGTACGCGATGTAGACGACGTCGGCCAGTTCCTGCGCGATGTCCGCCAGGCGGCCGGACTCCGTCGCCTCGGCGAGTTCGGCGACCTCCTCCTCCAGGAGGACCTGGCGGTGCCGGGCCAGTTCCGGCGAGACGTTGGCCGGGGCGGATCCGACGCCGAGGCCGAAGGCCCGGTGGAAGGCGCGGACCAGGTCCTGGGACGTGGGAGAGGGTGCGGGAGCGGGGGCGGTGTCGGTCATGCGGCCTTGTCTTCTTTCGAGCGGTCCGAGCGGTCCGAGCGGTCCGTGCGGTCCGAGGTGTCGCGGCGCAGGGCGAGGACCGCGTTGTGCCCGCCGAAGCCGAAGGAGTTGCTCAGGACGACGTCGCCGCCGGCGGGCAGCGGGCGCGGCACGAAGGTGACAACGTCCAGGTCGCAGGCGTCGTCGCGATCGTCGCAGCCGAGGGTGGGCGGGATCTGCCCGCGGTCGAGGGTGAGGGCGGCGACCACGGCCGCCACCGCGCCCGCGGCGCCCTGGAGGTGGCCCATGTTGCCCTTCACGGCCGTGACCGGGACCTCCGGGGCCTGCGCGCCGCGCTCGTCCAGGAGCCTGCGCAGCGCCGTGGCCTCGGCGAGGTCCCCGTCCACGGTGGCGGTGGCGTGGGCGTTGACGTGGACGACATCGCCCGGCCGGGATCCGGCGTCGGCGAGCGCGCGGCGCATCGCGAGGACGATCCCGTCGCCCGAGGGGTCGGGCGCGGCGAGGTGGTGGGCGTCGGCGGACAGGCCCCAGCCCGCCGCCTCGCAGTAGATGTGCGCGCCCCGCGCCAGGGCGTGCTCCTCCGCCTCCAGGACGAGCAGCCCGGCGCCCTCCCCGTGGACGAAGCCGTCGCGGTCCTTGGCGAAGGGGCGGGAGGCCCGCTCGGGCTCGTCGTTGCGCGTGGACAGGGCGCGCATGGCGGCGAAGGAGGCCATCACGGCCGGGGTGACGGCGGCTTCCGCCCCGCCGGCCAGGACCACGTCGAGGTGCCCGTGCCGGATGCGGTCGATGGCCTGCCCGATGGCTTCGGTGCCCGACGCGCAGGCGCTGACGACGGTGCGCGCCTCACCGGTGATCCGCAGGTCGAGGGAGATCTGGGCGGCCGGCTGGGACGGCACGGTCATCGGGGCGGTGAGCGGGGACACGCCCCGCGGGCCCTTCTCGCGCAGCCGGCGGTCCCCGTCGACGAGGACGGGGGCGCCGCCGATGATGGTGCCGACGGACACGCCGACCCTGCTCGGGTCGATGCCCCTCTCGACGGTCCCGGAGGCGGTGAAGCCCGCGTCGCGCCATGCCTCGCGGGCGGCGACGACGGCGAACTGGGAGGCCCGGCTCATCCGCCGGGCCTGGGGTCTGGGAAGCAGTTCGGCAGGGTCCTGGGGCACCGTCCCGGCGATGCGCACGGGCTGACCGTCGAACTCTTCGCCTTCCAGGGGCCGTACGCCGCTTCGTCCTTCGAGGAGCCCGTGCCAAAGGTGCGGAACGCCGGTGCCGAGAGGGGTGATCGCACCCAAACCGGTAATGACGACCCGCCGCTTTGTCGCGCGGGTCACTTCGACTGGCCGGCCGTGGGGTGGGGTCGGCTGGTGCATGGGGATCTGCTTTCCTGTTCCAGGCTCTCAACCGCCTGTGGGTGATAGGCAGTTGGATGCATGAAAGCGGCCCCGCGGCTGTTTGCGCAAGGCCCTGAGACGCGCGTCACGCTGTACACTGCGACTCCATACCACGAGTCGATATCGCACCATCGGGGGGAGATTTAACGATGGGGACAAGTGGCGTTCATCATCGCCCTTCCACGCTGCCCGACCCGCCTCTTCAGTCCATGGAACTGCCGCAGCTCCTGCGCGTCTGGCGAGTTGACGCAGGTGTGAAACTGCGGCGCGACAAGGCGATTCCGCAAAAGGAAGTCGCCGAACTCATGGGCGTGAGCGAGCGCTGGTACCGAAGCCTGGAATCGGGGGATTCCGTATCGCTTTCGAGTGACATATTGGGACGGCTTTCCGAAGCGTTGGTACTGGGTCCCGACGAGCGGATGGTCCTGTACAGCCGCGCACTCGACGGCGCAGGCGTCGCCCTCGCGGACGACGAGGGTGCGGCCGAGGACCAGCTCGCGCTCCTGCGGCTGGTCACGAGCCAGACGCAGTTCCCCGCCTATCTCACGGACGGCGGCTGGAACATCCTGGGCTACAACACCCTGATGGCCACCTGGTTTCCGTGGGTGCGCGAACCGAATGCCAATCTCATGCACTGGGCGCTGACCGAACAAGAGGCCCGCGAACAGATGCTGGACTGGCGCCGGCACGCCGAAATCTATCTGGCCATGCTCCGTTTCGCCCTCGCCACGGGCGCGGACCCCGCACCCCTCGACCGTCTTCTCCAGCGGATCCTGCAGGATCCCGAATGCCGTCAGCTCTGGGCCCGGGGGCCGAAGGTCGTCGCATTCCGCCAGGGTCACCGCTACCGGCTGAGCCTTCCCCACGTCTCACCCGAACAGATCACCGTCACCTCTCAGGTGCTCCTCCCCGCCTACCAGCACGGAATGCGCTGCGTCATGCTGCTGCCGCAGAATCCCGCCACGCCCCCGCGTCCGCACATCCCCGCCCAGCAGAACGGCAGTTCGGCGGAATAGCGAACACTGTACACACCCCGGTGCGAGCCCGAGCGGCAAACTTCTGCCGCTCGCCCGCCCGTTCCGACCGGCGACCGGCAATCATTTGCCGGTCGTCTTTCATTTGTCCGATTCGACGTTTTTCCAATGCTGACGAACCGGACAACCCCGTACAGCGGCAAACTTCTGCCGCTTGACGGGCAGTTGTGTCCATGGACATCCTCCAGCCAACGACACCACCACACATACAGGTCACACGACGACCTGGGCAGTCACATGAAGGTTTAGAGCATGGCACTGCAATTCGCGAGAACGGCGAACCGGACCGTTCTCGCCCGCCGGCACCAGAATCGCCTCGACCAGGCTTTTGTAAAAGCCGACTACCGCAGCCGCTTCCGTACCTGGGAACGCGTCGCCACCGTCCGGAACAGCCCGATGCGCGTCCTGGAGGGCGACGGCGAACTCTTCTTCAGCCCGGAGCTCGTCCCCGCGCTCGCGCACCCGATCCTCCAGCAGGCCGAGCCCCGCATCCGTGAGACCGTCCTGGTCCACCGCCTGTACGAGTACCTGAAGTTCACCATCGACCTGGAGCAGAGCGCGGTCATCCCGGTCACCGGGCACATCAGCCGCGGCATGTCCGGACTGGACCTGCCCGAGCACATGCTGCTGGACGCCTTCAAGATCGTGACCGACGAGGCCTGGCACGCGCAGTTCACGTACGAGATTCTGCGCGAGGTCCGCACCCGTACGCAGGTCGCCCCCGCCCTCCCGGACACGCCGACTTTCACCGCCGAGCTCGCGCGGATCCACGACGAGCTGCCGGGCGAGATCCGCGGACTGGACGAGCTGCTGTTCGCCATCGTCAGCGAGACGCTCATCTCCTCGATCCTGGACGAACTGCCGCAGGACAAGCGGCTTCCCGAGGGTGTGCGCGAGATGGTCGCCGACCACGCGGTCGACGAGGCCAAGCACCACTCCTACTTCTCGACGCTGCTCCGGTTCCTGTGGCCCGCGATGACGAAGAAGGAACGGGAGCTGGCCGGCCCGTACATCCCGCGGCTGATCTTCGCGTTCCTGGAGCCGGACTACGCGAGCGCCGCCCTCGGACTGCGCGCGTCCGGCCTGACCGGTCACGAGGTGGAACAGATCATGAGCGACTGCTACACGCACGACAAGGTGGTGGACGACGTGCGCCGCGGCGCCGGACCCACCCTCCAGTACTTCGTCGAGGCCGGGGCACTGGAGCACGCCGCCACGCTCGAGGCGTTCCAGGAATCGGGGCTGATCGCGTGAGGACCGAGACCGTACGGGCCGCGACCGTCCAGGCCGCGCGCGCCCTGACCCCGAGCGTCACCCAGTACTGGCTCACCGGCGCCCCGGGCGGCGCCCCGCTGCCGGCCGCCGTGCCCGGCCAGCACCTCACCCTGCGCGTGGGCCCGCGCTACAAGACGTACACGATCCTGGCGTCCGGTGACGAGGGCTACGAGCTGGCCGTCCGCAACCGCGACCGCGGCGGCCGACGCGACCACCTCTCGCCGCGCCTGCACGTGGGAGCACCCGTCAAGGTCTCCGCCCCGGGCGGGCACTTCACCGCCGAGGACGCCACCCCGTTCAGCCACTTCGTGGCCGGCGGCGTGGGCATCAACCCGATCCTCGCGGTCCTGGCGGGGGGCCGGCTGCGCGACTGGCGGCTCTTCTACGTCGACCGCGGCGCGGAGGAGTTCCCGTTCCTGGACCGCATCGAGGAGCTGGCCCGGCAGCAGAACGGCAGCGTCGTCACCTTCGACACCGGCAGCCACGGCCGCCCCGACTGGGACGCGGTGGTCACCGGCATCCCCGTCGGCAGCACCGTCGGCGTCTGTGGCCCGGCCGGGATGGTCGCGGCGGTACGGGACGCCGTGGAGCGCGCGCCGGGTGCGCGGCAGCTGGTCACCGACGGCTCGGCGGCGGGCGCCGCCACCGGCATGCCCCCTTCCGTCGAGGTGGAGTGCGTCAAGACCGGCATCACCTTCGAGGCCGCCCAGCACCAGCCGCTCCTCGACGCGCTGAACCGCAACGGCGTGGGGGTGCCGTCCTCCTGCCGGCAGGGCATCTGCGGGACCTGCGAGGTCGAGGTCCGCACCGGCCGGATCGACCACCGCGACGAGGTGCTCACCGACGAGGAGAAGGCCGAGTCCAGCTACATGCTCCCCTGCGTGAGCAAGTCGATCGGCACGCGGCTCGTGCTGAACGTCTGACGCCGGCGACCGCCCCCACGCCCCCCCACGACAGTGACCGGAAAGACCCCTGTGAACCAGTTCATCGCCGACTACGCCGGCCGGCTCGGGCTCCGCACGCCCCTGGAGCCGACCCTCGACTGCCTTCGGCACCTCCATGAAGCACACCTGTACAACGTCCCGTTCGAGAACTTCAGCATGCACGGCAACGCGGAGCGCGGCCTGACCCGGGAGGCGCTGCACGAGACGATCGTGGACCGCCGCCGCGGCGGCATCTGCTTCGAAACGGGGCGGATGATGCAGTGGCTCTTCGACGCCTGCGGATTCGACTACGAGCTGCGGCTGGGCGGCAGCGTCAGCCCCAAGGGCCCCGCGACCCACCAGATCTTCATCGTGACCCTGGACGCCGAGCGCTGGCTCTTCGACATCGGCTACGGCGCCCGGGGCCCCCGGGGCCCGGTCCGGCTGGCGGACGGGGAGCAGCTGACCCACCCCGCCCTCTCCACCCGGGTCAGGCTCGAGTCCGGCCCCGGTGCTCCGGTCTGGACGGTGTCGATCCACGAACACGCCGTCAACGCGGCCGAGTGGCAGGACATCTACCGGTTCGTCGACGCCCCCGTCGAGGCGCCCGATCTGGACATGGCGCACTTCTACACGACGGCGTCGCCCAACAGCCTGCTGAACCAGCACAAGGTGGCCAGCATCCCCACCCCCACCGGCCGGGTGAGCGTCCGCGACGGCAACCTCACGATCGTGGCGGACGGCAGCAGCACCACCACCCCCGTCGACGACGGCGCACAGCTCCAAGAACTGCTCGGGCTCCATTTCGGCCTCAGCGTTCCCCTCCAGGACCTCGGGCTCGAAAGGTAATTCCATGCACTACTTGACCGTACCGGGGTATACCGGGTCAGGCCCGGACCACTGGCAGACACACCTGGAGAACACCTACGCCGGGTTCTCCCGCGTGGTCCAGGACGACTGGGCGGTCGTCGACCGCGACCGCTGGGTCGCCCGGCTCGACGAAACCGTGCGCGGCATCGACGGCGAGGTCTTCCTCATCGGCCACAGCTGCGGATCGGTGACCGTCGCGCAGTGGGCGGCGACGCACTTCGACAGCCGGGTCGTCGGGGCGCTCCTGGTCGCCCCGGCCGATGTCGAGGCGGCCGACACGCTGCCCGCCATCAGCCCGCAGGCGCCGCTGCCCACCGTCGGGCTGCCGGTGAAGACGCACCTCGTGGTTTCCGACGACGACCCGTTCCTGTCGCTGGACCGCGGTCTGGCGCTGGCCGCCACCTGGGGGAGCACCGTCGAGGTCGTCCCCGGCGGCGGACACCTGGCCACCCGGGACGGCTACGGCCCGTGGAGCCACGGGGCGGCGCTGATCGAGCTCCACTCCGGACACGTACTTGAACCGATCCAGGGACGTGCTCCCCTTGTTTAGCAAACTGTCCTCGGTCCCCCGCCCCATCTACTTCTACCTGGCCGCGTCCTTCTTCATGGGGCTCGCCAACACCATCTTCGACGTGGTGTTCAACTTCTACCTCGCCGAGCGCGGCATCAACGAGGGCGACGCGGGCGTGATCTACGCCATCGCCACCGGAGCCATGGCGGTCGCCGTCATCCCGCTCCTCTTCCTCGGCCGGTTCATGTCGCAGCGGGCCCTGCTCATCGGCGCGTCGGTGCTCTACACCCTGCCGTTCGCCGGCCTGCCGTTCGTGGCCTCGGTCGCCTCGGCCTCCGTCGTCCTCAGCCTGATCCTCGCCGGCATGCTCGGCCTGCTCTCGGTGGGCAACGCGATCGCCGGCGCGCAGGTTCCGCAGGCCTCCCGCACGCGCCTGTTCAGCGCGTTCTTCATCTCCTACCTGGGCGCGGGAGTCATCGGCTCCGCGCTGGTGTCCGCCGTCAGCGGCTGGCTGCACACCAGCGACCTGGAGAAGTACCGCTTCTTCCTGCTGCTGTCCTTCCTGGCGGCCTGCCTGATGCTCGTCCTGCGCCTCCCGTCGGCGCGGACGGTCGCGAAGACGGCCGCGGCGGTCACGCAGGAGGAGAGCCGGGCGCCCGTCGAGAAGCGCAACTTCGTGGCCCTGTTCCTCGCGGCCGGCTTCCTCGGCGCGTCGATCGCGCTCTTCTTCCGCTTCGCCAACGTCCTCTTCCAGCAGATCTACGACATCCCGGTGAGCGACATCTCGCTCATCCTGGGTACCGACAAGATCGTCAGCATCTTCGGCGCGATCTTCGCCCCCGTCCTGGTCAAGCGCTTCTCGCTGCGCCCGAGCGCCGCCTTCTTCGGGGTCCTGGCCGTCCTCGGCCTGCTGCTCCAGTCGCTGACCGTGCCGCTGGCCGTCTTCATCGTGCTCTACCTGCTGCGGCTGCTGTTCAACTACTGCCTGATGCCGCTCCTGGACACGGTCGCCATGTCGGGCTTCGCGCCGGCGCGCCAGATGGTCTCCATCGGCATGCGGCAGTCCTCGTTCTACCTGGGCGGAGCGGTCGCGGCCGCCGTCTACGGGGACCTGCTCGACGGCGGGCAGTGGCAGACGGCCCTGTGGGTCTCGGCCGGCTGCGCCCTCGTGGGGTCGCTCGCGATGACCATGGTCCGCAGCAACGAGCCCGCGCCCCGCGCCGAGAGCGACGAGAAGGAAGGGAAGGTGCTGGAGAATGCCTGAGCGCACGGGAAAGCTCGTGATCGTGGATCCGTACTCGAGCGGTTCGGCGCTCGCCCGGCGCGCGAAGGAGCGGTACGGGCTGGACTCCGTCGCCGTGCTGACCTCCGAGACCCTGCCGCCCGCGCTCGTCGCGACCTACCCGGCCGGGGACTTCGTCGCGGAGCTGCGCCACACGGACGTCCTCACGACGGCCCGGGCGGTCGAGGCCCTGTGCGGTGGCCGGCCGGACCACCTCATCTGCGGCTCCGAGCCGGGGGTGGAGGCGTACGACCTGCTGGCCGCCCACTGGGGCATGCGCCCGAACACCGGGTCGTCCGAGGCGCGGCGCGACAAGTTCCTGATGCAGGGCCGGCTGCGCGACGCGGGCGTCCGGTACATCCCGCACCACCTCGCCGAGGACACCGAGTCCGCTCTGGCCTGGTGTGCCGCGAGCGGACTGGCCGAGTACGTCGTGAAGCCGGTGAAGTCCTTCGCCACCGACGGGGTGTTCTTCTGCTCCTCGCCGGACGAGGTGCGGGCGGCCTGCGAGAAGCTCTTCGGCCGGGACGACCTGGCCGGTGAGCTCATCACCCAGGTCCTGGTCCAGGAGCGGATCGTGGGACCGGAGTTCGTCGTCGACTCGGTGTCCCTGGACGGTTCGGCCTTCGTCGTCAACATGTTCCGCTACACCAAGGAGACGGTCGACGGGAACCCCGTCTACCGTGCGATGTCGTCGGTGGAGGTCGCCGACCACCCGGACATCGTGGCCTACGTGGAGCAGGTGCTCGCGGCGCTGGGCATCGAGAACGGCCCCGCCCACAGCGAGCTCATCCTCACCGAGGACGGCCCGGTCCTCATCGAGACGGGCGCCCGCATGCACGGCGGACTGGGACCGCGGCTGGTCGAGGAGTCCTCCTCGCACTCCGTGATCGACCTGACCCTGGCGTCGCGCGTGGCACCGGAGGAGTTCGAGCGCCTGACCCGGGTACGGCCCTCCCTGCGGCGGGGCGTCGTCGAGTGCTTCCTCTCCTCCCCCGCGGGGGGCGTGGTCGCGGCGAACCGGGTACGGGAGTCCTGCCGGGAGCTCGACAGCTACCTCTTCGACACCTGCGAGCAGGCGCCGGGCGACCGCATCGAGAAGACGACCGACCTGATCACGTCCTACGGCCGCGTCGTCCTCGCCCACGAGGACCCCGGGGTGCTGGAACGGGACCTGGAACACGTACTCGACCTGGACCGCCGCGGCGCGCTCATCGAGGTCGCCGCGGGCGCGTGACGACCGTCCCGCACGAAGGCCCGGATCCGGCTCACGCCGGAGCCGGGCCTTCGCCGGTCCGCAGCGCGTCCGGGTTGCGCCTCGCCCAGACCACCAGGCCGACGTAGACGAGGTCGAACACACAGCACAGGAGCCCCAGGCCCAGGATGAACGGCGCGTGGTCGAGCACGCCGATCAGGATCGTGGGGGCCAGCGTGCCGAGCCATTTCGCGACGGCGATGGTCAGGCTCTGCCCGCGCAGGCCGCGCCGGGAGACCAGCATCGCGATGAACAGGCCCGACATCAGCAGGTTCTGGAGGAAGGCCGAGTAGCGGGAAGGGTGCTCGAACTCCGCCATGAACAGGAACTGCACCGCGTACGAGGCGGCGAAGAGCAGCACGCCCCAGGCGGCGAACATCGTCCGGGTCACGAAGCGCGGCAGCTCGGCGCGCCCGAAGGCGAAGAACGTGTACACGATGGCCACGTCGGCCAGCGCCCAGATCAGGTTGATCACGCCCTGGAGCGACACTCCGGCCGCCAGGCTGTCCACCGCGTATATCGACTCCCAGGCGAAGTTGAGGCCCAGAGCGGCCATCGGCATCGCGTACGTCTTCTGCCGGAACCCGATCCGGATCGCTTCGACGTAGACGACCGTCCAGGCGAGCCCGCTGAGGGCGGTGAGGAACGGGTGCATGAGGTTCTCCTGTGGTGGGGCCGGCGGTCTTCCCGCACGAGATCGTCAGCCGATCGTGCAGCCCCGGCCCCGGAAACGGAAGCCGCCGGCCCCCGCCCGTGCCCGTACGCGGCCCGGCCCTTGCCGGGAGGACCTCGGGAAGGGCTACGCAGCCCGGTCGCCGGCGGGCTCCGCCGGCACCGCCGGGGGCGACGCCCCCTCGGGCAGCAGCTCGGTGACGACGAAGGCCACCACGGCCGCCAGGATCACGACCGGCATCATCGCGGCGCCGCCCAGCAGCAGGGTCACCAGCACCACGCTGCTCACCGGGAGCCGCAGCATGGCCGCCGCGGCCGCCGCCATGCCCGCCGCCATCGCGGGCACGACGCCCAGGCCGGGCAGCGGCGCGAGGAGCACGCCCGTCACCGCGCCGAGGAAGAGCGCCGGGAACACCGGGCCGCCGCGCAGGCCGCCGAGGCACAGGGCGTAGGCCGCCCCCTTCAGCAGCAGGAGGGCCAGCAGCGCACCGACACCCCACGCGTGCGGGTCGGCGGCCAGGGCGGCCAGCGACGCCTGCCCGGACAAGGCGACCTCGTCGGGCGCGCGGCCGGTGACCAGCGCGTAGAGGGCGGCGCAGACCGCGGCGCCCAGGGCGCACAGGACGGTCCCCGTGAAGGGCCGGGCCGTGAGGTACGAGGCGACCGCCCGGGCCGCCGCCAGTACGGGGTGCAGGGCGGCGGCGAGGGCCACGGCGAGGACCAGCGCCCACAGGACGTCGGCCGCGTCCAGGTGGGGGACGGGGACGGACGCGTTCAGCGACAGGTCGCCGGTGTGCAACCCGGTCCAGCGCCCGAGGCCCGTGAACACGAGGGAGCCGACCCCGGTGGACAGCAGGGCGGGCAGCATGACGGCGAACAGCTGCGGCCCGCCCACGCCCGCCACCTCGATCAGCAGCACCGCGGCGACCAGTGGGTTGCCGAGGATGGCGGAGATGGCAGCGGCCGCCCCCGCCGCGCCCACGAGCGCGGTGCTCTGGGCGGTCGCCGGTGCCTGCGCCAGGTCCCGGAACAGCAGGGCCAGCCCGGCGCCGAGGGCGATCAGCGGGGCTTCCGGTCCCAGCACCGCTCCGAACGGCAGGCCGGCCATCGCCGCGAGCAGGACCCCGGGCAGGGCGGCCGGCGGGGTGCCACCCGTGTGCAGGCCGGAGGCGGGGACGTGACCGCCGCCGCCGCGCAGGTGCATGACGACCAGGCCGACCGCGCACCCGGCGAAGAGCAGCAGGGGCAGCGGCCACCACCAGGGCGGGGTGTCCCAGCCCAGCGCCTCGGGGAGGTCCCCCCACAGCGCGTCCTGCAGTTCGTGCAGGGCGACGAGGAACCAGAAGGCGGCGAGGGACACCGGGATGCCGATGAGGGCGCAGAAACCGAGCGTCTTCAGGTATCCGGCGCTGCGCAGCGTGTGCCGCAGGACGTCCGCCTCGTGCGGCTGCGTCCCGCTGACGGGCGGTCCGGACCGAGGGCTCGACTGCGTCATGACTCACTCCCGGGCTCGTCCTGCGGACGGCGCCTGCGCACCCCGATCCTGACCGCGCCGAAGAGTGCCTTGGCGATCAGGCCCACCACGATCAGGTCGCAGACCATCTGCACGGTGGTCAGCACCCGGCCGGTCTGACCGGTGGGCGCGATGTCCCCGAACCCGACGGTCGCGAACACCGTGACCGCGAAGTACACGGCGTCGGTGCGGCTCAGCGGCTCCGAGAACGATTCCGGCGCGTCCTGCGAGAGCAGGAAGTACGCCGCGGAGAACAGCAGCAGGAACAGCGGCACGGCGGTGGCCAGCGCCTCGACGGCGCGCAGCCGCGGGTAGGGGGCACGGGCGACCGCGGTGACCTGCCAGGCGACCAGCAGGCCGAAGAGCAGGAGCCCGACTCCGAGGGTCAGGACGGTCAGGACCACGAACCCGCCGTCCAGGGGCGCCAGGTAGAACAGCGCCGTGAGCAGCACCACCGAGGCCGTCGAACGCAGCACGCACCCCGCCAGGAGGCGCCGGCCCTGCCGGCCCGCGTAGCGTTCCATGGCGTCAGGACGGCTCTTCGACGGCGTCGCTCATGACCACCTCGACCACTCCTCGCACGCGGCGGGCGTTTCCCGCGCATCCCCGGGCGGGCGGAGCTCCACAGCCATTGCAGCACCCGCCGCCGACGCCCGCATCTTCGCTGCCGAGGGCGCTGGCGGTCCCTGCCCTGGGGGGCCGCGGCGCCGGGTGCGGGCGTTGCAGGGGAAAACCAGTGAAGAGCGGGCCCGGCCGCGGCCGCCGAGTCATCCGGGGGTCGGACGCGCCCACAGGGCCGGATCCGGGCACTTCCGACCGGGGCGGTGGGCGCACGTCGACCCGGTCCTGTTCGGCCAAACGGCGCAACAGCCTTCCCGGGAAAGCCAGTTGATGCGGATCTGCCTGAATCCTCGTGAATCAACCGGCGCGTGAGCCGTGAAGTCACCGCACACCAACCGGCCTGAGCTGGGGTTCCGTAGAAACATACGAACTGTTGATCTATTGGACCGCCCAGGTTTCATGTTTTCAACGCCTGTCTGAATCAAGCCGGTTGGCGATGTACTCGCTGGACAAGACGAACCAACGAACGGGGAAACCTTGTCCGAGAAGCTGCCCGGCCGTCAGATCGAGATCTCCTGGCCCGACCTCGGCATCACCGTCACCGCCGACCTTGACGACCGCAATCCGGCACTCGCCGACGCCCTGTGGGAGTCGCTGCCCTACCAGAGCCTCCAGGGACACGCCCTCATCGCGGGCGAGCACCTCTACCACGTATCGCCGATACCCGCTCTGCTGCACACGCCCCACGACACCCGCATCCCCGACCGGCGCGAGGCCCCCAACGGCACCGTGTTCTGCTCCGGCCTGCAGCACCTGGGCATCAAGTACGGCACGCTGACCGAGCCGATGCCGGCCACCCCCGTCGGCCAGATCCGTGAGGCGGACATGCCCGCCCTGCTGGAGGCCGGGGCCGCGATCTGGGACGCCGTCTACTCCACGAAGAAGCAGATCGTCGCCGAAGTCCGCCGCGCGGGCGAGCCGGGCGGTCACAGCATCCCGACGCTCCGCGCCGCCCACGCGGACGCCGCCCGCCTGATCGCCGACATCGTCGCCGAGACCGAGAAGATCTGGCTCGCACCCCCGGTCGAGCTGGAGGGCCTCCACCAGGGCATCATCCCCTCCCAGGCGGGCAACTTCGGCACCGTCCTGCCCACCCTGCTGTTCGTCAACGGCGAGACGCGGCCGCTCGGTTACGCGGCCTACGGCGGCATCGTGCGCGCGGCCGTCCAGGGCATGCCCATGGAGTCCCTCGTCCACATGACCCGGCTCCTGGTCGGCGTCCCCGCCGAGTTCCTGGGCTACTGCGGCCTGGAGAAGCTGTGGGCCTTCACCCAGCGCTTCCTCGCCGTCCTGGACGACCTCGACCGCGACGACTTCTACGCCGTCGCGAGCCAGATGGCCCTCTACATCAACTGCCTCGGCGGCTGGAACCTCCAGCTGTACCCGTGGGAGACCGGAGACCACCTGCGCCAGCAGGGCGCCTGAGAGAACGCGCAGCCATGCCCGGAGCGGAGTCCGGCGAGGGGATGACGCCATCGGCGGTCATCCCCCGCCCCCTGCACCCCACACCCCAGGAGAAGGAAGACCTTGAGCGCCCTGCCCGCCCGCGCTGACGCCGTCGTCATCGGCGGGGGAGTGATCGGAACATCGGCCGCCTACCACCTCGCCGAAGCCGGCGTGGACACCGTGCTGCTGGAACGCGGAGGCCTCGGCGGCGGGGCGTCCGCGCACACGGCGGGCATGGTCCGCACCTACTTCCCCGGCAACCCCGCCACGGGGCAGAGGGCCGTGCGCAGCCTGAACGCCTATCACGACTTCGCCCGCCACACCGGAGCCTCCCTCGGGCTGAAGCGGCTCGGGTTCATGGCGCTGTTCACCGAAGAACAGCAGATCGCCGAGTTCGAGGCCGACCAGCAGGCCCAGCGGGCCGCCGGCGTCCGGGTCGAGCTGATCAGTGCCCGTGAAGCGGCCGAGCTCAACCCGCTGATCAGCGAGCGCGCCGTACTGGCCGCCGGCTGGGCTCCCGAGGCGTACCACGTGGACGGCCTCGACATCGTCCGCGGTTACGCCGCCGCCGCCCGCAACCACGGTGCCCGGCTGTTCACCCACACACCCGTCACTCGCATCGACGACGACAACACCGTCCATACCCCGCAGGGCAGCATCAAGGCGGACAGCATCGTGTGCACGGCCGGGCCGTGGTCCGGCGAGGTGGCCTCCATGGCGTCGGTCGAGCTGCCGCTGGCGCCCCGCGTGATGGAGATGCTGTTCACCGACGTCCCGCCGTCCCCGCACCGGGACATGCCCATGACGATGGACGCCGCCTCGGGGCTGCGGATCCGGTCCTGGAAGGACCGCATCCTCCTCGCCATGGGCGCGCCGAAGGACGGCGAAGCGCGCGAGGACTGGCTCGGCCGCATCGCCGGCCACCTCGGCACCCTGTTCCCCGCCTTGGACGGCATCGGCCTGCACCGCGCGTGGTCCGGTGACTTCGACGCCAGCCCCGGCAACACCGCCTTCATCGGGGAACACCCCACCCGCCGCTTCCTGTACGCGGCCGGATTCACGGGCGCGGGCCTGTGCCAGGCCCCGGCGGCTGGGGAGCAGCTCCGCGACCTGCTGATCGTCAAGTAGCCCCAGAACAGGAAAGAATGCCGTGATTGTTCTTGGATGTAATGGTTTCAGTCGGGTCTCGGAGTTCTTCTCCGAGCGCCTCGGCGCGACCGGCATCAACAAGCATTACCTCTTGGGCCACGACGCCGCCGCCGCACTCCTGGTGGACGGCCGTCTGGTCGCCGCGGTGGAGGAGGAACGCCTCAACCGGGAGAAGAAGACCACCGACTTCCCCGCGCACGCGATCGACTGGTGCCTGAAGGAAGCGGGCATCACGTTCGACGACGTCGACCTGTTCGCCTTCCCCTGGAACTGGACCACCGAGGTCCTGGACGCGATCAAGGAGGGCATCCGCACCTCGCCGATGGCGCAGGACGCGAAGACCCGCCTCCTGGGCGACATGACCGACCTCTTCGACCAGGTCGTGAGCCCCGAGGCGATCCTCGCGGACTTCGAGGCCCGCACCGGGCACCGCCCCGACCCGGCGAAGGTCCGTTTCGTTCCGCACCACCTGGCGCACGCCACGACCGGTTACTACCTCGCCGGCATGAAGGACGCCGCTTTCCTCGTCAGCGACGGTCGCGCCGAACGCTTCTCGACCCTGACGGGCGAGATCCGCGACGGCAGGATCACCGTCTTCGAGGACAGCGTCATCGGTGCCCAGTACTCCATGGGCACGCTGTTCTCCTCCATCACCCGCTTCCTCGGTTTCGTCCCCAACAACGACGAGTACAAGGTGATGGGCCTGGCCGGGTACGCCGCCCCGCCGGCCCCGAACCCGTTCCTCGACAACCTCCTGGTGCTGCACGACGACGGTCGGTACTCCTTCACCAAGGCCCTGCAGACCGACAACCTGCACAGCCACGACGCGCTGTTCGAGGAGTACTTCGGACCCTTCGAGGACACCCTCGAATACACCTCCCGGGTGGCCGCGGCCGCCCAGGAGATGCTCAACGTGGCCACCGCGCACCAGGTCCGGCACCTGGAGAAGCGGACGGATCTCGACCGGCTGCTGTTCGAAGGCGGCGTCGCCCTGAACTGCCTGAACAACACACCGCTGTTTGAGGGCTCCCGCTTCGAGGACATGCAGGTCAGCTTCGGCGCCTCCGACACCGGCATCACCATCGGTGCCGCGGTCCACGCCTGGCTGGGCCACCCCGACACCGACCGCGCGGACATCCGCGCCGCCTCCACGCCCGTCACCCCGTATCTGGGACCGGCCTACGACGAGGCCGCGATCGAGGAGGCCCTCGAGGGCTTCGCCGACCGTGTCGTCGCCTCCCGCCTGGACGATGACGAGGTCATCGAGCACGTGGCGAAGCTCCTGACGGAGAAGGTCGTCATCGGCTGGTTCGAAGGCCGCGTCGAGCACGGGCCGCGTGCGCTGGGGCACCGCAGCATCATCGCCAACCCCGGCTTCAGCGACATCAAGGACATCATCAACACCCGGGTCAAGCACCGCGAGCCGTTCCGCCCGTTCGCTCCCCTCGTCCTCGAGGAGCAGGCGCCGAAGATCTTCGACATGGGGCGCAAGACCAGTTCCCCGTACATGACGTTCGTCTTCCCCGTCCGCGAGGAGTACAAGGACCGCATCCCCGGCGCCGTACACGTGGACGGCACCTCCCGCATCCAGACCCTGACGGACGAGGGCACCCCCAGGCTCACGGCGCTGCTGCGGAAGTTCACCGAACTCACCGACACGCCCTGCCTGATCAACACCTCGTTCAACGTCGCCGGCGAACCCATCGTCTGCACGCCGACCGACGCCCTGAACTGCTTCATGGGCACCGAGATCGACTACCTGATCCTCGGAAACCACCTCGTCGCCAAGCGATGACCGTCCACCACCGCAAGAAGGAGCACTCCGTGCCGATCCAGCGCAAGCACACCATGTACCACTCCACCATCCTCGACGCCGACCCGGACACCGTGTGGGCGACCATCCGCGACGCCATGCAGATCCTGGAGATCGTGTCCCCCGGCGACCTGGACGTCCACCGGGACGTGAGCTGGGTGGAGGGCGGCTCGGTCGAAACGGTCCCGGCCCGCTACGACTTCAAGCTCACGCTCAGCGGCAAGGTCGTCCAGCAGGAGATCGCCGCCCGCGACGAGATCAACAGGACCCAGTCCTACCGTGCCGTCGCCCCCACCAGCGGGGTCGCCAGCTACGAGGCCACCATCCGGGTGTTCCCCATCACCAACGACCCGGCCCGCAGCTTCTTCGACTGGTCGCGGATCCTGGAGATCGCCGAGGACGCCGACCTGAGCGTGGTCGAGGGCATCATCGACATCATGGAGAAGCAGACCGACTGCGTACGGGACCACTTCGCGCAGACCGCGAAGTGAGCGACGTGACGACGCTCGTACTGCTGCGGCACGGCGAAACCCTGCTCACCCCCGGGCGGCGGCTCTCCGGCAGCGGAGGTTCCAACCCGGGACTCTCGCCGGCCGGACGCCGCCAGGCGGACGCGGCAGCGGACGCCCTCGCCCACCGCGGCGACATCGAGGCGGTCGTCACGTCACCGATGCGGCGCTGCCGGGAGACCGCCCGGCCGGTGGCCGAGCGCCTCGGCCTGAACCTCCAGGTCGACCCGGACCTGCGGGAAGCGGACTTCGGAGCCTGGGAGGGCCTGACCTTCTCCGAAGTCCGCGCCCGCTACCCGGACGACCTGAACGCCTGGTTCACCTCGCCCGACAGCCCGCCCACGGGCGCGGCCGAGACCATGCACCAGGTCGCCCGCCGGGTCACCGCGGTACGGGACGGCCTCCTGGCCCGGTACGCCGGCGCCACGGTCCTGATCGTCTCCCACGTCGTACCGGTCAGGACCCTGCTTCGCCTCGCCCTCCAGGCCCCGCCGCACACCTTGTTCCGCATGGAGGTCGCGGCGGCCTCCCTGTCGACGGTGACGTACGACAAGGACGGCACCGCCACGGTGCAGTCCCTCAACGACACCCACCACCTGACCGGGAAGTGCCATCGTGCATGACCGCGATCGGCATCCTGGGCGCGGTGGCCCAGTCAGGCCGTAAGGAATTGGCCCCTGCGATACGGGAGTTGAGCCGTACCGTAGGCGCAATGACAACACGATCCATGTCGGCCGACCGGCCCGTGTCCGTAGACCTGACCGAGGCGCCGTTGCGTCAGGCCCGTAACTCCGCCGCCTTGTGGACCGCGACCGGCCGGTGCCGGGGGCACGAGGTCATCCGGCGCCGCGGATTCGTCGCGGTCGACGGTGACGTGCGCGCCGGCCTGCGGATCCTGATCCAAGAGCCGGTCCTCGACCCGGACGAACTGGCCGAGGTGAGCGAGCTGGTGGGCCGAGCCGCAGGCACGGTGAACGCCGAGGATCCGTTCAGCTCGACCGACCTGAGCCACCTGGGCCTGCGCAGCTGGCAGATGCCGGTCATGCTGCGCCGGCCCGGGCCCGTCGGCGAACCGGCGCTGGACGTGATCCGGGTACGGCGGCCCGAGGACCTCCAGGCGGCCGAGCGGATCGTGATCGAGGGCTTCGAGCTGGCCGGATTCACGCCTCACCGCCCCGGCGAGCTGTTCCCGGCGGCGCTCATCGAGCAGCCGGGCGTGGACGTGTTCGTCGCCATGCACGACGGCGTGCCCGCCGGGGCCGGCGTCAGCGTCGTGGACGACGGCGTCGGCAGCCATTACTGGATCGGCACCTCACCGGCTTTCCGGTCGCGTGGCGTGGGGCGGGCCGTGATGCTCGGCTCCCTCGCCCACGTGGCGCACCTGCCGGTCACGCTCACCGCTTCGAAGCTGGGCAGGCCGCTGTACGAGTCGCTGGGTTACACCGTCGCGGCGCCCTCGACGTGGTGGGCCTCTCAGTGACACCGCCGCGGTGAAGCCCGCCGCTTTCGGGCGGGCTTCGCCGTGCGGGGTCAGCCGATGCGGACGGTGATCTCGGGGAGAGGTATGTCGGAGAGGTTCAGCTGGAGCCCGGCCAGGGTCAGGTAGGTCTGCGAGTCGGTCAAGGGCGAGCTGGTGGACGGCGCCTGGGTCTTCCCGCGCGTGCTCACCAGCAGGTACCAGCCCCCGCGCTTGTAGCTGCGGGAGGCGTCGGGGCGGTCGCCGTTCGGGTTCAGCGTCCAGCCCTGGCGCTCCAGGTCGGCGCAGACCGCGTCCATCTCCGACTGGGCGGCCGTCTTCTCGCGGACGGCCGTCCAGCCCGTCCTGTTCGAGTCGGCGCCGGCCGGGCCGAGCGGGTGGCCCTGCGCCGGGTCGAGGCCCGCCGCGCCGACCGCGGTCCGGATCGCCTCGTCCACGGCGTCCCGTGTGAGGGGCGGTGACGTGGACTCCGGTGTGGGCGGCGCCGTGGATGAGGACGGCGTGGGCGCGGGCGCGCCCAGATGGATGCGCCCGTCGTCGGCTATCTGGATCTGATCCGGCATGACCACGGCGCCCAGACTCACGATCAAGGTCGCGGCCAGGCCGATCCACACTCTTTTCAACAGCGCGTTCAACGCGAAACTCCCCCCGAGTGATCATTCGGAGCGAGTCTCACACATGCGGCTCTTGCGGAGCGGATCACGGGAACCCGTATCGGAGCCGGGCCCGCCGGACCGACGGGCGGACCCGGCTCAGTACGAGGCCGGCGGAGGGGACGATTCGGCGGCGCTGCGGTACTGGGCGTTGAGGCGCTGGGCTTCTTCGAGCTGGTCTTCGAGGATGATGATGCGGCAGGCGGCGTCGATGGGGGTGCCTTGGTCGACGAGCTCGCGGGCGCGTGCGGCGATGCGCAGCTGGTAGCGGGAGTACCGGCGGTGGCCGCCACCGGAGCGGAGCGGGGTGATGAGGCGGGCTTCGCCGAGGGCGCGCAGGAAACTCTGGGTGGTGCCGGTCATCTCGGCGGCGCGGCCCATGGTGTAGGCGGGGTAGTCGTCGTCATCGAGCCGGTTGAACGAGTCGTCTGCTGTCACTTGCACCTCTCCGGTGAACGCGTTGAGGGGCCCCGGTGCCGTACGGCACCGGGGCCCCGAAGGAACTACTACACCATCTGCCGGTCCTGATACCGCACCGGCCTTCTGTTTCCGCCGACCCGGCCGAGGTGCTGCCGGGTGCGCGGGGATCGCGGTTGCTTGACCGGAGACCACCTCACTATCGATGTCCTGCGGTACCCGGCCCCAAGAATTCGGCCCGGGCGATCCTGATGGTGCTCGGCTCCTCCGTTCTTCCCTCGATGACCAACCAGGGACTGCGTCCTGCGTACTGCACCTGCGGATACCGCCACTGCCATGACAGCGGTACCGCTCATGGGGGCCCCTGATCACTGCGGGCCCCCCGGTCCGGTCGTCAGCCCCGTCGCCGTCCTTCAACAACCCTGGCTTCGGGACTCCACCACCGCACCGTCCTGCCAACTTGCGGGTGCTGCCCGGCAGTTCGTCTCTGCCGGGCCCTGTTGTCTCGCTTGGTTACGAGAGAAACCATAACCACGCCACTGCCCAATGTCTACTCCGGCCAGGATAGATTTTCGTACCTGCCGGGAAGAGCTCGACTTTCGTGGGAGACGGCACGTGGGAAGACCCGTCGGTACGCGGAAGGGCCCGACCAGCGCGCGCTGGTCGGGCCCTTCTCGCTGTTCCGGTGGCGGCTCGCGCCCGTCGGTCAGACGGCCACCGGGGTCATCGGCCCGCGGTCGCCGGGGACGTCGCGCAGCCGGATGCGGTCCGTGTACGCGTCGCTGTCACGGACGGCGACGAGCTGGGCCCGGGTGATCAGCCGGGGGGTGCGCAGCCCCTCGTCACCGATGAGCAGATGCCCCGCGCGGGCGCTGATCATGACGGACAGGGCCACTTCGACGGTCATGTCATCGCAGACCTGCGGTGCAGCCATCTCCACGGCGTCGGCCACCGTCCTGTGCACGGGGGTGGCGTGAGTCGAGCGGGACTGCGTCTGGGCCGGCGTCACAAGTGCCTCCTGCAGAGATGGGTCGGTTTCCTGATCACGTGGTGTTCAGGCGGCCGCGTCGGCGGCGGACTGGCGCATGCTCACGCGGCGGACTGGCGCACGCTCACGCGGCGGGCCGCCGCGGCGGGACTGCGTCGACCGCGGGACACCGGGCCGCGCTTGCGCTGCTCGGCCGCCGGCGCGGTGATGGTGACCGGGATGCCGGAGGGGGTCCGGGCGCCGGTGATCCGGTGGAGGGCTTCCTCGCCGGAGCGGACCGGGGTGGTCTGGGGGACGATGCCGGCGTCGGCCATGAGGCGGGTCAGGCCGCGGCGCTGGTTGGAGGTGACCAGGGTGACGACGCTGCCGGACTCGCCGGCGCGGGCGGTGCGGCCGCCGCGGTGGAGGTAGTCCTTGTGGTCGGTCGGCGGGTCGACGTTGACGACGAGGTCCAGATTGTCGACGTGGATGCCTCGGGCGGCGACGTTCGTGGCGACCAGGACGGTGACGTGCCCGGTCTTGAACTGGGCGAGGGTGCGGGTGCGCTGGGGCTGGGACTTCCCGCCGTGGAGGGCCGCGGCGCGGACTCCGCTGTCGAGGAGGTCCTGGGTCAGCCGGTCGACGGCGTGCTTGGTGTCCAGGAACATGATCACCCGGCCCTCGCGCGCCGCGATCTCCGTCGTGACCCGGTGCTTGTCGGCGCCGTGCACGTGCAGGAGGTGGTGTTCCATCGTGGTGACCGCGCCCTGGGAGGGGTCGACGGAGTGGACGACGGGGTCGGAGAGGTAGCGGCGGACCAGGAGGTCGACGTTGCGGTCCAGGGTGGCGGAGAACAGCATGCGCTGGCCGTCGGGGCGCACCTGGTCCAGGAGGGCGGTGACCTGGGGCATGAAGCCCATGTCGGCCATCTGGTCGGCTTCGTCCAGGACGGAGATCGCGACCTGGCTCAGCCCGCAGTCACCTCGGTCGATGAGGTCCTTGAGGCGTCCGGGGGTGGCGACGACGACTTCGGCACCCCCGCGCAGGGCGCCGGCCTGGCGTCCGATGGGCATGCCGCCGACCACGGTCGCCAGGCGCAGCTTGACGGCGCGTGCGTACGGCGTGAGGGCGTCGGTCACCTGCTGGGCCAGCTCGCGCGTGGGGACGAGGACGAGGGCGAGCGGCCGGCGGGGCTCGGCGCGCTGCCCGGCGGTGCGGGCCAGCAGAGCCAGGCCGAAGGCCAGGGTCTTGCCGGATCCGGTCCGGCCGCGGCCCAGCACGTCACGACCCACGAGGGAGTTCGGCAGGGTCGCGCCCTGGATCGGGAACGGCACGGACACGCCCTGCGCGGTGAGCGCGGCCAGAAGCTCCGGGGGCATGTCGAGCTCGCCGAACGCCTCGACGGCGGGCAGCGAGGGGGTGATCGTCTTCGGGAGGGCGAACTCTCCCTGTACCGGGGCGGATCGGCGTCCGTAGCCGCCGGCACGGCTGGGGCCTCCCGAACGGCTCGGGGCGGACGAACCGAAGCGACCGCCCCGAACCGGAGCGGCGGCGGAGCCGAAACCGGAGCCGCCGGTGCGGCGGGGGGTGCGGGAGGAGCGGCTGTTCGTGCGTACGGGGTTCATGCAGAACCTTCCTTGAAGCGGCACGTCATCAAGGAATTCCCGCAACGGTGGAGCAGTGCGGGGACCATAAGAACGGGCCGAAGAGAATGCGAAAGCGAATCTCGCCCGCATGGAATCCGTGTCGGCGCGGGCGCTGAAATCCGAAAAGAGTGTGACGTCGAACGAACGTCGAGGCCAGGACGGCTGCGGAACGCGGCTTCGAAGCGGCAGGCGTCCCTGAAGGGTCCATGGGTGAAGATCATCGGCGGGCGCCATGCAGTGGAACCGCTGCCGGAAAATGCATGCAGCTGGGGCCCGCACCCCGAGGGATGCGGGCCCCAGCTACGAACTGCGCGTCAGCTTTAGGCGGGAACGATGTTCTCGGCCGTCGGGCCCTTCTGGCCCTGCGCGATGTCGAAGGTGACCTTCTGGCCCTCCAGCAGCTCGCGGAAGCCCTGGGCGGCGATGTTCGAGTAGTGGGCGAACACGTCGGCGCCGCCACCGTCCTGCTCGATGAAGCCGAAGCCCTTTTCCGCGTTGAACCACTTCACGGTACCAGCAGCCATGTCATTTCTCCTTTGGGCAGTACGCCGGCATTCACACTGTGCGGATGCCGTGTCGCCGCGATGATGCCCCGACCGGAAAAAGACCGGAAATGCAAAGCGCCGCCTACGGAGGTGCTTGAAGTTTTCGGGTACCAAAACTGCAACTGAGATCGACAGTAGCACGCCTCAGCGGCCTCGGTGCGAAAAAAGAACCCGCTCCGCGCGATGGGGTAAATACTCTCCCTGCGGGGCGCGTTAAACTCTCAGCCCGCGGGCACAGATATTGATTTACCCCGAGCGCAGTGTTTCGGAAGCGCGAACCCCGGTCCGCCCGTCCGCCGCAGCGGCCCCGAAGGCCCGGCGGGCCGTTCGTTTCAGCGCTTCTGTGCCCGCCATGACAGGTTGTGCGGCATGAACGAGGCCATAGACCCACGCAACCCGGCGGGCATCCGGGTGGGGGACATCTACGAGGACTGCTTCTTCCACCCGGTTCTCTGCACGGAGATCGACGATGACGGTTGGGTGGTGCTCAGCGGTATCTCGCTCATCGACGGCAGCTTCCCGCGCTCGTGCGACGCCCAGTACTGCCGGCCCATCCGCATTCAGGTCGAGGAGGTCATGACCATCAAGCGGGACCTGGAGGGCTACGCCCGCCGGCGAAAGGCTGAGCTGGGCACAGCCGACGGCGTCTGAGCGTAGCTCTGGCCGGAACGGCCACCGGTGGCCATTCCGGCGGCTACCACGTCGCGTAGAGAAAGCCGCCGGTACGCAGGCGGGGGCGACCGGCACGTGCCGGTCGGGCCCTCGTCGCTGGGTCCGTGTCGGCTCGCGCCGGTCCCGCCGGTCAGACGGTGGCGGGGTGGCCGAGCATCGCGGCCGCCTTCTGGAGCGGGCTGAGGACACGGGTGGGTGCTGCGGCCTGGGGAAGGCCGCGGCAGGTGAACCCGAGCTGGGTCATGGCACGGAGGACTTCGCCGGCGCTGAAGTCGCGGCGGTCCTGGCGGGTGATGACCTGGCCGACCTGCTTGACGGGGTAGGTCCGGCGGCCGATGATCACGGACTCGCCGATGACCTGCTCGGGCTTGACGCCCTTCATCGATTCCAGGACGCCGCTCTTGGTCAGGTCGAACGGGAAGCGGGCGATGACGCAGCGCATGATGCCTCACAGGGGGAAGAGGTGAATGGTCCGACCGCGCGGTGAGGTCGTTCAGTGGGCAAGGGCCAGGACGCCCAGAGCGCTGCCTTGCTCATCGACGACAGGCAGGGCGTCGAGCCGGCGGTAGCGCATCGCGTGCTCGGCCTCGGCCGTCGTGGTCATGGGCGAGGTGAACGGCCCGCGGTCACCGAGGACGTCACGCAGCCGGACCCGGTCCGTGTACGCGTCACTGTCGCGGACGGCGGCGAGCCGGGCCTGGGTAACCAGTCCGGTGCACAGGCCGTCGTTGTCGCAGAGGAGCAGATGTCCGGCGCGGGCACTGGCCATGACGGACAGGGCCACCTCGACCGTCATGTCGTCACAGACCTGTGGCCCGGCCGCCTCCATGGCGTTGTCCACGGTCTGGGCCACAGGGTCGGCACTCACCGAGCGGGGCTGCATCTGGACCAGCGTCAACATGTGCCTCCTGCTGAGATGGGTCAGTCTTCTGATCACGTGTTGGTCAGGCCGCCGCATCGAAGGCGGACTGCCGCACGCTGAGGCGCCGGGCCGCCGAAGCGGCGCTGCGTCGACCGCGGGAGGCTGCGCCGCGCTTGGGCCGCTCGGACACCGGCGCCGTGATGGTGACCGGGACGCCGGATGGGACCTGGGCGCCGGTGATCCGGTTCAGTGCTTCCTCGCCGGGGCGGACCTCGGTGGTCCGGGGGACGATCCCGGCGGCTTGCATGAGGCGGGTCATGTCGCGGCGCTGGTTGGGCGTGACCAGGGTGACGACGCTGCCGGACTCGCCGGCGCGGGCGGTGCGGCCGCCGCGGTGGAGGTAGTCCTTGTGGTCGGTCGGCGGGTCGACGTTGACGACGAGGTCGAGGTTGTCGACGTGGATGCCGCGTGCGGCGACGTTGGTGGCGACGAGCACCGTGACGTGCCCGGTCTTGAACCGGGCAAGGGTGCGGGTGCGCTGCGGCTGCGACTTCCCGCCGTGCAGGGCGGCGGCCCGGACACCGCTGTTCAGCAGGTCCTCGGTCAGCCGGTCCACGGCGTGCTTGGTGTCCAGGAACATGATCACCCGGCCGTCGCGGGCCGCGATCTCCGTCGTCGTCCGGTGCTTGTCGGCGCCGTGCACGTGCAGGACGTGGTGTTCCATCGTGGTGACCGCGCCGGCGGAGGGGTCCACGGAGTGCACGACGGGGTCGGAGAGGTAGCGGCGGACCAGCAGGTCGACGTTGCGGTCCAGGGTGGCGGAGAACAGCATCCGCTGGCCCTCGGGGCGCACCTGGTCCAGGAGGGCGGTGACCTGGGGCATGAAGCCCATGTCGGCCATCTGGTCGGCCTCGTCCAGGACGGAGATCGCGACCTGGCTCAGCCCGCAGTCACCTCGGTCGATGAGGTCCTTGAGGCGTCCGGGGGTCGCGACGACGACCTCGGCACCCCCGCGCAGGGCGCCGGCCTGCTTGCCGATCGACATTCCGCCCACGACGGTGGCCAGGCGCAGCTTCACCGAGCGCGCGTAGGGAGTCAGCGCCTCGGTCACCTGCTGCGCGAGCTCACGCGTCGGTACGAGGATCAGGGCGAGGGGCTGGCGCGGCTCGGCGCGCTGCCCGGCGGTGCGGGCCAGCAGAGCGAGGCCGAAGGCCAGGGTCTTGCCGGATCCGGTCCGGCCGCGGCCGAGTACGTCACGGCCGGCGAGGGTGTTGGGCAAGGTGGCGCCCTGGATGGGGAAGGGCACGGTCACGCCCTGCGCGCCGAGGGCGGCCAACAGCTCGGCCGGCATGGCGAGATCGGCGAAGGTCTCGACGGCGGGCAGCGCGGGGGTGATCGTCTTGGGCAGGGCGAACTCGCCCTGGACCGTCGTGGGTCGGCGGCCATAGCCGCCCGACCGGTTCGGGCCTCCGGAACGGACCGGGGTGGAGGAGCCGAAGCGGCTGCTCCGACCCGCACCGGCGCCAGTGCCGAAAGCGGGGCCGCCGGAGCGGCCGCGGGTGCGGGAGGAACGGTCGTTCGTACGTGTGGGGTTCATTCAGAACCTTCCTCGATACGGCACGTATCAAGGAATTCCCGCAGCGGAAACGCAGCGCGGGGAATCACAAGAACGGGCCGAATGGAATGCGAAAGCGATTCTGGCCCGCAGGAATTCTGTCGGGGCGCAGTCGCCGAGATGGGGTCGCGTCCTGCAGACGCATACCCAGAGAAATCAACCGTGGTGCAAATCTGAGAGGCTGCACCTTGAATAGTTCGTCCGCAGGTGACATCACTGCGGGAAATGCTTGCAGCTGGGGCCCGCACCCCCAGGGATGCGGGCCCCAGCTACGAAATGCGCGTCAGCGTCAGACGGGGACGATGTTCTCGGCCGTCGGGCCCTTCTGGCCCTGCGCGATGTCGAAGGTGACCTTCTGGCCCTCCAGCAGCTCGCGGAGGCCCTGGGCGGCGATGTTCGAGAAGTGGGCGAAGACGTCGGCCCCGCCACCGTCCTGCTCGATGAAGCCGAAACCCTTTGCCGCGTTGAACCACTTCACGGTGCCGGCAGTCATGTCGTATCTCCTTCGGGGCAGTACACCGGCACCCGCGCCGTGCGGATGCCGTGTCGCCGCGATGATGCCCCGCCGGAAAACAGCCCGGAAATATAAAGCGCTCGAATGTGGCGCGGAGGCCGACTGGAGGCGCTTGAAGTTTTTTGGGTACCAAAACTGCAACCGAGATCGACAGTAGCACGCATCGGTGGCCCGTGTGCGTTAAGCATCCCCACCCTATGCGGTGCGGCAAAAACTCTCCTCGCGGGGTCAAATGAACTCTCAGACCGCGGGCACAGATATTGATTCACCCCGAGGGCAGCGTTTCGGCGGCAATGGCCGGCGTGTTCCCTCAGCCATGGCGGGGCCGCAGGCAGTCGTGCGTGCGGCCCCGCTCGGGTGTGCTGGGGTCAGGACGGGTCGCCGTACTGGAGGCCGCGTCCGTTGGTGCCGATGTAGACGCGCCCGAAGGTGTCGGGGTCGCCGGTGACGACGCCGCCGCCGCTGATGTTGCCCCACTGGTGGGCGTCGTCGTTGACGCGCAGCCAGGTGGCGCCCATGTCGGTGGAGCGGAAGACGCCGGTGACGTCCTTGACGGTACCGATCAGGTACAGGGCCTGGTAGGAGGCGCCCGGCGCGGCCTTGCCGAAGCCGAGGGCGGAGGCGGACTGCACCGTCGTGAGCGTGGTGAAGGTGCGGCCGCCGTCGGTGGAGTGCAGCAGCCCCTTGTCACCGCCGGCGATCCACAGGTCCCCGGCGACGCCGGGGACGGCCGTGAGCCGGCCGACGGGCAGGTTGCCGGCGCGGGCGGTGAAGGTCGCGCCGCCGTCGGTGCCGGCGTAGAGCGTGCCGCCGGACAGGGAGTAGAAGGTCCTGGCCGAGGAGCGGTCGGCGACGACTGCGGCGTCGTTGCCCAGGCCGCTGACCCTCGACCAGCTCGCCCCGTTGTCGGTCGAGCGGTACGGGGCCTGAGCGGCCTCGGTCCAGACGATGGTGGAGCCGTCCGCCGAGAGCGCGATACGGCCGTCCCGTGCACCGGCCACAGGCTCTGCCGTGAAGCCTGTCCAGTTGCTGCCGCCGTCGGTGGAGTAGGCGCCGTCCTGCTCGCCGCCACGGCCGACGCGGACCATCATCGAGGGCTTGGACTGGGCGAAGTCGATATCGGTGCTGTTGGTCATCAACGGGTTCTTCAGCCGCCCGGAGGGCACCTTGGTCAGGGAGTCGTGCCGGAAGCCGCCCTGGTCGCCCATGGAGGTGATGACGGTGGCGCCGCCGGGAGGGGCGATCGCGTCCAGCACCGCGGTCTCCTCCAGCCCTCGGGCTCCCATGCTCCAGTGGCTGGTGCCGCCGCTGTCGGAGGCATTGGCGTCCTTGCTGCGCAGGATGCCGTTGCCGGTGCCGTACAGCACGTGCCCGGCGTCGAAGGGATCGATGGCCAGGGCGGTCATCCAGTGCCCGGTGTGAGTGCCGACGTAAGGAGCGCCGGAGGCGTCCCGCACCGACTTGTCGGCCAGTGCCTTCCAGTTCGAACCGCCGTCGGTGGTCCGGTAGATCTCGTCCTCGGGCCACCAGCGGCCGAGGGTGGTGACCATGACCGTGGACGGTTTGCGCGGGTCGACCGCCAGACCGGAGAAGCCGTAACTTCCCTGGGACGGGGAGATGTTCTTCCACGCCCCGCTGCCCGGCGTGTACTTCCACACCGAACCCGCCGTCACGCCGTTGGGCCCGAGATTGTTGGTGTACGTCAGGTACAGCGATCCGTCACCGGAGAGCACGCCGTGCTGCGGCATCTGGCCGGCGGGCTGCCCGGAGACGGCCTGCCAGGTGCTGCCGCCGTCCGTGGAGCGGTACAGGGAGGTGGACCTGTCGGCGACGCCGACGTAGACCGTCTTGCTGTCGGCCGGCCCGTACGTCACGAAGGAGATGCCGCCGCCGCTGCTCGCCCCGTCCTTGACGGGGAACGAGGAGACCTGGCTCCACGTGACGCCGTGGTCGGTGCTGCGCCACAGGCCGTTCTTGCGGCTGCCGAGGAGCAGGTTGGCGTTGTTCGCGGGGTCGACCACCAGCCGCTCGCCCGCCCCGCGGCCGTCCTCGTTACCGCCCAGCTTGAAGGGCAGGTCGGTGCGCTCGAAGGTGCGGCCCTTGTCGGTGGAGCGCAGGATCGCGCCGTTGCCCGCCCACTCGTTGGTGTAGGTGCCCGCCCCGAGGTAGAGCCGCTCGGGGTCGACGGGGTCGGTGGCCAGCGAATCGATGCCCAGCAGGTTCCAGTCCTTCTCGCCGACCCAGTCGGTCAGCGGGATCCACTGCTCGGCCGCGGTGTCCCAGCGGTAGGCGCCGCCCATGTCGGTGCGCGCGTACAGCAGGCCCTTCTCACGCGGGTTGAACACCAGCCCGGTGACGTAACCGCCGCCCACAACCTGGGCGTTGCTCCACACATACGGTCCGGTCCCGGCCGCCGGGGACTCGGCCGTCTTCACCAGCTTCCACTGCTGGTTGGTGCTGCCCTTGCCGGGATACTGGATGACCGCCGCGCCGTCGGCCGTGGAGCCTCCGGAGACGTCCAGGACCTGGCCGCTCCTGCGGGAGGTGAAGGTGACGGCGTCGGAACCGCTCACCTCGTCGATCCGCCACTCCTGAGAGGTGGAGGAGCTGTCGGTCTGCTGCTCGGCGGCGGCCGCCTGGGCGGACGAACCGCCCGCCATGCCCAGCACTTTGCCGCTGTTGCGGTTCACCAGCTCGTAGTAGCCGTCCCCGGCGGGTCGCAGTTTCCACTGCTGGTTGGCGGTGTTCTGGTCGGTCCACTGCTGGATGCGGGTGCCGTCGGCCGTGGAGAAGGCGTTGACGTCCAGCGCCTTGCCGCTGCGTACGGAGATCAGCCGGTAGTGGGCATTGCCGTCGACGGTCGCGGCCTGCGAATCCTCCTGCACGAACAGGAGATACGGCACGACGAGAGCGGGCGCTCCGAGCAGCAGTCCGATCGCGGTCCGGCGGCGGCGGTGACGCCCGCGGCGCCCACCGTTCGTGGGGTTCTTCATGGGGGGTGTTCCTCCTTGCGTATGACCGTGGATCGGGCAGTCAGCGCTGCAGGGTGAGGACACCCGGCCGGTACGGCAGCTGGTCGTAGGGGCCGCCCGCGGTGGGGGACTTGCCCTGGTAGAGGAACTGCAGGTCGCAGGGGTCGATGGTCATGGTCTGGTCGGGGTTGTTGCGGACCAGGTCACCGTGGCTGATGTCGTTGGTCCAGGTGGCACCGCTGTTGGCCTTGCCCGCGAAGGGGTTGCTCTCCGTGGCGGCCTGCGGGGTCCACGAGCCGTTCAGGCTGGAGGCCGTGAACGAGCGGAAGTAGCGCCCGTTCGCGCCCTTCGCCTCGACGATCACGAGGTACTGCTGTCGGCCCTGGACCTTGTACACCTGGGGGGCCTCGAACAGGTTGGCCTCCGTATCGCTCATGACCGTCGTGTACGACGAGCCGAAGCTGCCCGGGAAGTTCCCGATCGGCATGCTCGCCCGGTAGATCTTGCCGTTGTCACCGGCGAAGAACAGGTACATGTTCTGGTCGTCGGCGATCAGGGTCTGGTCGATCGGGCCGGTGGGGGAGTCGGTGCGGGGGATGCTGCCGGTGAACAGCGGCTGCGGCGCGGACCAGCCGTTGGGGTCGGTGGGGTCGCTCGACGTGCGGTAGATGAAGGGCCACTGACCCCACTGGTACGCGAGGACCCAGATCTTCTTGGGCGCGAAGTAGAACAGCGTGGGCGCGACCGCGGGCTGGTCCATCGCCTTCTGTCCGGCGGACGCCATGTCCGACCAGTTGGTGAAGGGGCCGAACGTCATCGATCCGTACTTCGATCCGTTGAAGTTCGACCCGTAGACCAGGTGCTTGCCGCCCAGCACCACGCTGGTGAAGTCCTTCAGCGAGGCCCACCCGTTCGCAGGCTGCGCCAGGGCACCCGTCGAATTCCACTTGTACGTCGACGGAAGCGGGCACGTGCCGCCGCCCGATCCGGACGGCGCGGTCCACTTCTGGTTGCCGACGCCCCCACAGGCGTGCAGCTGGATCTTGGTGCCGTTGGCGGTGGCCGCGCCGACGGCGTCGAGGCACAGCCCGGACTGGACGCCGGTGATCGTGCCGTTGTCGTTGATGTTCCACTGCTGGTTGGTGCCGCCGTTGCAGTCCCAGATGACCACCGCGGTGCCGTTGGTGGTGCCCTTGCTCTTGGCGTCCAGGCACTTGTCGCCGTGGATCTTCAGCTGCTTGCCGGCGGTGTGGGTCCAGCGCTGGTTGGCCTGGCCGCTGCAGTCCCACAGCTGCGCCTGGGTGCCGTTGGCGGTGGTGGAGGCGGGGATGTCGATACAGCGGCCGGAGGCCACGCCCTTGATCTCCCCCGTACCGGTACCAGTACCGTCGGACGGCTTGCTCGGGGTGGTACCCGGGCTGGAGTTGAGGGCACTCATGACGGTGGCGTACGCGGGCTTGGGCTTGCCGTTGTTGTCGAACAGGAGCGGGCTTTCGCGGCTGCGCCAGGAGTCGCTGTCACGAACGCCCCACACCGTGATGCCGGTGCACCGGGACACGGACAGGCAGGCTTTGACCGCGTCGGCGTAGTGGGTGGGCGATGCCTGGGCGATGTCCAGCTCGGTGATCTGGACATCGACGCCCAGGGCGGCGAAGTTGGCCAGGGTGGTCTTGAAGCTCGCGGGCGGGCCGCCTGCCCCGAAGTGGCTCTGGAGTCCGACGCAGTCGATGGGAACGCCGCGGGACTTGAAGTCCTTGACCATTCCGTAGACGCCCTGGGTCTTGGCGTCCGACCAGTTCTCGATGTTGTAGTCGTTGTAACAGAGCTTGGCCGAGGAGTCGGCCGCACGGGCGGTGCGGAACGCCTCCTCGATGAAGCCGTTGCCCAGGACCTTCTGGAACACCGAGCTGCGGAGCCGGCCGCCGGGGCCGTCGGCGAATGCCTCGTTGACCACGTCCCACGCGTAGATCTTGCCCTTGAAATGGGTCATCGTGGTGGTGATGTGGCCGTTCATGACGCCGCGCAGCGTGTTCGCGTCGCCGATCGAGCCGACCCAGGCCGGGAGCTGCGAGTGCCAGACCGTGGTGTGGCCGCGCAGGCGCTGGCCGTTCGCCTTCGCACGGTCGACGATCCGGTCGGCGGGGCCGAAGTTGAAGTTGCCGCGGGACGGCTCGACGGCGTCCCACTTCATCTCGTTCTCCGGGGTGATCATGTTGAACTCCCGGTCGGCGATCGCGGTGTACGCGGAGTCGCCGAGCCTGCCGGCGGCCACGGCGGTGCCGAAGTACCTGCCCGAGGGGGCCGCCTGCGTACCGAGGTTCGCGGCTCCGGCGGAGCTGGGGAGGAGTGTCACGACACCGGCCACCACCGACGCGGCCGCCGTTCCTATTGCCACTGTTCGGCGACGCCGGCTGAGCCGGTGCTGGCCCTTCATGATTCTCCTCGGGGGTCGCGGGTCACCCTGGGTGCCGTGGTCGTGGGGTCGTGTCGCGTCATGGGAGGGGCTTTCTTCCGGGGATACGTCAAGGGGGATACCGGGGAACCCCCCACGCCTGCCCGTCTTGGTGAGCGGCGGGAAGAGCACCCCATGCAAGGGAGGCTTCCGCGCTCGCGGTCTCGTAACGGAAAAGTCGCGCCGTCCGGACGATTGCTCAGTGATGCATCTCGCGGGCAGAAAGCGTTATGCCAAGCCCCGCGGTCTGGTCGTCGCTGTGGAAAGGGCGCGCCGCCCTGATCACCGGTGAAGGTTTTCGGAAATGGCGGCAGCCGTCGATGCATACGCACCGAAGCCGGATCACACGCTCAAAGAGCGGTTCTCAGGCCCAGGGCCTGCGCAGGATGAAGGAAGCCTGGCCGGCGAAGGCCGGAGTGCCGTCGGACCCATCGAGCCAGACGCCGCCGTCGCGGTGGCGGATGACCGATCCCGGATAGTTGTGCGCGTGCAGGGTCACCGACCCGGCGACCGCGCCCGGGCGCGGACAGAAGGTGGCGTCTTCACGGAACAGCTCGCTGCCGTCGTCGCTGCTCAGCCGCAGCCGCAGGTCACGATGGCGCAGATACCGGCCGTCGGCGGCGCGGAAGGTGACGCACCGTGTGTCGGCCAGCCCCCCGATGACCGTGAACGTGACCCGCTGGCGTGTCCGCGCGCTGCTGGACGCGTCGACTCGGCCGAGCGTCGCGAAGTCGTCGGCGTATGTGAGGTACAGGGCGGGCTGGTCCACGGACTCCAGCGACTGTGCGCCCAGCGGAACAGTGCCTGCGGAGGCGGACGGACTCACCGGGGGCGGCTCGGCCGACGTGGTGGTGCGCGACGGGACCGGCGTGGGAGTGCCGGCCGCGGGGCTGCCGACCGTAGGGGTGGCGATGACCCCGGGCTCCCGATGCGCCGGTTCGGGCCAGGTCGCGTAGGTGGCGGTCCCGGCGATGAGCACCGCGCCGGTGGCGAGGCCCACCAGCTGGTGAGCGGTCACCGCCTGGAGCTTGCCGATCAGCGCGCTGTGGAGACCGCCTCCCGCCGTCGCCGTGCCGACGGCGGCGTGTGCCGTGGCCAGCCCGGCGGCGCTCGCGGCCGTACCCGACAGCAGGCCCTTGGCGGCCAGCGCGGCGACGAGCCCGGCAGGGACGGCCAGCGGCGCGAGGCTGAGGAGCAGTAGTTCGGCCGGTACCCGTTCTGTCGTCGTCGCCGTGCAGACCTGGCATCCGCGTGTGTGCCGCGCGATCCGCTTGCGCCACACCGATGCGGGGAGACCGTCCCAGCCGGCGACGGTCTCGTTCAGCTGCGGACAGCGCGGCTGGGCCTCCAGCGCGGCGACGATCGCCCGGCTCAGTTCCAACTGCTCGCGCATGCGTTGCAGGCGTACTCCGACGTGGGCGACGGTGAGTCCTGTCGCGGCGGCGATGTCGTCACGGCTCAGCGAGCCGGCGCGTTCTTGCCACCACAGCGACAGCAGCGCCCGTTGGTCCTCGTCGAGCCACCGGCCGGCTTCGACGGCCTGCCGGCGCTCGTCCGACAGGTGCAGACGCACGATCGTGACGTCTTCGGGTTCGGCCCCGGCGTCGGGTATCTGGTGTGCCTCGTCGATGACCGTGGTCCGGTCGGCGAAGGTGCGTTGCCGGTGCCAGTAGGTATTGATCTGGCGGAGCGTGATCGACACCAGCCAGGACCGGAAGCTCTCCGGGGCACGCAGGGCAGGCAGGTCGCGCACCACGCGCAGCAGGGTCTCCTGGACGACGTCGTCGGCGTCGGCGTGTCCGCTCAGCGCTCGCCCGACGATGTTGTAGACCAACGGCAGGTACGCGGCGATCAGCTCCTCGCGCGCCCGATCGTCACCGGCCTGCGCCGCGACGACCAGCCCCGCGTGGTGCGCGTCCATGAGCCCCATTCCCACCTCCCTCAGGGGAGCGCTCTTCCCTCAGGGAAGCGACCCGCCGAGTACGGCGCCTCACCTTAGCGTCGGCAGGGTATGCGGCCAAAGCCTGTGCCGTGGGCCAACGGACCGGCCCGTGCCGAACTTCGGAGGGCCCGGCACCACGTGCGTGGCCTCAGCATCGGTCCGGACGACAAATAACCCCCAGGTCTCTGACCTGGGGGTTTGTCGTGGAGCGGATGACGGGAATCGAACCCGCGCTATAAGCTTGGGAAGCTCATGTTCTACCATTAAACTACATCCGCACGGCGGTCCAGCTGCCTGGAGCCGTATCGTTGCTCACTCTACCTCATGATCGACCCCCGGTGAATTTGCCGCGGGGTCGTTGTTGTGTGGTGGGTGCACCGGGGCGTGTGGGCACGGGAGTTGGGGCGTACCGTGTGGGTGCGGAGCGGCGGCTGGAGTGGGGTCGCGATCATCCCCTAATGTGGCGATTCATCGCAGTATCGCTCGTTGGGGAAAGGGACTCGATGGAGCACACCGTCGTCCGTTGTGCCGAAGGGCACGTATTCAGTACCGCCTCCTTCCCGCTGCAGCACCTCGGTGCCGGCCGGATCGGGCCGGGGCGGCTGCTGCGGTGCCCGCGGTGCGCGCGGCTGAGGCAGGCCGTGCCCGTGGGGGCAGCGGTCAAGCGATAGCGGACGGGCGCGCGGCGCCGCTCTCGATTGGGGGTGGCCCGCGCGCTCTGCGTATCCTCGGGACGTGCTTCTCTCTGACAAAGACATCCGGGCCGAGCTCGACAGCGGACGGGTTCGCATCGACCCGTTCGAGGAGTCGATGGTGCAGCCCTCCAGCATCGACGTGCGTCTCGACCGGTTCTTCCGGGTCTTCGAGAATCACCGCTACGCGCACATCGACCCCGCGGTCGAGCAGTCCGACCTGACCCGGATGGTCGAGCCGGAGGGGGACGAGGCGTTCATCCTCCATCCCGGGGAGTTCGTCCTGGCTTCGACGTACGAGGTCATCTCGCTGCCCGACGACATCGCCTCCAGACTGGAGGGGAAGTCCAGTCTGGGCCGCCTCGGTCTGGTGACGCATTCGACCGCCGGGTTCATCGACCCCGGCTTCTCGGGTCACGTGACCCTGGAGCTGTCGAACCTCGCCACGCTGCCGATCAAGCTCTGGCCGGGCATGAAGATCGGGCAGCTGTGCATGTTCCGGCTCAGCTCGCCCGCGGAGTTCCCGTACGGCAGCGAGCGGTACGGGTCCCGGTACCAGGGGCAGCGCGGGCCGACCGCCTCGCGCTCCTTCCAGAACTTCCACCGCACCCAGGTGAGGCACGAGGCATGAGTGACGTAGTGCGCGAGAACCTCGACTACGAGGGGTTCGGGCGGGCCGTGCGGCAGCTCGCGCAGACCATCGCCGACGACGGGTACGAGCCCGACATCATCCTGAGCATCGCCCGGGGCGGGGTCTTCGTCGCGGGCGGGCTGGCGTACGCGCTGGACTGCAAGAACATCCACCTGGTGAACGTGGAGTTCTACACGGGTGTCGGCACCACCCTGGAGATGCCGGTCATGCTGGCGCCCGTCCCCGAGGCGATCGACTTCACCGACAAGAAGGTCCTCATCGCCGATGACGTGGCCGACACCGGCAAGACGCTGAAGCTCGTCCACGACTTCTGCCTGGGCCATGTCGCGGAGGTGCGGTCCGCCGTCATCTACGAGAAGTCCCACTCGCTCGTGAAGTGCGAGTACGTGTGGAAGAAGACCGACGAGTGGGTCAACTTCCCGTGGTCCGTCGAGCCGCCCGTCGTGAAGCGTGAGGGCCAGGTGCTCGACGCCTGACCCCGGAGGCCGGGCCAGGCCGGAAGGCCCGCCGCGCACGGTGTGCGGGCGGGCCTTCGTCGTTTCCTCGTGCGGCTGTCGGGCCGGTGCTAGATCGTGCCCAGCTTGATGATCGACAGCAGTGCGATCAGCTGGATCGCGGAGGCGCCGAGCGCCTTCGGCCACGGCAGGTCGTGGGACTTGGCGACCAGCGAGGTGAAGAGGAAGCCGGCGGCCACCCAGGTGGCCCAGCCCAGCACCTGGACCAGCCCGTTGTCACCGCCCAGGAATACCGCGAAGATCAGGCGCGGGGCGTCCGTCAGCGACATGACCAGCATCGACAGGCCCACGGTCGGCTGCCAGGCCCCGTCGCCGCCCAGCTGGCGGGCCAGGGTGTGCGTGACCGCTCCCAGGAGCAGGCCGCAGATCAGGAAGGCCACGCCCGCCGACAGGACGATCGGGACGGCCTTCGAGAGGGTCGCGTTGATCACGTCCTTGCGGGCGTCGTCGAGGCCGAACACCGCGAGCAGCCCGTAGAGGAAGGTCACCGTCAGCGCCGGGCCCCAGACCGCGTAGTCGCGCATCTGGAGGAAGGTCTGCCCCGGGCGCGTCACGATGCCGCGGAGCAGCTCCTTCCACGGCAGCCGCGGGCCGGCCGGGGCGGCCGCCCCTGCGCCCGCGTGGTAGGTCGCGCCCTGGCTGTACGGGTCCTCGCCGACGGCGAAGACCTGGGTGTACCCCGGGTTGTTGTCGTTCGAGTAGCCCCCGTGGCCCGCGCCGCCTCCCTGGCCGTACGGGGGCTGCGGCGCCTGTGGGTGCTGCTGACCGTACGGGTCGAAGTACTCGGGCTCGCCGTGGCCTCCGGCGCCCGGCTGCGGCCACTGCTGCTGCGGGGGCGGGCCTGCGGGAGGGTAGGGCTGCCGGCCGTACGGCGCCTGCGGCGGTTGCTGCGAGGCGTACGGCTGCTGCCGCGGGGGTTGTTGCGGGGTGCGGTTGTTGTCCCGGCCCCGTCCGATCCTGAATCCAGCCACGTGATCGAAAGTACCTGGTCCGGCGGGGCCCGGTGGCCGGGCGGCCGGATTCGTGGCCTTTGCGGCCGACCTGTGACATCCCCTAGGGGAACCCTGGGGGGTCGTCCCCACCCCGGTGCGGCGGGCCCGAACGCCGGAACGGCCGGCCCCGAGGGGGACCGGCCGTTCCGGACGTGCGTGGTGCGGACTCCTGCTACTTGGCACTCTCGGCTCCGGCCCCGTCGGCCTTGGCCTCCGGCTCCGCTTCCGTTTCCGGCTCGGCCGCGGGCTCCGGTTCCGGCGCCGGCGCCGTCTCGGGCGCGGCCTCGGCGGCCGGTTCGGCGTCGGCCGTGGCCTGCGCCTCTGCGTCCCCCTTCGGCTCGGCTTCGGCCTTCGCGGCGGCCTCGGCGGCTTCGGCTTCCGCCTTGGCCTTGGCCTCGGCCTGCGCCTTGGCTTCGGCTTCCGCCTTGGCCTTGGCCTCGGCCTTCGCCTTGGCCTCGGCCTTCGCCTTGGCCTCGGCCTCCGCGGCGGCAGCCGCAGCCGCAGCCTCGGCCTCCGCCTCCGCGGCGGCAGCCGCCTCGGCGGCAAGCTCCGCCTCCGTCGGCCCCGGGGCCTTCACCGAGTCCAGCAGCAGCTGGGCCACGTCCACGACCTGCACGGACTCCTTGGCCTGGCCCTCGTTCTTCTTGCCGTTCACCGAGTCGGTCAGCATGACCAGGCAGAACGGGCAGGCGGTCGAGACGATGTCCGGGTTCAGGGACAGGGCCTCGTCGACGCGCTCGTTGTTGATGCGCTTGCCGATCCGCTCTTCCATCCACATCCGCGCGCCACCCGCGCCGCAGCAGAAGCCCCGCTCCTTGTGGCGGTGCATCTCCTGCTGGCGCAGCCCCGGCACGGCCGACATGATCTCGCGCGGCGGCGTGTAGACCTTGTTGTGCCGGCCCAGGTAGCACGGGTCGTGGTACGTGATCAGGCCGTCGACCGGCGTCACCGGCGTCAGCCGGCCCTCGTCGATCAGGTGCTGGAGCAGCTGCGTGTGGTGGATGACCTCGTACTCGCCGCCCAGCTGCGGGTACTCGTTCGCGATGGTGTTGAAGCAGTGCGGACAGGTCGAGACGATCCGCTTCGCCGACTTCGGCTTCTTCGTCGACGGGTCCTCGTCGTCCTCGCCGAAGGCCATGTTCAGCATGGCCACGTTCTCCTGGCCCAGCTGCTGGAACAGGGGCTCGTTGCCCAGGCGGCGCGGCGAGTCACCGGTGCACTTCTCGTCGCCGCCCATGATCGCGAACTTGACGCCCGCGATGTTGAGCAACTCCGCGAAGGCCTTGGTGGTCTTCTTGGCCCGGTCCTCCAGGGCGCCGGCGCAGCCGACCCAGTAGAGGTAGTCGAACTCCGAGAGGTCCTCCGCGTCCTTCCCGATGATCGGGACCTCGAAGTCGACCTCCTTCGTCCACTCGACGCGCTGCTTCTTGGCCAGGCCCCAGGGGTTGCCCTTCTTCTCCAGGTTCTTGAGCATCGTGCCCGCCTCGGACGGGAACGCGCTCTCGATCATCACCTGGTAGCGGCGCATGTCGACGATGTGGTCGATGTGCTCGATGTCGACCGGGCACTGCTCCACGCACGCACCGCAGGTCGTGCAGGACCACAGCACGTCCGGGTCGATGACGCCGTTCTCCTCGACCGTGCCGATCAGCGGGCGCTCGGCCTCGGCGATCGCGGCGGCCGGGACGTCCTTCAGCTGCTCCGCCGTGGCCTTCTCGTTGCCCTCCATGTCCTTGCCGCCGCCCGCGAGCAGGTACGGGGCCTTGGCGTGGGCGTGGTCGCGCAGCGACATGATCAGGAGCTTCGGGGACAGCGGCTTGCCCGTGTTCCAGGCCGGGCACTGCGACTGGCAGCGACCGCACTCGGTGCACGTGGAGAAGTCGAGGATGCCCTTCCAGGAGAACTGCTCGACCTGGGAGACGCCGAAGACGTCGTCCTCGCCCGGGTCCTCGAAGTCGATCTGCTTGCCGCCGCTGGTCATCGGCTGCAGGGCGCCGAGGGCGGTGGAACCGTCCGCGTTGCGCTTGAACCAGATGTTCGGGAAGCCGAGGAAGCGGTGCCAGGCGACACCCATGTTGGTGTTGAGCGAGACCGTGATCATCCAGGTGAAGGACGTGACGATCTTGAGCGCCGCGAAGAAGTAGGTGAGGTGCTGGAGCGTGCTCAGGCTCAGCCCGTCGAGGGCGGCGATCAGCGGGTACGACGCGAAGAAGCCGGGCTCCCAGCCGTCGACGCCGTGCTGGGCCCCCTCCAGCGCGCGCAGCGTCATGATGCAGATGCCGACGATCAGGATGACGGCCTCTACGAAGTACGCCTGGCCCGTCTTGGAGCCTGCGAAACGGGACTTGCGCCCCGCCCCGCCCGGCCGGTTCAGCTGCCGGATCACGATCAGGGTGACGATGCCGAGCACGGTCATCAGGCCGAGGAATTCGGTGAAGACCTCGTACGGCAGCCAGTCACCGATGATCGGGATCAGCCAGTCGGCCTGGAAGAGCTGACCGAAGGCGTTGACGATGGTCAGCAGCAGGGAGAAGAAGCCCACCGCCACGAACCAGTGCGCGAATCCGACGATGCCCCAGCGGTTCATGCGGGTGTGGCCGAGGAACTCCTTGACCAGCGTGATGGTGCGCTGAGTGGGGTCGCCGGTGCGCGTGCCCGCGGGCACTGGCTGGCCGAGGCGCACATAGCGGTAGATCTGCGCGATGGCACGGCCGAACAGCGCGACGGCTACCACCGTGATGACCAGCGACACGATGATCGCGGCGAGTTGCATGGGAGGGCTCCTCGGGCGGTACTTACTAAGCGGTAACTTATTGAGTCAAGGCATGAGGTTACCCACTCCCGACGCCGCAATGTAGCCGAGCGCGCGGTGATCTGTGTCGCTCAGGCTTGCCTATGACGGTAGGCCGCCCGCGGCGTCTGCGCCAGGATCGCCAGATCCATCCCGAGCCAGTGGTTCTCCACATAGTGCCGGTCGAGCAGGGCCATCTCCTCCCACGGGAGGTCCGACCGCCCGCTCACCTGCCACAATCCGGTCATCCCGGGCCGTACGAGGAACCGCTCGGGGCGGTCCGTACGGGGCTCCGGGCGCGGCCCGACCAGGGACATCTCCCCGCGCAGGACGTTCAGCAGCTGGGGGAGGACGTCGAGGGCGCAGCGCTCCAGCGCGGCCCCGGTGCGCCCGGCGTCGGCCGTGTCGAACCGCCAGGTCCGGAACGGCCGGCCGGCCAGACCCGCCGCGGGGGCCCGTACGAAGACCCGCCGGGCCCCCCGGGTCGCGCAGAGCAGCCCGGCGACGGCGGCCAGCGGCAGGGCGAGCGCGGCGAGCAGCACCAGCGCCCCGGCGAGGTCGAGCACGCGCTTGGCCGGGGGCCGGGCGGGTAGGAGCGGTAGCCGTGGCCCTGGCCGGGCGGTGACGGGCAGCAGCAGAGGCATGCCAGCACCGTGCCGCACGCCTCCCGGCGCGAGCGGGGTGCCGCGCGGCGGTATGCCCCGGCCGGGGTAACCCAGCCTCGCCGGCGTTTGAGGCGCGGGGTCCGGGGCGGAGCCCCGGGAGGCCGGGCCGCAGGCGACGGTGAAAGCTCGTACTCCAGGGGTTGCGCCTAAGCGGCAGCTAAAGGTTGAGCCGCCCCGACTCAGGTCTGTTGACGCCAGCGCAGCGTTACGGCATCCTTGAGTCTGTTGCACTCAAGTCAGCTGGAGGAATCGAAATGGCACGTGCGGTCGGCATCGACCTGGGCACCACTAACTCCGTCGTCAGCGTTCTGGAAGGCGGCGAGCCCACCGTCATCACCAACGCCGAGGGCGCCAGGACCACGCCGTCCGTCGTCGCCTTCGCCAAGAACGGCGAGGTCCTCGTCGGCGAGGTGGCCAAGCGCCAGGCGGTCACGAACGTGGACCGGACCATCCGCTCCGTCAAGCGCCACATGGGCACTGACTGGAAGATCAACCTGGATGGCAAGGACTTCAACCCGCAGCAGATGAGCGCCTTCATCCTGCAGAAGCTGAAGCGCGACGCCGAGGCGTACCTGGGCGAGAAGGTCACGGACGCGGTCATCACCGTCCCGGCCTACTTCAACGACTCCGAGCGTCAGGCGACGAAGGAGGCCGGCGAGATCGCGGGCCTGAACGTCCTGCGCATCGTCAACGAGCCGACGGCCGCCGCCCTGGCCTACGGCCTCGACAAGGACGACCAGACCATTCTCGTCTTCGACCTCGGTGGCGGCACCTTCGACGTGTCGCTCCTGGAGATCGGCGACGGTGTCGTCGAGGTCAAGGCCACCAACGGTGACAACCACCTCGGTGGCGACGACTGGGACCAGCGCGTCGTCGACTACCTGGTGAAGCAGTTCCAGAACGGCCACGGCGTCGACCTGTCCAAGGACAAGATGGCGCTCCAGCGTCTGCGCGAGGCGGCCGAGAAGGCGAAGATCGAGCTGTCCTCCTCCACGGAGACCTCGATCAACCTGCCCTACATCACCGCGTCCGCCGAGGGCCCGCTGCACCTGGACGAGAAGCTCACGCGCGCCCAGTTCCAGCAGCTGACCGCGGACCTCCTCGAGCGCTGCAAGACCCCGTTCCACAACGTCATCAAGGACGCCGGCATCCAGCTGTCCGAGATCGACCACGTGGTCCTGGTCGGCGGCTCCACCCGTATGCCGGCCGTCGCCGAGCTCGTCAAGGAGCTCACGGGCGGCCAGGACGCCAACAAGGGCGTCAACCCGGACGAGGTCGTGGCCATCGGCGCCACCCTGCAGGCCGGTGTCCTCAAGGGTGAGGTCAAGGACGTCCTGCTCCTCGACGTGACCCCGCTGTCCCTGGGTATCGAGACCAAGGGCGGCATCATGACCAAGCTCATCGAGCGCAACACCACGATCCCGACCAAGCGGTCGGAGATCTTCACGACGGCGGAGGACAACCAGCCGTCGGTGCAGATCCAGGTCTACCAGGGTGAGCGCGAGATCGCGGCGTACAACAAGAAGCTCGGCATGTTCGAGCTGACCGGCCTGCCGCCGGCCCCGCGTGGCGTCCCGCAGATCGAGGTCTCCTTCGACATCGACGCGAACGGCATCATGCACGTGACCGCGAAGGACCTCGGCACGGGCAAGGAGCAGAAGATGACCGTCACCGGCGGCTCTTCGCTCGGCAAGGACGAGGTCAACCGCATGCGCGAGGAGGCCGAGCAGTACGCGGAGGAGGACCAGCAGCGCCGCGAGGCCGCCGAGTCCCGCAACCAGGGCGAGCAGCTCGTCTACCAGACGGAGAAGTTCGTCAAGGACAACGAGGACAAGGTCCCGGCCGAGGTGAAGACCGAGGTCGAGGCCTCCGTCTCCGAGCTGAAGGAAGCCCTCAAGGGCGAGGACACGGCCGCGATCCGCACCGCGACCGAGAAGCTCGCCGCCGTCAGCCAGAAGCTCGGCCAGGCCATCTACGCCGACGCCCAGGCCGCTCAGGGCGCCGCCGGTGCCGCGGGCGCCGAGGGTGCCCAGGCCAAGGCCGACGACGACGTCGTCGACGCCGAGATCGTCGACGACGAGAAGCCGAAGGGTGGCGCTGCCTGATGTCGGAGGAGACCCCGGGGTTCGAGGAGAAGCCCGAAGTCCCCGTCGACGGCACGCCCGACGAGCCGAAGGCCGCCGACTCCTCCCAGGAGGCGGAGGCGGCCCCGGCCGGGGACGGGGCCGAGGACGTGGCCCTGCTGGCCCAGCTGGACCAGGCCCGTACCGCGCTCACCGAGCGCACCGGGGACCTCCAGCGGCTCCAGGCCGAGTACCAGAACTACCGCCGCCGGGTGGAGCGGGACCGGATCACCGTCAAGGAGATCGCGGTCGCGTCCCTCCTGACGGAACTGCTCCCGACTCTGGACGACATCGGCCGGGCGCGGGAGCATGGCGAGCTGGTCGGCGGCTTCAAGTCGGTGGCCGAATCGCTGGAGACGGTCGCCGCCAAGATGGGTCTGCAGCAGTTCGGCAAGGAGGGCGAGCCCTTCGACCCGACGATCCACGAAGCGCTGATGCACTCGTACGCGCCGGACGTCACCGAGACGACCTGCGTGGCGATCCTCCAGCCGGGGTACCGGATCGGCGAGCGTACGATCCGCCCCGCGCGGGTCGCGGTGGCCGAACCCCAGCCGGGCGCGGCCCCCAAGTCGGAGTCCGCGGACGGCGAGGCATCGTCGGACAAGGACACGGATGCCCCCGAAAAGGGCTGAATCGATCAGCACGTCACGGGAGGAGGGACACCGGGGATGAGCACGAAGGACTTCGTCGAGAAGGACTACTACAAGGTTCTCGGTGTCCCGAAGGACGCCACCGAGGCCGAGATCAAGAAGGCGTACCGGAAGCTCGCCCGCGAGTTCCACCCGGACGCCAACAAGGGTGACGCCTCCGCCGAGGAGCGCTTCAAGGAGGTCTCCGAGGCGAACGACATCCTCGGCGACCCGAAGAAGCGCAAGGAGTACGACGAGGCGCGCGCCCTCTTCGGCAACGGAGGCTTCCGCCCCGGGCCGGGCGGGGCCGGCGGTTCGTTCAACTTCGACCTCGGCGACCTCTTCGGGGGTCAGCAGCCGGGCGGTCCGGGCGGCGGTTTCGGCGGCGGCCTGGGCGATGTCTTCGGCGGCCTGTTCAACCGCGGCGCCGGCGCCGGTGCGGGGACCCGCACCCAGCCGCGCCGCGGCCAGGACATCGAGTCGGAGGTCACCCTCTCCTTCACGGAGGCGGTGGACGGGGCCACGGTCCCGCTCCGGATGTCCTCCCAGGCCCCCTGCAAGGCCTGCTCGGGCACCGGCGACAAGAACGGCACCCCCAGGGTGTGCCCGACCTGCGTCGGCACCGGCCAGGTCTCGCGGGGCAGCGGCGGCGGCTTCTCGCTGACCGACCCCTGCGCGGACTGCAAGGGCCGCGGCCTGATCGCGGAGACTCCCTGTGACGTCTGCAAGGGCAGCGGGCGCGCCCGCAGCTCCCGCACCATGCAGGTCCGGATCCCGGCGGGCGTCTCCGACGGCCAGCGGATCCGGCTGCGCGGCAAGGGGGCGCCGGGCGAGCGCGGGGGCCCGGCCGGGGACCTCTACGTCGTCGTGCACGTCGATTCCCACCCCGTCTTCGGCCGCAAGGGCGACAACCTGACGGTGACCGTCCCGGTGACCTTCGCCGAGGCGGCACTGGGCGCCGAGATCAAGGTTCCGACCCTGAACGGCCCCTCGGTGACGCTGAAGCTGCCGCCGGGCACCCCGGGCGGCCGCACCATGCGGGCCCGCGGCAAGGGCGCGGTCCGCAAGGACGGCACCCGAGGCGATCTGCTGGTGACGGTGGAGGTCGCGGTTCCGACCGAGCTGTCGGACAAGGCCCGTGAGGCGCTGGAGATGTACCGCGAGGCGACGGAGTCCGACGACCCGCGTTCCGCGCTGTTCGAGTCCGCGAAGGGAGCATGAGATGGACGGCCGCCGACGACAGTCCTCCCGTCTGGGTGGGGGCTACCAGCTCACCGACGAGACCCCGGTCTACGTGATCTCGGTGGCCGCCCAGCTCTCGGGCCTGCACCCGCAGACGCTGCGCCAGTACGACCGGCTCGGCCTGGTCTCCCCGGACCGTACGGCCGGCCGCGGCCGGCGCTACTCCGCCCGGGACATCGAACTGCTCCGCACGGTGCAGGCGCTGTCCCAGGACGAGGGCATCAACCTGGCGGGCATCAAGCGGATCATCGAGCTGGAGAACCAGGTCGCCGCGCTCCAGCAGCGCGTGGCCGAACTGTCCGCGGCGGTGGACGGCGCGGCGGTCGCCATGCAGCAGCGCGAGGCCCAGGTGCACGCCTCCTACCGGCGCGACCTGGTCAAGTACCAGCCCCCGCAGCCGGGCAACGCCCTGGTGGTCTGGCGCCCCGCCCCCAAGCGGCCGCTGGATTGAGCCGGCCCCGTACGCGAGAAGGCCCCCGCCCGGATGATCCGGGCGGGGGCCTTTCGCACTCATGCCTCGTCGGCCTCGCGGACCTCCGGGCCCGGCGGGGTCGTCGGGCGGCCCAGGATGCCCGAGTGGGCTATCAGGAAGCCGAGTTGGGCGCGGCTGCCGCTGCCGAGGGCGGTGGCGAGCTTGGCGATGTGGGCGCGGCAGGTGCGTACGTTCATGCCGAGGCGGCGGGCGATGGCCTCGTCCACGTGGCCTTCGACGAGAAGTTGGGCGATGGAGCGCTGGACGCCCGAGATGCCCGACGGGGTGGGGTCGTAGGGGATCTGCTCGTTGAGCGGGGTGGCGCGGCGCCAGAGCTGTTCGAAGACGCGGACCAGGTAGCGCACGAGGGCCGGGTGGCGCAGTTCCAGGGCGATCTGCTGGTCGTCGCTGGCCGGGATGAAGGCGACCGACTCGTCGCAGATGATGAGCCGTTCGACGAGCTCCTCCAGGGTGCGGATCTCGACCTTTCCGCTGGCCATGCGGTCGACGTAGGCCATCGTGCCGCGGCTGTGGCGCACCGTGTGCTGGTAGAGGGTGCGCATGCTGACGCCGCGCCGGATGAGCGGCTGGTCCCGTTCTATCGCCTGGTTGAGAATGTTTTCCGAACGTCCGCCGCCCGGCTGGATGGTCAGCATTTCGGCCTGGCACTCGGCCGTGGCCACATTGAGTGCCGCGTTGATCCTGTTGAATCCCTCCAGCACGGTGATGGCGTGCGTGGGTGCGGGAGTCAGCGCGCTGATGGCCATGAATGGCTCAAACGCTTCGGTGAGCTCTATCGAGGAGCGCCGGCGTTGCAGGATCTCCCGTTCCAGCGGGTGCAGTCGCTGGGCAAGTGCCACCGAAGGTGGAACCGGACGGAGCCAGTTGTCGTCGTCCGGATCAGGGTGAAGCAGCGCGAATTCCAGCAGGCAGGGCGTCTGCTCGACTTCCTCACGGGCGATTCGGCCCGAGCTGAGGGCACTTGCGTACAGCTCGGCCCCCAGGTCGCACAGTTCCGTCACCGCATGGGGATGTGTCTGGTTCGTGCGCATAATCGGCAAATCTCCCACCCCCAGGGTCCTGCATGTACAGGAACATGATGCATCGCCACGGTGGCAATGGCGTGGCTCGATAAGTCATCGTCTGAGATGCGGGGGAGAGGAATCCATCAAGTGAGGACAACGTCGACCATGTACAAGAAATTGCTTCGCTCGGTGGCTGTCATTGCTCTCTCTACGGCCGCTGCTGTCGGTGGAATCTCGCTCGCGGACAGTGGCTGGGGCAGCGCTCCCGCCGACAGCGGTTGGGGCGCCGGTCCGACAGGCAATGACAGCGGATGGGGATCACCCGGCGCGGACGACAGCGGCTGGGGCAGCGCGCCGGGGGGCGCGCCGTCTGACAGTGGCTGGGGTGCGGGTGGGAAGTCTTCGAACGCATGACCCCCGACGACCGCGGTTTCCGCCGCGAAATGGCCTCCGCTTACCGCTCGGGATGGCAGTTCATCGACCTGGCCACCGCGATTCCGTACCCCGGGGACTCGCTGATGGTCACCCTGTTCGGCCAACCGATCGTCGTCGTGCGCGAGGAGGACGAGGACGTACGTGCGTACCGGTGCCTGCGCCGCCCGCGTGGCGCGCCGCAGCCCGTCCGCTGCGAGGTGCGCTACGGAATGGTCTTCGTCAACCTTGATCAGCGCGACCACCAGCTCTTCGAACCCGATATCACCACCGCCACCCCCCGCAGTGCCTGACGCGATTCCCCCGTCGTTGCAGATCGCTCAGGTGCTACCCCCACACAACGGCGCCATCGTGGACCTGACCACGATGGCGCCGTTGTGCTGTCCGCGTCCAGACGCGGACCGGACAAGTTGAACGGGTGAATGGATGTCCCGCCTCCCGGCTCAGGCCCGTCCCATCGCCCGGTCCAGCGTGATCTCCATGACCACCCGGTCGGGATTGGGTGAGGGCGTCCGCCCGTAGCGCTCCGCGTAGCGCGCCACCGCGTCGGCGACCGAGGCCTCGTCCGTACGGATCACCGCGCGCCCCTCCAGGGTGGCCCAGCGGCGCCCCTCCATCTGGCAGACCGCGACCCGCGCCCCGCCCGGCTGCACGGCCTGGGCCGCCAGGATGTTGCGCACCTTCTTGCTGTGCTTGTTGCTGATCACCCGTGCCAGACCCGCCTCCGGGTCGTACGTCACGCCCACCGGGACCACGTGGGGCGTGCCGTCGGGGCGCGGAGTGGTCAGCGTGCAGACGTGCCGCTCCCGCCAGAAGGCGAGGTACTCGGGCGTCGGGTTGAGTACGTCATGGGGCATGGGCGAAGGGTACGGCCGCGGGGCTTCCGAAACGCCCCAGGGGTGCCGGAAGCTGCCTTGAGTGGAATAGACTCAACTTTGCATAGGTTGCACCTGTCATAGTTCCGAAGTCGACGCCTTCGCCCCTCCGGAGAGGAGAAGTCCCCCGTGGATGCCGAGCTGACCAACAAGAGCCGGGATGCGCTGAACGCCGCCACCAGCAGGGCCGTCAAGGACGGCCACGCCGATCTCACCCCCGCGCACCTGCTGCTGGCCCTGCTCGCCGGCGACGAGAACGAGAACATCACCGACCTCCTCGCGGCCACCGACGCCGACCAGGCCGCCGTGCGCAACGGAGCCGAGCGGCTGCTCGCCGCCCTGCCCAGCGTCACCGGCTCCACGGTCGCGCCCCCGCAGGCCACCCGCGAGCTGCTGGCCGTCCTCGCCGAGGCGGACGCCGAAGCGGGCCGGCTCGGCGACGACTACCTCTCCACCGAGCACCTGCTCATCGCCATCGCCGCCAAGGGCGGCGCGGCCGGTGAGGCCCTTTCCGCCCAAGGCGCGACCGCGCAGAAGCTGCTGGCCGCCTTCCAGAACGCACGAGGAGGACGGCGGGTGACCACCCCCGACCCGGAGGGCCAGTACAAGGCCCTGGAAAAGTTCGGCACCGACTTCACGGCGGCCGCCCGCGAGGGCAAGCTCGACCCGGTCATCGGCCGCGACCAGGAGATCCGGCGCGTCGTCCAGGTGCTGTCGCGCCGTACGAAGAACAACCCGGTGCTCATCGGCGAGCCCGGCGTCGGCAAGACGGCCGTCGTCGAGGGCCTGGCCCAGCGCATCGTCAAGGGCGACGTCCCCGAGTCCCTGAAGAACAAGCGGCTGGTCGCCCTCGACCTCGGCGCCATGGTCGCCGGGGCCAAGTACCGCGGCGAGTTCGAGGAGCGGCTCAAGACCGTCCTCGCCGAGATCAAGTCCAGCGACGGCCAGATCATCACCTTCATCGACGAGCTGCACACCGTCGTCGGCGCGGGCGCCGGCGGCGACTCCGCCATGGACGCGGGCAACATGCTCAAGCCCATGCTGGCCCGCGGCGAGCTGCGCATGGTCGGCGCGACCACCCTCGACGAGTACCGCGAGCGCATCGAGAAGGACCCGGCGCTGGAGCGGCGCTTCCAGCAGGTGCTGGTCGCCGAGCCCTCCGTCGAGGACACCATCGCGATCCTGCGCGGGCTCAAGGGCCGCTACGAGGCCCACCACAAGGTCGTCATCAACGACAGCGCGCTCGTCGCCGCCGCGACCCTCTCCGACCGGTACATCACCTCCCGCTTCCTCCCCGACAAGGCCATCGACCTCGTCGACGAGGCCGCCTCCCGCCTCCGCATGGAGATCGACTCCTCCCCGCTGGAGATCGACGAGCTCCAGCGCGCGGTCGACCGCCTGCGGATGGAGGAGCTGGCGCTGAAGAACGAGTCCGACCCGGCCTCGCTGGAGCGCCTGGAGAAGCTCCGCAAGGACCTGGCGGACAAGGAGGAGGACCTGCGGGGCCTGACCGCCCGCTGGGAGAAGGAGAAGCAGTCCCTCAACCGGGTCGGTGAGCTCAAGGAGCGCCTGGACGACCTGCGCGGGCAGGCGGAGCGCGCCCAGCGCGACGGGGACTTCGACGCCGCCTCCAAGCTGCTCTACGGGGAGATCCCGGCCCTGGAGCGCGAGCTCGCGCAGGCCACGGAGGCCGAGGCCGAAGTCGCCAAGACCGGACACTCCAAAGACGCCATGGTCAAGGACGAGGTCGGCCCGGACGACATCGCCGACGTGGTCGGCGCCTGGACGGGCATCCCGGCGGGCCGCCTCCTCGAAGGCGAGACGCAGAAGCTGCTGCGCATGGAGGACGAGCTGGGCCGCCGGCTGATCGGCCAGGGCGAGGCCGTGCGGGCCGTCTCGGACGCCGTGCGCCGCACCCGTGCCGGCATCGCCGACCCGGACCGCCCGACCGGCTCCTTCCTGTTCCTCGGCCCGACCGGCGTGGGCAAGACCGAGCTGGCCAAGGCCCTCGCCGACTTCCTCTTCGACGACGAGCGCGCCATGGTGCGCATCGACATGTCGGAGTACGGCGAGAAGCACAGCGTGGCCCGCCTCGTCGGCGCGCCGCCCGGCTACGTCGGCTACGAGGAGGGCGGCCAGCTGACCGAGGCCGTCCGCCGCCGCCCGTACAGCGTGGTGCTCCTGGACGAGGTCGAGAAGGCCCACCCCGAGGTCTTCGACGTCCTGCTGCAGGTCCTGGACGACGGCCGCCTCACGGACGGCCAGGGCCGCACGGTGGACTTCCGCAACGCGATCCTGGTCCTGACCTCGAACCTGGGATCGCAGTTCCTGGTCGACCCGCTGACCCCGGCGGACCGGAAGAAGGAGCAGGTCCTGGGGCTGGTACGGGCCAGCTTCAAGCCGGAGTTCCTCAACCGCCTGGACGACCTGGTGGTCTTCTCCGCGCTGACCGGCGACGAGCTCGCCCACATCGCCCGGCTCCAGATCGACCGCCTCGCCCGGCGGCTGTCGGACCGGCGCCTGACCCTGGACGTCACGCCGCAGGCCCTGGCCTGGCTGGCGGACAAGGGCAACGACCCCGCCTACGGCGCGCGCCCGCTGCGCCGCCTGATCCAGACGGCCATCGGCGACCGCCTGGCGAAGGAGATCCTGTCCGGCGAGGTCCGGGACGGCGACACGGTGCGGGTCGACGTGGCGGGCGAAGACCTGCTGGTCGGCAAGGCACTCTGACGCCCGGCAGGCCCGGTGGCCGCAGGATCCGCGGCCGCGGGGTTCCGCCGGGAGCGGATCGTCCGTGCAGGGCTGGACATGGGGTGGGCGGGATGGGGGAGGATGCAGGTATCCGCACGAAGGGAAGTACACGGTGAGCATCGACCCGGCCTCGATTCCGAACTTCGGAGGGCAGCAGCCCGATCCGCAGGCCACAGGACCGGCGGGCCCCGTCGTCCCCGACCAGGATCTGGTCAAGCAGCTGCTGGAGCAGATGGAGCTCAAGTACGTCGTCGACGACGAGGGTGACCTCGCGGCGCCGTGGGAGGAGTTCCGGACGTACTTCATGTTCCGCGGCGAGAACGAGCAGCAGGTCTTCTCGGTGCGGACCTTCTACGACCGTCCGCACAAGATCGACGAGAAGCCGCAGCTGCTCGAGTCCATCGACGACTGGAACCGCCGCACCCTGTGGCCCAAGGTGTACAGCCACACCCACGACGACGGCTCGGTCCGTCTGATCGGTGAGGCGCAGATGCTGATCGGCACCGGCGTCAACCTGGAGCACTTCGTGTCCTCCACGGTCAGCTGGGTCCGCGCCTCCATCGAGTTCGACAAGTGGCTCGTCGAGCAGCTCGGCCTGGAGCAGGACGTCGACTCCGCCGACGGCGACGACGACGAGACGAACGGCGATGGCAACTAGTCACCCGGTGACACACTGACCCGCTGTCACAGCGGTACGCGCGCCACGAGCATCAGGTAGAGCCCGTAGCCGTAACTGAGCCCGGCCAGCCCCACGGTCACCAGGACCGCGGTGCGTGGCCGGGCTCTGGCCATGACGGCCGCCACCGGCAGCAGCAGCGGGAAGGCGGGGAGCAGGAACCGCGGCTTCGACTCGAAGAACCCGGCCCCGCCGAAGGTGATCACCAGCAGTATCGCCGTGTAGGCGAGCAGCGGCAGCGGGGTCCGGTCCAGGAACAGCAGCAGGGCGAGCAGCCCGGCCGCGGCCAGCAGGACCACGGTCACGGTGGTGGCGAGCGGCACGTGCCCGCCGGTCAGCACCCGCTCCGCCGAGCGCAGCGCCCCGGCGCCGAAGTCGAAGCGCGAGCCCCAGTGCCGCTGCACGGCGAAGTAGCCGCCCAGGGGGTCGCGGACGTGGATCCCCACGGCCAGGACGTACGCGGCCCAGCCCGCCGGGGCCAGCAGCCCGGCCGCCCACACCTCGGGCGCGCGGGAGCGGCGGACGAGGATCGCGTACAGGGCCGCGGCGGACACGGCGGCCGCCACGGCGAGTCCGGTGGGGCGGGTGAGTCCGGCGAGCACGGCGAGGCCGGCAGCCACCGTCCAGCGGCCCCACAGCAGGGCGTGGAGGGCCCAGGCGGCGAGCGCGGCGAGCAGCGGCTCGGTATAGGCCAGGGACAGCACCACGGAGTGCGGCAGCGCCGCCCACAGCCCCACGAGGAGCAGCCCGGCGCGCGGCCCGATCACGCGCTCCCCGACCCGGTAGACGCCGACGGCGGCCACGGCGGCGCAGACCCAGGCGATCAGGATCCCGGCGGGCATCAGACCGCCGGGCAGCACGGCGGCGACCGCCCGCATCAGGGCCGGGAAGAGCGGGAAGAAGGCGTAGTCGCTCTGGATGTACCCGGTGCCGGTCGCCAGGTCGGGCCACATCTGCGTCCGGCCGTAGCCGTTCGCGGCGATCCCGAGGTACCAGACGGAGTCCCAGGAGCTGCCGAGCACCCGCACGGGGTCCTTGCCGGCCCACAGGGAGCCGAGGGCGAGCACCAGCACCCCGAGCCCGCGGACGGCGGCGAAGACGCCGAGTGCGAGGACCGTCGTCGGCGCGGCCGAGCGTACGGCCCTGACCGCGCGGATCTCCAAGGGCGACGCGGTCACCGTCGCTCTGCCCGTTGCCATGTATCCCGACTTTCCAGCTCTTGTGACGACGCTCACCCGTGGGTGAGGGCTCCGGGCATGTGCACGACCGCCAGCTTCACACCGCCCTCAGTCACCCCGCAACCACGGCCCGGAACCGGCACCCCCTGCCCTACAGCCGGCCCAGCCGGGAGGCCGCCTCCTGGAGGACTTCGGTCCGCTTGCAGAAGGCCCAGCGGACCTGGGTGGCTCCGGCGGAGGCGTTGTCGTAGAAGACCTGGTTCGGGATGGCGACCACCCCGCAGCGTTCGGGCAGGGCGCGGCAGAAGGCGAGGCCGTCCTTCTCGCCGAGGGGGGTGATGTCCGTGGTGATGAAGTAGGTGCCCTGCGGGCGGTAGACCTCGAAGCCGGCCGCCGTGAGGCCGTCGGCGAGGATGTCCCGCTTGGCGGCCAGGTCCGCGCGGAAGGCGTCGTAGTAGGTGTCGGGGAGGGCCAGGGCCTCGGCGATCGCGTACTGGAAGGGGCCGGAGGAGACGTAGGTCAGGAACTGCTTCGCCGAGCGGACCGCGGCCACCAGCTGCGGGGGCGCGGTGACCCAGCCGACCTTCCAGCCCGTGAACGAGAACGTCTTCCCGGCCGAGGAGATGCCGACCGTGCGCTCGCGCATGCCGGGGAAGCCCGCCAGCGGGGTGTGGGCGCCCTCGAAGACCAGGTGCTCGTACACCTCGTCCGTGACGACGAGCAGGTCCCGCTCGACGGCGAGCTCGGCGATCGCGGCGAGCTCCGGCGGGGTCAGGACGGTGCCCGTGGGGTTGTGCGGGGTGTTCAGCAGGAGCAGGCGGGTGCGCGGGGTGACGGCGGCGCGCAGCTCGTCCAGGTCGAGGGCGAAGGCTCCGGCGTGGGGGCGCAGGGTGACGGGGACCCGGACGGCGCCGGCCATCGCGATGCAGGCCGCGTACGAGTCGTAGAAGGGCTCGAGGGCGATGACCTCGTCGCCCGGTTCGAGGAGGGCCAGGAGGGCGGCGGCGATGGCCTCCGTGGCACCGGCGGTCACCAGGACCTCCGTGTCGGGGTCGTAGGACAGTCCGTAGAAGCGCTGCTGGTGGGCGGCGACGGCGGTGCGGAGCTCGGGGACGCCGGGGCCCGGCGGGTACTGGTTGCCGAGGCCGGTGAGGACCGCGCGGGAGGCCGCCTCGGCGATGGCCGCGGGGCCGTCGGTGTCGGGGAAGCCCTGCCCCAGGTTGATCGACCCGGTGCGTGCGGCCAGCGCGGACATCTCCGCGAAGATCGTCGTGCCGAAGGGCGCCAGCCGGCGGTTCAGGAAGGGGCGGTCGCTGTGGTCGCTGCTCACGGGTGCGCTCATGGGCGCCATCCTGCGGGGAACCTCTGGACTTGCTCAAGTGTGCTTTGGGCCGCGTGGCCTGCGGGCATCCCCCTTCCACGCGGGACGAGGGGATCCCGCTCCCCCGGGAAGACCGGGGCGTGAGAGAGGGGACGAGTGTCATGTCCTTCTTCGTTGTGTTCGGGCTCGTGCTCCTCTTGTTCGTCGGGATCGTCGTGGCCGCGATCGCGCGGCTGGTCCGCGGCGGCGGGGGGTCGTCGTCCGGTTCCGGTTCCGGCAGCACCAGCTGGTGGGGAGGCGACGGCGGCTCCTCTTCCTCCTCGTGTGGATCCTCTTCCTCCTGCGGATCCTCCTCTTCCTCCTGTGGATCCTCCTCGTCCTGCGGCGGATCGTCTTCCTCCTGCGGTGGCGGGGGGTGCGGTTCCAGCTGACACGGGGCAGCGGGCACCGCGTCGAGGGGGGCGCCCGGCGGTCTGGATTCCGCCGGGCGCCCTCTCGTTCGCCCATGCGCCACGGATGCACCACGACGCGCGGGACGCAACCTGTTGAACACGTGAACTGCGAAGCCCCCGGGGGGATGTAAACCCCGTCAAGTTGGGTAAAAGCGCTGTGAGTGCCGTGCCTTTCATGATTCCCTCGGTTGAGTAGACCAGTCCCGGGACCTCCCGGGACTTCCTGTGGACCAGTGCCGGTCTCCCCCCACCCGTTGACCCCCGCCGGCGGGCCCCGGCCCATCTCCCTCGCGCGTTTGCGGAGCCGACTCATGCTCACGACCCTCCAGACCACCTACACCGACACGCGTGCCGCCGATCTCGCCTGGGCCCTGGGTCGGGACCGGCTGCCCGCCCTGGCCGTACTGAACCTCGAACTGACGAGCGCGAAAGTGGAATTGCGCCTGCTCGGCGCCTCCCACCAGGTGCTCCTGGAAGAGGGTGAGGTGCTCTGCTCGGAGACGGTCGCCTGCATGCCGGGCAGCAGTACGCCGCTGCCGCTCGGCGTGGCCAAGCGGGTGGGCGACTGGGAGTACGAGTTCGCCGCACGGGTCGAGACCCTGTCCCGCGGTTCCTTCGCGGGGCGGGCGCAGGAGTTGCTCGCCCTGGTCGCCGACCACCCGAACGGGCTGGCGGGTACCTTCCCCGGCAGTCCGCACGCCTTCACCGCCATGCTGGCGCAGCGCCACGAGGGCCAGGTGCGCTGGCGGACCTGGCACGCCTACCCGCAGGAGGGCCAGTTGGTGGCCACCCGGACCCGTGTGGGCGTACGCACGGGTGCGACCGCGGCGGTCGCCCCCGTACGGGAGTCGCCCGCGCTGCGGTAGGGGGCTTTCGCCCCGTCCGGCCCTGCGGCGTGGGGCCTGGGGCGCCCGGGCGCGTTCCGGGCGCCGGTGTTCCGACGCCGTTACGCCAACTGGCCCCATCAGTACGCTACTTGCACCCATGTGGGTGACCGGATGCGGGTGGGCGGTGACGTACGGTTCGCTTCATGATCGACCGTTCCGTCCCGCGCCGGGTGCTCCCGGCTCCGGAGTCCCGGGGCGCGGCGACCGTCCCGGCCGCCCTGCCCGTACGGCCCCGGACCGGCCGACTCCTCGTCCTGGCCACCGTGTTCGTCTGCGCCGCCTGCGGGCTCGTGTACGAACTGGAGCTGCTCGCCCTCGGCTCCTACCTCATCGGCGACTCCGTGACCCAGGCGTCGGTCGTCCTGTCCGTCATGGTCTTCGCCATGGGCGTCGGCTCCCTGCTCGCCAAACGGCTCCGGAACCGGCCCGCCCTCGGCTTCGGCGCCATCGAGACTGGGCTGGCCCTGCTCGGCGGGCTCTCGGCCATGGCGCTGTACGCGAGCTTCGCCTGGCTGGGGGAGTCCCGGCCCGCCCTCGTCGCCTTCTCCTTCGGGATCGGTGTGCTCATCGGTGCGGAGATCCCGCTGCTGATGGTGCTGATCCAGCGCATCCGCAGACAGGACGCGGGCGGGGCCGTCGCCGACCTGTTCGCCGCCGACTACGTGGGCGCCCTGGTCGGCGGCCTCGCCTTCCCCTTCCTGCTGCTCCCGGTGCTCGGCCAGCTCACCGGGGCCATGCTCACCGGCACCGTCAACGTGGTCATCGGCGGTGGGCTGGTGCTGTGGCTGTTCCGCCGCGACCTCGGCCGGCGCGAGCGCTGGCTGCTGATCGCCGCGAACGCGACCGTCCTGGCCGTCCTCGGCTGCGCGACCGTACTCGCCGACGACTTCGAGCGGTCCGCCCGCCGTGCCGTCTACGGCGGGGAGGTCCGGGTCGCCGTCCAGACCGGGGTGCAGGAGCTGGTGCTCACCGGGCCCGCCACCGGCTCCCCCCGTTCCCTCGACCTGTACCTCGACGGCCGGCTGCGGGTCAGCGGCTACGACGAGTACCGCTACCACGAGGCCCTCGTCCACCCCGCCATGACCGGCCCGCACCGCCGCGTCCTGGTCCTCGGCGGCGGTGACGGGCTCGCCGCCCGCGAGGTGCTGCGCTACCGGGACGTCGCCTCCGTCACCGTCGTCGAGCTCGACCCCGGCGTGGTCCGCCTCGCCCGCACCGACCCGATGCTGTCCGCGCTCAACGCAGGGGTCTACGGGGACCCGCGCCTCGGCGTCGTCACGCAGGACGCCTTCCGCTGGCTGCGCGGCCCGGCCGCCGGGGACCGGTTCGACGTCATCGTCTCCGACCTCCCGGACCCCGGCATCACCCCCAGCACGAAGCTGTACTCGCAGGAGTTCTACGGGCTGGCAGCGCGGGCCCTGCGCCCCGGCGGCCGGATCGCCGTACACGCCGGACCGCTCGCCACGCGGCCCCGTACGTACTGGACCGTCGAGTCCACCCTCCGCGCGGCCGGACTGCGCACCGCCCCCTACAGCGCCGGCGGCCGGCTCTCCGGCTTCGCCGCCGGGCCCGACCGCACCCCGCACGGGGTGACCGGCACACCGCCGCAGGACTGGGGATTCGTCCTGGCCGCCCGCGAACAGGCGCCGGCGCTGCACGTGGACCGTGACACGCCGGGTCTCCGCTCGCTGTCGACCGGCTCCCTCCAGGACGCCGCGCGCGACGCGGAACGCACCCGGATGACCGGACTTCCGCCGTCGACCCTGCCGCACCCGCGGTATTCGTGACCCGGCGCGGGTCTCGTCGGTAGGCTCGGCCGCATGGAGCATCAGGTGTTCGTTCCGGTACCGGCAGACAGTCTCCGCGCCGTGCTGCGCGACCCCGTCCGGGTGGCCCGGTGCGTGCCGGGACTCCAGCAGGACGCCGACACCGGCTCCGGGCCGCCCTCGGGCCGGCTGAAGATCCGCGTCGGCGGCAGCACCGTGACCTACCGCGGGGCGCTGACCGTCACCGAGCGGGACCCCGGCCGCTTCGACCTCGACGGAGAGGGCACCGAGGTCCGCGGGAGCGGGACGGTCACCCTCTCGCTGGTGCTGCGGCTGCTCCCGCGGGAGGACGGGACGCGGCTCGACTTCACCGCGGGGGGCACCGCCGACGGCCGGGCCGCCGCCTTCACCGCGGACGCCACCGCCACCGCCGTGCGGCGGCTGCTGGACCGGGCCGCCGAACTGCTGGCCGAGGCGGCCCAGGACTCGGCGGGTACCGCCGCCACGCCGGACACCGCGCCGGGGCCCGAGGTGGTCGCCGATCCGGTGGCCGAGGCCGAGGAGGCGGAGGCGGAGGAAGCCCGGGACACCGAGGACTTCGGGGGCGCCGGGGCCACCGACGACGACGTCACCGAGGTCACCGCGTCCGTGTTCGACACCGAGGTGCCGCCGCCCTCCCTGGACCCCTTCCTCTCCGGCGGGTTCGACGGGCTGGACGGGCCCCCGCGGCCCCCGGCCGAGGCCGCGCACGCCCGCCGCACGATGATCGGCCGCAGCGCAGAGGAGGTGGACCACGCGCCTCCGCGCGGCCGGTACGCCCCGGTCCCCGCGCCGTCCGCGACCACGGCCGGCGACAGCCTGCGCTGGATGGCCCCGGCCGCCGCGCTCGCCCTCGCGTCGGCGGTGGTCATCAGCCGCGCCCTGCGCCGCCGCCGCTGACCGGCCGTGCCCCGGGGGGTGTCGGCCTGATCCGCAAGACACCCCCTAGGGTCGACCGCATGAGTACGCAACTGAGCGCCGGGGGCGCCGAGGTGACCGTCGACCAGGAGAACGGCTGCCGGATCAGCAGCCTGCGCATCGACGGGACCGAGCTGCTGCGCCAAGGCGCGCACTACGGGTCCTTCCCGATGGTCCCGTGGTGCGGCCGGACCGCGAACGGCCGGTTCTGGGACGGTGCCACCGTCCACCAGATGCCGCTCAACCACCCGCCGCACGCCCTGCACGGATTCGGCCGCGACGCGGCCTGGCGCCCGGCCCGCGTCACCGCCACCGACGCGGTCTTCACCTACGACCTCGGCGAGCCGTGGCCGTACCCCGGCCGGGTCACGCAGATCTTCGAGCTCGCGGAGAACGCGCTCACCCTCACCCTGGGCATCGAGACGTACGGGGACTCCTTCCCCGCCCAGGCCGGCTGGCACCCCTGGTTCCGCCGGAACCTCGGCGCCGGGGGCGAGGACGTGCGTCTCGGCTTCGACCCTGCCTGGCAGGAGGAGCGCGGCGCCGACCACATCCCGACCGGCCGCCGCATCGACCCGAAGCCCGGCCCGTGGGACGACTGCTTCGGCATGCCGGACGGGGTCGACGTGACCCTCACCTGGCCCGGCGCCCTGGAGCTGAAGGTCACCAGCCGGACCGAATGGGTGGTCGTCTACGACGAGGAGGCCGAGGCCGTCTGCGTTGAGCCCCAGTCGGGCCCGCCGAACGGGCTGAACACGCTGCCGCGCCTGGTCACCCCCGTCGACCCGCTGGAGATCTCCAGCACCTGGACGTGGCGGCGGCTCCCGTAGGGCCCCTTTAAGCTTCAGGGCATGAGTGACGTACGGGATGCGCTTCTGCAGCAGATCAAGGACAAGGCCGTCGTGCACGGCAAGGTGATCCTCTCCTCCGGCCGGGAGGCCGACTACTACATCGACCTCCGCCGGATCACCCTCGACGGCGAGGCGGCCCCCCTGGTCGGTCAGGTCATGCTCGACCTGACCGCCGAGCTCGACTTCGACTGCGTCGGCGGCCTGACCCTGGGCGCCGACCCGGTCGCCACCTCCATGCTGCACGCCTCGGCCGCGCGCGGGCAGCGCCTGGACGCCTTCGTCGTCCGCAAGGCGCAGAAGGCGCACGGCATGCAGCGCCGCATCGAGGGCACCGACGTCAAGGGCAAGCGCTGCCTCGTCGTCGAGGACACCTCGACCACCGGCGGGTCCCCGCTGACGGCCGTCGAGGCGGTCCGTGAGGCGGGCGGCGAGGTCGTCGCCGTCGCCACGATCGTCGACCGCGGCGCGGCCGGCGCCATCGCCGAGGCCGGGCTCCCGTACCTCACCGGCTACCGCCTCGAGGACCTCGGCCTGTCCTAGGGGGTCTGCCGGGGGCCGGATCCCGGCCACGCGCACGGGGTGACGTCGGTCCTCTGCACCCTGAGAAGCAGGCGCTGACCTGCGCGTATGCGGGCGGCGGGGGTGTTTCACGTGAAACATGCCGGCCCGCTCGGCTCGCACTCTGGACAGGTGGGGTGGAGTGTCGCGCGGAGTCTGGAAAGATAGGCGCGACGGTGACGTCGCCCCCAGGTCAGGGCCAGCAATAGCACACTCCCCGCACATCCAAGGAGCGGACAGATGCCCATCGCAACCCCCGAGGTCTACAACGAGATGCTCGACCGGGCGAAGGCAGGCAAGTTCGCCTACCCGGCCATCAACGTGACCTCGTCCCAGACCCTGCACGCTGCGCTGCGCGGCTTCGCGGAGGCCGAGAGCGACGGCATCATCCAGATCTCCACCGGTGGTGCGGAGTTCCTGGGTGGCCAGCACAACAAGGACATGGTCACCGGTGCGGTCGCCCTGGCCGAGTTCGCGCACATCGTCGCCGCCAAGTACGACATCACGGTCGCGCTGCACACGGACCACTGCCCCAAGGACAAGCTGGACGGCTACGTCCGCCCGCTGCTCGACATCTCCGCCGAGCGCGTCGCCAAGGGTCTGAACCCGCTCTTCCAGTCGCACATGTGGGACGGCTCCGCTGAGACCCTGGCCGACAACCTGGCCATCGGCCAGGAGCTGCTCGCCAAGGCCGCCGCGGCGAAGATCATCCTCGAGGTCGAGATCACCCCGACCGGCGGCGAGGAGGACGGCGTCAGCCACGAGATCAACGACGAGCTGTACACCACCGTCGAGGACGCGATCCGCACCGCCGAGGCCCTGGGCCTGGGCGAGAAGGGCCGCTACCTGCTGGCCGCCTCCTTCGGCAACGTCCACGGCGTCTACAAGCCGGGCAACGTCGTCCTGCGCCCCGAGCTCCTCAAGGACCTCCAGGCTGGTGTCGCCGAGAAGTTCGGCAAGGCTTCACCGTTCGACTTCGTCTTCCACGGCGGCTCGGGCTCCACGGCCGAGGAGATCGCCACCGCGCTGGAGAACGGCGTCGTGAAGATGAACCTCGACACCGACACCCAGTACGCCTTCACCCGCCCGGTCGTGGACCACATGTTCACCAACTACGCCGGCGTCCTGAAGGTCGACGGCGAGGTCGGCACGAAGTCCAAGTACGACCCCCGCACCTGGGGCAAGGCCGCCGAGGCGGGCATGGCCGCGCGTGTCGCCGAGGCGTGCGCGAACCTGCGCTCGACCGGCACCAAGCTGAAGTAGTCCCGCGGCACTCCGCGGCGAAGGGCCCGGCCCGTCTCACGACGGCGGCCGGGCCCTTCGGCATTTCTCCTGGATCTCCCGTTCCCCGCGACGCCCCCCGACGCCCGGGAACCCGGTGTGCCGCTCTGCGGTCGTGCCCTTCATGTCGTCACGCCTTCATGCCGTATGCCGTCACGCCGTCACGCCGTCACGCCGTCACGCCGTCACGCCGTCATGCCGTACGGCAGGGCGTCGACCACGCCGGTGGCGACGAGGGCCTCGAAGATCACCTCGTCGGTCTGCGTGCCGGTGACCTTGATCAGGGCCGGACCGGTGCGCTCCGCGCGGATCCAGATCGGTTCGCCGAACTCCGCGTACCGCTGGTACGTGCTCCTCACGGAGACCGGCAGGACGGTGAGGGCCGGGGTCAGGGCCACCGACGCCTGACGGGCGGCCTCCAGCAGGACCATGCCCGGGAGGTGGTCGCCCGGGTGGTCGAAGAGGACCGGGTGGCGGGTGTCGTAGCGCAGCTGCCAGGTGCATCCGGGGCCCTGCTGCTGCGGCGCGGCGGCGAGCACCACGTCGAAGGGGGAGACGCGCCCGACCTGGGCCGGCTGGAGCGGGTTCGGGGGCAGCGAGGGCTCGGGGCGCCGGTCGAGCTGTCCGGCGCGCAGCCGGCGGTACACGGCGGGCGAGGCGACGTTGTAGCAGACGTCCCCCGTGGCCATCACGGCATCGCCGTGACGCATCGTCACCTGGTAGCGGAGTGCCTGGAGTTGTGTCCCACGGAGGCGCACCTCGGTGCAGACGACGTCGAGGTCGAGGGAGGCGGGCGTGTCACCTATGACCAGGTTCTCGGGGACGGTCGTGTAGTCGAGGCCCCACAGCAGGAACTGGTGGCCGAGGGGGACGTCGAAGGCCTCGTGGGCGACGTACGAACCGACCTGGCGGATGGTCTCGCAGATCAGCATCGGGTCGTAGTGCGTTCCGGCGATCGGCGTGAAGAAGCTGTGGGCGCGCGGGAGTTGCGCGGTGACGTGGAACCGCCCCTCGGCCGGACGGCACATACCCGTCAGGAAGACCTCGGCGAGGGCCGCGCGGTGCACGAGCTCGCGGGGGACGGTGGTGGTCAGTCCCCCTTCCTTCCGGCCGGGGCACCGGCACACGCCGCTGGAGGAGGCCGGGTCGGCGAGGACGTCCGTCGGTTCCGTCGGTTCCAGGGTCGTGAGCATGAAGTCCCTCGAGATCAAGGCCGAAAGCGAGTCGCACTTACTTGCCTGACGCAAAGTACGTACTTCTGGGTTTGCTTGTTAGAGAGAGGATTACCTGATTTTTACGGACCCCTGGGACCGAAAGTGACGCAAACCACACCACTGGGAGTAGTGGAATGAATGCCTCCAGTAGATCGTCGCGCAGGTCAGTGACCGGCAAGGGAGGGTTTGGGCACGCTCTGTCGAAATCCGGCCGACGGACGGGGGTCCCCAGTGCCGTCGGGTATCTTTTTGCCGAGCGGCAGCCGCGTACCGGGAGTATTTTTCGGGGGTCCCCGGGCCGTATCGCGGCGGCCGCTTTCCCGGCGGCGCACCGCGTCCTGTCACCGCCCGGCCCCCGCCGATTGGAGACCGATGCACGCCCTCCGCCCGCTGGGGCACCTGCGGCTCGCCGCCGTGAACATCGACGGGGTGTTGCTCAACGACACCTTCAGCCCGGTGATCCACCACTTCGTCACCAGCCGCGGCGGCACCTACGGCGCGGACGTGGAGCGCGCGGTCTTCTCCCAGTCCCGCACCACGGCCGCCCGGGCGCTCGGCGCCGCGGCCGGGCTGGACTGGACTCCGGAGAAGGTGCTGGAGGTCTACTTCGAGGAGCGGGCCGCCTACCTCGCCGAGCACCCGCTGCAGGTACTGCCGGGCGCCGAGGCGCTGTTGCACCGGCTGCGCGCCCTCGGCCTGCGCACCGTCTGCTACGGCGGCCTCGACGCGAGCCACTTCGACACCCACCTCGGCCGCTACGCGCACCTCTTCGACGAGCCGGGCTACATCTGCACCAACGACTTCCGCCCCGGCATCCACGAGATCGCCGTGGACGCCTTCGGTCTCGACTACGACCGGGCGCTCTTCATCGACGACGTCGCCCGGGTCTCCGAGGCCGCCCGCGACCTGCGGGTTCCCTTCATCGGACACCCCAGCCCCTTCGAGCACGGCCACCAGGGGAACCTGATGCGCGACGCCGGGGTACGGCACCTGGTCCGCTCGCTCGACGAGATCGACGAAGATCTCCTGCGGGTGCTCGACGAGGAGGCCGCCGCCGGTCTGGCGTGGGCCCCGGTCTGACGGGCAGTAAGCCGTAAGCGGGCGGTGGACCCCGAGCCGGGAACCGCCACCGCACCGACATGGAAGGAGAGGCATGGCAGGGGAGCGCATGCTGGAGGGAAAGGTCGCGCTGATCACGGGCGCGAGCAGTGGCATAGGCGCCGCCGCGGGCCGGGTGTTCGCCCGCGAGGGAGCCCGGATCGTCCTCGTGGCGCGCCGCGAGGACCGGCTCAAGGAGCTCACCGGGGAACTGCGCGCCGCGGGGGCGCAGGCCGAGTACGCCGTGGCCGACGTGACCCGCCGGGAGGACACGGCGCGCGCCGTCGACCTGGCCGTGAGCCGGTTCGGGAGGCTGGACTGCGCCTTCAACAACGCGGGCTGGGGGACCGGCCGCACCCCGCTGCACGAGATGGACGACGAGCTGTACGACCGGATCATGGACGTCAACGTGCGCGGCGTGTGGAACTGCCTGCGGGACGAGGTCGCCGCCATGCTGAAGACCGGCGGCGGCACGATCGTCAACAACAGCAGCGTGGCCGGCCTGCTGGCCACCCCGGTGGCCGCGCCCTACGTGGTCGCCAAGCACGCGGTGATCGGCCTGACCAAGGCCGCCGCCGCGGAGTACGCGGCGCAGGGCGTCCGGGTCAACGCGGTGGCCCCGGGCACCACCCGCACCGAGGTGGTCGAGGAGTGGTTCGCGGCCGTACCGGGCATGGAGGAGCGGCTGCACGAGGCCACCCCCCAGCCGCGCACGGCCGAGCCGGCGGAGATCGCCGAGGCGGCCGCCTGGCTGTGCAGCTCCCGGGCCTCCTTCGTGACGGGGGTGACGATGCCGGTGGACGGCGGCTTCACGATGGTGTGAAACTGAACTCAAAAGTACGTACCCGGGGGCATGTATTGCCGATCGATCGGGGGCATGGAGAGGGACAGATACGCATGAGGACGGAACGACCGCAGGCGAAGCAGGACCGCGCCGTGCGCACCCGCCAGGCGATCCTGGAAGCCGCCGCCGTGGTGTTCGAGGACCGCGGTTACGACGCGGCCAAGCTGACGGACATCGTCCGGCTCGCCAACGTCACCAAGGGCGCGCTCTACTTCCACTTCGACTCGAAGGAAGACCTGGCGCAGGCGGTCATCGACGCCCAGGTGGGCATGCACCCGGCCTTCACTCCGCAGGAGTTCAAGGCACAGGAGTTCGTCGACATCGGCATGATCTTCTCGCACCGCCTCCAGCACGACGTGCTGATGCGCGGCAGCGCGCGGCTGACCCTGGAGCAGAACGGCCGGGCGCTGGACCGCGCCGCGCCCTACCAGGGGTGGATCGACCTGCACACGGACCTGATGGCCGAGGCGAAGGAGCGCGGCGAGCTGCTCTCGCACGTGGACCCGGCCGGGCCCGCGCGGCTGATCGTCGGCGCCTTCGCGGGCCTCAACGTCATGTCGCAGACCCTGGAGCTGGACCTGGACCACGAGGTGTCGGCGCTCTACACGACCGTGATGCCCAGCCTGGTGGTCTCGGCCGTGGCGATCCGGCTCGACACGGCTCCCGGCCGCGGTGGCAGGGCGCTGCACGGGCCGAACGGCGCCCACCTGTGCGACTGTTCGGGCTCGCCGCTGGCCGCCCCGGCCGCCGAGACGGCCATCGCCGGCTGAGCCCGGACCGCCTTCTCCTCCACGCGATCCCCCGCCCCACCGGGCGGGGGATCGCGCTTTTTCAGGCGTGGGCCGGGCGGCCCCCGGCAGCTGCCCGCCGTGATCGCTAGCCAGAAACAAAATCCCAGGTATTCTTTTTTCAGCGGAGCACGTGGTCATCGGCTCCTGCCTTGCCTTGCCCTGGGAGAAGACTGTGGACATAGACGTGCTCGGAGGGCTTGAGGTCCTCGAGAACGGTGTTCCCCTCGCGCCCGCCACACCGCCCGCGCGACAGGTTCTGGCCATGCTGGCCGCGCATGCCGACCAGGTGGTCCCCGTCGTCGTCCTCGCCGAGGAGCTCGCGGTGCTCGTACCGCCGGAGCACGCGCGCACCACGCTGTACTCCTGCGTGCGCCTGCTGCGCGAGAGGATCGCCTCGGTCGCCGCCCCGGGCGGGCGCCGCACCCCGGAGTCGGTCCTGGTCCAGACTCCCGGCGGCTACCTGCTCGACACCGACAACGGCCGGTCTGACCTGCACGAATTCTCCCGCGAAGCAGGAGCGGGATACCGCGCCATGGCCCGCGGGGACCACGAGTCGGCGGCCCGCCGGCTGCGCGGAGCACTCGGGCTGTGGAAGGGCCCGGTCTTCGACGGGGTGACGCCCGGGCCCCGTCTGCGCGAGCGGACGGCGGACCTGGAGGCCACCCGCAAGGCGGTCGTGGAGCAGTGGGTGGAGGCTGAGCTGGCCCTCGGCCGGCCCCGCGAACTGAGCTCGGGACTGGCCGAACTGCGCCTGGTCCCGGGCCTGCGCGAAACGGACTCCGGCTGGGGCCGGTTCCACCGGGCGGTCCCGTCGGCGGGGCCGGCCCGTACGGCGGTGCGCACCGCTCCGCGCCCGGCGCGCGCAGCCCGGACCCCCTCCTGTGAGCCCGCCGGGCGGAGCGAAACATACCGGGAGCCGGCCGCCGTGCTCCGCGCGGACTTCGGACGCGGTCCGGCGGTCACCGCGGACACCCTGCGGCGCTCCCTCCTGCGCGGAGCCCCGGCGCCTTCCCTCGCGTGACCGGGCGTTCCGCGGCGCGGCCCGCGCCGGCGGGCCACCCCCTGATCGGCCCCCCGGGAACCCCCGCCCCGGGGGGCCTCTTCATGCCCGAACTCCCTTGCGTCACAAGGATTCCGGGGCACGGCAGGGCGGCTTCGAAGGCGACTTGACGCACTGCCTGCGGTACTTGACGGATAGCCCGAAGGCGCATTGGCGGGGCACTGGGCAGCGGCACAGGATGGACTGGACCAACCCCCCGGAGCATCACGTCCGGCGGGTCTTTTTCCATCGATCTGTGGAGGTGCCCGGCATGACCAACCACCACTCGGCCACGGGAACCCTGTACCGCCCGGCAGGGGACGACCAGGGATGGGGCGTCGTCACCGACCCCGCGGCCTTCTCGGCCTGACGGTCGTCCCCGGCCCTGGTGGGCCGGCGACACCGGATGGCGGAAACCATGGTGGTCCCGCCACCCCTCACTCCCGTGACCAGCCCTCACTTGACCCTCGCCGTACGGGAACCTAGGTTCAGACGGCCTGATTCCGCTCCTTCGGGAACCACGGAACGGCACCGGCACATCGGGGGATGAGGGGCTATGACCGGCGACAACGGGACAGGTGCGCTCGCCGTCTTGGAACTCCTCGCCCAGGAGGCCCCGGACACCCGCATCGAAAGCCTGCTGCACGAAGCCCGCCGGTCCGGCGCCGCGGACCGCGAACTCGCCGAGCTCACCCGGGCCGTGGAACTGGCCCGGACCGTCCAAGCACGCGCGTTCCGCGGCCGCGACCGCGAGGCGGCCCTCGCCGCGCTCGTGGACACCGCGCACGACCTCACCTCCCCCTACGACCTCGACACCCTGCTCCGGGTGATCGCCCGCCGGGCCCGCCGCCTGCTGGGCTTCGACATGGCGTACGTGAGCCTGCGCCGCTCCGACGGCACCTCGTACGTCCACACCTCCGAAGGCGGCACCACCGCCCTCAACGCCGGCCGCGAACTGGGCGAGGGCCCCAGCCTGGGCAGCCTCGCCGAGGAGCGCCGCGCCCCGGTGTGGAGCGCCGACTACCTCGACGACGACTCCGTGCCCCACCCGCCCGGCATCGACGCCGTGGTCCGAGCCGAGGGCCTGCGCGCGGTCATCGCGGTGCCGCTGCGGACCGGGGACACCACGCTGGGCGCCCTGTACGGCGCGGACCGCACGGTGCGCCACTTCACCCCCGACGAGATCGGGGTGCTGCTCTCCCTCGCGGACCTCGCGGCGCTGGCCATCCAGCAGGCGGCCCTGCTGGAGCGCACCCGCGACGAGGTCACCGAGCTGGAGCGGTTCGGCTCGGCCACCCACACCACCCTCACGCGCGTCCGCCACCTGTGGGACTGCCACGCCCGGCTGGCCCGGATGGTGCTCGACGGGGCCCGGCTGTCCACGCTCGCGCGGGCGGCGGCCGACGCGCTGGACGGCGTACTGCAGGTACGGGACCCGGGCGGGCGACCGCTGACCGGCGCCGGTGAACTGCCGGACCTGGACGAGGAGGCCGTCACCCGGGCCGCCCTCCAGGCGCACACGGACCGTACGCCGGTCCCGCTGCCGGGGGAGGTCTGGGTGGCGCCGGTGACGGCCGGGGCCGAGGACCTGGGCGTGCTGGTGCTGCGCGCCGCGGCTGAGTTGACACCCGAGGACGTACGGCTGCTGGAGCTTGCGGCGCAGTCGGTGGCGGCGCTGCTGCTGATCCAGCGGGGCACGGCGGCGGCCGAGGGCCCCGTCCACGACGAACTGCTCCAGGACCTGCTGGAGCGGCCGCCCCACTCCGACCTGCACCTGCGGGAACGGACCCGGCGGCTCGGTATCGACCTCGACGTGCCGCACGTCGTGGTGGTGGCCCGGCCCGAGGGCGGGGAACTGGGCAGGGCGGTGGCGTGGGCCAGCTCGTACGCCTACCGGTGCGGGGGCCTGAAGGGCGTCCGGCGCGGCTGCATCGTGCTGCTGCTGCCGGGCACGGACGCGTCGGCGGTGGCCCGTACGGTCTCGGCGGAACTCTCCCCGCTGCTCGGCCACCCGGTGTCGACGGGCGCGTCGGGCCCGGCGCGCGGGGCCGCGGCGGTGGCGGGCGCGTACGAGGAGGCCGCGCGCTGCCTGGACGCGCTGACGGCGCTGGACGGGGCCGGGGGCACGGCGTCGCTGCGCGAGCTGGGCTTCCTGGGGCTGCTGCTCTCCACGGACCACGACGTGGACGCCTTCATCGCGTCGACGATCGGGCCGGTGCTGGAGTACGACGAGACCCGGCTGACGGACCTGACGCGCACCCTGGACGCGTACTACGAATCGGGCGGCAGCCCCACGCACGCCGCCGAGGCGCTGCACGTCCACCCGAACACGGTGTCGCGGCGCCTGGAGCGGATCGCGGAACTCCTGGGCGAGGCCTGGCAGAAGCCGGCCCAGGCCCTGGAGATCCAGATGGCCCTCCGCCTCCGCAAGGCCCGCACGGCCCTCCGCACCCCGCGGGCCGGCTAGCGGCTTCCGGATCAGGCCGGGCCCGCGGTGTCCGGGGCGCGGGACCGGGCGCGGACCGGGTCAGCGGGCCGGGTCAGCGGGCCGCCGGGTAGGGGCAGGCCGGGGTGGCCGGGCGGCGACGGGTGGCCGGGAGGTACGGGGCCGGGATCGCGTGCCCGGCGGAGCCCTGCGGTCCGGTCGCCCCGACGGAGTCGCCCAGGCAGCGGGCCGCATGCGCCACCGAAGCCAGCGTCACGTGCCGGTGCCACCCCGACAGCGACCGCCCCGCGAAATCCCGCAGCCCGACCTCCTGCACGCTCGCCGAAGCCGCCGCCGACACCCGTCGCGCCTGCTTCGTCAGCCGCAGCAGCGCGGCCGGCGTCAGCCGCGTCATGTCCGTCACCCAGAGCTGGGACGGCAGCCGCCGCGGGTCCGTCCACTCGCCCACCAGCAGCACCTGCCGACGCCGCGCCGGCGACGGGTCCGGCATCATCGCGCGCACCGCCGTCACCAGGGACGTGCGCCGCGTGCCCGGGTGCGAGGGGTCCGACCACTCCACCGGTATCCGCAGCCCCTTGACGTTCTGCAGGATGTCCCGGGCGGCCAGTGCCCCGGCCCCGTACCCCGGCAGCGCCGGGTCCGTGACCAGCAGCCGCGCCCCGGAGTCGATCCGCGCCAGCACCGGCAGCCGCGCCTCGGCGAAACGGTTCATGGTCGACCGGGTCCCGATGCCCCGGATGTCCAGGACCACCGGCCGCGACGGCATCCCGCACTGCCGCACGGTGTCCAGGACACCGGTGACCGCGCACTCCTCGTACGACTCGTACTTCTCCTCGGCCGCCTCCAGCGGCGACGGCGACGAGGGCGGCGCCGGCGGAAGCCCGCCCTCCTCCGGCGGCAGGAACAGCCGCCACCCCACCGGAGTGATCACCTCCGCCGACGTGAACCAGATCCCGAAGGCCTGCTGCCCGCGGAACATCTGCCCCTGGTGCGGATCGAAGCGGTGCCCCACGCCCACCGAGTGGTCGCCCCCCTTCGGGATGGCCATCGGCTGCGCCACCCACGCCGTGAGCGGGGTGGACTGCTCCAGGTACTGCGACAGCGCGGTGCGGATGGGCTGCCAGTCCCAGGTGGAGCCGGCGATGAAGTGGTGCAGGCTCTGCTCGGCGGCCGGACCGCCGAACTGCTGCGCGATGTTGCGGATCGACTTGCGGCCCTCGGTGGCGAGCAGCCCCCGTACGTACTGGCGCCCCCGCTCCCGCTGGTCCCGGCGCCGCAATGAGGTGAGCACCGCCTTGCACAGGTCCTCGGCCGCGTCATCGACCGGATCGCGCGGCACCCGGACCGGGCCCCCCGCCGGCTGCCGACCCGTGCTGTGGAACTGGAACTCACCGCGGAACTCACGGCGGATGGTGGTGTTCACGACATGCCCCCTTCGTCGATTGCCCTTCCACCGTCCGCCGCAGACCCCCCTCCCCGGGAGGTGTCCCCGCCACACGGCTGAGCCGCCGCGTGGTGGGGCGCCCACCACCCCCTCGTCAGCCGTCAGTCCTCAGCGGGCATCGGCGGCCAGGAAGTCCCGCACGACCTTGGTGAATTCCTCGGCGCACTCGCCGATCACGCCGTGTCCGCTCGCGATCTCGGCGTAGGTGGCGTTCGCCAGCAGGCTGTACACCTCGCGGGCGTTCTGGACCGGGATCGTCAGGTCCAGCGTCGAGCCGATGACCAGCGTCCGCGCCTGGATCCGGGCCAGCGCGCCGCGGATGTCGGCGCGCAGGTTGAGGTCGATGTGCCGCAGGGTGCCGGCGGTGGGCAGCATGATGCCGAGCATCGACTCGAACCCGTCGTGGCCGCCGGCGTTGAGGGTGGCGTGGCTGAGCGCGGTGATGGTGGCGTAGCGGCCGAACGCGTCGCTGTTGCCGCGCAGTTCGCGCCAGACCGTCATCATGTTGCGCAGGTACTGGTCGCCCGGGCCGGCCCAGCCGTTCACCAGGACCAGCCGGTTGACGAGGTCGGGCCGGGTCGCGGCGACGGTGGCGGAGACCAGCGAGCCGAGCGAGAAGCCCAGCAGGTCCACCGGGCCGTTGCCGGCCTCCTCCAGGACGGCGATGACCTGCTCGGCGAGGAGCTCCAGGGTCAGTTCGCCGCCGTCGTCCTGCGCGTGCGCGCTGCCGGAGAAGTTGGCCTGGACCACCCGGCGGCCGCCCTCGGTGAACCCGGGGACCAGGTGGTCGAAGATGACCGAGCCGGGGCCCGTTCCTGGGACGAGGACCAGGGAGGGTCCGGTGCCCTCGCCGTGGACCTCGTACGGGAGCCGGGCGCTTCCCACGGTCACATGAGGCATGTGGAAGTCCTTTCCAGGTGTCGGGTGTGGGGGCTTCGCTGAGCCGTGGATGCGCGGACTCGCGGGTTCGCGGGTCCGGCCGTACGGGCACGCGTGCCGCGGCCGCCGGCGGCAGCGGGCATCGGGGCCCGGTCGGCGAACGACTCCGAGGAGGTGGGATCGAGCCATCGTGTTGCTGCCGGAACGGCGGTGTCAGTCATCCCCGGGACAGTCCGTCAACTGCCCTGCGAGCGCCGTGCCGAATGTGACGGAGTGCCGCTTTCGCGATGGCGCGTCCTGCTCTCCGCCAAGGAACCTGCAGGCCCGGGGCCCGGCGCCCTGGACATCGGAAGTCACCAGAGGAGCGCAGCGGACCATGACCAACGTCGCCGTCATCTACTACTCGTCCACGGGCAGCGTTCACCAGCTGGCGCAGGCCGCGGAGAACGCCGCGGTCAAGGCCGGTGCGGAGGTCCGGCTGCGCCGCGTGGCCGAGCTGGCCCCGCCGGAGGCCATCGCCGCGAACCCGGCCTGGGCCGCGCACGCGGAGGCGACGAAGGACGTCGAGACGGCCACACTGGCGGACCTGGAGTGGGCCGACGTGGTGCTCATCGGCACTCCGACCCGTTTCGGCCAGCCGGCCGCGCAGATCAAGCAGTTCATCGACACCACGGGCGGTCTGTGGTTCCAGGGCAAGCTGGTCAACAAGGTCTGCTCGTCCTTCGTGTCGACCTCGCAGACCCACGGCGGCCAGGAGAGCACCCTCCTCGCGCTGAACAACTCCTTCTACCACTGGGGCGCGATCATCGTGGCTCCGGGCTTCGCGGACCCGGTCCAGTTCGCCGTGTCGAACGGCAACCCGTACGGCGCGAGCGCGGTCACCCAGAGCGGCAAGGCCGCCGTCACGGACGACAACCTCGCCTCGATCGAATTCCAGACCCGGCGTGCCATCGAGATCGCCGCGGCCCTCAAGACCGGCCTGGCCGCCGCCACCGCCTGACGAACCGCCTCCCGCCCCGCCGCCGTTTGCGCGGCGGGGCGCCGGCGCCACCGCGCGGCCCCGCACCCGCCCGGGGCTCCCGGTCGGCCAGACTAGGGACATGTCCATTCACCAGAACCTCCTCGGGGGCCCCGCCCCCACCCACCTCCCCGACGAGCCCGGCCGCGAGGCCCTGGCCGCCGGCACCCCCGCGGCCGAGGTGGCGGCCGCGCACCCCACCTCCTCCCTCGCCTGGGCGACCCTCGCCGACGAGGCCTTCGCCGCCGGCCGCACGGTCGAGTCGTACGCGTACGCCCGTACGGGCTACCACCGCGGCCTCGACGCGCTGCGCCGCGCCGGCTGGAAGGGCCACGGCCCGGTCCCGTGGGAGCACGAGCCGAACCGCGGCTTCCTCCGTGCCCTGCACGCGCTGGCCCGCGCCGCCGAGGCGATCGGCGAGAAGGACGAGTACGAGCGCTGCTCGACCTTCCTGCGCGACTCCTCCGAGACGGCGGCGGACGCGCTGAACGCCTGAGGCGCCCCGGTACGCGGTACGCGGCGGTCCGCACGTCCGCCCCGTACCCTCACAAGCGGAATGTGACGTACGCCACTCCCCGCTGGAGCCCCGCCCCACCCGTGTCTTACGATGCGGGCAGGGGACCGGGGCTCCACTCACCTCACGGAAGGAGCGGACCGCTACCCGGAAGCACGTGTCGAGGAGACAGCGATGTCGAACACCCTTGATGCCTCCGGAGTCGGCGGTTCGGACACCCCGAACCTCGACTTCGCCGGCACGACCCCGTACGAGGACTACGTCCAGGCGGACGTCCTGACCCACCTCCAGCACCTCCGCTCGGACGACCCCGGCGAGATGGTCTTCCTGGTCACCACCCAGGTCATGGAGCTGTGGTTCACGGTCATCGTCCACGAGTGGGAAACCGCGGCGGAGGCCCTGCGCAAGGACGACCTTCCGGTCGCCATGGATGCGCTGAAACGTTCCCTCCGTGAACTGGAGGCCCTGAACTCCTCCTGGCGCCCCCTCGCCCAGCTCACCCCGGGCCAGTTCAACGCCTACCGCTCCGCCCTCGGCGAGGGTTCCGGTTTCCAGTCGGCGATGTACCGCCGGATGGAGTTCCTGCTCGGCGAGAAGTCGGCCTCCATGCTCGTCCCGCACCGGGGCGCGCCGCGCGTCCACGCGGAGCTGGAGAAGGCCCTGCACGAGCCGAGCCTCTACGACGAGGTCCTGCGCCTCCTCTCCCGCCGCGGCCTGCCGGTTCCGGACGCCGTGCTGAACCGCGACCTCTCGCAGCGCTACGAGGCTTCGCCCGAGGTGGAGGCCGTCTGGACGGCCCTGTACGCCGCCCCGGACGACCACCTCGACCTCCACCGCCTCGGCGAGGTCCTCACCGACGTGGCCGAACTGGTCTGGCGCTGGCGCAACGACCACCTGGTCGCCACCCGCCGCGCGATGGGCGCCAAGACGGGCACGGGCGGCTCGGCCGGCGTGACCTGGCTGGAGAAGCGCGCCACGAAGAACGTCTTCCCGGAACTCTGGACGGCCCGCAGCCATGTCTGACCCGCAGCCCACCACCGGCGCCCCCGGCCCCGCCGACCTGGCGTCGCGGGCCGAGGCCCTCGACGCGGCCGACGAGCTCGCCAAGCTCCGCGCCCGCTTCACCCTGCCCGACGGAGTCGTCTACCTCGACGGCAATTCCCTCGGCGCCCTCCCGGCCGCCGTCCCGGACACCACCGCCGACGTGGTCCGCAGGCAATGGGGCGAGCTCCTCATCCGCTCCTGGGACGAGAGCAACTGGTGGACCGCCCCCGAGCGAATAGGCGACAAGCTCGCCCCCCTCGTCGGCGCGGCCCCCGGCCAGGTGGTCGTCGGCGACTCCACCAGCGTCAACCTCTTCAAGGCGCTGGTCGGCGCGGCCCGGCTCGCCCCGCCCGGCCGCACGCAGATGCTGGTCGACGCGAACACCTTCCCCACCGACGGCTACATCGCCGCCTCGGCCGCCCGTATGACGGGCCTGCGCGTCGTCCCGGTGGACCCGGCCGCGGCGGCGCAGGCCATGGGCGAGGACACCGCGGTCGTCCTGCTCAACCACGTCGACTACCGCACCGGCCGGCTGCACGACCTGCCCGCCCTCACCCGGGCGGCCCGGGCGGTCGGCGCGATCACCGTCTGGGACCTGTGCCACAGCGCGGGCGCCCTGCCGGTGGGCCTCGACGCGCACGGGGTCGACCTCGCGGTCGGCTGTACGTACAAGTACCTGAACGGCGGACCCGGCTCCCCGGCGTACCTCTACATTGCCGGCCGCCACCAGGACGCCTTCGACTCCCCGCTGCCCGGCTGGAACGGGCACGCGGACCCGTTCGCCATGACATCCGGCTACACCCCGGCCGCCGGTGCGGTCCGGGGGAGGGTCGGGACCCCGGACATCCTGTCGATGCTCGCCCTCGAGGCGGCGCTCGACGCCTGGGACGGGGTCTCCGTCGAAGCCGTCCGCGCCAAGTCCCTCGCCCTGACGGACTTCTTCCTGGAGTGCGTCGCGGCGTACGTCCCGCAGGGGCGGGTCCGGTCGGTCACCCCGGCCGAGCACGCCCACCGCGGCAGCCAGATCTCGCTGAGCACCGACAACGCCCGGGAGGTCATGGCGGAGCTCATCTCCCGCGGCGTCATCGGCGACTTCCGGGCCCCCGACGTCCTGCGCTTCGGCTTCACCCCGCTGTACGTCGGTTTCGCCGACGCCGAGCGCGCCGCGCGCACGCTGGGTCACATTTTCGGGTGACGCGGTAGCGAAACGTCACATCACCGGGCGGGCGGGGCTACGGCTCCGCCCGCCCTCCCGCATCCCGGGGCCCGCACGGAACGCCCCGTTCCAGCCTGATACGGTCCCGCTCTGCCGGACCACCGGAACATCTGTCCCCGCTGTCCCACGCGTTACCGAGAGGTTGAGCCGATGACGGACCCCGCCGCAGTGGAACGGGACGCCGCCGAGGCCGCCTCGGCCTTCTCCCATCCGGCGGTCGCGCCGGACGCGACCGCCGCGTACGGAGAACACCCGGACCAGGTCGTCGACTTCTACGCCCCGCGCGGCGAGAGCCAGGGCCCCGCGTCCGCGCCCCTGGTCGTGGTCCTGCACGGCGGCGCGTGGCGGGCGCCCTACGACCGGCAGCACATCACCCCCCTCGCGGATTTCCTGGCCCGCCAGGGTTTCGCCGTCGCCAACGTCGAGTACCGGCGCGGTAGCTCCGTCCCGCACCAGAGCGCCGACGGGCCGGTGGCCGGGCGCTGGCCGGAGACCTTCGACGACGTCGCCGCCGCCCTGGACGCCCTGCCCGGCCTGGCCGCGACGGCCCTCCCGGCCGCCGACCTCCGCCGCACCGTGGTCACCGGCCACTCCGCCGGCGGCCACCTCGCCCTGTGGTCGGCCGCCCGCCACCGGCTCCCGGACGACTCCCCGTGGAGGCTGCCGTCCCCGCCGCCGCTGCGCGGTGTGGTTGCGCTGGCCCCGATCGCGGACTTCGCGGTGGCGGAGGAACTCGGCGTCTGCGGCGGCGCCTCGGCCCAACTGCTGGGCGGCACCGACCACTTCGCGGTCCGCCTGCCGTACGCGGACCCGGCGTCCCTGCTCCCGACGGGCATCGCCACCGCGGTGGTCCACGGCCGCGAGGACATCGTGGTCCCGGCCCGGGTGGCGGAGTCGTACGTGGCCGCGGCCGCGCAGGCGGGGGAGATGGTGGGCCTGACCCTCCTCGACGGGGTCGGTCACTTCCCGCTGATCGACCCGGCGGCGGACGCCTGCGCGGTGGTCTCGGAGGAGATCTCGCAACTGGCCTGGTAGAACCGGCGGCCTCAGGCCCACTGCTCCTCGGCCAGGGAGGTGACCGGGGTGGGCTTGCCGATGACGGCCAGGGCGATGAAGAAGCCGATCTGGCCGATCGCGATGATCAGGGTGGCGAGCGCCTTCTCGTCGTAGTGCTTCGCCACCTCGGCGTACAGCTCGTCGGTCACCCGCTCCCGGCCGTGCGGCGCCGGCTGGAGGGTGGCCTCCACCAGGGCCAGCGCGGCCCGCTCGGCCGGGGTGAAGTACGGGGCGTCCTGCCAGGAGGAGACGGCCGTGATGCGGTCCTCGGTCTCCCCGGCCTTGCGCAGGAAGCTGGTGTTCAGGATCGTCAGGTACGTGTTGCCGACGATCTGCCCGGCGCGCAGGTGGACGAGGCTCATCGTGGTGCGCGGAACCGAGCGGTTGCCCGTGGCCCGGAAGAGGGCGGCGCTGATGTCGGCCACCTCGGGGACGAACTGGGTGGGGTCGGCCATCCGGGGGGCGGTGTTGATCTCCATGGTCGCGTCTCCGTCAACGGTGGCCGGTGCCGTCTGCCCCGGCCTTCACCGCACTGACGGATGGGCGCAGACGAATGTGACAGCGTGCCGGAAGGTTTTTCGGTGACGTCCGCCCGGGCCCTTCGTTGAGCACGGCATGAAGATCAAGAGCATGCTGGCCGCCGGCGCCCTCGCCCTGGCCACCGTTGCCGCAGCCGCCCCCCTGGCCACCGCCGCCGAGGCGGACGACACCCCGGGCATCGCCGACACCGCCGCCCTCGCCGACTTCACCGACCTCGACCACCTCCCCCTCGCCCACAACGAGACCTGGGGCGCGGAGGAGTCCCCCGGCGTCCTGTCGGACCTGGCGCACTTCACGGACAGCCTGAACGACACGGCCCACCAGGCCCTCGAGACCGGCCGGTAGCCCGCGCACCCCGAGGCAGGCGAAGGGGCGGTGTGCGCGACGCGCACACCGCCCCTTCGTGGTGCGTACCGGTAGCGCCTAGAGGAACGAGTTGATCTCGATCGTCTCGGTGCGGCCGGGGCCGACGCCGATCGCGGAGATCGGGGCGCCCGACATCTCCTCCAGGGCCTTGACGTACGCCTGGGCGTTCGCCGGGAGGTCCTCGAAGGTCTTGGCCTTGGTGATGTCCTCGGACCAGCCGGGGAGGTATTCGTAGATCGGCTTCGCGTGGTGGAAGTCCGACTGCGAGTACGGGAGCTCCTCGACGCGCTTGCCGTCGATCTCGTACGCGACGCAGACCGGGATCTGCTCCCAGCCGGTCAGGACGTCCAGCTTGGTGAGGAAGAAGTCCGTCAGACCGTTCACGCGGGTGGCGTAGCGCGCGATCGGCGCGTCGAACCAGCCGCAGCGGCGGTCGCGGCCGGTGGTCACACCGCGCTCGCCGCCGATGCGGCGCAGGTCCTCGCCGTCCTGGTCGAACAGCTCGGTCGGGAACGGACCGGCGCCGACGCGGGTCGTGTACGCCTTCAGGATGCCGATGACGCGGCTGATCTTCGTCGGGCCGACACCGGTACCGGTGCAGGCGCCGCCCGCGGTCGGGTTCGACGAGGTCACGAAGGGGTACGTGCCGTGGTCCACGTCGAGCAGGGTGCCCTGGCCGCCCTCGAAGAGCACGACCTTGTCCTCGTCCAGCGCGTTGTTGAGGATCAGGGTGGTGTCGGCGACGTACGGCTTGATCTGCTCCGCGTACTGGAGCATCTCCTCCACGATCGCGGCGGCGTCGATCGCGCGGCGGTTGTAGAGCTTGGCGAGGAGCTGGTTCTTGCCCTCCAGCGCCGCTTCGACCTTCTGCTGCAGGATCGACTCGTCGTAGAGGTCCTGGACGCGGATGCCGATGCGGTTGATCTTGTCCGCGTACGTCGGGCCGATGCCGCGGCCGGTCGTACCGATCTTGCGCTTGCCGAGGAAGCGCTCGCCGACCTTGTCGAGGGTGACGTTGTACGGGGTGATCAGGTGCGCGTTACCGCTGATGAGCAGCTTGGAGGTGTCGATCCCGCGCTCGTTGAGGCCGCGCAGCTCCGAGAGCAGGACGGCCGGGTCGACGACGACACCGTTGCCGATGACCGGGGTGCATCCGGGGGAGAGGATGCCGGAAGGGAGAAGGTGCAGCGCGTACTTCTGGTCGCCTACGACGACCGTGTGGCCGGCGTTGTTGCCACCCTGGTAGCGCACTACATAGTCAACGGATCCACCGAGCAGGTCGGTGGCCTTTCCCTTGCCCTCGTCACCCCACTGAGCTCCGAGCAGCACAAGAGCGGGCACAGGCGTACACCTCTTCCGGATGGGGCATGTCCAAGGTCAGGGGGCGTACGACGATGTACACCGCAGGCTGAGCCGTCGGACCGGTACCCCGGAATAGACGAAGGCCCTGGCGCAATAGCGCAAGGGCCTCTTGCACAAAGATGCTACCCGAGGAAGGACCGAGGTGTCGGCTCCAGAGCCCACCATGAGCCACGCGGGCGCGCCGGTAGGCGGCCTGCTCGTGCTCGTCGACCCGGTCGCCCGCCGACTTGACGGCGAGTCCGTGCGCATTGCGAAGGATGTGTTGTCAGCGGGAGCTGCGGCGAAAATCTGCCTCCCGGATTCGCAGGAGGAATTTGCGCGGGCTCTCGCCCGCCGGGGTCATCGGCAGCCGGTGATCGTGGGCGACGACCGGGCCCTGGTGCGGGCCGTCGGGCTCCTGCACCGGGAGCGGCGGCTGGCGGAGTCCACGCTGGCCCTGGTGCCGGTGGGGCCCGTCGGGTCCCTGGGACTGGCGAGGTCGCTGGGGGTCCCGCTCTCGGCGGTCTCGGCGGCGCGGGCGGTGCTGGACGGCCGCGTCCGGATGTGCGACCTGCTGGTGGACGACAGTGACGGGGTGGTGCTGAGCGCGCTGCGCATCGCCTCGGGGCCGGTGCCGCCGCGGCCGGCCGGGCCGTCGGTGTGGAGCGCGTACCGCTCCCTGGTCCGGACGCTGACCCGCCCGGCGGCCCCGGCCGCCGACGGGCACCGGCTGCGGGTGGAGGCGGACGGGGAGCTGCTGGCGGACGTGGACCGGCCGGTCCACGACGTGGCGGTGACCACCCGGGAGGAGGGCGGCCTGGCGGAGGTGACGGTCCGCACGGATGCCGGCGCGGTCCGGACCCGCGCCCGATCGATCACCGTCTCGGGCGCGGACTTCCGCTACCGCGCCGACGCCTCCCTGACGGGCCCGGTCCGCCGCCGCACCTGGATCCTCCACCCCACCGCCTGGACGCTGACCCTGCCGCATCCCTCGGGCCCGGCGGAAACCTGAGAGGCGGCCGGCTCCGCCCCGGCCTCCGGGGCGGAGCCCAGGGTGGCGGGCACGAAGGCGACCACCGCCCGACCCGTCAGCCGAGGTCCAGGGTCGCCCGGTGGGCCCGCCACCGGTCCATGAGGCCGAGCATCTCGCCCTGCATGAACTCGAAGAACGCCGCCGTCTCCGCGACCCGCGCCCCGGCCGGCGAATGCGCTCCCAACCCCGAGGCGCCCTCCCGCAGCGTCTTCTCCCACTGCGTCAGCACCTGGTCCCGCCGGGTGAAGGTCTCGTACCAGAGCTCGTTGTGCAGCACGTACCGGTCCCGCCGCGAGCCCGGATCCCGCTCGCGGCTGATCATGTTCACCTGACTGAGGTACGTCACGGCCCCCGACACCGCCGCCGGGCTGATCCGCAGGGCCTCGCCCAGCTCCGCCGAGGTCATCGCGCCTTCGTCGCTCGCGAGCAGTTGCGCGAAGACCCGCGCCGCCATCCGCTGCATCCCCGCCTCGGTCAGCTGCGCGGCGAACCGCTCCACGAAGCGGGAGACCGCTTCCTCGTTCCGTACCGCCGGTACCGCCATGTCGTCCGCCACCTTCCAAACTTTACGCGATTCCCGAGGTTCACAATTTTGTGAAAGTAGCGTACGTTCGGAAACATGACGAAGGCAATCAGCGTCGCCGGGCTCCACAAGTCGTTCGGCCGCACGCACGCACTGGACGGACTCGACCTCTCGGTCGCCACCGGCGAGGTCCACGGCTTCCTCGGCCCCAACGGCGCCGGCAAGTCCACCACCATCCGTGTCCTGCTGGGCCTGCTGCGCGCCGACTCCGGAACCGCCGAACTCCTCGGCGGCGACCCGTGGGCCGACGCCGTGACCCTCCACCGCCGCGTCGCCTACGTACCCGGCGACGTCACCCTGTGGCGCAACCTCTCCGGCGGCGAGGTCATCGACCTCTACGGCCGGCTGCGCGGGGGAGGCCGCGAGGGCCTGGACCGCGTCCGCCGCGCCGAGCTGATCGAGCGGTTCGAACTCGACCCCACCAAGAAGGGGCGTACGTACTCCAAGGGCAACCGGCAGAAGGTCGCCCTCGTCGCCGCCTTCGCTTCCGACGCCGAACTGCTCATCCTCGACGAGCCGACCTCCGGCCTCGACCCGCTCATGGAGGAGGTCTTCCAGTCCTGCGTGCTGGAGGCCCGCGCCGCCGGACGCACCGTCCTGCTCAGCTCGCACATCCTCAGCGAGGTCGAGACCCTCTGCGACCGGGTCAGCATCATCCGCAAGGGCCGCACCGTGGAGACCGGCAGCCTCGGCGACCTGCGCCACCTCACCCGTACGTCGATCAGCGCCGAGCTCGTCGGGCCGCCCAACGGCCTCGCGCACCTGCCGGGCGTCCACGACGTGGAGGTACAGGGGCTGAAGGTCCGCCTCCAGGCCGACACCGACAAGCTCGACGCCGTCCTGTGCTCCCTCGCCGCCTCCGGCGTCCGGTCGCTGATCTCGACCCCGCCCACCCTCGAGGAGCTCTTCCTCCGCCACTACACGGAAGAGGCGTCGCGATGAGGAACCGCCCGACGCGGAACGGCGTGACGCAGAGCCGGCGGGCGGGCAACCGGCGGCCGCGGAACCGGCCGCCGCGGAACCGGCTGGCCGGGACCGGTGCGCTGCTGCGCCTCGCGCTGCGCCGTGACCGCGTGATGATGCCGGTCTGGATCCTGGGCGTGGCGATGCTGGTCCTGAGCCTGCCGGGCGCGCTCGAATCGGTCTACGGGACGGCCGCGGAACGGGCGGGCCTGGTCCGCACGATGGGCACCAACGGCTCGCTGCGCGCCCTGTACGGCCCGCTCTTCGGGGACTCGGTCGGGGCCCTGACCGCCTGGCGCGGCGGGGTCTTCGCCGGGGTGCTCGCCGGGATCATGAGCCTGGTCATCGTGGTCCGGCACACCCGCGAGGAGGAGGAGACGGGCCGTCAGGAGTTGCTCTCCGCCGCCATGGTGGGCCGTCAGGCGCCGCTGACGGCGGCGCTGCTCGCGGCCTTCGTGGCCAACGCGGCGGTCGCCCTGCTGGTGACGGCGGGGCTGGCCGGGCGCGGGACCGGCGGCGCACTGGCGCTCGGGCTCGCCATCGGCGCCACCGGGATGCTGTTCGCCGGGCTGGCCGGCGTCGCGGCGCAGCTCACGGAGGGCGCGCGACTGGCCAAGGGGCTCGCGGGCGCGCTGCTCGGCGCCGCCTTCGTCCTGCGCGCCGCGGGCGACGCGGGCACCCGCGACGGCTCCTCGGCCCTGACCTGGATCTCGCCGCTGGGCTGGCTGGAGCACGTACGGGCCTTCGCGGCCGAACGCTGGTGGGTGCTCGGCCTGTTCGCGGCGGCCACCGCCGCGCAGGTGGCGGCGGCGTACGTCCTGGCCGGCCGCCGTGACCTGGGCATGAGCTTCCTGCCGGCCCGGCCGGGCCCGGCGCGGGGTCGGCTCGGCTCGGCCGGGGCGCTGGCGTGGCGGCTGCAGCGGCCCGGACTGGTCGGCTGGAGCCTCGGATTCCTCGCGGCGGGCATGGTCTTCGGCGGGATGACGGAGGGTGCCGCCGAGCTGGTCGGCGACAACGAGAAGACGCGCGAGATCATCGAGCGGATGGGCGGGCAGAGCGGAATCACCGACGCGTTCCTCGCCACGATGGCCGGGATGTTCGGGATGGTCGCCGCCCTGTACATCGTCTCGGCGGTGCTGCGGCTGAGCGGCGAGGAGTCGGCCCAGCGCGCCGAACCGCTCCTCGCGAGCGCGGTCGGCCGGCTGCGCTGGGCCGGCGGGCACCTGGCCGTGGCCTTCGGCGGCTCGGCACTGGTCCTGCTCCTCGCCGGGCTCGGCCTGGGCATCGGGCACGGCCGGGACGTGGGCGCCGCGGCGGGCGCCACGCTGGCGCAGCTCCCTGCCGTGTGGCTGATCGGGGCGCTCGCCGCCCTCCTGCACGGCGCGGCCCCCCGGTTCGCCGCGGCCGCCTGGGCGGTGGCGGGAGGCGCGCTGGTCCTGGGCTGGATCGGCCCGGCGCTGAACCTCCCGCAGGCGGTCCTGGACCTCTCCCCGTTCGCCCACCTGCCCAAGCTCCCGGGCGCGGACTCCCTGGCCTGGGCGCCGCTGCTGACCCTGACCGGCCTGGCGGCGGCCTTCACGGCCACGGGCCTGGCAGCCCTGAGGCGCCGGGACATGCTCGCGTAGGTCGTGGTCGTCGATCAGGCCGGGCCGGCTGCTCCGGCCTGATCGGCAAGACTCGTTTAGAACTCCACGATCAACTCCCGCAGCCCCCGGATGACGTACCCGTCCCGCCACTGGGGCTCCTTGACGAGCCGCAGGGGCGGGACCCCGTCTGCCAGCAGGGCCCCGAAGGAGCCCTCCAGCTCCCGCCGCGCCAGCGGCGCGCCCAGGCAGTAGTGGATCCCGGCCCCGAAGCTCAGGTGCGGATTGTCGGCCCGTGCGAGGTCGAGCGTGTCGGGCGCGTCGAACCGCGACGGATCCCGGTTCGCGGAGCCGAACAGCAGGGCGACCTCGGCTCCGCGGGGGATGACGGTGTCACCGACCCGGATGTCGTCGAGCACCCAGCGCTCGAACATCTGGAGGGGGGTGTCGTAGCGCATCAGTTCATCCACAGCTGTGGACAACTTTTCGGGATGCGCGCGGAGGTCGTCGAGCTGCCCGGGATTGCGGAACAGCGCCCACCACCCGTTGACGGTCGTATTGACGGTCGCCTCGTGCCCCGCGTTCAGCAGGAGCACGCAGGTGGAGATCATCTCCTGCTCGCTGAGCCGGCCCTCGTCATCGTGGGCGGCGATCAGCCCGGAGATCAAATCCTCGCCGGGCCGCATGCGCCGCTCGCCGATCAGGTCCCTCAGGTACGCACTGAACTCCACGCTCGCCCGCACCGCGCGGCGCGCCGTCTCCTCGTCCGGCCGGAGCTCGAACATCCCGCAGATGTCCGCCGACCAAGGCCGCAGCAGCCCCCGGTCCGCCTCCGGCACCCCCAGCAGCTCCGCGATCACCGCCACCGGCAGCGGCTCGGCGACCGTGGTGAGCAGATCCCCGCCCCCGTCCGCGAGCAGCCGCCCCACCAGCTCCCCGGCCATCCTCCGCACGGCGGGCACGAGCCGCTCCACCGTCCGAGGGGTGAAGGCCTTCGCCACCAGCCGGCGCACCCGTGCGTGCGCGGGATCCTCCAGGTCCAGGAGGCCGTTCCCGTTGAGCACGTGGAAGGGCTCGTGCTCGGGCGGCGGCGCCTCGCGCCCGAACTCCTCGTGCGAGAACCGGTGCAGATAGGTCCGCCCCAGCCGCCGGTCCCGCAACAGCGCACTCACATCGGCGTAGTGCGCCACCAGCCACTGCCCGGTGGCCTCACACCACACGGCCCGCCCCTGCTCCCGCACCTCCCGGTACGCCGGATACGGATCGGCGACGAACGCGGCATCCCACGGATCAAAGCCCATCCCCGCAGCCTAGGGGGTGTCACTCCGCCCACGGGGAACCCTGGATCACCTCCACGAAATCCGCCGGGTCGAAGCCGGGCACGAAGTGCCGCAGTACGTCCGCCTTCACATTGCCGAAGGTGGTCTCCGGCTTCTGCTCGATCCCCTCGGTGAAGGCCTGGAGGATGCGCCGCTTGAAGTCCGGCCGCGGATGCAGCGCGGTGACCTCGGCGCGGGCGGCCGCGTCTATGTCATCGAAGCCGATGCCGAGCACGTCGTACTCCACGCCCGCCGTCAGCAGCGCCACCTCAGGCTCCATGAACTCGGGTATGCCGGGGGTGGTGTGCAGGGCGATCGCCGTCCACACCCGACGGACTCCGTCCTCCGGTATCCCGTGGCGCTCCAGGAACCGCCGGGCCTCGTCCGCCCCGTCGACCTCGAACCGCCGCCCGCTCGTCCGGAACTCCTTGCCCAGCCCCAGATCGTGGAACATCGCCCCGACGTACAGCAGCTCCGGATCGAACGCCAGCCCCCGCCGCCGCCCCTGGAGACTGCCGAACCAGTAGACCCGCCGCGAATGGTGGTAGATCAACTCGCTCACGGTGTCGCGCACCAGCTCGGTTGCCTCCATGGCGATCCGGCTGTCCGGCACGGCCACCCCGGCGGCGCCCTCCCCGCGCGCTCCCGCCCTGTCCCGCTTCGCGCTGTCCCGACTTACGCCGTCCCGCTTCACGCCGTGCCCCTTCGCATTCACCAGTGCTCCTCTCGACCGGCCTCCAGCCTCCCCGCGCACCCCTTCCGCCCGCCATGTCCCCAGAGCCAGGCACCCCACACATCCGGACACGGATCCCACCCCGCCCCGGCTACCGTGCGGGCATGGGCACCCACACGATCACCGTCCTGGCCTTCGACGGCGTACGCCTCCTGGACGTCGCCGCCCCGCTGGAGGTCTTCACCACCGCCGGCCTCCCCTACGCCGTCCAGGTCTGCACCCCCGACGGTGCCCCCGTCCGTACTTCCACCGGCCTGCGGTTCGACGCCGACCTGCCGGCCCACGCGGTCTCCCGCACCGACACCCTGGTGGTCCCCGGTCCCGCCGACCTGGCCACCCTGCGTATCCGGCCCGAACTGGTCGAGCTCGTCGCCCGGCTGGCCGCCCGCGCCGACCGGGTCGCCGCCGTCTGCACCGGCGCCTTCGCCCTCGCCGCGGCCGGGCTGCTGGACGGCCGCCGCGCCACCACCCACTGGGAGCACGCCGCCGACCTCGCCCGCTCCTACCCGGGCACCACCGTCACCCCCGACGCCATCTACGTCCAGGACGGCCCCGTGCTCACCTCCGCCGGAGTCACCGCCGGCATCGACGTCTGCCTGGCCCTCGTCGAGCAGGACCTCGGCCCCGACACCGCCCGACGCGTCGCCCGGGACCTCGTGGTGTTCCTCCAACGCCCCGGCGGCCAGTCCCAGTTCTCCGCGGCTTCCCGCACCTCACCCACCCGCGACCCGGTGCTGCGCCCCCTCCTCGACGCCATGGCCGCCGACCCCGCGGCCGATCACAGCCTCACCGCCCTGGCCCGACGCGCGGGCCTCAGCCCCCGCCACCTCTCCCGACTCTTCAAGGCCCACACCGGCACCACTCCGGCCGCCCACCTGGAGACCCTCCGCCTGGAGACCGCCCGGATCCTCCTGGAGCAAGGCGAGCCGGTCACCGTGGCCGCCCGCCGCAGCGGTCTCGGCTCCGACGAATCCCTCCGCCGCACCTTCGCCCGCCACCTCGGCACCACCCCCTCCGCCTACGCCTCCCGCTTCCGCACCACCCGCACGGCCTGACCGGCCCGCCGTACCCGACCCGCACTAGCCCGGAGTGACCAGCCGGGTTTCATAGGCGAACACCGCCGCCTGGGTGCGGTCCCGAAGGCCCAGCTTCACGAGGATCCGACTGACATGGGTCTTGATCGTGGACTCCGCGACGATCAGCCGGCCCGCTATCTCCCCGTTGGACAACCCCTGCGCGATCAGCACCAGCACCTCCTTCTCCCGCTCCGTCAACTCACCCAACCCCGCCGGGTCCACGAGCCTCGGCGCCTCGGACAGCTTCGAGAACTCCGCGATGAGCCGCTTGGTCACCGAAGGCGCCAGCAGCGCCTCCCCGGCGGCCACCACCCTGACCCCGTCCGCCAGCTGACGGGCCGACGCGTCCTTCAGCAGGAACCCCGACGCCCCCGCCCGGAGTGCCTGGTACACGTACTCGTCGAGGTCGAAGGTCGTCAGGACCAGCACCTTCGCGTCCGTGTCGGCGGCCACGATCTCCCGCGTCGCCTCCAGGCCGTTCATCTGCGGCATCCGGATGTCCATCAGCACCACGTCCGGCCGCAGCGCCGCCACTTGCGTGATGGCCTCCCGACCGTCGACCGCCTCCCCCACCACTTCGATGCCTTCCATGGCGTTCAGAAGGACGGAGAACCCCTCCCGCACCATCATCTGGTCGTCGACGATCAGCACCCTGATCGTCATGCCGCCCCCTCCTGCGCAACCCGTCCCGCCTCCGGACGGCCGGGCACCGGTATGAACACCGCCACCTCGTACCCGCCCGTCCCGGTGGTGCCGGCCGTCATCTCCCCTTCGAGCATGGCCACGCGCTCCCGCATCCCGGTGATCCCGTGTCCGGCCCCCGGCGAAGGCCGCGCATCCCCGGTTCCCGCGCCGTTGACCACGCGTATCCCCAGGCCGCCCAGAACGTACGACACCTCCACCGCCGCCGCCGCGCCCGGCGCGTGCCGCAGCGTGTTGCTCAGGGCCTCCTGGATGATCCGGTACGCCGACAGCTCCACCCCCTGCGGCAGCTCCCGCACCGCCCCGGTGACCGTCTTCTCCACACTGAGCCCGGCCTCCCGCACATTGGCCAACAGCCCGTCCAAAGAGGCCAGCGTCGGCTGCGGGGCGTCCGGAGCCTCGTAGTCCGCGGAGCGCACCACTCCCAGAACCCGCCGCAGCTCCGTGAGTGCCGCCACCGCGTTCTCCCGGATGGTGACGAAGGCGGCCTCCAGCTCCGGCGGCGGATTCTCCACCCGGTACGGGGCGGCCTCCGCCTGGATCGCCACCACTGACATGTGGTGCGCCACCACGTCGTGCAACTCCCGGGCGATCGTCGTGCGCTCCTCCAGCAGCGTGCGCTTGTCCCGCTCGACTGCCGTGACCTCCTGCTGCGCGCTCACCTCGGCCCTGGCGTTGCGGCGTATCTGGATGCTGCTCGTGACCACCAGGGCGAAGGCCGAGACCACCGCCATCGCGGGCAGGTTCGTCCCGAACCGGCTCCCGAACACCACCGAGAGGACGAAGCCGAGTGCGAGGGTCAGCGTCCACATCCAGGCCGCCACCCGGGGCCCGGTGCGCAGCGCGACCAGGACCATGACCGCGATGTACGCGACGAAACCGCCCGGGCCCCATGGCCATTCGCCGTCCCCGCCGAACGCGGCGAGCACCACCGTCATCGCCACCGCCGCCCACCACGCGCCGACCGGCCGCACCAGCGTCATGAGGACCGGGGCCGCTGCCACCAACCCCATGAGGAACCCGCCGGCGTCTCCCAGGTAGCCGGACTGGGAGGAGGCCGTGAGCAGCATGACGAAGAACGCCAGCACCGACACCGCCGCATAATGCGTCCACGGGAAGTAGCGCCGTATCGCCTCGGGAAGCCGGCGCACGAGACGCCCGGGCGTCTCCAGCAGCGGCAGCGGTCGGTAGGCGAAGGCATCGGTGACGAGGTCCTGGCGCAGGGTCTCGATCACCCCCGATGCCATGCGGAACTCAGGTGTCCGGGCTGTCCCCCCGGTGGTCGTGTCGCTCATACAAGAACCGTAGGTCCGTGCCCACCTGGTCCGCGTCGGCACCGAAGGGGATTTCGCGGCGTCCCTCTCAGGTACTACGCGGGGCAGATCAGTAGCCCGTCGGACGGACCAGCCCCGTCTCGTAAGCGAACACCGCGGCCTGCGTTCGGTCCCGCAGGCCCAGCTTCACGAGGATCCGGCCCACATGGGTCTTGACCGTCTGCTCCGCCACCGTCAGGTGCTGGGCGATCTCCGCATTGGACAGGCCCTGGGCGACCAGCGTCAGGACCTCCGTCTCCCGCTCGGTCAGTTCGTCGATCCGTGCCCGCGACGGCGCGCGCGGCGCCCCCAGCCGGGAGAACTCCGTGATCAGCCGCTTCGTGATGTTCGGCGACAGCAGCGCCTCCCCGGCCGCCACCACCCGCACCGCTTCCGCGAGCTGGTCGGCCGAAGCGTCCTTGAGGAGGAACCCCGAGGCCCCCGCCCGCAGCGCCTCGTACACGTACTCGTCGAGGTCGAAGGTGGTCAGCACCAGCACCTTGACCGTGGAGCCGGCGGCGCCCGTGATGACGGACGTGGCCTCGATGCCGCCCATGCCGGGCATGCGGATGTCCATCAGCACCACGTCCGGTCCCAGTTCGCCGACCTTGGCGACGGCGTCCGCCCCGTCCACGGCCTGGCCGATCACCTCGATGTCGGGCTGGGCGTTGAGAAGCACGGTGAAGCCCTGCCGGACCATCATCTGGTCGTCGGCGATCATCACCTTGATCGGGGTGCTCATGGTTCCCTCTTCGTCTCGGATGAGGAGCTGCCGGGCCGGTCCTGCAGATCCATCGGGAGGACGGCGGACACCTCGTACCCGCCGTCGGGCCGTGGACCGGCGGCCAGCTCGCCCCCCAGCATGCCCGCCCGTTCCCGCATCCCCAACAGCCCGTGGCCCGCACCGGGCGAGGGCGGCGCCGGCCGGGGCGGGGCCGTGTTGGCGATGCACAGGTGCAGATCGCGGGGCCCGTAAGCGATGCCGACCTCCACCCGTGAACCAGCCGCATGACGCAGGCAGTTGCTCAGCGCCTCCTGCACGATGCGGTACGCGGTGAGTTCGACGCCGGGCGTCAGCGGCCGCCGGATGCCCGCGATCTCGGTGGTGACGTCCAGCCCGGCACCGCGCACGTTGTCCACGAGGCCGTCCAGCTCGGCCAGGGTCGGCTGCGGGTGTTGCAGGGCGACGGGATCCTCCGGCTGTTCGGAGCGCAGCACGCCCAGCACACGGCGCAGCTCGGTGAGGGCCTCCAGCGCGTTCTCCCGGATGCCCGCCAGGTTCTCCCTGAGTTCCTCGGACGGGTTCTCCACGAGATGCGGGGCGACTTGGGCCTGGATGGAGATCACCGACATGTGGTGCGCGACGACGTCGTGCAGTTCGCGGGCGATCCGGCTGCGCTCCTCGAGCAGGGTTCGCCGGGCACGCTCCTCCTCGGTGAGGGTCTCCTGCTCGACCAGCTCGCCGCGGGCCAGCCGCAGTGCGCGCAGCGCATAACCGAGCAGCCCCGCGAAGCCGAGCAGGAGGGAGCCGGTCAAGGCGGTACTCCCACTGTGCTCCGGCTTCCACAGCGCCTCGGCCACGCTGGTGCAGGCGAGGGAGACGGCGATGACCGCGATGGTGACGCGGGGCGGTACCCGCAGCGCGACGAGGAGGATCACTGCGGCGAAGGCGAAGAGTCCGCCGATGGTCCCGGGCCAGGTCTGGCCCTGACCGACGTGGTCGTACATCGCCCATGCGCCGAAGCCGGCCGTGATCAGGGCGAGCCACCAGGCGGCGATCGGGCGGAACATCGCGAGCGCGATGGACACACCGGTCGAGATCGCCAGCGCCTGCGGCATCTCGCCGGTCACGTGGTAGTGGTCGGCGAGCTGTTCCATGGTGAGGAAGCCGAAGAAGAGGGCGGCGTAACCGACGATCACGTGCGGCAGCCAGGCCAGCCACCGCGGCCGGGAGATCCGGGGGAGGGGGTCCCGCCGCAGGGTGAGCAGTTCCCTCGCCGTGGCCCGCAGGGTCTCGCTCCGCTTCGCGGGGACCTGATCGGGGTGCCTGCTCCGCTCGTTCACGTCCTCAAGACTAGGCATGGGTGATCTCCTGGGCGGGCACGGCCGTGGGACGGGCGGGCACGAGGCAGCCCGCAGTGGTGTGGAACCCGTGGACTGGGGAGGGCCGCAGGGTGCCCCGCGGCCGGCGCGGGCCCTGTTCGTACGTACGGAACGCGGCCCAGCAGAGCGTCAGTGCGGCGGTGAACAGCGGCAGCCACAGGAGCCGGGCGGCTATCCACTCCGCCGAGTCGGGCACGGTGTGCAGCCCGGGCACGTCCGCCGACAGCAGCAGCCCGAGGGCTGTGACGGCCATCATGGCCGTCTGGTGCCAGAGGAAGACCGTCATGGCGGAGAGGTTCACCAGGGCCACCTTCGCCCAGGCCGCCGGCCGCGCCATGGCCCGGGCCAGCGGGCCGCGCAGCAGCAGCGCCAGCCCGCACTGGGCCAGTCCGAACGCGACGGCGGCGAGCGTCGGCGGGTTCAGGTTCGATATCGGAGCCCCGGGGACACCCACCATGGACGCCGGGTACCCGCCCCAGAGGACCAGCGCGGCGGCCGCGATGGCGCCCCCGGCGAGCAGGAGGACGGCAGGCCCGCGCCGGGCGAAGGCTCCCCGGGACCAGGCGGCGCCCAGGGTGTAGGGGACGAGCCACCCGGCGGCGACGTTGACCCAGCCGGCCCACTCGGGCCCGCCGAGTCCGAAGCGCCACAGGTCGACCCCGGCCACCACCGTCATCGGCACCAGGGGACTCAGCCGGGCCGCGAGCGGTGTCGCGGCGGTCAGCGCGGCGAAGACGAGGAGGAACCAGAGCGGGGAGAGCACCAGCTTGACCAGCGTCTGGACGGTGCTCGGCTCCACTCCGCCGATCAGCATCCCGGCCGCCACGACCGCCCAGAGCGTGAGCACGGCGGCGACCGGACGGAACAGCCGCCCGAGCCGCTGCCCGAGCCAGGTGCGGTACGAGTCCCCCCGCGCCCGCGCCGAGGCGTAGCCGCGGGCGGCGACATGCCCGCCGACGAGGAAGAACACGGCCAGCGTCTGGAACACCCAGGAGACCGGGGCGAGCCGGCTCATGTGGGCCAGGGGACTGGCGTTGCTCAGACCGCCGTTGGCGGTGGTGAGGGAGGTGACCAGCCAGTGGCCGAGCACCACCCCGAGGATCGCGAAGGCCCGCAGCGCGTCCACGGCGCGGTCCCGGTCGGGAGGGGTGGCGCGGTCCACGGCCTCGGCGAGGGCGGTCCAGCGGGCGTGGAGCCTACGCATGAGGGGCCTCCGCGGTGGGAGTGGTGCCGAGGACGATGGCGACGAGACTCTCGAGGGACTCGGTGCCCGGCTTGAGGTAGTCGCTGTGCCCGGCGGCTCCGGCGGCGAAGGACCGCGCTCCGAAGGCGGGGTCCACGGGGTCGGTACCGAAGCCGAGCCCGCCGAGCCGGACGTGCGGGACGGTCCCGATCCAGTCGCCGCTGCCCCGCCCCGCCCACACCCGGGCTCCCGTCGGCAGCTGCCGCGCGGACCCGGCCCCCGTGCCCGGGCTGCCGAAGAGGACCATGTCGACGACGGCGGGGCCGGTCACGGTCCGGGCGCAGACCACGGAACCGTAGGAGTGGCACAGGAGCGAGAGGCGGCCGTCCGGGCCGGTCATCCCCCGCAACCGGTCGAGGAACCTCCCCAGTTCGGCGGCGGCCTCGCCGGCGCGATCGGTGGTCAGCACGGTGGTGCTGACCGTGCCGGGGGTGTCGTACCCGAGCCAGGCGACCACGGCGGAGCGCGGGTGCTCGGCCTGGAGGCGCTGCTGAAGGGAGACGGCCCCGGCCCGGAACCTCTGGTAGGTGTCGAGCGTCGTGTCCGACCCGGGGACCAGGACGGCGACCCGGTCGGCGCTGCCCAGATCGCCGAACACCTCGACGGCCCGCCCCCGCCCGCGGCCGTCGAAGGCGAGGAACTGCGCCGCGCCGGCTGCCTCCATGGCACGCAGCCTGACGGCCCGCCCGGTGCGTCCGGCGTCCTCGGCCATGCGGGCCGCCTCGGCGAGGTTGGCGCGGTTGGCGGCGTACCGCTCGTGCGGTGCGGCGTCCTGGGTGAAGGCGGCGGGCGCCGGTGCGGGGACGTCGGGGGAGGCGGCGGCGGACATGGGGAACACGACGGCCGCGGCGACCAGAGAGGCGAGCAGGGTGCGGCGCAGCCGCCCGGTGGACGGAGCGCGAGGGCCGGACCGAGCGGACCGCGCCGCCGACCCCGATGGACCTGCCACTCCACCAACACCCGGCCCGCCCATCCCTACTGCCGGTTCCGTGATCCCCGTCGCCCCCGCCGCCATCGCCTCTTCCTTCGGTCGGGAAGAGCCGTCAGCGCCCTTCTCTGCCACCGAAGTTAGAAATCGCGACCCGTCGACGGCGTCACGCTGCAGAGCCGTCTTCTCGCGTAGCTCTCAGGTATGACACGGGGTACCTGAGGGTCAAGGCCGCGCCCGAAATGCCAGGCGCACGCGGCTGGTTACCATCACGTCATGACCGACACCGACTGGCGTCACGACCGCATCGGCAGTGCGCACCGGGGCCGGAACCCCACCGTCATGCGCCGCCTGGAAGCCGGCTTCGCCGCCTTCGGGGACCGTCAGTTCCTGCCGGGGTACTCCGTCCTGCTCACCGACGACTCCGCCGTGACCCGCCTCTCCGATCTCCCCCGGCCGCGCAGGATGGCGTACCTCACCGACCTGGAGCGGCTCGCCGAGGCGGTCGAGCGCGCCTGTCGCCGGCTCGACCCGGCCTTCCGCCGCGTGAACATCGAGATCCTCGGCAACACCGACCCGTACCTCCACGCCCACATCTGGCCCCGCTACGACTGGGAGCCCGCCGACCGGGTCCGGCTGCCCGTCTGGCTCTACGCGGAGGAGTTCTGGCGGGGCGAGCAGTACGCGCCGTCAGGCCGCCACGACGCTCTGCGTGCCGCCATCGGGGAGGAGCTGGACGCCCTCGCCGCGCCCGGGGCTCAGTCCGCCACCATCGGTTCGACGTAACCGGCGCGCCAGCGGGGTGCAGGGTCCTGGCCGGGAGTGGTCCAGTATTCCCGTGCGCCGATGATCTCCCCGTCCCGGACGGTCCACAGGGAGACGGCGCGGTAGACGACGTGGTCCTGAGGTATCTCCACCTCGGTGACGACGAGGTCCCCGTCCGCCAGGATCCGCAGCACCTCCACGGATCTCTCGTCCGTGTAGCCGTCATCGCTGATCACGGCTATGAAGTTGGCGCGGCCCACGATGCGTTCGCCGCTCACCGGCCATTCGATGACGGCGTCGTTGGCGATGAGCGTTGCCACGCCGTCCCAGTCGCGTTCCTCGATCCGCTCCCACAGTCGTGCCACTACGTTCAACGGCTCCATGGTCGGCAGTCTCCGACGCGGTCCTCGTACGCAACAAGCTCTGTCGGCAGGCTTATTGACTTCGACACAAACCGGTGCGGGGCGCCGCCCACACGTGGTGAGCGGCGGGCCGGCACCGCCCTTGTCGGTTTGCCGCCGGCCGGTCCGGCCGGGCTCCTGGACGAGGTGCTGCTCGGGCTCCTCGCCCAGGACTGGAAGCAGGACCCGAAGCAGGACCCGAAGCTCTAAGGTGCCGACACCGCCCGTCCAGCAGGCGCGAACCGCTCAGGGGACGGGCGTATCGGGGGAGGACTGGAGGGTTTCCAGGGCTTTCGACAGTCGTTCCAGGGCCTGGACCGTTTCCCTGAAGGCGGTGTCCCCCAGTTCCGCCGCGAGGCGGGCGGCGAGGGAGGCGTGGCCCGGGCCGATGCGGGCCACCGCCGCGCGGCCGGCCTCCGTGGGGCGGAGGAGTTTGGCCCGGCGGTGCGCCGGGTTCGGGACATACTCCGCCAGGCCCTTCGCGGCCAGCAGGTCAGCGATGCGCTGCACGCTCTGCCGGGTGATCCCCATCGCCCGGGCGATGCCCGCCACGGGCAGCGGTTCCTTCAGTACGGCGCCCAGCACCTGCCACCACGCGGCCGTCAGCCCGGCCGGCCGGGCCAGTTCCTCCGAGACGGAGAGGAACTGGCCGTTCAGCCGGAAGACCCCGAGTGCGGTGCGGCTCAACCAGTCCTGACGGGCGCGGAGGGAGAGGCCCTCCGCGTGAAGGCCAGGGCCCTCCGCGGAGACGTCCTCCGCGGAGAGGTCCTCCTTGGAAAGGTCCTCCGGCGCCGGCTCACGCATCGCCGGCCTCCGACGCCGCCATCAGCACCGGGTAGGCGCTCGGGTCCGAGTCGTGGAACAGCCGGTACCACGCGTCCAGGACATCCGGCTTGTAGACGCCCAGGCGGGCGAAGACCTCGCGGGCGAAGGCCACCGGTTCCGTCGGCCCGGCCGTGATCAGGTCGCCGTCCGTCACCGCGTCGGTCTCGACGTAGCGCCCGGCGCCCGCGTAGCCGGGCTGTTCGGCCAGGTAGAAGGAGACCGCGCTGGTGTGCCTACGGCCGTCCAGTACGCCGGCCCGGGCCAGGCCCGCGGTGGCTCCGCAGATGGCCGCGACCGGGACGCCCGCCGCCAGGAACTCCTTCGCCTTCACCGCGAAGGGCGCCAGTTCGTCGCTCGTGTCCCAGAGCGAGGCCCCCGTCAGGATCAGGAGCGAGGAGTCCTCCGGCCGCAGGTCGGCGAGGGCCAGGTCGGGCTGGATGCGGACGCCACCCATGGTGGTGACCGGCTGCCCGGCGGCGAAGCCGACCGTCCGGATCTCGTGGCCGCGCTGCGTGAGGTGGGCGGTGGTGTGGCCGGTCTCCCAGTCCGCGTACGTGTCGTACACAGCCAGATGGACGGGCTTGGGGACGGCCTTCCGGACGGGCGTGGGAACGGCTTTGTGGGCGGTCTCGTCGGTGGGCTTGCTCCGGGTTCCGGTCATCTCGATCGCCTCCGCATCGTCGAACCACCACCAATGACAGAAGGCTGTCATGACGACAGCCTGCTGTCAATGACCGAGGCGTGCGGAAGGGTGCCGACAGACTGCCGAGAGTGCCCCCCTCACCCCATACAGTCCGCCGATATCGGTCCCCACCTGCACACTTCTAGCGTGACGACATGACCCCTCATGTCACCGGCGCGACCGTCAAGGCCGCCGACCGCGCTCACGTCTTCCACTCGTGGTCCGCCCAAGCCCTGATCGACCCGCTGGCCGTTGCCGGCGCCGAGGGCTCGTACTTCTGGGACTACGACGGGAACCGCTTCCTCGACTTCGCCTCGCAGCTGGTCAACACCAACATCGGCCACCAGCACCCCAAGGTCGTCGCCGCCGTCCAGGAGCAGGCCGCCCGGCTCTGCACCCTCGCGCCCGGCTTCGCCGTCGACGTCCGCTCCGAGGCCGCACGCCTCATCGCCGAACGGACCCCCGGAGACCTGGACAAGATCTTCTTCACCAACGGCGGCGCGGAAGCCGTCGAGAACGCCGTACGGATGGCCCGGCTGCACACCGGCCGGCAGAAGGTGCTGTCCACCTACCGCTCGTACCACGGCGCCACCGCTGCCGCGATCAACCTCACCGGCGACCCGCGCCGCTGGCCGTCCGACACGGCCGCCGCCGGCGTCGTGCACTTCTGGGGCCCGTTCCTCTACCGCTCGCCCTTCCACGCGACCACCGAGGCCGAGGAGTGCGAGCGCGCCCTCGCGCACCTCGCCGACACCATCGCCTTCGAGGGTCCGGCGACCATCGCCGCGATCATCCTGGAGAGCGTGCCGGGCACCGCCGGGATCATGACGCCGCCGCCCGGCTACCTCGCCGGCGTGCGCGAGCTGTGCGACGCCCACGGCATCGTCTTCATCCTCGACGAGGTCATGTCCGGCTTCGGGCGGACCGGCAGGTGGTTCGCCGCCGACCACTGGGGGGTCACCCCCGACCTGATCACCTTCGCCAAGGGAGTCAACAGCGGGTACGTGCCGCTCGGCGGCGTCGCCATCTCGGCCGCCATCGCCGAGACCTTCGCCACCCGCCCCTACCCGGGCGGACTGACGTACTCCGGCCACCCCCTGGCCTGCGCCGCCGCCGTCGCGACGATCAACGCGATGGAGGAGGAGGGGATCGTCGAGCACGCCGCCCACCTCGGCGCGAACGTGATCGGCCCGGCCCTCGCCGAGATCGCCGAACGGCACCCGTCGGTCGGCGAGGTGCGGGGCCTGGGCACCTTCTGGGCCCTGGAACTCGTACGGGACGAGGAGACGCGCGAGCCGCTCGTTCCGTACAACGCGGCGGGCGCCGCCAACGCGCCGATGGCCGAGTTCGCCGCGGCCTGCAAGGCCTCCGGCCTGTGGCCCTTCGTCAACATGAACCGGACGCACGTCGTCCCGCCCTGCACGATCACGGAGTCGGAGGCCAAGGAGGGTCTGGCCCTGCTGGACGAGGCCCTGACGGTCGCCGACCGCCACACCACGGCCGGCTGAAAGTGCAGGTGGCCCGGCTGCCGGCACACGTGGCCGGTTCCCCGTCCGCATAACGGTCGGTAGATCCGTATAACGATCACGAACCGTTCGGTTTCGGCCTCGCTGTCTGGCCTAAGGTGTCCGGAGTTCTACAGAGGAGACGGACCCTTATGCCAGGCAGCGGCGCTGTCACCCGCAACACACTTCGCCAGCAGATCGCGGACGCGCTGCGTGACGAGGTGCTCGCGGGACGCCTGCCGCCGGGCACGGAGTTCACCGTCAAGCAGATCGCCGAGCAGTACGAGGTCTCCGCGACCCCGGTCCGCGAGGCGCTCGTGGACCTCTCGGCCCAGGGGTTGCTGGAACTGGTCCAGCACCGCGGTTTCCGCGTACGGGTCTTCTCCGTGGACGACTTCCGCGGCATGGTCGAGGCGCGTTCGCTGGTCGTCGACGGGATCTTCCGCCGGCTCGCCGAACGCGGCACCGCACCCGGCTCCGGCGAGATGCTGGTGTCGGTGCGCCGCCGGGCCGAGGAGGCGCGGCGGGCCGCCCAGAGCGGTTCGCTCGAAGTGCTGATCGGCTACGACCTCCGCTTCTGGCGGGAACTGAGCGGGCTGGTCGGCAACACCTACATCTCGGAGTTTCTGCACCGCATCCGCGTGCAGTGCTGGGTTTTCGCCGTACCCCACCTCCAGCGCGAGCCGCAGCTGCGCGCGGCGCTGTGGTGCGGGCACAGCGACCTGGTGGACGCGGTGACGCTGGCGGACGCGGATGAGGTACGGCGCATCGTGCACGAGTACAACCAGCACGGTCTGGACTGGGCCGCCGGCCTCTGAGCCCGTCGTCGCGGGGTGGCAGGGCGGGGTCAGGGCGTCACCCCTCGTAAGCGGGTTCTGCGCACCTCTTCGCGGAGGGTGTTCGGCGCACTACTCTGGCCCGATCGGCGGCATCGACTGATCGGAGCCCGCGTGGCTTGTGACCTGTGGCTGGTCCCCCTTGTCGACGTGCTGTGCCACAGCCCCGACAACCCCTTCGCGGAAGAGATCGCCTCGTACGACAAGGCGCTGGGTGAGGCGGGTCTGCCGTCGGTGCCCGTGTTCGCTTACATGCCCGGCCTGAGCGGGGACGTGGCTCCGGTGGCCGGCTTCGACTACGACGCCCTGCACTTCCTGCGGCGGGCGTACCTGCTCCAGATCTGCGGGCTGCCGGTGACGCCGGTGGACGAGCTGGGCGGGGACTACGAGCAGCTGCTGGAGATGTTCGAGCCGACCGCGCAGCAGTCGCACCTGGTGTGGCACTACGACCACGCGGGGGCGTACGTGCCGGTGGACTTCCCGGCTCCGCTGGCGAACGAGGAGCTGTTGGGCGGGGGCGGGCCGCTGGGGTCCGCGCACGGGCTGCTGCGGGAGCTGGTCTTCGTGGCTCCGGCGATCGGGATCGACCCGGGGAACCCGCCCGCCGCGCCGGCTCCGCCGGGGCGGCCGACGTCGTTGGAGGAGCCGGCGGGGCCGATTCCGCATGACGACAGTCCGTTCGCGCGGGAGCGGTTCGTGTGGCTGGGGTTGCATGCGGCGGCTACGCGGAGTCTGGGGCAGGGGTCGATGATCATCTTTAGCTGACGCAGCCTTCGCTTCGCCTCGCCTCGCCTCGCCTTCCGACCGGGCTGGACGGGGCTGGGCTGGGCTGGGGGCGGGTGCGGGTTCCGCTGCGCGGAGCAGGTCCCCGCCCCGCCCTTTCTCCGTTTCCTGGGGCGCCGCCCCAGCCCCCGCGCCTCAAACGCCGGCGAGGCTGGAAGTGCCCCGCGCCTCGAACGCCGGCGGGGCTGGAAGTGCTCCGCGCCGGAAGTGCCCCGCGCCCGAAGTGTCCCGCGCCCCCAAACGCCGGTGGGGCCGGCGTGTCAGCGGGGCTGTTCCGGGGGCCGCTGGCGGGGCATGTTCGGGCGGGTGCCCGGCGGGAGGGGGAAACGGGCCGGGGGGACGTAGGCGTCCGGGCGGGCTCCGTTGGCTCCCAGGGACTGCATCACCAGCGGGGCCGGGCCGGAGCTGAACTCCACCATCCACTCCGCGGTCTCGGAGCGCACCAGCTCCGTCACGTCCTCCGAGAAGCGGCGCAGCACGGTGAGGCAGCGCTCGGCGGCCTCGCTGGCCGTGCCCTCCGTCGGGCCGAGCACCTCCCGCACGTTCTCCGAGGCCCAGTCGAACTGGAGGGTCTGCAGGCGGCGCTGCACCGCCTGGGCGGTGGCCACGTCGCGCATCCAGCCCGAGGTCAGGCCGAAGAACCGGTCGCAGGCCAGGCAGGCCGCGCCGAGGAGGAGCGCCAGGTACCCGTACGCCGACGCGCCCGGCGCCGAGCCCGTCAGCTCCAGCAGCGGCATCGCGGCGCCCGTGACGGCGCCCACGGCCGCTCCGGCACGCAGCACGCGCGCCCCCCGGCGCTTCCACGCCCGGTCGGACAGGTACCACTCGGCGGTGCGCAGTGCGTCGGCCTCGACGCGCCGGTAGAGCTCGTCGAGCCGCTCGGCGGGCTCGCCCCAGTCCCCCAGGGGGAACGGCCGGCCGGTCAGATCGCCCGCCATCGGACCGCCGCCCTCCTCCCGGGGATCCCGGGGTGGCCCCTCGGGCTGCATCTCCGGCTGGCTCACCCGGCGCTCCCTCTGCCTGCGCTGACGTGTGGTGGTGCGCGTGTGCGCAATGGTGCGCATGCTCTTCCTACCTTCGAATGACACGCGATGGACAACAAATCCCGGGATTTCCGCTCGCAAGGAGGTCTCCAGCAGGTACGCGTACGCCCGGACTCTCACTCGAAAGAGTTGGTCCTCTCGGCGTAGGGCGCGGCGCCCGGGGAGCACGTAGGCTCGGATTGACCAAGCTGCCCCAGGCTTGGACCGATGCTACGGAGTGAGTGACCTGTGATTCCCGGTGGTGGCCAGCCCAATATGCAGCAGCTGCTCCAGCAGGCCCAGAAGATGCAGCAGGACCTCGCCGCAGCCCAGGAAGAGCTCGCGCAGGCCGAGGTCGAGGGCCAGGCCGGCGGCGGCCTCGTCAGGGCGACCGTCACCGGTTCCGGTGAACTGCGCGCGCTGGTGATCGATCCGAAGGCGGTGGACCCGGAGGACACCGAGACCCTCGCCGACCTGGTGGTCGCGGCGGTCCAGGCGGCCAACGAGAATGCCCAGGCGCTCCAGCAGCAGAAGCTGGGCCCGCTGGCCCAGGGGCTGGGCGGCGGCAGCGGCATTCCCGGCCTTCCGTTCTAGTACCCGCACCACCCACCGAAACCGAAAGAAGGCAGTCCGTTGTACGAAGGCGTGGTCCAGGACCTGATCGACGAACTGGGCAGGCTGCCCGGCGTCGGGCCCAAGAGCGCGCAGCGGATCGCCTTCCACATCCTGCAGGCCGAGCCCACCGACGTCCGCCGCCTCGCGCACGCGCTGCTCGAGGTCAAGGACAAGGTCAGGTTCTGCGCGGTGTGCGGGAACGTGGCGCAGGAGGAGCGGTGCGGCATCTGTCGTGACCCGCGCCGCGACACCACCGTCATCTGTGTCGTGGAAGAGCCGAAGGACGTCGTCGCGATCGAGCGGACCCGCGAGTTCCGGGGCAAGTACCACGTCCTCGGCGGCGCGATCAGCCCGATCGAAGGGGTCGGCCCCGACGACCTGCGCATCCGGGAGCTGCTGGCGCGGCTCGCGGACGGCACGGTCACCGAGCTGATCCTGGCGACCGATCCGAACCTGGAGGGCGAGGCGACCGCCACCTACCTCGCCCGCATGATCAAGCCCATGGGCCTGAAGGTCACCCGCCTGGCCAGCGGGCTCCCCGTCGGGGGAGATCTGGAGTACGCGGACGAGGTCACGCTCGGGCGGGCCTTTGAAGGAAGGCGACTTCTCGATGTCTGACGCAATGCTGCACGCTGTGGGCCAGGACCCGGACGACTTCGCCGCTTCGATCGCGGACCAGATCGAGTCGTTCATCGTCGCGGTCACGGAAGTGGCCAAGGGCGAGGACCCGGACAGCGCGGTGCCCTTCCTCCTCCTGGAGGTCTCGCAGCTGCTGCTGGCGGGCGGGCGGCTGGGCGCGTACCAGGACGTCCTGCCCGAGGAGCGCTACGAGCCCGACCTCGGCCCGGAGCCTGACGTGGACGACCTGCGCGAGCGGTTCGCGCTGATGCTGGAGCCGGTCGACGTCTACTCCGAGGTCTTCGACCCGTACGAGCCGCGCAAGGCGCCGGTGGCGCACCGGATCTCCGACGACCTGGCCGAGGTGGTCGCCGACCTGCGGCACGGCCTCATCCACCACCAGGCGGGCCGGATCACCGAGGCGCTGTGGTGGTGGCAGTTCTCGTACTTCACCAACTGGGGTCCGACGGCCTCGGCCACCCTGCGCGCCCTCCAGTCCCTGATCGCGCACGTCCGGCTGGACCAGCCGCTGGCGGCCCTGGACGGCCTGGACACGGACGAGGACCTGGCCGAGGACGACCTCGCGGAGCAGGCCGGACAGGTCATGGCGGAGGAGCTCGGCGGTCTCGGCCGCCCGTGATCCGGTCCGCGCGGCGGGGAACGTATTCTTTGATCCTTTCGTCTCATGATGTGGTACGAAGCGGTCGGATCGCGGCCGCTCGTTAGACTGCACCAGCAATGAGACGGACTGAGCGAGGAGCGCACGTGGGCCTTGTCGTGCAGAAGTACGGAGGCTCCTCCGTAGCCGATGCCGAGGGCATCAAGCGCGTCGCCAAGCGGATCGTGGATGCCAAGAAGAACGGCCACCAGGTGGTCGTCGTGGTTTCCGCGATGGGCGACACGACGGACGAGCTGATCGATCTCGCCGAGCAGGTATCCCCGATGCCTGCCGGGCGTGAGTTCGACATGCTGCTGACCGCCGGAGAGCGGATCTCCATGGCCCTGCTGGCCATGGCGATCAAAAACCTGGGCCACGAGGCCCAGTCGTTCACCGGTAGCCAGGCAGGCGTGATCACCGACTCGGTCCACAACAAAGCGCGCATCATCGATGTCACGCCGGGCCGTATCCGCACCGCGCTGGACGAGGGCAACATCGCCATCGTCGCCGGCTTCCAGGGCGTGTCCGCGGACTCCAAGGACATCACCACCCTCGGCCGCGGCGGTTCGGACACCACCGCCGTCGCGCTCGCCGCGGCGCTGGACGCCGAGGTCTGCGAGATCTACACCGACGTGGACGGCGTCTTCACCGCCGACCCGCGCGTGGTGAAGAAGGCACGGAAGATCGACTGGATCTCCTCCGAGGACATGCTGGAGCTCGCCGCCTCCGGTTCCAAGGTGCTGCTGCACCGCTGCGTGGAGTACGCACGCCGTTACAACATTCCGATCCACGTCCGCTCGTCCTTCTCCGGACTGCGCGGCACCTGGGTCAGCAACGAGAAGCCGCAAGGGGACGAGCAGGTGGAGCACGCCATCATCTCCGGAGTCGCTCACGACGTCTCCGAAGCCAAGATCACGGTCGTCGGCGTCCCGGACAAGCCGGGCGAGGCCGCGGCGATCTTCCGGGCCATCGCGGACGCCGAGATCAACATCGACATGATCGTGCAGAACGTGTCGGCGGCCTCCACGGGCCTGACCGACATCTCCTTCACGCTCCCCAAGGCCGAGGGCCACAAGGCCATCGACGCCCTGGAGAAGGCGAAGGGCCAGATCGGCTTCGACTCCCTGCGCTACGACGACCAGATCGGCAAGATCTCCCTGGTCGGCGCCGGCATGAAGACGAACCCGGGCGTCACCGCCTCCTTCTTCCAGGCGCTGTCCGATGCGGGCGTCAACATCGAGCTGATCTCCACCTCGGAGATCCGCATCTCGGTCGTGACCCGCCAGGACGACGTCAACGAAGCCGTCCGCGCCGTGCACACGGCCTTCGGCCTCGACTCCGACAGTGACGAGGCCGTCGTCTACGGAGGCACCGGACGATGACCGCGGACCGGTCCTCCGGCCCGGCGCTCGCCGTGGTCGGAGCGACCGGAGCAGTCGGTTCGGTCCTGCTCCAGATCCTGTCCCAGCGGGCGGACGTCTGGGGCGACATACGCCTGATCGCCTCCGCGCGCTCGGCCGGCCGCGTGCTGACCGTCCGCGCGGAGGAGACCGAGGTGCTCGCCCTCACCGAGGACGCCTTCGACGGCCTCGGTCCGGGCGACGTCGCGCTCTTCCTCACCCCGGCCGCGGTCTCGGCCCGGTGGGCCCCCGTGGTGACCGAGCGGGGAGCCGTGGTCGTGGACCAGTCCGCCGCCTTCCGCGAGGACCCCGAGGTGCCCCTGGTGGTGCCCGAAGTCAACGGGCACGCCGTCCGGATCCGGCCGCGCGGGATCGTCGCCGGTCCCGACTGCGTGACCGCCGCGATGATCGCCGCCCTCGGGCCGCTGCACACCGAGTACTCCCTCTGCGACCTGGCCGTCTCCTCGTACCAGGCCGCGAGCGCCGCCGGCCGGGCCGGCTCCGAGGCGCTGCGCCGCCAGCTGTCGCTCCTCGCGGGGACCGCCCTGGGCGAGCAGCCCGGTGACGTGCGCCGGGCCGTGGGCGAGGACACCGGCCCCTTCGCGGCGCCGCTGGCCCTCAACGTCGTGCCCTGGTCGGGTGAGCTGCGCGAGGACGGCTGGTCCTCGCACGAGCTGGCCGTACGGGCGCAGACGCGCCGGATCCTGCGGCTGGACCGGCTCCCGGTCGCGGTGACCTGCGTACAGGTGCCCGTGGTGACCGGGCATTCCCTGACCGTGCGGGCACGCTTCGACAACGAGGTGAACGCCGCGCACGCCCGGAAGGTCCTGGAGGCCGCGCCGGGCGTGGTCCTCGTGGACGACCCGGCGGCGGGGGAGTTCCCGACCCCTTCGGACGCCGCGGGGACGGATCCCGCCTGGGTGGGACGGGTGCGGGTCTCGCTCGACGACCCCTGCTCGCTGGAGTTCTTCGTCTGCGCCGACAATCTCCGCAGGGGCGCCGCCCTGAATGCCACGCACATCGCGGAACTGATCGCAGGTGAATCTGCGTAATTCGCTTTGTAGGATCGGTGCCGATCCCTTGATCAAGGTGATGGCCCGACTGCCGTCTCGAAGGACGGGGCAATCGGGAAGAGCGGGTACGCATGAGGGCAATGAGGATATTGCTGGCTGGACTGCCTCGCGCGTACAACCCTGACGGGGGGACGCGTGTCCTACTGGCGTGGCAGAGGCATTGCTGGAATGGGCCGTCCTACCGGCGCGCACCGGGTCCGTCCCGTCGCACCGGGGCTTCCGTGCGCCCGGCGGCGGTCTTCCCGTGATCCTTCCCGTCCCGCCGGCGGGGCCGGCTGCCGAGGTGTCCGTACGGGCACCCGCGACGACCCGGGGCGGCCGCGTGCCCGCGCCGCGCGACAGCGCTGAGGCGACGGGGAGCAGCGGCGGCAAGAGCGGTCCGGCGGAGCCGGTCGGGCCTGCCGGGACGGCAGAGGGAGCCGGGGCGCCCGAGGCGGTGAGCGTAGTGGTGGCCGGCACCACCGTCGACCACCTCACCGAGACCTACCAGGCGCACTACCGCTCGCTCCTCGGCCTCGCCGCGCTGCTCCTCGACGACACCGCCTCCTGCGAGGACGTGGTCCAGGAGGCGTTCATCCGCGTCCACTCCGCCCGGAACCGGGTCCGTGACCGGGACAAGACGCTGGCGTACCTGCGCCAGACCGTCGTGAACCTCTCGCGGTCCGCCCTGCGCCGGCGCATCCTCGGCCTCAAGCTGCTGTCGAAGCCGATGCCGAACATGGCGAGCGCCGAGGAAGGCGCCTACGACCAGCTGGAACGGGACGATCTGATCAAGGCGATGCGCGGACTGCAGCGGCGCCAGCGAGAGGTACTGGTGCTGCGCTACTTCGCGGACATGACCGAGGCCCAGGTCGCCGAGACGCTCGGAGTGTCGCTCGGGTCGGTGAAGGCGTACGGATCGCGGGGCATTGCCGCGCTGCGGGTGGCGATGGAGGCTGCGCAGTCATGATGGACGACCACATGCCGCTGGGCGGCGCCGGCGAGGAGCAGGCCCTGCGGGGCCTGCTGCACGGGGCCGTCGAGGGTCTGGAGCCCTCCGAGGGGGCGCTGGAGCGGCTGCGGTGTGCGGTTCCCGCGCGCCGGGCACTGAAGCGTCAGATCCTGGTCGGCGCCGCGGCCGTGGCCCTGCTCGCCGGGACCGCGATCCCGGCCGCCCTGCACCTGACGGCCGGCGAGGGCGAGCCCACCGAGCACTCGGCCATGGCGGGGCACGGACAGCAGTCGGGCGGCATGTCGGGCGTCGCCCCGTCCGTTCCGCATCAGAACGGCTCCGGGGCCCGGCCGAGGCCCTCCCGCTCCGCCGGCAGCGGCCCCGACGCGGGCGGCGGCAGTGGGCAGCCGGTCCCCGACCTCGGCGGTACCCCGTCCGGCGGGGTGACGGCCGGCCCCTCCGGCGGCGCCGGTGCGTCGGCCGGAACGGGCGGCACCACGACCGGCCCTGCCGCCGGCGGCGGACCGTACCCGCCGGCCGCCGCCGCGGCGCTCCCCGGGTGCGGAGCCGAACAGCTGGGGGTCGTGGGCTCGGCCCGCTCCCCCGAGACCGACGGCAAGGTGTACGGCAGTTTCAAGGTCACCAACGTCTCGGGGCGGGGCTGTAAGGTCACCGGCCCGGACACCGTGACGGCGGCCGCCGGGGCCGCCTCCGCGCCCGGCAAGGGGCCGGGGGTCGCCGTGGTCGGCCACACGGCGGGGGACCCGGCGAGCGGGCTGCTGCCCGATCCCTCGGCGGAGGCTCCGGAGCTGGTGCTCCCGCCGAACACGGCGTACGAGGTCCGCTTCGCGTGGGTGCCGTCGGGGGAGGCCTGTACGGCGGAGAGCCCCGACACGGGTGCGAGCGCGAAGCCGCCTCAGGAGCAGAACGGCGACACCGGGACGGGGCCCGCCGGAACGGCGGCGTCCACGGACCCCCAGGCGGGCGAGGAGCCCGCGAAGCCGGCCGGTGTGGCGGTGTCCCACACACCCCAGGCGGGGGCGCCGACCACGCAGACCACGATTCCCGAGGCGTGCGGCGGCACGCTGTACCGGACGGGCACGATCCCGGTGGACTCCCCGCCCAAGCCGTAGCCCCGGCAGAACGGCCGCAGGTCGGTCAGGCGGGCTGGTCCGCCGTCGCGGGGACCAGCCCGGCTTCCGCGTCGCGGAGGGTCTCCACCTCGCGGCGGTAGAGCCGGAACCACATGAAGAGCACGAAGGCGACGAAGACGAACCACTCGCCCGTGTAGCCGAGGTTCTGGAAGGCCTTCAGGTCGAGCCCGGTGTCGTTCGGCGCCTGCGCGGGCACCGGGATCATGCCGTCCGCCGGGGTCTGCACGGTGAGCCAGGCGTCATACAGGTCGTACGGCACGATGTTGACCAGCGAGGCCGCCCCGATCACCCCGAGCTGCCCGGCCGGCAGACCGCCCTGGGCGTGGACCCCCTGGGTACCCGAGTTCTCCGAGGCCTGCAGCGCGCCCGTGACCTCCACGCGCCCGGTCGGCGCAGCCGGAGCCTTCGCCGGGTCCGCGCTCCCCGGCAGCCAGCCCCGGACCACCGGGACGGCCTTGCCGGAGTCGGTCTTCAGCAGGGTCAGGACGTAGAAGCCGGACTTCCCGTCGAGCTGCCGGTCGGGGACCAGCAGCTGTTCCGCGTACTGCCCGGTGACCCCGGCCAGGCGCCCCGAGGTCTTCTTGTCCACCGGAAGGAGCGAGTCCAGCGGCGCCGCGGCCTGGTCGGCGGGCCGCTCGGCGGTCGCCTCCCGGTGGCTGTCGACGCGGTCCTCGAACCGGCCGAGCTGCCAGGACCCCATGAACAGGCAGAAGGGGACGGCGAGCGCGACGAAGACGTTGATCCCCCACCAGCGCGGGGTCAGGAGAAACCGGTGCACCCCACCACCGTACGGGGGGTGCACCGGTCGCCGTCCCGCAGGGTCAGGCGGGCAGGTGCTTCAGCGTGAACTCCAGCTCCATCCGGAGCTGCTTGATCCGTTCCTCCACGACCAGCGAGCCGTGTCCCGCGTCGTACCGGTACACCTCGTGCACCGCCCCGCGCGCCGCCAGCCGGTCCACGTAGTTGTCGATCTGCCGGATCGGGCAGCGCGGGTCGTTGACGCCCGCCGCGATGTGGACGGGAGCCTTCACCGCGTCCACGTACGTCAGCGGCGAGGACGCCTCGAAGCGGTCCGGGACCTCCTCCGGCGTCCCGCCGAAGAGGGTGCGGTCCAGGGACTTCAGTGCCTCCATTTCGTCGTGGTAGGCCGTCACGTAGTCCGCGACCGGCACGGCGGCCAGGCCCACGGCCCACGCTCCCGGCTGCGTACCCAGCCCCAGCAGCGTCAGGTAACCGCCCCAGGAGCCGCCCGACAGGACGAGGCGGGCCGGATCCGCGAGGCCGGAGGAGACCGCCCACTCCCGGACCGCGGCGATGTCCTCCAGCTCGATCAGGCCGACCCGGTGCTTGAGGGCGTCCGTCCACGCGCGGCCGTAGCCGGTCGAGCCGCGGTAGTTGACCCGGACCACCGCGAAGCCGTGGTCCAGCCAGGCCGCCGGGGCCGCCGCGAAGGCGTCGCTGTCGTGCCAGGTGGGCCCGCCGTGGATCTCGAACACCGTCGGGAAGGGGCCCTCGCCCCGGCCGGCCGGCCGCTGCGCGAGCGCGTGGATGCGCCCTCCCGGACCCTCCACCCACACGTCCTCCACCGGCACGGAGCCGGGAGCGCGGAAGCCGGGCGCCTCCAGAACGATCCCGCCCGCGGTGGACCGTACGGCCGAGGGCTCGGCGGCGGAGGACCACAGGAACTCCACCGTCCCGTCGGGCCGGGCCGTGGCACCCGAGACCGTCCCCGGCGGGGTGTCCACTCGTACGAGGTCCCGCGCGGCCAGGTCGTACCGCCAGAGCTCGCTGCGCGCCTCGAAGCTGTGCGCGATGAGCAGGGCCGAGCCGTCCGGGTACCACTCGGCGCTGACATCGCCCGGCAGGTCGATGGCCAGGCCGACCTCGGCGCCGGATGCCACGTCCCACACCATCGGCTCCCACCGGCCGCGCCGCTGGTGGCCGACGAGCAGCCGGGTGTCGCCCGGGACCGGCGCGAAGCCGAGCACCTCCAGGCCCAGCTCCTCGGTGCCGCCCTTGGAGTCGTCCAGCTCGGCGACGGTGGTCCCGTCGAGGGTGAGCACGCGCACCGCCGAGTGCATGGCGTCACCGTGCTCGGTGTGCTCGATGGCGACCAGCGTTCCGTCGCGGGACAGGTCGCCGACGCCGGCGGACTCGCGGTGCCGGTAGATCACCGTGGGCTCGGAGCCGTCCGCGGGCACCACGTGGACGGTCGAGCCGTCCTCGTCGGTGGAGCGCCCGACGACCGCCGTCCCGTCCCGGCCGATCGCGAGCCCGGCCGGGTAGGAGGGCTCGAGCCCCGGGGTGGCCGGCTCGTCGGGGCCGCCCGCGAAGGGCTGGCGCACCCAGGTGCCGAACTCGTCGCCGTCGGTGTCGGAGAACCACCAGATCCACTCGCCGTCGGGGGACAGGGTGCCGTCGGTGGTGCCGTTGGGGCGGTCGGTGGCCTGCCGCTGCGTGCCGGTGGCGCGGTCCCAGGCGTAGAGCTCGAAGGTCCCCGTCGCGTTGGAGACGAAGAGGCAACGGTCCGGGGCGTCCTCCGCCCATTCGGGCAGCCCGACGCGCGGCGCCCGGAAGCGCTTCTCCCAGTCGGGCATCTCGGGGGTGTTCTCGCTGTCGCTGGTCATGCCCCCCATTCTTGCCGCATCGGGCGCACGGCCTGCCGGGATGCCGAACGCCCCGTACGGGCGGACAGTGGATCGCGTAGCACCCGTACGCCTGTCCCGTGCTCCCAGGAGGACTGATCATGGCCAAGAAGGCTGGTTCCGGGGGTCACCACGGCCACCACGATTCCGAGCGTGCGATGGCGAAGAACACGGCGGCCGAGGCCCGCGCCAAGGCCGCGGTCAGAGACGTCCAGTCGGTCGCCGCGAAGACGCGCGGCATGCAGCAGAAGGCTCAGGCCAAGCGAGGCTAGCCACGCACCGATCACGGCCCGATGTTTCACGTGAAACGTCGGGCCGCGTGCGTACGCTGGCGTCATGCGGATGATCGTCCGGGGCGCCCGGCTGCTGCACGTTCACGGCCTCGTCGACGTGGAGGTCGCCGAGGACGGCCGGATCGCGCGGGTGGTGCCGTACGACGACCAGAAGGAACCGCCGGCCACCGGCGTCCTCATCGAGGCCCACGGCGCGCTCCTCAGCGCGCCCTTCGTCGAGCCGCACATCCACCTCGACACCGCCCTCACCGCCGGCGAACCGCGCCCCAACGCCTCCGGGACCCTTTGGGAGGGCATCGCGTGCTGGAGCGAGCGCAAGCGGACCCTGACCCGCGAGGACGTCGTCGCGCGGGCGAGCGAGGTGCTGCGCTGGCAGGCGGCGCAGGGCGTGCTGCACGTGCGCACCCACTGCGACATCACCGACCCGGCCCTGACCGCGCTCGACGCGCTGCTGGAGGTGCGCGACCGGGTGCGGGACGTCATGACCCTCCAGATCGTGGCCTTCCCGCAGGAGGGGATCGTCTCCTTCCCGGACGGCGAGGCGCTGCTGCGCGAGGCGGTCCGGCGCGGGGCCGACGTCGTCGGCGCCATCCCGCACTTCGAGGACACCCGCGAGGACGGGGTGGCCTCGCTGGCGACGGCCTTCGCGCTGGCCGAGGAACACGGGCTGCGCGTGGACGCCCACTGTGACGAGATCGACGACGAGCAGTCCCGGTTCGTGGAGGTCCTGGCCACCCTCGCGCTGCGCTCGGGCCTGCGTGAGCGCGCCACGGCCTCCCACACGACGGCGATGGGCTCCTACAACGGCGCGTACAGCTTCAAACTCCAGCGCCTGCTCGCGCGTTCGGGCATCAACCTGGTCTCCAACCCCTTCGCCAACCTCAACCTCCAGGGCCGCTTCGACGCCTACCCCAGGCGGCGCGGCCTCACCCAGGTCAAGGAGATGCTGGCGGCGGGCGTCAACGTGGCCTTCGGCCACGACGACGTGATGGACCCCTGGAACGCCCTCGGCACCGCCAACCCGCTCCAGACCGCCCTCGTCGGGCTGTACGCGGCCCAGCTCACGGGCGCGGACGAAATCCCGGTGGCCTTCTCGATGGTGACCGACCGTGCGGCACGGGTCCTGGGCCTGTCGGAGGCGGAGTACGGGATCGCGGAGGGCGCCCCCGCCTCCTTCGTCCTGCTCCCGGCGCCCACGCCCGAGGAGGCGGTCCGCCGCCAGGTCCGCCCCCGGTACGTCGTCTCCCGCGGCACCGTCGTCGCCGAGACCCCGCCCGCCCCGACCCGTCTGTCCTGGCCGGGAGAGCCGCCCGTGGAGGTCGACTTCAGCCGCGAGCGCGGTTGAGGGACCGTCACGGCGCTTGCCGGCCGCCACCCCTGAGGTCACCCGCATCCGCCACCGCGTCGGATAGCGTGCCCGCATGTCGTGGGACGAGGACGGAACACCGCACCCGCTCGCACTGCGCCGCACGGGCCGCAGCGAACTGGAACCGGAACGGCTGCCCGAGATCCGAGAGCTGGAGGTGCTCGGCTGGGAGCCGGCTCCCGAGGAACTGCGCTGGGCCTTCCTGCCGTACGTCTGGCCCCCGGCGGCCCGGACCTGGATCCCGGACCGCTCCACGCACTGGGCGGTGGAGACCTCGCTGGACGGCCACGGTCACATCACGGACGTGGCATGCGCACCGCTCCCGGAGGCCGACCTGCAGGACCTCGACCGGGAGACCGACGCCGTCATCGCCGCCCTGGGCCTGCCGCCGCGCCCCCGGGGCCGCCTCTGGCTGCTCCGCCCGGTCGGCTCCCTCCCCACGGTCGCGGCCGTTCTCGACCACATCGACCAGGCGGCCGCGGAGCACGGGATGAGGCCCGCCCCCACCCCCGAGTTCCTCGGCCTGGCCGCGACGGAGCTGGCGGCGCTGGCCGCCTGATCCCCAAGACACCCCCTAGTCGGGGCCGCTCCAGTCGAAGGTGATGTGCTTGCTCGACTGGCCTTCCCTGCTCCACTGGAATCCGTACGCGTCGGCGCGGTCCGCCGTCGAGCGGCCCCAGGTCGCGACCTGGCCCGGACCGGTCTCCGAGCCGGGCATGTTCATCGACTGGACCCGGGCGCCCTCCGGTGTGGTGGGGCCGGTGAGCGCCTCCGCGCTCGCCTCGACCCGGCCGGGGATCGCGGCCCGCCAGCTCGCGAGGTCGTCGGCGACCTCGAACTCGATGGGGGCGAACTCCATCCCGCGCATCTCGGCGCCCATCATGCTCACCATCTCGGCGGGCCAGCTGCCCGCCTGGCCACCGAAGATCATCTGGAGGGCCTGGCGCTGCGCGTCGTCGGCGCGCTCGTCGACGAAGACCGCCGCGTAGGTGTCGGAGTGCTCGGCCCAGATGTTCCCGACGAACGAGCCCAGCATCAGCACGTTGAGACCGTCCAGCGGCACGTCCCCGTAACGCCCCTCGCGGATGTGCCACGCGAGGACTCCGTCGCATTCGCCGTTGGTGGGCAGCTGCGCGAAGGTGCAGGGACAGGGCACGTTGCACCTGCAGGTGTCGAACCAGTCGCCTGCGGCGTGCCACCTCGGAACAGTCGCTGTCGTCTCTGACATCTCTGCCTCCTCGGGACCGCGTACTGGATCACCCACGCCCATTATCCGCCCGCAGGAGCCGCCCGGCAGGCCCGGTTCCGCGCGGGCGGGGAGGGGCCCGGTGTGCTGTTCTGGAGGGGTGAGCCGCGATCGGAAGGCCCCGTCACCGCCGCGGAGCCCGGCGGATCTGCTGTCGGCCCGGCAGCTGGCGCTCGCCTGGGCCGTCATGGCGCTGCTGGCGCTGCTCGCCTGGGTGGCGGTCGTCGGCCAGGCCCGTGACATGGGGATCGAGCCGGGAACCATGGGCATGGGCGTCCCGCTGTTCCTGCTGCTGTGGCTCATCATGATGATCGCCATGATGTTCCCGTCGGTGGCCCCGGTGGCGATCACCTGGGCCCGGGCCATCGGCCGCCAGTCGTCGGGAGCCGCCCGCACGGCCCGCACCACGCAGTTCGTGGCCGGCTACCTCCTGGCCTGGACGGCCTTCGGCCTGATCGCCTACGGGCTCCTCGCCGCGACCGGGACCCTGCTGGACGGCCACCCCGGCGCCGGGCGCTGGATCGGCGCCGGCGCGTTCCTGATCGCCGGGCTGTACCAGTTCAGCCCGCTGAAGAACCTCTGCCTGAGCCACTGCCGCAGCCCCATGGGCCAGCTGGTGCGCTACGCCGGATTCCGGCCGACGGCCCGCGACCTGCGGGTCGGCTTGCACCATGGGGCGTACTGCGTCGGCTGCTGCTGGGGCCTGATGATCGTCCTCGTGCCGCTGGGCGTCATGAACGTACTGGCGATGGCCGCCGTGGCCGCGGTGATCTTCGTGGAGAAGCTGTGGCGCCTGGGTCCCGCCTTCTCCGCCGCCGTCGGGCTGGTCTTCCTCGCCCTGGCGGTGCTGGCTCCCTTCCAGCCCTGGCTGCTGCCGGGCCTGGAGCCGCAGCCCTCCCCGATGACGGACATGCTCCGCCCGTAGGGCAGACGATCAACGGCGCCGGCTGAGGGTCCCGTGCAGGCGGGCACTGGCCTCGTTGAGGCCGGTGATCTCCACGGTCTTGCCGAGCTGCGCGTAGCGGTGCTCGATCGCGTCGAGTGTGGCGACCGACGAGGCGTCCCAGATGTGGGCCGCGGACAGGTCGATGACCACGTGCGCCGGGTCACCCGCGTAGTCGAACCGGCCGACCAGTTCGTTGGAGGAGGCGAAGAACAGCGCGCCGCTCACCGCGTAGACGATCTGGCCGCCGTCGGGGTCCGTCACGGAGGTGACGTCGGCGAGCCGCGCCACGCGCTTGGCGAAGATGACCATCGCCGTGACCGAGCCGGCGACCACGCCCACCGCGAGGTTGTGGGTGATGACCACGCACACGACGGTCAGCACCATCACCGTGATCTCACCCGCGGGCATCCGCTTGAGCGTCTTCGGCGCGATGGAGTGCCAGTCGAAGGTCGCGAAGCAGACCATCACCATCACGGCGACGAGCGCGGCCATGGGGATCTGCGAGACGGCCGGGCCGAAGACGATGCACAGCACCAGCAGGAAGGCGCCCGCGAGGAAGGTGGACAGCCGGGTCCGGGCGCCCGACACCTTCACGTTGACCATCGTCTGGCCGATCATCGCGCAGCCGCCCATGCCGCCGAGGAAACCGGTGACGATGTTGGCGACGCCCTGCCCGATCGACTCGCGCGTCTTCGACGAGCGCGTGCCGGTGATCTCGTCGACCAGCTTCGCCGTCATCAGGGATTCCATCAGCCCGACCAGCGCCATGGCGAAGGCGTACGGGGCGACGGTGGTCAGGGTGTCGAGGGTGAACGGGACCTCGGGAAGGCCCGGCACCGGCAGCGACGAGGGCAGCGCCCCCTTGTCGCCGACCGTGGGCACCGCGATCCCGGCCGCCACCGTGACCGCGATCAGGATCACGATGGACACCAGCGGCGCCGGTACCAGCGTGGTCACCTTCGGGAAGAACACCATCAGCGCCAGCCCGGCCGCCAGCAGCGGGTACACGGCCCACGGCACGTCCCGCAGCTCGGGCACCTGGGCCATGAACACCAGGATCGAGAGGGAGTTGACGAAGCCGACCATCACCGAGCGCGGGATGAACCGCATCAGCCGGCCCACGCCGAGCGCGCCCAGAACGATCTGGAAGACGCCCGCCAGGATGACCGCCGCCACCAGGTAGCCGAAGCCGTGCTCCCGGTTGAGCGGCGCGATGACCAGGGCCACGGCCCCCGTGGCCGCCGAGATCATCGCCGGCCTGCCGCCGGCGACGGCGATCGTCACCGCCATCGTGAAGGAGGCGAACAGCCCGACCGCCGGGTCCACCCCGGCGATGATCGAGAACGAGATCGCCTCCGGGATGAGCGCGAGCGCGACCACCAGCCCGGCCAGGACCTCGGTGCGCAGCACCCGCGGCGACAGCCACGACGGACGGAACCCGCGCACCCGCGCGGCTATGGACGCAGTAGAAGCAGCAGACACGGCAGAACGGACCTTGATCTCCCAAGCGGTCACGACAACGCAGGAAGGGCCTGATCCGCATGCGGATCAGGCCCTTGACCTGGTTTTACGAAGTCGGGGTGGCGGGATTTGAACCCACGACCTCTTCGTCCCGAACGAAGCGCGCTGCCAAGCTGCGCTACACCCCGATCGCCGCCTTGCAGCACTTGCTGTCCTGGCGACATCGATTACTTTAGCGGACCTGCGGCCGGAGACGAAATCCGGTTTTCGCGGGGGCGGCCGCCGGCCGGTGCGCAGCCCGGCCTCACGCCTTCGGGGTCAGCGTCAGGAGCGTCGCCTCCGGCGGACACGCGAAGCGGACCGGGGTGAACCGGTTGGTGCCGCAGCCCGCCGAGACGTGGAGGAACGCGCGGTGGCCGCCCGCCTCGTGCGTGGACAGGCCCTTCACCCGCTTGGTGTCCAGGTCGCAGTTGGTCACGAGCGCCCCGTAGAAGGGGATGCACAGCTGCCCGCCGTGCGTGTGCCCGGCGAGGATCAGCGGGTAGCCGTCCGCCGTGAAGGCCTCGAGCGTGCGCAGGTACGGGGCGTGCACGACGGCGATCGAGAAGTCCGCGTCCGGGTCCGGGCCGCCCGCCACCCGCTCGTAGCGGTCCCGCTTGATGTGCGGGTCGTCCAGCCCGGTGAAGGCGAGCTCCAGGCCGTCCAGCTTCATCCGTGCCCGGGTGTTGGTGAGGTTCAGCCAGCCCGCCGCGTCGAAGGCGTCCCGCATGTCCTCCCACGGGTTGTGGACGGCGCCGACGACCGGCTTGTTCCCGTTCAGCCCGTGCCGGCCCTGCACCTTCTCGATCAGGTAGCGCCCGGGGTTGCGCAGCCTCGGCCCGTAGTAGTCGTTCGACCCGAAGACGTACGCGCCCGGGAAGGACATCAGCGGCCCCAGCGCGTCGAGCACCTCGGGGATGCCCTCGGTGTCGGAGAGGTTGTCGCCGGTGTTCACGACGAAATCGGGGCGCAGGCCGGCGAGTGACTGGAGCCATGCGCGTTTCTTGCGCTGCCCGCTGACCATGTGGATGTCCGACACCTGGAGTATGCGCAGCGGCCGCATCCCCTGGGGCAGGACGGGGACGGTCACCCGCCGCAGGCGGAAGGACCGCGCTTCGAAACCGGCGGCATAGGCCACACCCGCGGCCCCCACCGCAGCGATGCCGGCAGCCGCTTTCAGGGGTACTCCGTAACGCGCACGCATGGCCCCATCGTCTCAGACCCGCAAAACCAACGGGCGCCACCGGCCCCGCACCTGGCAGACTCGGGTCCATGACCACGCTCAAGGCCAAGCTCCAGGAAGACCTCACGACCGCCATCAAGGCGCGCGACGAGCTGCAGTCGTCCACGCTGCGACTGACCCTCTCCGCCATCACCAAGGAGGAGGTCGCGGGCAAGGAGGCACGCGTGCTCTCCGACGAGGAAGTCCTCAAGGTGATCGCCAAGGAGGCGAAGAAGCGCCGCGAGGCCGCGGAGGCCTTCGCCCAGGGCGGCCGTGCCGAGCAGGCCGCGCGCGAGACCGCCGAGGGCGAGTTCCTCGACACGTACCTGCCGAAGCAGCTTTCCGACGACGAGCTCGGCGCGATCGTGGCGCAGGCCGTGGAGGAGGCGAAGGCGGCGGGTGCCGAGGGGCCGCGGGCCATGGGCGCCGTCATGAAGATCGTGAACCCGAAGGTCGCCGGGCTGGCGGAGGGCGGGCGCGTCGCCGCCGCCGTGAAGAAGCAGCTCTCCTAGTCCTGGGCAACGCCGCACGTCAAGGGGCCCCGGCCGGATCGGCCGGGGCCCCTTGACGTGCGCTGTGTCCTACCGCTCCTCGCGGCCGCCGATCACGCCCGGGTCGAGGGTGATCCCGGGGAACGGGTTGTCCGGTGTGGGGCCGCCCGTCGTCCCGCCGGTGGTTCCGGCCGCCGTCGTGCCGCCGGGGCGTCCGCCGGGCTTGTTGTCCCCGCCCGGCTTGCCGGGCTTCGGGGGCTTGACCGGGTTCGTGGCCGGCCGCCCGCCGTTGTTGCCGCCGCCCGGGACCAGGGGTTCCGGGATGGTGATCGTGACGAAGTTCGGGGACTCGCGCCCGGACAGGGCGCCGGTGACCGCGTCCTTCCAGATCGGGCCGGGCAGGCCGCCACCGAAGACCTTGTCGTAGGGCTTGCCGCCGATCACGATGTCCTCCATCGAGATCTTCTTGGCGCCGCCCGAGCCGACCCACACCGCGCCGGAGATGTTCGGGGTGTAGCCCACGAACCAGGCGTTGTAGCGGTTGTCGGTCGTACCGGTCTTGCCCGCGCTGTCGCGGTCGGTCAGGCCGGCCCGCTCACCGGTACCGGAGTCGACCACTCCGCGCAGCAGGGTGTTGATGGTGTCGGCCGTGTCCTGCGACATGGCCCGGTCGCACTTGGACTTCGGCACCGCGAGGGCCTTGCCGTGCGCGTCGGTGATCGACTCGATGGCGACCGGCGTGCAGTAGACGCCCCGGTTGGCGAAGGTCGCGTAGGCGTTGGCCATGGTCAGCGGGGAGAGTTCGGCCGAGCCGAGCGCGATCGAGGGCGCCTCGGGCAGCTTGGACCCGTCGGCCGGGACCACGCCCAGCTTCTGCGTCATCTCCGTCACCGGGCAGAGCCCGATCTCGCCGATCATCTCGACGAAGTAGGTGTTGATGGACTTCTCCATCGCCGTCCGCAGCGCGTACGGACCGATCTCGTCCTCGGTCTCGTTCTTGGCGGTCTGCAGCTTGCCGTTTATGGGCAGGTTCAGCCACTGCGAGCCGTCGCACCTCTGGATCGGCGTCGGGTAGTCCATCTTGTTCGGCGACAGGTACACCTGCGTCGGCGGCGTGCCCCGCTCCAGCGCGGCCGCCGCGATGAACGGCTTGAAGGTCGAGCCGACCTGGAAGCCGAAGTTCGAGCCGCCCATCCGCTTGTCCACGGAGTAGTTGATCTGCGTCTCGTTCTTCCCGAAGCCGTACGGCTTGGACTGCCCCATCGCCAGCACCCGGCCGGTGCCCGGCTGGACCATGGTCACAGCCGTCGCGATCGAGTCCTCCTGGTAGACGTGGTCCTTGATCGACTCGTTGGCCGCGTCCTGGGACTGCGGGTCCAGGGTCGTACGGACCGTCAGGCCGCCCTGGTTCCAGACCTTCGCCCGCTCCTCGCGCGTCTTGCCGAAGACCGCGTCGGTCAGGAAGGAGTTGCGCACGTAGTCGCAGAAGAACCCGGCGCCCTTGACGGCGGTGATGCAGCCGTTCTTGGGCCGGGTCACCTTCAGGGTGACGGGCTTCGCCTTCGCCGCGTCCGCCTCCGCCTGCGACACGTCCTTGATGTCGGCCATCCGCTGGAGGACGACGTTGCGGCGCTTCATCGCCTCGGTCGCGTCGTTCACGGGGTCGAACCGGCTCGGCGACTGGACGACGCCCGCCAGCAGCGCGGACTCCTCCAGGGTCAGGTCCTTGGCCGGCTTGCTGAAGTAGCGCTGGGCCGCGGATTCGATTCCGTAGGCCTGCTGCCCGAAGTACGTGATGTTCAGGTAGTTCTCGAGGATCTTCTTCTTTCCGAGCTCTTCCTCGACCTGGATCGCGTACTTCAGTTCGCGGATCTTGCGCCCCAGGCTCTTCTCCTGGGCCTCGCGCACCTTGGTCTCGTCGTCGCCGGCCTCTTCGACGAATACGTTCTTCACGTACTGCTGGGTGAGGGTGGAGGCGCCCTGGGCCGCGCCGCCTTCCTGTGCGTTGCGGTTGACCGCGCGCAGGATGCCCTTGAGGTCGACCGCGCCGTGCTCGTAGAAACGCGAGTCCTCGATGGCGACGATCGCCTTCTGCATGTACGGGGAGATCGCCGTGAGGGGGACCACCTGCCGGTCACGCGAATAGACAGTGGCGATCAAGCCACCTTCGGAGTCCAGAATCGTGGTCCGCTGGCTCAGGGGCGGTGTCTTGAGATTGGCCGGGATCTCATCGAATCCCTCGACCGTGCCCTTGGCCGCCAGCCCCAGGGCGCCTGCCGCCGGAATCGCCATGCCGGCCAGCACAACTCCGGAGAGAACGGACACCCCGAGGAACTTGGCGGCCTGCTGGCTCCCCGTGAGCCCGCCGCCCGAGCGCTTCTTTGCCATGGAGGGCAGCCTACGTTCTCATTCACCGGACACGCGCGAATGCCTTGGCCTAAGCTGTCCCCAACTGTCACAGCAGCGCGGTGCGACATCAACCCCTCGGCTTGATTTTCACCCTTCCCGAATGGGGTGGACTCATGTCCGAATCCCGCCTGCTGCGTTGACGATGCCCCGCCGATTCCACCCGAATCGCCGGAATGGTCGGGCATGTCGCCCCATCACTCCGTCGGGTGATCTGCCGCTTACCCATAGTCCGTTCGGACCATTCAAGATTGGGCCCGTCGGGGGTGTTGCACTGTGCTCGCCTTCCGTAACGTCCTCAACTGGCAGCGGTGAATATGCCGCTACCGCCGTGGGGGAGCCTCGATTCGGGAGAGGACGGCGCCGGGATGGGCTGGGTTACCGACTGGAGTGCGCAGGCAGCCTGCCGCACTACCGATCCGGATGAACTGTTCGTTCAAGGAGCGGCACAGAACAGGGCCAAGGCGGTGTGTACCGGATGTCCGGTGCGGACCGAGTGCCTGGCCGACGCGCTCGACAACCGTGTCGAGTTCGGAGTGTGGGGCGGAATGACCGAGCGGGAACGACGTGCGCTGCTGCGCCGGCGTCCCACCGTCACCTCGTGGCGACGGCTGCTCGAAACCGCCCGCACGGAGTACGAGCGCAGTACGGGCATCCTGACCATGGATGACGATGCGGAGATCGACGTTCCGTACGAGACGTACGCGGCAGCCGGGTAGATCACCCGGGCGCCACGCTCGTACGAACGCCTACGCTCCGGCCGGAACCCCGGCCGCGAGTCGCTCTCCGATGGCCCGCAGCCCGGCGAGGTCGTGCACATCGCCGGGCAGGGCGGCCACTTCGGCCACCGCCACTTCGGGGTGCAGCGAGGTGAAGCGGTCGCGCGTGCGTTTTTCGCGCGCGATCACCTGCATGCGCTCGGCGTGCAGGCGCAGCAGTCCCGCCGTGATCGCGTCGACCTCGGTGGTGTCGTCGGTGTCGCTGTCGGCGTCACGAAGTCCAGCTTTCCCGGACTCCTGATCGACAATGCCGCCCTCTTCAAGATTCTCTGCGGCGGCCAACGCCCGTTCGGCGGACAGCTGGTCGGCGCCGCTGCCGTGCACCCGGTTCAGCACCAGACCGGCCAGCGGCATGCTCTCCGCGGCCAGCCGCTCCACGAAGTACGCCGCCTCGCGCAGCGCGTCCGCCTCGGGCGCCGCGACCACGAGGAAGGCCGTACCGGGCGCCTGGAGCAGCCGGAAGGTGGCGTCCGCGCGCGTGCGGAACCCGCCGAACATCGTGTCCATCGCCGCCACGAAGGTCTGTACGTCCTTCAGCAGCGAGGCGCCCATCAGCTTGCTCAGCGTGCCGGTCATCATCGACATGCCGACATTGAGGAACTTCATCCCCGCCCGGCCGCCCACCTTCGCCGGCGCCATCAGCACCCGGATGAACTTCCCGTCCAGGAAGGACCCCAGGCGCTTCGGCGCGTCCAGGAAGTCCAGCGCCGACCGGCTCGGAGGGGTGTCCACGACGATCAGGTCCCAGTCGTCCCGGGCCCGCAGCTGCCCCAGCTTCTCCATCGCCATGTACTCCTGCGTGCCCGCGAAACCGGCCGACAGGGACTGGTAGAAGGGGTTCGCGAGGATGGCCCGCGCCCGCTCGGCGTCCGCGTGCGCCTCGACGATCTCGTCGAAGGTCCGCTTCATGTCCAGCATCATGGCGTGCAGTTCGCCGCCGTCCGCCCCCACGCCCGCCACCCTGCGCGGGGTGTTGTCCAGCGAGTCGATCCCCATCGACTGCGCGAGCCGCCGCGCCGGGTCGATGGTGAGCACGACCGCCTTCCGCCCCCGCCCGGCCGCCCGTACGCCGAGCGCGGCGGCCGTGGTGGTCTTGCCGACCCCGCCCGCGCCGCAGCACACGATGATCCGGGTCTGCGGATCGTCCAGCAGCCGGTCGACGGCCAGTCCCGGCGGAGTGTCCAGTCCCACGGTGTCCGCGTCCGTTCCCACGGTGTCCACCCCCTCCTTCATTCGGCCACCGACTGCTTCCGCAGCTCCTTGGCCAGCCGGTAGAGCCCGCCCAGGTCCATCCCCGCGCCGAGCAGGGGAAGTTCGTACGTCGGCACGTCCAGCCCGGCCAGTACGGTGCGCTGCGCGCGCTCCAGCTCCACCCGGCCCGCGTGCTCCGCGGCCTGCCTGAGCAGCGGGTCCACGAGCCGCTCGGCCAGCCCTCCCCGGCGCGCTCCGCCGAGGCCCGCCCGGGACAGCGCCTTGGCCACCCCGGCGCGGTGGTCCTCGGCCGCCGTGCGCAGGGTGTCCTCGTCCAGGTGGTGCGGCCGCACCATGTTGACGACGACCCGGCCCACGGGCAGCCCGGCCTCCCGGAGCTCGGCAATGCCGTCCGCGGTCTCCTGGACCGGCATCTCCTCCAGGAGGGTGACCAGGTGGACGGCCGTCTCGGGGGACTTGAGCACCTTCATGACGGCCTGGGCCTGGTTGTGGATCGGCCCGAACCGGGCCAGGCCCGCGACCTCGTCGTTGACGTTCAGGAACCGGGTGATCCGCCCGGTCGGCGGCGCGTCCATGATCACGTGGTCGTAGACGTACCGGCCGGCCTTGTCCTTGCGCCGCACCGCCTCACAGGCCTTGCCGGTCAGCAGCACGTCGCGCAGCCCGGGGGCGATGGTCGTCGCGAAGTCGATGGCGCCGAGCTTCTTGAGGGCGCGGCCGGCCGAGCCGAGTTTGTAGAACATCTGGAGGTAGTCCAGCAACGCCCGCTCGGCGTCGATGGCGAGCGCGAAGACCTCACCGCTGCCGCCGGGCGCGACCGCGATCTTCCGCTCCTCGTACGGGAGCGCCTCGGCGCCGAAGAGCTGCGCGAGCCCCTGCCTGCCCTCGACCTCCACGAGAAGAGTCCGTCTGCCCTCGCGCGCGAGGGCAAGCGCGAGTGCTGCGGCGACCGTGGTCTTGCCGGTGCCGCCCTTGCCGCTGACCACCTGGAGCCTGCTCACAGCGTCCGAGCCTAATTCCTTCGCTCCGGACGGCAGGCACTACCCTCGCTCCCATGACCAAGAAGTTCGAATACGCGACGGTCCCGCTGCTGGTGCACGCCACGAAGCAGATCCTGGACACCTGGGGCGAGGACGGCTGGGAGCTCGTCCAGGTCGTGCCCGGGCCGAACAACCCCGAGCAGCTCGTGGCCTACCTGAAGCGGGAGAAGGCATGAGCGGCGTCGTCGAGGCGAAGCTGGCCGAGCTCGGCCTGACCCTGCCCGAGGTCGTCCCGCCGCTGGCGGCCTACCAGCCGGCGGTGCGCTCGGGCTCCTACGTCTTCACCGCGGGCCAGCTCCCGATGGTCAAGGGCAGCCTGCCGGTCACCGGCAAGGTCGGCGCGGAGGTCTCGGCGGAGCAGGCCAAGGAGCTGGCCGCCACCTGCGCGCTGAACGCCCTGGCCGCCGTGAAGTCGGTCATCGGCGACCTCGACAAGATCGCGCGTGTCGTGAAGGTCGTCGGCTTCGTCGCCTCGGCCCCGGACTTCACGGGCCAGCCGGGCGTGCTGAACGGCGCGAGCGAGCTCCTGGGCGCCGTCCTCGGTGACAAGGGCGTCCACGCCCGCAGCGCCGTCGGTGTGGCGGTCCTCCCGCTGGACGCCCCGGTCGAGGTCGAGATCCAGGTGGAAGTCACCTCCGACTGACGCCCCCGCACTCCGACGGCCCCCCGAGCCCCGGCTCGGGGGGCCGTCGGCGTACGGTCCGCACGCCGGTCGGGGGCGCGGGCCCCGGCAGCGGCGCCGCACCTGCGCACCGGGGGGCCCTCGAACATCGGGCCGGATGGCCGTAGCATCCGGCCATGCCGAATGGTCAGCACGGTCAGCAGCAGCCCCCCGCCGGAGGCCAGTGGTACCCGCCGGAGTGGCCCGACCGCATCCGCGCGCTCGCGGACGGCTCGCTCACCCCGGTCGCCCCCAGACGCGCCGCCACCGTGATGCTGCTGCGCGACACCCCCGCCGGGCCCGCCGTCCACATGCTCCGCCGCCGGGCCTCGATGGCCTTCGCCGGAGGCGCGTACGCCTATCCGGGTGGCGGGGTCGACCCCCGTGACGCGGAACACCAGGTCGGCTGGGCCGGGCCCTCCCGGCAGGACTGGGCCGCGCGCCTCGGCACCGATGCCGCCGCCGCCCAGGCCATCGTGTGCGGAGCGGTACGGGAGACCTTCGAGGAGTCGGGGGTGCTGCTCGCCGGGGAGACCGGGGACACCGTCGTCGGCGACACCACCGGCGACACGTGGGAAGCCGACCGGCAGTCCCTGGTGGCCCGGGAGCTGTCCTTCGCCGAGTTCCTCGACCGCCGTGGCCTGCGGCTGCGTTCCGATCTGCTGGGGGCGTGGGCCCGCTGGATCACCCCCGAGTTCGAGCCGCGCCGGTACGACACCTGGTTCTTCGTCGCCGCCCTCCCCGAGGGCCAGCGCACCCGCAACGCCTCCACCGAGGCCGACCGGACCGTCTGGATCCGCCCCGCGGACGCGGCCGACGGCTACGACAAGGGCGAGCTGCTGATGATGCCGCCCACGATCTCCACTCTGCGCTCCCTGGAGCCGTACGGGAGCGCCGCGGACGCGCTCGCGGCGGCCGGCGGGCAGGACCTCACCCCGGTGCTGGCCCAGGCCGTGCTGGAGGACGGGGTGGTGGTGCTGAGCTGGCCGGGACACGATGAGTTCACCAAGCGAGTGCGCCTCGGAGGCCCCGCATGACCGACGCCGTCGCCCTGCCCGGACAGCCCCGCGGAGTCGTCGTCTCCGGGCCCGCGACCGCGCGCGCCGTCAACGTCCTGGCCCCCAACGCCTCCGCGATGACGCTGGACGGCACCAACACCTGGCTGGTGGCCGAACCGGACTCCGACCTGGCCGTCGTCATCGACCCCGGCCCGCTGGACGAGGGACACCTGCGCGCGGTCATCGCCGCCGCCGAGCGGGCCGGCAAGCGGATCGCGCTGACCCTGCTCACCCACGGCCACCCCGACCACGCCGAGGGCGCCGGCTGGTTCGCCGAGCTCACCGGTACCAAGGTCCGGGCCCTGGACCCGGCCCTGCGACTCGGCGACGAGGGCCTGGCCGCCGGGGACGTGATCCGGACCGGCGGGCTGGAGCTGCGCGTGGTCCCGACCCCCGGCCACACCGGCGATTCGCTCTGCTTCCACCTGCCCGCCGACCGGGCCGTCCTGACCGGCGACACGATCCTCGGCCGCGGCACCACCGTCGTCGCGCACCCCGACGGCCGCCTGGGCGACTACCTGGACTCCCTGCGCCGGCTGCGCTCGCTCACCGTCGACGACGGGGTGCACACCGTCCTGCCGGGCCACGGGCCGGTCCTCGAGGACGCCCAGGGGGCCGTCGAGTACTACCTGGCGCACCGCGCGCACCGGCTCGCCCAGGTGGAGACGGCGGTCGAGGACGGCTTCACCACCCCCGAGGCGGTCGTCGCCCGGGTATACGCGGACGTGGACCGCTCGCTGTGGCCGGCGGCGGAGTGGTCCGTACGGGCGCAGCTGGAGTACCTGCAGGAGCACGGGCTGATTCCGGGCGGACCCGAATGAGCGCGCCGGCCGCGTGGGCCGCGCCGGCCGGGTGTCAGGACCGCGGTGCCTTCGGTCCGTGCCGAGCCGTGTACTCGTCCGCGAGCCACGGCCCCAGGTCCTCGATGTAGGTCCGCAGGACGGCCGGGTCGGCGACCGGGTCGAGGGCCACCGCGGCCGCGGCGCGCATCTGGGCCGCCCGCTGCGGGTAGTACGCGCCGAAGATCTCCGCGGACTCCGCCAGGTCGCTGGTCCAGCCGCCCCACCGGGGCATGACCAGGGTGAACCCGGTGCGGACCAGGCGTCGCGCGAAGGCCCGGCTCAGCCTGCGGTACTCCTCCGGTGCCGAGGCGGCCCGGACCTTCGCCCGCCATCCCGGCAGTACGTCGGCGAGGTCGCCGTTGGTCTCGCGGGCGAGCAGGCCGTCCGGCCGGTAGCGGGGCAGGTGCTCCGCCAGGTCGGCGCCGAGCAGCGGGGTGCACAGGCAGGCGAGGAACCAGCCCAGGTCGTATCGTTCCCGCTCGCTCAGCAGGCTGTCCTTGCCGTAGAGCAGGATCCCGGCGCCGTCGATCTGGTGGAAGTCCTCGTCGAGCCCGCGGGACAGCACCTCGGCGGCGTCCCGGTCCTCGTCCGAGGGCTCGTGGTGCAGCGCGAGGAGCAGGTCGAGGTCGGACCGCCCGGGCCGGGCCGTTCCGCGCGGCAGGGACCCGTACAGGTAGGCGCTGTGCAGCCGTCGCCCGTACGCCTCGGCGACCCGCTCCCGGGCGGCGGCAACGACCGGCCTGAACTCGGCCTGGATCCGCCCGAGGGCCCCTTCGCGCTCGATGTACCCGTCCGCGTCCAGCCCTCTGTGCTCCATGCCTCCACTGTGCCCGTCCCGTGGTCGGCGGCGGCAGGCCAAACGCCGCGTGCTCCAGGCTTTCGCCCGGCGGATCCAGCCCCGGACAGCGGTGCCGCGCCCGAACACGCCGAAGGGGCCCCGCCCAGGTGGGCAGGACCCCTCGAGTCAACCGGCGACGACCGGGCGTCAGCGCGACCGCTTGGCGAGCCGCTCCACGTCCAGCAGGATCACGGCACGCGCCTCCAGACGGAGCCAGCCGCGGCCCGCGAAGTCGGCCAGGGCCTTGTTCACGGTCTCGCGGGAGGCGCCGACGAGCTGCGCCAGCTCCTCCTGCGTGAGGTCGTGGACCACGTGGATGCCCTCCTCCGACTGCACGCCGAACCGGCGCGACAGGTCGAGGAGCGCCCGCGCCACACGGCCGGGGACGTCGGAGAAGACCAGGTCGGACATCTGGTCGTTGGTCTTGCGCAGGCGCCGGGCGACGGCGCGCAGCAGCGCGGTCGCGACCTCGGGCCGGGCGTTCAGCCACGGCTGGAGGTCGCCGTGCCCGAGGCCGAGCAGCTTGACCTCGGTCAGCGCGGTGGCGGTGGCGGTGCGCGGGCCCGGGTCGAAGAGCGACAGCTCGCCGATCAGCTCGCCGGGGCCGAGGACGGCCAGCATGTTCTCGCGGCCGTCGGGGGAGGTGCGGTGCAGCTTCACCTTGCCCTCGGTCACGACATACAGCCGGTCGCCGGGGTCGCCCTCGTGGAACAGGGCGTCGCCGCGTGCGAGGGTCACCTCGCCCATGGAGGCGCGGAGCTCCGCGGCCTGCTCGTCATCGAGCGCCGCGAAGAGCGGGGCGCGCCGCAGAACGTCGTCCACGAGTCTCTCTCCTATGTCGACCAGCTCAGGGGACCGGTCTCCCATTTTGCCGGACGGCTCAAACAGTGCGATCAATCACTACCAAGGATGCCGGACGGAGGCGTGTGCTGTGCGGTGTGAGACCAATCGGGGTGGTGTTACCTGAGGTCCGGGCGGGTGTCAGCGGTCGGCCTTAGGCTGGCCGGGTGTCCAATAAGCCGGTGAGAGCACAGGCCAAGGGGTCCGCACGAGTGACGGCGCCCAAAAATTCAGCCGTGGGCGAACAAGCCCTCGAGAAGGCATCTTCGCAGGCCCCACCCGCCCCCGAGGGCAAAGGTTCGGCCAAGAAACCGAAGGTGACCAAGCCCGAATCCCGCCTGTCCATGGTGCGCAGGGCCCGCCGCATCAACCGCGAGCTGGCCGAGGTCTACCCGTACGCCCATCCGGAGCTCGACTTCCGCAATCCGTTCGAGCTGCTCGTGGCAACGGTGCTGTCCGCGCAGACCACGGACCTGCGGGTGAATCAGACGACGCCGGCCCTCTTCGCCGCCTACCCGACCCCCGAGGACATGGCCGCCGCCGCTCCCGAACATCTGGAGGAGCTCATCCGGCCGACCGGGTTCTTCCGGGCGAAGTCGAAGGCCCTCCTCGGCCTCTCGCAGGCCCTGAGGGACAACTTCGGCGGGGAGGTGCCGGGCCGGCTGGAGGACCTGGTGACCCTGCCCGGAGTCGGCCGCAAGACGGCGAACGTGGTCCTCGGCAATGCGTTCGGGGTCCCCGGGATCACCGTCGACACCCACTTCGGCCGGCTGGTCCGCCGCTGGAAGTGGACGGAGCAGCAAGATCCGGAGAAGGTCGAGGCGGAGATCTGCGCGATCTTCCCGAAGAGCGAGTGGACGATGCTGTCGCACCGCGTCGTCTTCCACGGCCGCCGGATCTGCCACGCCCGCAGGCCGGCCTGCGGGGCCTGCCCGATCGCCCCGCTCTGCCCGGCGTACGGGGAGGGCGAGACGGATCCGGAGAAGGCGAAGAAGCTGCTCAAGTACGAGAAGGGCGGCCTGCCGGGCCAGCGCCTGAACCCGCCCCCGGACTACCCGGGCCTGCCCGCCCCGCCGGCGGGCCCGGCCGGCCCCGCCGAGGGGTGAGGCGCAGCGGCGCGCAGCCGTAGGAACGAATCGGTACCCGGACCGCGTTGGCGGTACGGGAGATCACGGACAGGGGTGCCTATGACGCGCGGTACACGGGACGAGACCGCAGGGACGGCGGCAGCGGCAGCGCGCGGGGGCGCCGACATCTCGGTGTCCGCCGAGGGCCTGCCCGACTGGCTGGAGCCGGTCGAGCGGGTCGTACGGACCATCGAGCCGCCCCAGCTCAGCCGATTCCTGCCGCCCGCGGACGGCCGGGGCCGCCAGTCCGCCGTGCTCATTCTCTTCGGCGAGGGCCCGGGCGGTCCCGAGCTGCTGCTCATGGAGCGCGCCGGGACCCTGCGCTCCCACCCCGGCCAGCCCTCGTTCCCCGGCGGCGCCCTCGACCCGGAGGACGGCGATCCGCACACCACCGGCCCGCTGCGCGCCGCCCTGCGCGAGGCCGAGGAGGAGACCGGGCTCGATCCGGCCGGTGTCCAGCTCTTCGGGGTCCTGCCCCGGCTCTACATCCCGGTCAGCGAGTTCGTCGTGACCCCGGTTCTGGGCTGGTGGCGCGACCCGAGCCCGGTGGGCGTCGTGGACCCGGCCGAGACGGCCCGCGTGTTCACGGTTCCCGTGGCGGATCTCACGGATCCCGAGCACCGGGTCACGGTCGTCCACCCGAGCGGCCACCTGGGCCCCGGTTTCACCGTCGAATCGGCTCTGGTCTGGGGTTTCACGGCCGGGGTGATCGACCGGCTGCTGCATTTCGCGGGGTGGGAGCGGCCGTGGGACCGCTCGCGGCACGTCCCGCTCGACTGGCGCGCGTGAGACGGTGACCCATGTGAACGTGCTGGACATCCTGTTGCTGCTCGCTGCCGTGTGGTTCGCGATCGTCGGTTACCGCCAGGGGTTCGTCGTCGGCATCCTGTCGGTGATCGGATTCCTCGGCGGTGGCCTCGTCGCCGTGTCCCTGCTCCCGCTGATCTGGGACCGGGTGACGGACAACGGCACCCAGGTGTCCACCACCGTCGTCGTCATCGCCGTCGTCGTGATCATCATCTGCGCCTCGATCGGCCAGGCCCTGACCACCCACCTGGGCAACAGGCTCCGCCGCCAGATCACCTGGTCGCCGGCGCGCGCGCTCGACGCGAGCGGCGGGGCCCTGGTCAACGTGGTGGCCCTGCTGCTGGTGGCGTGGCTGATCGGTTCTGCACTGGCGGGGACCTCGCTGCCGACGCTGGGCAAGGAGGTCCGCAACTCCAAGGTGCTCCTCGGCGTGTCGCGGGTGCTGCCCGCCCAGGCGAACACCTGGTTCTCGGACTTCAGCTCCACCTTGGCGCGCAACGGCTTCCCGCAGGTGTTCACCCCGTTCTCGAACGAGCCCATCCCCGAGGTGCAGGCGCCGGACCCGGACCTCGCCACCAGCCCCGTCGCCGGGCAGGCCAAGCGCTCGATCGTGAAGGTCGTCGGCACCGCCCCCGGCTGCAGCAAGGTGCTGGAAGGCACCGGCTTCGTCTTCGCGCCCGGCAAGGTCATGACCAACGCGCACGTCGTCGGCGGGGTCGGCGAGCCGACCGTACAGATCGGCGGTGAGGGCAAGCTGTACGACGGCAAGGTCGTGCTCTACGACTGGGGGCGCGACATCGCCGTCCTGGACGTGCCCAAGCTGAAGGCCCCGGCGCTGGAGTTCTCTGACCGGGACGCGGCGACCGGCAGCGACGCGATCGTCGCGGGCTTCCCCGAGAACGGCGCGTACGACGTCCGCTCCGCGCGCGTCCGCGGCCGGATCAACGCCAACGGTCCGGACATCTACCACCGCGGCACCGTGCGACGGGACGTCTACTCGCTCTTCGCGACGGTCCGCCAGGGCAACTCCGGCGGCCCGCTCCTGACTCCCGACGGCAAGGTGTACGGGGTCGTCTTCGCGAAGTCGCTCGACGACCCCAACACCGGCTACGCGCTGACGGTGGACGAGATCCGGGACGACATCCGGATCGGCAAGAGCGCCGTGCAGCGGGTCGACAGCCAGGGCTGCGCCCTCTGAGGCCGGGGCGCCGGGGCGTCGTGCCGCCGATGCGCCGCCGCGGCGTCCGCGCGGTCTCTACGTCCGAGGATGCCGCAGGCGTGCCGAGACCCAGCGTGCCCGGCGGCGCAGGATGCGCGGAATCCCGAGTCTGAGGTCGTGGCCGTGCCGGCCGGCCCTCTCGTGGGTGCCCGGCGTAGCTGCCGAGCGGCGTTCGTGTGCGGTGTCACCGTAGTCGTGCGTCCAGCCCATACTCCGAGCTGTGCCCGCACCCCAAGGTCGGTAACCCCGTATGCGGCGGCCAATTGGCCTATGCGCCGGGCAATTGAATGATTGTCACATCGCCCGTCGGGGGCGCATCAGCGGTCCGGCTCGGGGTCTTTCAGCCAGTTCACCAACTCGGTCGAGAAGGCGACCGGGTCCTCCTCGTGAGGGAAATGCCCGAGACCGTCGAACAGCCGCCACCGGTACGGGGCTTCGACGTACTCCCCGGAACCGGCCGCACTGCGCGTCCGCATCACCGGGTCCAGCGAGCCGTGCAGGTGCAGCGTCGGCACCCGCACCGGCCGCTTCATCCGCCGGTTGAACTGGAGCCCGTCGGGCCGTGCCATCGACCGCATCATCCAGCGGTACGGCTCGATCGAGCAGTGCGCGGTGGACGGAATGCACATCGCCCGCTGGTACACGGTGAGATCGGCGTCGTCGGGAAGCAGCGGTCCCGACCAGTCCCGGATCAGCTGCCCTACGAGTGCCCCGTCGTCGGCGACGAGCTGCCGCTCGGGGACGAACGGCCGCTGGAAGCCCCAGATGTGCGAACTGGCCCGGGTCTGCCCGAAGTCGGACAGCATCGCCGAGCGCCAGCGGCGCGGATGCGGCATGGAGGAGACGACGAGACGGCGCACCAGCTTGGGCCGCATCACGGCCGCGGTCCAGGCGAGGTAGCCGCCCAGGTCGTGTCCCACGAGGGCGGCGTCGGGCTCGCCGAGGGACCGTACGACCCCGGTGATGTCGAGCGCGAGATTGGCGGGGTCGTAGCCCCGCGGGGTGCGGTCGCTGCCGCCCACGCCGCGCAGGTCCATGGCGACGGCCCGGTAGCCGGCGTCGGCGAGCGCGGTCAGCTGGTGCCGCCAGGTCCACCAGAACTGCGGGAAGCCGTGCAGCAGCAGCACCAGCGGCCCGTCACCGAGTTCGGCGACGTGGAAGCGGGCTCCGTTGGCGGCGACGTCCCGGTGCGTCACCGACCTCCCGGGCACGTCGAGCCGTACCGCCGTGGCAGCGGTGGGCGGAGTGCCGGCGTCCGGCGAGGGGGCTGTCATGAGGACGAGCGTGCCACACCCAGGGCCTTGTCACTCAACGGCCGCGCGTGCGGCTTGACGGTTCCGACGAGCGCAGCGGTCTGCTTGACCGACTCGATGGTCTTCACCGGCGGCTTGACCTTCTTGAACTTGACCATGGCGAGCAGCCCGATCAGGCCCGCGAGCAGCCAGAACGCACCGCCGACGATGAGGAAGGACCAGGCGAGGCCGAGCCCGAGGTTATGGATCCCGTAGGCGGCGGCGAAACTCAGTACGGGGAGGGAGAAGAGCACCAGTACGCCCGCGACGACGGCGGCGCCGCTGCCGATGCCCGCGCGCTTGACGTCCTGCTTGATCTCCACCTTGGCGAGGGCGATCTCGTCGTGCACCAGGGCGGACATCTCGGCGGTGGCCGAGGCGACCAGCTGGCCGAGTGTGCGCTCGGCTCCCTGCACTCCTTCGTCCCCTGCGCTCATCGCTCTCTCCCTCTGTCGTCTGCTGCCGGCGGCTGTCCTCCGTCGTCAGTCAGATCATGCCGGACGGTTGCCCTCTGTGCGGGACCCGGGCGGCGCTTCGGCCGGGCCGGCGGCCGCGGCTTCGGCCTTGCGGCGGTGCTCCGCGGCCTTGTTCTCGTAGATCCTCGCCATCCGCAGGTGGTACTCGGGGTTGTGCTCCTCGTAGATGTCCGGGATGCCGTCCAGGTCCTCGTCGCGCTCCTCGGCTTCGGTGAGCGCCCTGTACCTGCGGTCGCGGAGCTTGAGCAGCACACAGGCGAGGACCGCGGCGATGAGCGAGCCGCTCAGGACGGCGGCTTTGACCTCGTCGGTGAGGACCGCGTCGCCGGCGAAGGCGAGTTCGCCGATCAGCAGGGAGACGGTGAAGCCGATGCCGGCGAGCGAGGCCACGGCGAAGACGTCGGGCCAGGCAAGGTCCTCGTTGAGTTCGGCCCTGGTGAAGCGCGCGGCCAGCCAGGTGCCGCCGAAGATGCCCACGGTCTTGCCGACGACCAGACCGAGCACGACCCCGAGGGTCTCCGGCCGGGTGAAGACCTGCCCGATCGCCTCGTCGGAGAGGGAGACCCCGGCGGAGAACAGGGCGAAGAGCGGAACGGCGAGACCGGCGGAGACGGGCCGGATCACGTGCTCGATGTGCTCGCCGGGGGAGTGGTGCTCGCCGTCCTTGCGGGTGCAGCGGAGCATCAGGCCCATGGCGACGCCGGCGATGGTGGCGTGGACGCCGCTGTTGTACATCAGGCCCCAGACGACCAGGGCGAGCGGGACGTAGACGTACCAGCCGCGGACGTTCCTGCGGAGCAGGAACCAGAAGAGGACCAGGCCCACGACCGCGCCGCCGAGCGCCAGGAAGTCGATCTCGTGGGTGAAGAACACCGCGATGATCAGGATGGCGAAGAGGTCGTCGACGACGGCGAGGGTCAGCAGGAAGGCGCGCAGGGCGGACGGCAGCGAGGTGCCGATGACCGCCAGGACCGCGAGCGCGAAGGCGATGTCGGTCGCCGTCGGGACCGCCCAGCCGTCCATCGAGCCGTTGCCGAGCGTGGTGACCAGGGCGTAGACCAGGGCCGGGACGGCCATGCCGCAGAGCGCGGCGATGACCGGGAGGGCGGCCGCCTTGGGTTCGCGCAGGTCACCCGCGACCAGCTCGCGCTTGAGCTCGATGCCGGCGACGAAGAAGAAGATCGCGAGGAGGCCGTCGGCGGCCCAGTGCTGGATCGACAGGTCCAGGCCCAGGGAGCCGGGGCCGATGTGGAAGTCCCGGACCGCGGTGTAGCTGTGGGTCAGGGCGGGCGTGTTGGCCCAGATCAGCGCGGCGACCGCGGCCACGAGCAGCAGGACGCCACCGACGGTCTCGGCGCGCAGGGCATCGGCGACGAAGCGGCGCTCTGGCAGCGAGAGCCGGCCGAGCAGCTTGCGGCTGGAGCTGGGGCTGGGCGTGGCCACGGTGGGGACCTCCGGGTGGTCGACGGCACGACAAACGCTGTTGCCGACCAGACTTCCCGGCGCACCCTGAACACGTGAGCACGTCACATTTGACGCTTCTTTTACTTTACAGGTCCGCCGGCCGTATCGGGTGATCTTCACCTTAAACGGGAGGAGGGTGTCCGGCGCGCTACGCGCCGGACACCCTCCTCCCCTCCCACGTGGCCCGGTCGGGCGGTCCGTCAGTCCTCGCTGGAAGCGGACGGCAGCTTGCTCTGGATCAGGTCCATGACCGAGGAATCGGCGAGCGTGGTCACGTCGCCGACCGCGCGGTTCTCCGCCACATCGCGCAGCAGACGGCGCATGATCTTGCCCGAGCGGGTCTTCGGCAGCTCCTGGACCGGCAGGATCCGCTTCGGCTTGGCGATCGGGCCGAGCGTGGCGCCGACGTGGTTGCGCAGCTCCGCGACCAGGCTCTCGGTCTCGGAGGCGGTGCCGCGCAGGATGACGAAGGCCACGATGGCCTGGCCGGTGGTCTCGTCGTTGGCGCCGACCACGGCCGCCTCGGCGACCGAGGGGTGCGAGACGAGCGCCGACTCGACCTCGGTGGTGGAGATGTTGTGGCCGGAGACCAGCATCACGTCGTCCACCCGGCCGAGCAGCCAGATGTCTCCGTCGTCGTCCTTCTTGGCGCCGTCGCCCGCGAAGTACTTGCCCTCGAAGCGCGACCAGTAGGTGTCGATGAAACGCTGGTCGTCACCCCAGATGGTGCGCAGCATCGACGGCCACGGCTCGGTCAGGACCAGATAGCCGCCTCCGCCGTCGGGGACCTCGTTCGCCTCGTCGTCCACGACGGTGGCGGAGATCCCGGGCAGGGCGCGCTGCGCCGAGCCCGGCTTGGTGTGCGTGACGCCCGGGAGCGGGGAGATCATCATCGCGCCGGTCTCGGTCTGCCACCAGGTGTCCACGATCGGGCAGCGGTCGCCGCCGATGTGCTTGCGGTACCAGATCCAGGCCTCGGGGTTGATCGGCTCGCCGACCGAGCCCAGGACGCGCAGGCTCGACAGGTCGAACTTCGCGGGGATGTCGTCGCCCCACTTCATGAACGTACGGATGGCCGTCGGTGCCGTGTAGAGGATGCTGACGCCGTACTTCTGCACGATTTCCCAGAAGCGTCCCTGGTGCGGGGTGTCCGGCGTGCCCTCGTACATCACCTGGGTGGCGCCGTTGGCGAGCGGCCCGTAGACGATGTACGAGTGCCCGGTCACCCAGCCGATGTCGGCGGTGCACCAGTAGACGTCGGTCTCCGGCTTCAGGTCGAAGACCGCGTGGTGGGTGTACGCGACCTGCGTGAGGTAGCCGCCCGAGGTGTGCAGGATGCCCTTCGGCTTACCCGTGGTCCCCGAGGTGTAGAGGATGAAGAGCGGGTGCTCGGCGTCGAAGGCCTGCGGGGTGTGCGAGGTGGACTGGCGGCCGACGACCTCGTGCCACCAGACGTCGCGGCCTTCGGTGAAGGCGGTGTCCTGGCCGGTGCGCCGTACGACGAGCACGTTCTTGACCTGCGGACACTTGCCCACGGCCTCGTCGATGGCGGGCTTGAGCGCGGTGGGCTTGCCGCGGCGGTAGCCGCCGTCGGCGGTGATGACCAGCTTGGCGTCGGCGTCCTGGATGCGGGAGGCGACGGCGTCGGCGGAGAAGCCGCCGAAGACCACGGAGTGCGCGGCGCCGACGCGGGCGCACGCGAGCATCGCGACGACCGCCTCGGGGATCATCGGCAGGTACACGGCGACGCGGTCGCCGGGCTGGACGCCCAGCTCGGTCAGGGCGTTGGCGGCCCTGGAGACCTCGTCCTTGAGCTCGGCGTAGGTGATCGCGCGGCTGTCGCCGGGCTCGCCCTCGAAGTGGAGGGCGACGCGGTCGCCGTTGCCGGCTTCGACGTGCCGGTCCACGCAGTTGTAGGCCACGTTCAGCTTGCCGTCCGCGAACCACTTGGCGAAGGGCGGGTTCGTCCAGTCGAGCGTCTCGGTCGGCTCGGTGGCCCAGGTCAGCCGCCGGGCCTGCTCGGCCCAGAAGCCCAGCCGGTCCGCGTCGGCCTGTGTGTACGCAGCCTCTGTCACGTTGGCGGCGGCGGCCAGATCGGCGGGCGGTGCGAACCGCCGCTCCTCCTTGAGCAGATTGGCCAGGCTCTCATTGCTCACGACATCTCCCTTTCCCAGGGTGTCCGTTGTGTCCCCGGGCATAGCTCATCAGTCAGCGGCCCAGGTGACAAGGGGTAGCCGAGAATTGGTTTAGACCTATAGCACGCCTGGGTCCGGGCGTGAAAGGCCCCCTCCCGCTGCAGGGTGCGGGAAGGGGCCAAAACGATTGCACGGATGCGGGCCGCCATCGGTTCAGGCGCGCTGTGGTTTCAGGCGTTCTGTCCGACCGCTCCGCCGGTGCCGACGGTGTCGAAGACCCGGCAGTCGAAGAAGTCCTCGCCCTCGGAGAGCAGGTACGCCTGGGCCTCGCCCACGTGGAAGTACATCCCGTGCAGCTCCAGCGTGCCCTCGGCGAGCCGTCTGGCCACCGATTCGTGGGCGCGCAGGTGCTCCAGCTGCTGCACCACGTTGGTCAGGCACAGCTGCTCCACGGCGTCCGCCGGGAGCCGGCCCGAGATGCGGGCCCAGGCGTGGTGCCGGCTGGCCATCCGCTCCAGGCTGGGCAGGCCGTGGCGCAGCCAGCGCTTCAGCGGGGTGACGGGGGTTCCGGGCGTGGAGTTGAGCAGAGCCTGCATGGCGCCGCAGCCGGAGTGGCCGCACACCGTGATGCTGTCCACCTTCAGCACGTCCACCGCGTACTCGATGGCGGCTGCGACCGAGTCGTCGCCGGATTCGGCGCCGGGCAGGGGGACCAGGTTTCCGACGTTGCGGACGGTGAACAGGTCGCCCGGTCCACTGGCGGTGATCATGCTGGTCACCAGGCGGGAGTCGGCGCAGGTGAGGAAGAGCTGGGAGGGCCGCTGCCCTTCGCGGGCCAGCCGGGCCAGCTCGTCCCGTACGTGCGGCGCGGTATCGCGCTGGAAGGCGCTGATCCCGCTGGCCAGCTGGCCCGCCCCCCGGCGGCGCGGCGCCGGTGCCTCCGCCCCGGAGTCCGGAACCGCGGCCGAGCCCGGGCCCTTGAGACCTGCGGCGCTGCCGGAGTCCCCGGCGGCGGACCGGTGGTCGCAGTGGTTCTTCCACGGGGTCCACGGGCGGCAGCAGTGGTGGTCGGCCCGCTCGGCTCCGCTCCCGTCGAGGCGCTGCTGCCAGGGCTGCGACCGGTCGGCGGAGCGGCCGATGACCTCCAGTGCGCCGCCGTGCGCCAAGTGGGAGTCCTGCCAGTCCTGGAGCGTCTCGTACGCCGCGTGGTCCATGAACGAGCCGTCCAGCTCGACGACCACGCGCGCGTCGGGCGGAATGTGGTTGAGCACCCGGCTCAGCCGGGGGACCGCGAGGAAGGTCAACTGGCCGCGGGCCCGCACCCGGTGGACGCCGTCCCGCTCCTCCACGGTGATCCGGGTGCGGGTGAGCCGGTGCAGCGCGACCGCCACGGCGACCGCGATCCCGATGGCCACTCCTTCCAGCACGCCGCCGAACACCACTCCTGCGATCGTCGTCGCGTAGACCAGGATCTCGCGGTGCCGGGTGACGGTACGCAGGTGCGTCGCGCTCACCATCTGCACCCCGACCGCCATCACCAGCGCGGCCAGCGCGGCCAGCGGGACCAGGTCGAGGACGGGGGTGAGCAGCGCCGCCGCGAGCAGGATCCACAGCCCGTGCAGCATGACCGAACGGCGGCTGACGGCCCCGGCCTTGACGTTTGCCGAGCTGCGCACGGCGCCACCGGCGATGGGCAGACCGCCCAGCGCCCCCGAGAGGACGTTCGCCACGCCCTGGCCGCGCAGTTCCCTGTCCAGGTCGGCGCGGGGCGGCCGGTTGCCCGTACGCCGCTGGGAGACGATCAGCTTGTCGGTCGCCACCGCGGAGAGCAGCGACTCCACGCTGCCGACCAGGGTGACGGTCAGGACGGCGGCGATGATGCCGAGGACCGGGCCCTGGGGCAGTTCGGGCAGGGCGTGGCTGCGCCAGGACGGCAGGTCCACGCGGGGCAGCGTGAGCCCCGCCAGCGCTGCGGCGGCGGTGGCTGTCGCCACGGCGGCGAGAGCGGCGGGGGCCTTGCGCAGGGCGCGGCCGACCCGTCCGGGCAGCCGTGGCCAGACGAGCAGGACGGCCAGTGTCAGCGCGCTGACGCCGAGCGCCGCCGGGTGCAGATCGGCCAACTGGGCGGGCAGTCCCAGGACATTGGCCACGGCCGAGCTCTGCGGGGTGCCGCCGAGCACGATGTGCAGCTGGGACAGGGCGATCGTCACGCCGACGCCGGCGAGCATGCCGTGCACGATGGCCGGGCTGACCACCAGCGCCGACCGGGCGGTGCGCAGCGCGGCCAGCCCGACCTGGCAGCAGCCGGCGAGCACGGTGATGGCGCAGGTGGTGCGCCACCCGTAGTGCTGGATCAACTCGGCGGTGACGACGGTGAGTCCGGTGGCCGGCCCGCTGACCTGGAGGGGTGCGCCGCCGAGCCGTGCGGCGACGAGCCCGCCGATCACCGCGGCGACCAGTCCCGCCTGCAGCGGTGCGCCGGTGGCCAGGGCGATGCCGAGCGAGAGCGGCAGCGCGATCAGGAAGACGGCGATGGAGGCGGAGAGGTCGGCGGAGAGGTCCGTGGGGGTGGGGGAAGTGGCTGTCATAGGTCCCGTCTCCTCGGGGAGGGGTGAAGCGGCGGGAGTCTCAACACTCGGTAAATGGATGGTAATGGAGAGTAAAGAGGAGTGGTGGGGAATGGGGGCAAATGGCCTAGGAATTAGCACTCAGAGGTGATTAATCATTTTGTCCGGCTTGTCACCTCTCCCTCAAAGCTGACCGCGTGGGACGTTGCGGCGCGGAAGCCCTGAAACGGAACTGCGAGGGAGAGGTGGGGCGGATGATCGCCGCCACGAAGAAGATCGCCGGCGGCGTGGTCGCCACGGCGCTGGTCCTGGGCGTCGCCGGGTGCAGCTCCTCGGAGCCCGCCAAGTCCCCGGCGTCCGGGTCCAAGAAGGGCGCCAACGCCCCCGAAGCCCCCGGCAGCGTCAACCGGCCCATCGGCGACGGTTCGACCGCGTACACCGGCAGTCAGCCCCACGTGCAGAAGGCGCAGAAACTGAAGCCCGGCGAGAAGCCGCCGCAGTTCGTCGTGTTCTCGTGGGACGGGGCCGGCGAGGACAGCCAGAAGCTCTTCTCCCACTTCCGCGAGGTCGGCAAGCAGTACAACGCCCGCATGACGTACTTCCTCAGCGGCGTGTACCTGCTCCCCGAGGAGAAGAGCTCCCTCTACACCGCCCCGCAGCACTCACCCGGCCGTTCCGACATCGGCTTCGGCGACCTGCAGGGCATCAAGGACACCGCCACCCAGGTGCGCGCGGCCTGGCTGGAGGGCAACGAGATCGGCACCCACTTCAACGGTCACTTCTGTGGTCCCGACGGAGGCGTCGGCACCTGGTCGGTCGAGGAGTGGAAGAGCGAGATCAACCAGGCCAAGTCCTTCGTCAAGAGCTGGAAGACGAACGCGGGCCTGAAGGACATGGCGCCGCTCCCCTTCGACTACGACAAGGAGCTGATCGGGGCCCGCACGCCGTGCCTGGAGGGCCAGAAGAACTTCATGCTGGCGGCGAAGGACATGGGCTTCCGCTACGACTCCAGCGGCATCAGCAAGCAGATCTGGCCCAAGAAGACGGATGGGCTGTGGGACCTGCCGCTGCAGCTGGTGCCGATGCCGGGCCGGGCCTTCGACACCCTGAGCATGGACTACAACTACATGGTCAACCAGTCGGGGACGACCTCGCAGGGCGACCCCTCGCAGCACCAGTACTGGGGCGACCAGATGCGCGACGGCCTGCAGCAGGCCTTCGACCGCGCCTACGAGGGCAACCGCGCACCGCTGATCATCGGCAACCACTTCGAGTCCTGGAACGGCGGCACCTACATGCGCGCCGTCGAGGAGTCCATCAAGAACATGTGCACTCGCAAGGAGGTCCGCTGCGTCCCCTTCCGCGAGCTGGCCGACTGGCTGGACGCCCAGGACCCGAAGACCCTGGAGTGGTTGCGCACCCTCGGCGTCGGCGAGGCGCCGAAGCAGGGCTGGGGGAAGTTCCTGACCGCGGGGCCGCCGCCCGCACCGCCGGCGGCCCCCGCCGAGGTCAAGCCGGCTGAGGAGCCGTCCGATGAGGGTGCGGACGAGGACTGACGAGCGCCTCGACCCCCTCCGGGGTCTCGGCCCCTTCGTGGGTCTCGGCCCCTTCACGCAGGACGAAGTCGGGGTCGACCTGCTCCGCCAGGTCGACCCCGGTCTTCGCGTTGCCCCAGCTCTCCGCGTTCTTGAGGTGGAACCGCACCATCTGGTCGGTGTACCGCTCCCAGTCGCGGTGCGCGTACGAGTCGTCGGCCGCGTCCTGGAGGGACTGGAGGGCGAACCGGTTGGTCGCCTCCAGCAGCTCGAAGGCGGCCGCACGGCCCTTTTCCATCGCGCGCACCCAGTCGGAGTGACCGAAGGTGACCAGCAGGTCCTCGCCCACCTCGTCCTGGAGGAATTCGATGTCCTCCGGCCCCTGCACCTTGTTCCCGATGACCTTGAGCGAGATCCCGAAGTCCCGGGCGTACTCCTTGTACTGGCGGTAGACGGAGACGCCCTTGCGGGTCGGCTCGGCGACGAGGAAGGTCATGTCGAAGCGGGTGAACATGCCGGAGGCGAAGGAGTCCGATCCGGCGGTCATGTCGACGACCACGTACTCGTCGGGGCCGTCGACGAGGTGGTTGAGGCAGAGTTCGACCGCCCCCACCTTGGAGTGGTAGCAGGCTACGCCCAGATCGGCCTCGGTGAACGGCCCGGTGGCCATGAGCCGTACGGGCTGCCCGTCGAGCATGAGGGTGCGCGCGCAGGCCGCGTACACCGGGTTGTCCTCGCAGACGCGTAGCAGGCGGGAGCCGCGGCCGGGCGGGGTGGTCTTGATCATCGTGTCGGCGGACACGATGCGCGGGTTGGACCCCCGCAGGTACTCCTTGATCAGGGGCAGGTGCGCGCCCAGGGCGGGAAGCTCGGCGGCCTCGCGCTCGTCGAGTCCGAGCGCGGCGCCCAGGTGCTGGTTGATGTCTGCGTCCACCGCGATGACGGGGGCTTCATTGGCGGCGAGGTGGCGGATGAAGAGGGAGGACAGCGTCGTCTTGCCGCTGCCGCCCTTTCCCACGAAAGCGATCTTCATGTTCACCAAGCGTAGTGGACTGATCGCATGCAGTTGTCAAGGTGAGTGAAGAAGACCACTCCAAGGAGGGGTCGGTGCCAAGGGTGTGCAGGCCTAAGCTCGCTACTTATGAGTAGCGCTTCTGACCCGTTGGCCGCCCTGGGCGGGCTGCCGGGTGTCGCCGAGTCCGTCGATTCCGTACGCAAGGCCGTGGACCGGGTCTACGGGCACCGGGTCATGCGCCGCCGCAGTGGCGAGATCACCTCGGAGGCAGCGCTGCGCGGCGCCCGCGCGAGCGCGGCGCTGTCCGGTGCGGACTGGGCGCTGGAGGAGGTGCGGCGCCGGACCGACTTCGGGTCGGAGCCGGAAGCGCTGACGGTGGGCGCCGCGCTCCGGCTGACGGCGGAGGCCGGTCAGCTGCTGAGCATCTGGCGCCAGTCGCCGCTGCGGGTCCTGGCGCGGCTGCACCTGGTGGCCTCGGGGTCGGCGGTGGCCGGGGACGTGGTGGGCCGGCCCCGTCTGGCGGGCGAGGCGGTGGACGAACCGCTGGTGGAGCTGCCGCTGCCGAGTGCGGAGGAGGTCGCCGGGCGGCTGGACGGGCTCTCCCGAGTGATCATCGCGGGCGGCTCCGCCCCGGCGCTGATCACGGCGGCCGTGGTGCACGGGGAACTGCTGGCCCTGCGGCCCTTCGCCACCTACAACGGCCTGGTCGCGCGGGCGGCCGAGCGCATCGTCCTGATCAACAGTGGCCTCGACCCGAAGGCGATCTGCCCGGCGGAGGTCGGTCACGCCGAGCAGGGCCGCGAGGCGTATCTCGCGGCCTTCGAGGGCTACGTCTCCGGTACCGCGGAGGGGATGGCCGCGTGGATCGCCCACTGCGGGCGGGCGATCGAGCTCGGCGTCCGAGAGTCGACGGCCGTCTGCGAGGCGCTGCAGCGCGGCGCGGCCTGAGGCTTCCCCAGCGGCCCCTGAATGTGCCCCACACGGGTTGCGGCGACACCGACTTGCTTTGGTGTCGCCGCTGGCATTTACGCCCAGTTACCAAGCGTCCTCGATAGTTGCCCATCAGGTCGGGGACTTTGCCCGTCACCTGGTGCGGCTGGCCCGTAATCGACGGGTCGACGTCGCGTGGGTGCCAAGCGTTCATGCTTCGGTCCGTGGGCCTTACTGCGTTTTAAAGATGATCCTCTCGGATGTTCTTTGGTCTCGCGGGCCGTTGCTTTATTTGTACTCCGATGAGGAGCTATGCGAAACCCCTGGCTCCACTTTTTACTTTCCCGGACGAGATCGGGCGAATCGGACGGTCGATATCGGCCCAGGTCAGGACATCAGGCTGAAGTGGCGGTCGCGGCGCCCGCGGCGGTCGCGGCCGCAGCGGCGGCGGCCAAGGCCCCGGCCCGGCGCCGGCTCGCGTACCAGACCAGACCCGCTGTGGCCGCGGCCGCGCCGACGGCCGCCGCCGCGACCAGCGCGGGCCGCGCGGGCATGGACCATCCGGGCAGCCGCTGCTTCAGCCGCACCGGGCGGTTGAATACGAGCACCGGCCACTCGCGCGCCACGGCCTCGCGCCGCAGAGCCCGGTCGGGGTTGACGGCGTGGGGGTGTCCGACCGCCTCCAGCATGGGGATGTCGGTGGCCGAGTCGCTGTAGGCGTAGCACCGGGCGAGGTCGTACCCCTCGGACTCGGCGAGCCCGCGGACGGCCTCCGCCTTCGTGGGTCCGTAGGCGTAGTACTCGATCTCCCCGGTGAAACAGCCGTCCTCGCCGACGACCATGCGCGTGGCGACGACGCGGTCCGCGCCGAGCATCTCCCCGATCGGCTCGACCACCTCAGCGCCGGAGGTCGACACGATCACCACGTCCCGGCCGGCCGTGTGGTGGGCCTCGATGAGGGACGCGGCCTCGTCGTAGATGATCGGGTCGATCAGGTCGTGGAGGGCTTCCGCGACGATCTCCCGCACCTGCTGCACGTTCCATCCCTTGCAGAGGGCGGAAAGGTACTCGCGCATCCGTTCCATCTGATCGTGGTCGGCGCCGCCGGCCAGGAAGATGAACTGTGTGTACGCGGTCCGCAGCACGGCGCGCCGGTTGATCAGGCCGCCCTGGTAGAAGGACTTGCTGAACGTCAGGGTGCTCGACTTCGCAATGACCGTCTTGTCCAGGTCGAAGAAGGCTGCGGTGCGGGGCGAGGAGTGCGGCAAGGGCTGATTTTCCACGCCCCGAGCATATGCGCCCACCATTCGGCGTAAGGTGTGGCGCGTGGGTTTGCCTGAGAAGCCTCTCGGGTACACCATGGAAGTCACGGATCGTTCGCGACCGTGCTAACCCGGTCTGGCTCCTCCCCCCCCCGAGTCGGACCGTGGGGACGACCCCCGCTCTCCCCCCCGGCGGGGGTCGTCGCATGTCCGGACGCGGTTCGCGTCCCCGCCTTCGGCCCCAAGTGACCATCCGTCCGGCCCTCCTCCCGTGTAGGGGGCCCGCGTGGCGAAGGCCCTCACCCCGTCAGACTCGTAACGGTGCGTAGTGGTTCCGCCGCGCTCCGGAACTCACCTGAGTGGGTGACCGGGTTATTCACAATCGACTCGGTGTCCACAGTTTTCGAGCAAGATCCACTTCTTTTTCCTGATCGCTGCACCGTGATTCCAGCCGCGAAGTCCGCGGTGCTGGATTTCGCAGTGAGAAGGGGGCGGAGATCGTGGTCCGATCGAAGTCGTGTGAAACACCCGGGTCTGTGGCGGGCGGGGCCGCGGTGGGCGGGGCGGCGCCCGTGGCCGGGCGGCCGCTGATCATCACCGAGGATCCCCTGCTGCTCGACGACCTGCTGCGGCTGTGCGCCGCGGCGGGGGCCGAGCCGCATGTGCACCACGCGGTGCCGGAGCGCGGTGGAGCGAGTGGCGGAGGCGTCGGCAGCGTGGGGTGGGAGTCCGCGCCGCTGGTGCTGGTCGGCCACGACGCCGCCCGGCGGGTGCGCGGGGCGCCGCGCAGAGACGGGGTGTTCCTCGTCGGCCGGGACCCGGACGACCCCCTCGTATGGCAGCGGGCCGTGGAGATCGGCGCTGAGGAGGTGCTCATGCTGCCCGACGCCGAGAGCCGGCTCGTGGACCGCATCGCCGATGTGGTGGAAGGAGCCGGCCGGCCCGCCCTCACGGTCGGAGTGATCGGGGGCAGCGGCGGAGCGGGCGCGTCCACCCTCGCCTGCGCACTCGCCCTCCGGGCCGCTCGCGCCGGGGAACGGACCATCCTCATCGACGGGGACCCGCTCGGGGGCGGGATGGACGTCCTGCTCGGCGGCGAGGCCGCGGAAGGACTGCGCTGGCCCGACTTCGCCGCCTCGCGCGGACGGGTCGGAGCCGGAGCGCTGGAGGAGTCCCTGCCCGAACTGCATGCCCTGCGGGTCCTCAGCTGGGACCGCGGGGACCGCGTGGTGGTGCCGCCGGACGCGATGCGTTCGGTGCTTGCCGCCGCGCGCCGCCGCGGCGGGGTCGTGGTGGTCGACCTCCCGCGACGGGTGGACGAAGCCGTGGCCGAAGTGCTGGCCCAGCTCGACCTGGTGCTGATGGTGGTACCGGGCGAGCTCCGGGCGGTGGCCGCCGCGGGCCGGGTGGCGGCCGGGGTGCGCATGGTGGCCCGGGACGTCCGCGTCGTCGTACGGGGCCGCTGCCCGGGCGGTCTCGATGCCGAGGCCGTGGCCGGCCTGCTGGGGGCGCCGCTGGCCGGCGAGGTGCCGGTCGAGGTGGGGCTCCCCGGGCGGGTGGCCGAGGGGGAACCACCGGGGGCGCAGGCGCGGGGCGCCCTGGCCCGGTTCTGCGACGGCTTCTGGCAGCGGGCGCTCGGCTCCGCCCAGAGGGTGCCGGCATGAGCGCGGTCCTCCTCGACGCGGTGCGCCGGCGGCTCGCCGAGACCGGGGCGGAGCCGACCCCGGCGCGGGTGGCGGCCGCCCTGCGGGCCCAGGGTCGGCTGCTGGGTGATGCGGAAGTGCTGGGTGTGGCCGCCGAGTTGCGGTCCGAGCTGGTCGGCGCGGGCCCGTTGGAGGCGCTGCTCGCCGACCCCGAGGTCACCGATGTGCTCGTGGCGGCCCCCGACCGGGTGTGGGTGGACCGGGGTGGCGGGCTGGAGCTGACGGGGGTGACCTTCGCCGACGGCGATGCCGTCCGCCGGCTCGCCCAGCGGCTGGCCGCCGTCGCGGGCCGCCGACTGGACGACGCCCGGCCCTGGGTGGACGCCCGGATGCCGGACGGCACCCGGCTGCATGCCGTGCTGCCCCCCGTGTCGGTCGGTTCGGCCTGCCTCTCGCTGCGGGTGGTGCGGCCGCGGGCTTTCACGCTGGAGGAGCTGGTCGCGGCGGGGACACTGCCGCCCGGCGGACACCGGCTGCTGCGCGAGATGATCGAGGCCCGGCTGTCCTTCCTCGTCTCCGGCGGGACCGGAACCGGCAAGACCACCCTGCTCAGCGCCCTGTTGGGGCTGGTCGGCCCCGGCGAGCGGATCGTGCTCGCCGAGGATTCCGCCGAACTGCGCCCGGACCATCCGCACGTGGTGCGGCTGGAGACGCGACCGGCCAACCAGGAGGGTGCGGGCCTGGTCACCCTGGCGGACCTGGTCCGGCAGGCCCTGCGGATGAGGCCCGACCGGCTGGTGGTCGGTGAGGTCCGGGGCCCCGAGGTGGCCGACCTGCTCGCGGCTCTGAATACGGGCCATGAAGGAGGCTGCGGCACGGTCCATGCCAATGCCGCAGCCCATGTCCCGGCCCGGCTGGAGGCGCTGGGGACGGCCGCCGGGCTCGACCGGGCCGCCCTGCACAGCCAGCTGGCCGCAGCGCTGACCCTGGTCGTCCACCTGGTCCGGGACCGGGAGGGGCGCCGACGGGTGGCCGAGGTGCATGTGCTGGAGCGGGACGCCGCCGGGCTGGTGGTCACCGTTCCGGCGCTGCGCTGGTCCGCGCGCGGCTTCGTACGGGAGCGCGGCTGGGAGCGGCTGCGTCCGCTGCTGCGGGGTGCCCGGTGAGCGCCGGGGCAGCGCTGCCGGTACCGGTGTTCGTCGGCGTGCTGTGCGCGGGAGCCGCCGCCTGGGTGCTGGCCTGCGGAGACCGGGTCTCCCGGCGGGCGCGGGTGCTGGCGGCCGGGGGCGGTCCGGTGGTTCCGGGCGGGCCGGTGCTCCTGGAGCGGCTGGTGGCCTCCGTACGGCTGCGGGCGGCGCGGTGGCGGGAGTGGGTGTGCCTCGGTGCCGGACTGGTGGTCGCGGTGCTGGGCGGGTCGGTGATCCCGCTCCTTGCCGGGGCGGCCGCGGTGCCGCTGGTGCGGCGCTAGTTGCGGAGCCGGACGCGGGAGCGGGCCCGGACGGCGCGGGCCGCCGGGGTGGTGGCCCTGTGCGGGGCGGTGGTGGGGGAGCTGAGGTCGGGCGCCCAGCCCGGTCAGGCGCTGACCGCGGCGATACGGCGCATTGCCGTGGGTCCCGGCGGCCCGGGTCCGGCGGAGGCGGGGGTGCTGGCCGCCGCGGCGTTCGCCGGGGACGTGCCCGCGGCGCTGCGCCAGGCGGGGCGCGAACCCGGCGCGGAGGGACTGGCCGGGATGGCCGCCTGCTGGCGGGTGTCGGTGGACGGTGGGGCGGGCCTGGCCGCCGGCCTGGACCGGCTGGAGGGCGCCCTGCGGGCCGAGCGGGACCGTGAGGAGTCGCTGAGGGCCCAGCTCGCCGGGGCGCGGTCCACGGCGGTGGTGCTCGCCCTGCTGCCCCTGGTGGGCTTGTTGATCGGTACCGGCCTCGGGGCGGATCCGCTGCGGGTGCTGCTGCACACCCCGATGGGGTGGGGGTGCCTGCTCGTGGGCGGGTTGCTGGAGGCACTGGGATTGCTGTGGTGTCGGCGGATCGTACGGACGGGGGCGCGGTGATGGGCGGCTTCGGGGGCTTCGGTGTCCACAGGCTGGGGATGGCGCTGTGCCTGGCGGTGGCGGCGCTGTGCGCGGGGTCGGCGGTCATGGCGCGGGTGCGGTCGCGGGCGGCCCGGCGCAGGTGCGCGGTCCTGCTGGGGGTGAGACCGGGCCCGCAGGGCCCGGCGCCGGGTATCCGGGTGCGCGGCGCGGTGGAGGCGTGGGCGGCGCCGGTCGGGGCGCTGCTGGCGGGCTGGCTGCTCGTCGGGGGAGTGGCCGGTGTGGCCGTCGGGGGACTGGCCGCGTTCGGGGTGCGGCGACTGCGGTCACGGGCACGGTTGCCGGCCGGGGTGGACCCCAAGGAGGCGGGGCGTCAGTTGCCGTTCGCCGCGGATCTGTTGGCGGCCTGCCTTGCGGCGGGAGCGGGCCCGGTGGAGGCCGCCGAGGTGGTGGGGGAGTCGCTGGGCGGCCCGGTGGGCGAACGGCTGGCCCGGGCCGGTGCGGAGCTGCGGCTCGGCGGTGAACCGGGGGCCGCGTGGGGGAGGTTGGCGGAGATACCGGGTGCCCGGGAGCTCGCGGAATGCCTGGAACGGGCTGCCCGGACGGGGGCTCCCGCGGCGGAACCGGTCTCCCGGCTCGCGTCAGCCCTCCGGGAGGACCGGACCCGGCAGGCGGGCGCCAGGGCGCAGCGGGCGTCGGTCCTCGTGACCGCTCCGGTGGGGCTCTGCTTTCTCCCCGCATTTCTCGCGATCGGGGTGGCTCCGGTGGTGATCGGTATGGCATCCGGTCTCCTCTCCCACACCTGAAGCCACATCAACAACTCACATAACCCACTCAGATCACCAATGGAAATCAACAGGAGGTTGTCATGAGGATCATCTGGTTTCGGGTACGGGCTGCACTGCGGGCCCGCGGGAGCGATAGCGGGATGTCGACCTCGGAATACGCCATGGGCACGATCGCTGCCTGTGCATTCGCGGCCGTTCTGTACAAGGTGGTCACGAGCGAAGTGGTCGCGACGGCCCTTCAGTCGACCATCGGGAAGGCGCTCGATGTGCCGTTCTGAGGAAAAGGCGGCCGGGCGGAGCCGGGGAATCGGGCACCGGGGAGACCGGGGAGACCGCGGAGACCGGGGATATGTGACGGCGGAGGCAGCCCTGGTGATTCCGGCGCTGGTGTTGTTCGCGGCCCTGCTCGTCTGGGCGCTGATGGCGGCGGCAGCGCAGATCCAGTGTGTGGACGCGGCCCGGGCCGGCGCCCGGGCGGCCTCCCGGTCTGAGCCCGCGGAGGTCGCGGTGGCTGCTGCCCGGGCGGCCGCTCCTTCGGGGGCGGAGGTGGAGGTCGAGCGGGCCGGGGACCTGTGGCGGGTCCGGGTTGCGGCCCCCGCACCGGGCCCCGGCGGGTTGCCCGTACGGCTCGGGGCACAGGCCGTGGCCCTGGCGGAGGACAGCGTGGGGCCGCCGCCGTGAGCCGGGACCGGGGATCGGCCACGGTGTGGGCCGCACTGGTGGCCACCGTGCTGGGGGCGGTGTTCGGCGGTGTGCTGCTGCTCGGGCAGGCCGTCGTGGCCCGGCACCGGGCGGCGGCCGCCGCCGACCTGGCGGCCCTCGCGGCGGCGGCCAGCTGGGCCCACGGCCCGGACGCCGCCTGCGGCACGGCCCGGCGGGTGGCCCGGGCGCAGGGCGCCGCGCTGGCAGCGTGCCGGGTGTCCGGCGAGGTCGCCGAGGTCACGGCCGAACCGGCGACGGGCCCGTTCACCCCCGCGATCCGGGCCCGCGCGGGCCCGCCCGCAGAGGTGCCGGGCCCACAGGCCCCGCCATCAGGGGCGGGCTTGTCCGTAGAGCTGCCGGGTTCGCAGGCCCCGCCACCAGGGGCGGGCCAGCCCGGAGAGGTGCCGGGTTCGCAGGCCCCGCCACCAGGGGCGGGCTTGTCCGTAGAGCTGCCGGGTTCGCATGCTCCGCGGCCAGGCGCGGTCCTGTCCGCAGAGATGCCGGACCCACAGGCCCGGCCACCTGGCGTGGGCGAGCGGTGAAGGTGCCGGCCACGGGTGCGGCCACTTGGCGGATCCCCGGATCCCCGGATCCCCGGATCCCCGGGTCTGGGCGCGCGGCGACCGGCAGGACTCGGCGGGTCTGCGAGGTCAGGGGTGTGGGGGAGCGGGTTGGTCAGGGGGTGGGGGTTCGGAGAGGAGGCGGGTGAGGAGGCGGATGGCGCCGCGTTTGTGGAGGGGGTCGTTGCCGTTGCCGCACTTGGGGGACTGGATGCAGGAGGGGCAGCCGGCCTCGCACTCGCAGGACGCGATCGCGTCGCGGGTCGCCGTCAGCCAGGCGCGGGCGGTGTGGAAGGCCCGCTCGGCGAAGCCGGCGCCGCCCGGGTGGCCGTCGTAGACGAAGACCGTGGGGAGGAGGGTGTCGGGATGCAGCGGCACTGAGACGCCGCCGATGTCCCAGCGGTCGCAGGTGGCGAAGAGCGGGAGCAGGCCGATGGAGGCGTGCTCGGCGGCGTGCAGGGCGCCGCCGAGGATCTCCGGGTTGATCCGGGCCTCGTCGAGCTGGTCCTCGGTGACCGTCCACCAGACGGCCCTGGTGCGCAGGGTCCGGGGCGGCAGGTCCAGCTTGGCCTCGCCCATGACCTCGCCGGTGATCAGCTTGCGGCGCAGATAGGAGACGACCTGGTTGGTGACCTCGACCGAGCCGTAACAGAGCCGGGCCGCCCCCCAGGGGATCTCCGTGTCGGTTTCGAGGATGGAGATGGAGGTGGTGTCGCGGGCGGTGGTGGAGAAGGGCGGGTTCGCCTCCTCCACGAGGGCCACCGAGTCCTCCAGGTCCAGGTGCTTCACGAGGTACGTGCGGCCCTGGTGCAGGTGGACGGCCCCGTCGTGGACGGCGGTGTGGGCGGCGGATTCGTCGACCGTGCCCAGCAGCCGGCCGGTCGACGCCTCGACGATCTGGACCGGGCGGCCGCCGCCGCCCCGGATGTCGGTCAGGTCCGAGGCCCGCTCCCGGCGGGTCCAGTGCCAGGCCGTCGCGCGGCGGCGCAGCAGCTTCGCCGCTTCGAGCTGGGGGAGGAGGTCGTGGGTGGCCGGGCCGAAGAGTTCCAGGTCGGCGTCGGTCAGGGGCAGCTCGGCCGCCGCCGCGCAGAGGTGGGGGGCGAGGACGTACGGGTTGTCGGGGTCCAGGACCGTGGCCTCCACCGGCCGGCGGAACAGCGCCTCCGGGTGGTGGACGAGGTAGGTGTCCAGGGGGTCGTCACGGGCGACCAGAACGGCCAGGGCGCCCTGGCCCGCCCGCCCGGCGCGGCCCGCCTGCTGCCACAGGGAGGCCCGGGTGCCCGGGTAGCCGGTGATCAGGACGGCGTCCAGGCCCGCGACGTCCACGCCCAGCTCCAGGGCCGTCGTGGCGGCCAGGCCCAGCAGCTCGCCGGAGTGCAGGGCCCGCTCCAGGGCCCGGCGCTCCTCGGGCAGGTAGCCGCCCCGGTAGGCGGCGACCCGCCGGGCCAGCGAGCGGTCCACCTCGGTGAGCCGTTCCTGGGCGATCACGGAGATCAGCTCCGCGCCGCGCCGGGAGCGGACGAAGGCGACCGTACGGACGCCCTGGACGACCAGGTCTGTCAGCAGGTCGGCGGTCTCGGCCGTGGCCGTGCGGCGTACCGGCGCGCCCCTTTCGCCCCGCAGGTCCGTGAGGAGCGGCGGCTCCCAGAGGGCGAAGACCACCTCGCCGCGCGGCGAGGCGTCGTCGGTGATCTCGATGACGGGGACGCCGGTCAGCCGGGAGGCGGCCGCCGCCGGGTCGCTGGCGGTGGCGGAGGCCAGCAGGAAGACCGGATCGGAGCCGTAGCGGGCGCACAGCCGCCGCAGCCGGCGCAGTACCTGGGCCACGTGGGAGCCGAATACCCCCCGGTAGGTGTGGCACTCGTCGATCACCACGTAGCGCAGGGCCCGCAGGTAGGAGGCCCATCGCGGGTGGGCCGGGAGGATGCCGCGGTGCAGCATGTCGGGGTTGGTGAGGACGTAGTTGGCGTACTGGCGCACCCATTCGCGTTCCTCCACCGGCGTGTCGCCGTCGTAGACGGCGGGGCGGACCGCGTTGCCGAGGGGAGCGGCCAGTTCCCGTACGGCGCGCCGCTGATCGGCCACCAGGGCCTTGGTCGGGGCCAGGTAGAGGGCGGTGGCACCCCGCCCGTTCGGGGCCTCGGCGCCGTCCGCCAGCGCCGAGAGCACGGGCGCGAGGTAGGCCAGCGACTTGCCGGAGGCGGTGCCGGTGGCCACGACCACGGACTCGCCGTCCAGGGCGTGCTCGGCGGCCGCGGCCTGGTGTTCCCACGGATGGCCGATCCCGGCGGCCTCAATGGCGGCTACGACATCCGTTCGGATGCGGTCGGGCCAGACTGCATGACGGCCCTCCCGAGGGGGCAAGTGCTCCGTATGAGTGATGCGCGCAGCTCGAGAAGGCCCCCGTGACAGGCGGTGCAGGACCGTGCCGGGGGTGGGTCGAGGGTCCGCGGGTGGCGTGGGCCGACCGGGGCGGTGAGTATGGGCCATTGGAACCGAGTGTGTCACCGGCGTGCGGGACAATGGTCCGAAGGCGTCGTGCGCGCCTGCCGGTAAGTGATTGAATGCCATCGCGGCAGCCAATCCCTCACCTACCTTCGGGTGGGGAGGCCCCTGGGGGGCGCCGCTCGATAGCAAGGTGCTGGAGGATCCGTGGACCTGTCCCTGTCGACTCGCACTGTCGGCGACCGTACGGTCGTGGAGGTCGGTGGCGAGATTGATGTGTATACCGCGCCCAAGCTGCGCGAGCAGTTGGTCGAGTTGGTGAACGACGGCAGCTACCACCTGGTTGTCGACATGGAGCGAGTGGACTTCCTCGACTCCACCGGACTTGGTGTGCTCGTGGGAGGCCTCAAGCGCGTCCGCGCGCACGAGGGTTCGCTGCGTCTGGTCTGCAATCAGGAGCGCATCCTGAAGATCTTCCGCATCACCGGTCTGACCAAGGTGTTCCCGATCCACACCACTGTGGAAGATGCCGTCAACGCCACCGACTGACGGCTCCCTGAAGCAGGGAGCCGACGAGGAGAGCGGGGGCACCGGGCCGCGGTTGGCCCGGGCCCCTGTCAAGGCACGCCCGTAGTCCGAGGGGGACGCGCATGGCCACCGTTGAACTGCGCTTCAGCGCCCAGCCCGAACACGTCCGGACGGCCCGCCTGGTCGCGGCCGCCGTGGCGCGCCGGGCGGGGGTGGAGGAAGCCGTCCTCGACGAGGTCCGCCTCGCCGTGGGCGAGGCCTGTTCGCGCGCCGTCGGGCTCCACCGCAGCAACGGGCTGACCGCGCCGGTCCGGGTCGTGCTGATCGAGGAGGAGAAGCAGTTCTCCATCGAGGTCGGCGACGAGGTTCCCGGACCGGGCGGCGGCCCGGGTGATGCCGTGTCCGGCATCGACGCCGTCCTGGACCCGGACACCGAGGGCGAGGACGAGATGGGCCTCGCCGTGATCAGCGGGCTCGTCGACGACGTCGAGGTGACCAGTGGGGAATCGGGCGGGACCATCCGGATGAGCTGGCCCGTGTCGGGCGCTCCCGAGCTGCCGTAGATCCACCGCGTCCGCATTACGTCGTATCTTCCGATCTTTATCAAGGCCCTGCTGAGCAGGGCCTTTTTCATGCCTGAACGCATTTCCTAGATCATTGATGTGCCGTCAATGCCTTTGAACCATTAGCACTTTCGGGGGTAATGGAGTGACGCGATCTATTGCTGAGGAGCAAGAGCACGCCAATTGCGTTTCCTGCCCACTGTTTTGATCGCAGCGCGCTCCCTACAATCCGTCCACATCTTGAGCTCATCACGTCAAGGAGGACGAATGACGGGGCTCTTCACCCCTATCGCGCCGGATGCCACCACTGATCTGGCAGCCGCAGTACTCACCGATGACAATCGCCTTATCGTGATCGTCATCGCGGCCGTGGCACTGGCCGCCCTCGTCGTCGCGCAGATCCTGGTCCGCCAGGTCCTCTCCGCCGACGAGGGAACCGACAGCATGAAGAAGATCGCCGCAGCCGTCCAGGAAGGCGCCAACGCCTACCTCGGCCGGCAGCTGCGCACCCTCGGCGTCTTCGCCGTCGTGGTCTTCTTCCTGCTCTTCCTGCTCCCCGCCGACAGCTGGTCGCAGCGGGCGGGACGTTCCGCGTTCTTCCTCGTGGGCGCCCTCTTCTCGGCGGCCACCGGCTACATCGGCATGCGCCTCGCGGTCCGCGCCAACGTCCGCGTCGCCGCCGCCGCACGCGAGGCCACCCCCGCCGAGGGCGAGCCCGCCAGGGACCTGACCGAGGTCGCCCACAAGGCGATGAGGATCGCCTTCCGCACGGGCGGCGTGGTCGGCATGTTCACCGTCGGCCTCGGCCTGCTCGGCGCCTCTTGCGTCGTCCTGGTCTACGCCGCCGACGCCCCCAAGGTCCTGGAGGGCTTCGGTCTCGGCGCCGCCCTGATCGCGATGTTCATGCGCGTGGGCGGCGGCATCTTCACCAAGGCCGCCGACGTCGGCGCCGACCTGGTCGGCAAGGTCGAGCAGGGCATTCCGGAGGACGACCCGCGCAATGCCGCGACCATCGCCGACAACGTGGGCGACAACGTCGGAGACTGCGCCGGAATGGCGGCCGACCTCTTCGAGTCGTACGCCGTCACCCTGGTGGCCGCGCTCATCCTCGGCAAGGCCGCCTTCGGCGACCTGGGCCTCGCCTTCCCGCTGATCGTGCCCGCCATCGGCGTCATCACCGCGATGATCGGCATCTTCGCGGTCTCCCCGCGCCGCAGCGACCGCAGCGGCATGACCGCCATCAACCGCGGCTTCTTCATCTCCGCCGTGATCTCCCTGGTGCTGGTCGCGATCGCGGTCTACGCCTACCTGCCGGCCACCTACAAGGAGCTCGTCGGCGTCGAGAACGCCGCGATCACCAACCACACCGGCGACCCGCGCATCCTGGCCGTCGTCGCCGTCGCGATCGGCATCGTGCTCGCGGCGCTGATCCAGCAGCTGACCGGCTACTTCACCGAGACCAACCGCCGTCCCGTCCGGGACATCGGCAAGTCCTCCCTGACCGGCGCGGCCACCGTCGTCCTCGCCGGCATCTCCGTCGGTCTGGAGTCCGCCGTCTACACGGCGCTGCTCATCGGCCTCGGCGTCTACGGGGCGTTCCTGCTCGGCGGCACCTCGATCATGCTCGCGCTCTTCGCGGTCGCCCTGGCCGGCACCGGCCTGCTCACCACCGTCGGCGTCATCGTCGCCATGGACACCTTCGGGCCCGTCTCCGACAACGCCCAGGGCATCGCCGAGATGTCCGGCGACGTCGAGGGCGCCGGTGCGCAGGTCCTGACCGACCTGGACGCCGTGGGCAACACCACCAAGGCCATCACCAAGGGCATCGCCATCGCCACGGCCGTGCTGGCCGCGGCCGCGCTCTTCGGCTCGTACAACGACGCGATCGCCACCGCGGTCAAGGAAGTCGGCGCGAAGGCCGGGGAGATGAACCTCAGCCTGGACATCGCCCAGCCCAACAACCTCGTCGGGCTGATCCTGGGCGCGGCCGTCGTGTTCCTGTTCTCCGGCCTCGCCATCAACGCGGTGTCCCGCTCCGCGGGCTCGGTGGTCTACGAGGTGCGCCGCCAGTTCCGCGAGCACCCCGGGATCATGGACTACTCCGAGAAGCCCGAGTACGGCCGCGTCGTGGACATCTGCACCAAGGACGCGCTGCGCGAGCTCGCCACGCCCGGCCTGCTCGCCGTCCTCACGCCGATCGCCGTGGGCTTCTCCCTGGGAGTCGGCGCGCTCGGGTCCTTCCTGGCGGGCGCCATCGGCACCGGCACCCTGATGGCGGTCTTCCTGGCCAACTCCGGTGGCGCCTGGGACAACGCGAAGAAGCTCGTCGAGGACGGCCACCACGGCGGCAAGGGCAGCGAGGCCCACGCCGCGGTCGTCATCGGCGACACGGTCGGCGACCCGTTCAAGGACACCGCCGGTCCTGCGATCAACCCGCTGCTCAAGGTCATGAACCTCGTGGCACTGCTGATCGCCCCCGCCGTCGTGCAGTTCAGCTTCGGCGAGGACACCAGCGCGACCGTACGGGCGATCGTGGCGGCCTTGGCGATCGCCGTCATCGTCGGCGCGGTGTACGTCTCCAAGCGCCGCGGCATCGCGGTCGGCGAGGAGGGCGAGGGCGGAACCGCCGAGCGGGTGGGCCAGCCGGCCGACCCCGCGACGGTCTCCTGACCCCAGGCACGGCAGCAGTACGGGGCAGGGCCGGGCAGAGCCGGCCGTAGGCCCGAACGGCGGACAGGCGGCGCGGACTGACGCGTCGTCTGTCCGCCTTTGTGCGTGGCCGGATGGCAGCCGTGTATCTTCCGGGCCGAGAGCCTTCGAAGGGACCAATCCGGTGAACAAGAAGCTTGCGGCCGCGTTGTCGGGCGGTGCGGTACTGATGCTCGTGCTGTCCGGTTGCGGTGGCGACGACAGCGACAAGAAGGCCAACGACTGGGCCAAGAAGGTCTGCGACCAGTGGCAGCCCGAGCTCAGGAAGATCGAGGCGGCCAACGCCGACATCAAGCGCGTGGCGACGGAGAGCAGCAAGCCCGAAGAGGTCCAGAAGACCGACTCGGCGGCCTTCGGGACGATGTCCGAGTCGTACAAATCGATGGGGACGGCGCTGCAGAGCGCGGGAGTGCCGCCCGTCAAGAACGGCCAGACCACCCTGGAGGCTTCGGTCAAGGGCTTCCAGGACACCTCCAAGGGCTACGCCGACCTGAAGACCAAGATGGACGGCCTGGACCCCAAGGACCAGACGAAGTTCGCCGAGGGCCTGAAGGAAGTGGCGGGCGGACTGGAGGCCGCGACGAAGGGCGGCAAGGACGCGCTCGCCGAGCTCAACGCGGGCGGTCTGGACAAGGCGATGAACAGCCAGAAGGGCTGCCAGGTCGCGGCGCCTTCGCCGACGCCCAAGTAGCCGGCCGACTCGCCGCCGAAGCAGTCACCCGAACTGCCGGCCGACTCACCGAAGCAGTCACCCGAGCAGCGGGCCGAGTCGCCGCCGGGGCGTTGCGCCATCAGGGCGGCCGGGGTCCCGGGAGGGGCCGCGGCCGCCCTGTCGCGGTTCGGGCCCCCGCTCGGAGCCGGCCGCCCCGCGCGGCCGGGCCCGGCTGATCGGCAAGAGGCGCCGCAGCGGACACAATGGTCGGGTGAGTACCACCAGCCTTCCCTCGTCCGACCACGCCGCCGAGCTGCGCGCCGCGTTCCTCGCCACCGGCTTCACCGCCGACGGGATGCTCGAACTGCTCGGCGCCCCCGCCTACGCCGCACTGGCCCGTAGCGAGACGGTCCCGGCCCTGCGCGCCACGCGTGGCGACGGCCCGCTCGCCTGCCTGGTCCGGCTGTTCCTGCTCCAGCAGCCCGTACCGCACGTGCACGCCGCGGCCGCGCTGCCCGTCGACGTGGCGCTGGCCGACGGCTGGCTGCGGCGCGAGGGCGACGAGGTGCACGCCACCGTCGACGTACGTCCCTACGGCGGTCCCGACGGCGAGGACTGGTTCATCGTCTCCGACCTCGGCTGCTCCGTCGGCGGGGCCGGGGGGATCGGCAGCCGCGAGGAAGGCGTGGTCCTCGGAGTCGGTGGCGCCTCCACCACGCTGGCCGGAATCACCGTGCGCATCCCGGTCGGCTCGGCCCTCGACGTCGGCACCGGATCGGGCATCCAGGCGCTGCACGCCGCCCAGCACGCCACCCGGGTCACGGCCACCGACGTCAACCCCCGGGCCCTGGAGTTCACCCGTCTGACGCTGGCGCTGTCCGGCGCCCCGGAGGCCGAGCTGCTCGCCGGGTCGCTCTTCGAGCCGGTCGGCGAGGCGACGTACGACCTGATCGTGTCGAACCCGCCCTTCGTGATCTCCCCCGGGGCCCGGCTGACCTACCGGGACGGCGGGATGGGTGGCGACGACCTGTGCCGCAGCCTGGTGCAGCAGGCCGGCGCGCGGCTGAATCCGGGCGGGTACGCGCAGTTCCTCGGCAACTGGCAGCACGTGGAGGGCGAGGACTGGCAGGACCGGCTGCGCTCCTGGGTGCCGCGCGGCTGCGACGCGTGGATCGTGCAGCGTGACGTACAGGACGTGACGCAGTACGCGGAGCTGTGGCTGCGTGACGCGGGGGACCACCGCGCCGATCCGGACGAGTACGCGCGGCGCTACGAGGACTGGCTGGACGAGTTCGAGGCGCGCAAGACCAAGTCGGTCGGCTTCGGCTGGATCACCCTGCGCCGGTCGGACGCGGCCGAGCCCTCGATCGTGATCGAGGAGTGGCCGCACTCGGTGGAGCAGCCGCTGGGCGAGACCGTCCTGGCCCACTTCGCCCGCCAGGACTACCTGCGGGAACACGATGACGCGGCGCTGCTGGAGGGGTACTTCGCCCTCACCGCGGAAGTGGTCCAGGAGCAGGTCGGCGCGCCCGGCGCGGAGGACCCGGAGCACGTGGTGCTCCGGCAGAACCGCGGCATGCGGCGCGCGACCAAGGTCGACACGGTCGGGGCGGGCTTCGCCGGAGTGTGTGACGGCTCACTGACCGCCGGCCGGATCCTGGACGCGATCGCGCAGCTGGTGCAGGAGGACCCCGTCCTGCTGCGGGACCGGACGCCCGACGCCATCCGGATGCTGGTCGAGCAGGGCTTCCTGGAGCCCGTGGCGGGCCCCCGGCACTAGCCGGAACCGGAATGTAACCCGGGGTTCGCTCTTCGTTTCCCCTGGGCTGTCAGGGTCATGCACCACGGGATCCGGGGGGATCCCGAGAGCGGCCCAGGGGTAAGGGGAGCGGCGTGGAAGACGGGCCGGGGATCTTCGCGGCGACCGTGTTTCTGCTGTTCGGGGCCGCTCTGCTGACCTGGACGGGGGCGCGCGTCCTGCACCGCGCGCCGGTGGCGGAGGGCGTGCGCGCCGCCGTGGCCGTGCCCCTGGCCCTGCTCGCCGGCGCGGGGTCGGCGGCCCTCGGCGCGTGGTGCCTCGCGCGGCTCTGACGCAGGGCCGCGACGGGGGTGCGTCCGGTGGGAAAGCCCACGTGGAGGGGACCGCGGGAGCGGCGCCGAACGGTCCCGAAGGGGGACGCGGGACCGGGTGCGGAGGCGGGGCCAGACGGCCCTCCGGACACTCGGCCCGGTGATCGCCAAGGGTCCGGCGCGGCATCCGGGCGGCAGAAACGGCACTTGTCGGGTTACCGTTCGAGTGGCCGTTGCGGGCTTGTGCCGTTTGACACGGGGGCGGGTTGTACCGTCACACTCCGCAGCGTCGCCGTACCGCGACCGAGTGCCGACCGGAGAGAAGAGCCAAGTTGTCCCCGACTAGCGAGACCGCAAAGGGCGGCCGCCGACTCGTCATCGTCGAGTCCCCTGCCAAGGCGAAGACGATCAAGGGCTACCTCGGCCCGGGATACGTCGTCGAGGCGAGCGTCGGGCACATCCGCGACCTCCCGAACGGGGCCGCCGAGGTTCCCGACAAGTACACAGGCGAGGTCCGCCGTCTCGGCGTGGACGTCGAGCACGACTTCCAGCCGATCTACGTCGTGAATGCCGACAAGAAGGCACAGGTCCGCAAGCTCAAGGAGCTGCTGGCCGAGTCCGACGAACTCTTCCTCGCCACCGATGAGGACCGCGAGGGCGAAGCCATCGCGTGGCATCTGCAGGAAGTCCTCAAGCCCAAGGTCCCCGTCCACCGGATGGTCTTCCACGAGATCACCAAGGACGCGATCCGCGACGCCGTCGCCAACCCGCGCGAGCTGAACCAGCGCATGGTCGACGCACAGGAGACCCGCCGCATCCTCGACCGCCTCTACGGCTACGAGGTCTCGCCGGTCCTGTGGAAGAAGGTCATGCCGCGCCTGTCGGCCGGCCGTGTCCAGTCCGTGGCCACCCGCCTCGTCGTCGAGCGGGAGCGCGAGCGCATCGCCTTCCGCTCCGCCGAGTACTGGGACCTGACCGGAACCTTCTCCACCGGCCGGGCCGGGGACCCGTCGGACCCGTCGTCGCTGGTCGCCCGCCTGAACACGGTCGACGGCAAGCGCATCGCGCAGGGCCGCGACTTCGGCGCGAACGGGCAGCTCAAGAGCGAGGTGCTGCACCTCGACGAGGCGAACGCGCGGGCGCTGGCCGCCGCGCTGGCGCAGACCTCGTTCGCCGTCCGCTCGGTCGAGTCCAAGCCGTATCGCCGCTCCCCGTACGCCCCGTTCCGTACGACGACGCTCCAGCAGGAGGCCTCGCGCAAGCTCGGCTTCGGTGCGAAGGCGACCATGCAGGTCGCGCAGAAGCTGTACGAGAACGGCTTCATCACCTACATGCGTACGGACTCCACGACGCTGTCCGACACGGCCGTGGCGGCCGCGCGGGCGCAGGTCACGCAGCTCTACGGGGCCGACTACCTGCCGGAGAAGCCGCGTGTCTACGCCGGCAAGGTCAAGAACGCGCAGGAGGCGCACGAGGCGATCCGGCCTTCGGGTGATCGTTTCCGCACTCCGGCCGAGACCGGTCTGACCGGCGACCAGTTCCGCCTGTACGAGCTCATCTGGAAGCGGACCGTCGCCTCCCAGATGAAGGACGCGGTCGGCAACTCGGTCACCGTCAAGATCGGCGGCCGGGCGTCGGACGGCCGGGACGCCGAGTTCACGGCCTCCGGCAAGACGATCACCTTCCACGGCTTCATGAAGGCGTACGTCGAGGGCGCGGACGACCCGAACGCCGAGCTCGACGACCGCGAGAAGCGCCTCCCGCAGGTCGCGGAAGGCGACGCGCTCGCCGCCGAGGAGATCACCGCAGACGGCCACTCCACCAAGCCGCCGGCCCGCTACACCGAGGCCTCGCTGGTCAAGGAGCTGGAGGAGCGGGAGATCGGCCGCCCGTCGACGTACGCGTCGATCATCGGCACGATCCTCGACCGCGGCTACGTGTTCAAGAAGGGCACGGCGCTCGTTCCGTCCTTCCTCTCCTTCGCCGTGGTCAACCTGCTGGAGACGCACTTCGGGCGCCTCGTGGACTACGACTTCACGGCGAAGATGGAGGACGACCTCGACCGCATCGCGCGGGGCGAGGCCCAGTCCGTGCCGTGGCTGAAGCGCTTCTACTTCGGCTCGGAGGACGCGACCGAGGTCGTGCCGGCCGACGGTGACGCGCTCGGCGGCCTGAAGGAGCTGGTCACGGACCTGGGCGCGATCGACGCCCGGGAGATCTCCTCCTTCCCGGTCGGCGAGGGCATCGTGCTGCGGGTCGGCCGCTACGGGCCGTACGTGGAGCGGGGCGAGAAGGACGCGGAGGGCCACCAGCGGGCCGACGTACCGGACGACATGGCTCCGGACGAGCTGACGGTCGAGTACGCGGAGGAGCTGTTCGCGAAGCCGAGCGGCGAGTTCGCGCTCGGCAAGGACCCGGTCAGCGGGAACGAGATCGTCGCCAAGGACGGCCGCTACGGGCCGTACGTGACGGAGATCCTGCCCGAGGGCACGCCCAAGACGGGCAAGAACGCGGTCAAGCCGCGGACCGCCTCGCTGTTCAAGTCGATGAGCCTGGACACGGTGACGCTGGACGACGCCCTGCGCCTGATGTCGCTGCCGCGCGTCGTGGGCACGGACGCGGAGGGCGTGGAGATCACCGCCCAGAACGGCCGCTACGGCCCGTACCTGAAGAAGGGCACGGACTCGCGGTCGCTGGAGACGGAGGAGCAGCTCTTCTCGATCACGCTGGACGAGGCGCTCGCGATCTACGCGCAGCCGAAGCAGCGGGGCCGGGCGGCGGCCAAGCCGCCGCTGAAGGAGCTGGGGACCGACCCGGTGAGCGAGAAGCCGGTGGTCGTGAAGGACGGGCGCTTCGGTCCGTACGTGACGGACGGCGAGACGAACGCGACGCTGCGGCGGGACGACGACGTCGAGACGATCACGCCGGAGCGGGGCTACGAGCTGCTCGCGGAGAAGCGGGCGAAGGGCCCGGCGAAGAAGACGGCGAAGAAGGCCACTGCCAAGAAGGCCCCGGCGAAGAAGACGACCGCAGCCGCGAAGAAGACGACGGCGGCGGCCAAGAAGACGACGGCGAAGAAGGCCGTGGCGAAGAAGGCCCCGGCCAAGAAGGCCGTGGCGAAGAAGGCCCCGGCCAAGAAGGCGGCCGCGGCCCCGACGGAGGACTGACCTCCGTCCGCCTCCTGACCACGGGCCCCTGTGCACGCACCGGCACGGGGGCCCGCGTCGTTCCAGCCGAGCTCGTCCGGCGGCTCCGCCGCGCGGGGCTCTGCCCCGGACCCCGCTCCTCAAACGCCGGAGGGGCTGGATGGGGGCTCCTGCCGTCGGCAACTTCAGCCTCGCCGGCGTTTGAGGCGCGGGGTCCGGGGCAGAGCCCCGGGGGCCCGGCGCAGCCGGTGCCCGTCCACCGGACCGCCGTCGGCCGGGGTCCCGGGCCGGAGCCCGGGGAGATGGGGGCGGGGTCACACCGGACCTTGTCCACAGGCCTCCGCAGCGGCCAAGCGCAGCGGATAGGCTGGGCGGATGACGCGAGCCGAGCAGCCAACGGTCGTGACCGCCCCGGCGAACCCCACCTACGACGAAGCCCTAGCCGCGGATTCCCGCGAGCGAGCGGTGCGCGCACTGCTGCGCACCCCCAGGCTGCGCCGGCTGTGGAGCGCCCAGCTGGTGAGCGGCATCGGCGATGCCCTCGCGCTGCTGGTGCTGGTGCTGCTGGCCCTTCAGGCCGCGGTCTCGGACGGCGCCTTCGGCGGCGGCTACCGGGGTGCGGCCCTCGCGGTCGCCGCCGTGTTCGGGGTCCGGATCCTCGCCACCCTCCTCTTCGGCGCGGTCCTGCTGGGCCCGCTGGCCGCGCTCGTCGGCCCCGGCGGCACGCTGGACCGCCGCTGGACGATGATCGGCGCCGACGGGATCCGCCTCGGGCTCTTCGTCGTCGCGCCGCTGTGGCTCGACTGGATTCCGGCCCACGCGCTCACCGTCCTGCTGGCCACCGTCTTCGTCGCCGGCGCCGCCGAGCGGATGTGGACCCTGGCCAAGGAGAGCGCCGCTCCCGCCCTGCTGCCCGCGCCGCCGCCGGAGGGGGCGACCGTACGGCCGCTGCCGGATCACCTCGACGCCCTGCGCCGGCTGACCCTGCGTACGGCGTTCGCGGCGATCCCGGTCGCCGCGGCCGTGCTGCTCGCCGCCACCCTGATCGGGCGGGCCCTCGGCCTCGGCGTGGACTGGTTCGCCGAGAACCAGGCCGCCCTCGGCTCGTACGTGGCCTCCGGCCTCTTCGCGGCGTCGGTCTCCCTGCTGCTCCCGCTCGTCCTGCCCGGGACGAAGACCCCGCGTCCCCGTTCCCCGCTGGAGGGCCTGCGCGCCCCCAAGGCGGGCGACCGGCCGGACAAGGGCCGTACGGGCGCGATCCCGCTGCTGGTCCTGGCCTGCGCCGCGGTCGCCGGAGCGGTGTCCTGCGCCGTTGCCGTGTCCGTACTGCAGGCCTTCGACCTGGGCGGCGGACCGGCCGCCTTCGCCCTGGCCGTCCTCGCCCTCGTCGGCGGCACCGCCCTCGGCATCCGCGCCACGCAGGCCGGCAAGGTGCTGCCCGCGCTGTCCCGGCGCCGCCTGCTCGCCCTCGCCATAGCGGTGGCCGGGCTGGCGCTGCTGCTGACCGGGCTGGTTCCGGACACGGCGACCGTGCTCTTCCTGTCGCTGCTCGCCGGCGCCGCCGCGGGCGTCGCGGCCAACACCGGCCACACCCTGCTGGACCAGGAGACCGAGGAGTTCCGCCGGGCCCGGGTCACCGAGCACCTGCAGGCGGTCGTACGGGTGGCCGTGGCCCTCGGGGCGGTCGCCGCTCCGGCACTGGCCGCGCTCATCGGCCCGCACCGGCTCGGCGGCGGCGAGATCGTCCTTGCGCACGGCGGCGCGGCCTTCACCCTGATGCTGGTCGGCGCCCTGCTGCTGCCCGTCGCCGTCGTGGTCCTCACCAAGGCCGACGACCGCAGCGGCGTACCCCTGCGGCGCGACCTGCGCGAGGCGCTGCGCGGCGGGGAGCCGGTGCAGGCGCCGTCCGCCACCGGGTTCTTCATCGCCCTGGAGGGCGGCGACGGAGCCGGGAAGTCCACCCAGGTGGAGGCCCTGGCCGAGTGGATACGGGGCAAGGGCCACGAGGTCGTCGTGACCCGCGAGCCGGGAGCCACCCCGGTCGGCAAGCGGCTCCGCTCGATCCTGCTCGACGTCTCCTCGGCCGGGCTGTCGAACCGCGCCGAGGCGCTGCTGTACGCCGCCGACCGGGCGGAACACGTGGACACGGTCGTGCGTCCCGCCCTCGAGCGCGGCGCGGTGGTCATCTCCGACCGCTACATCGACTCCTCGGTGGCCTACCAGGGCGCCGGCCGCGACCTCTCCCCGACCGAGATCGCCCGGATCTCGCGCTGGGCCACCGACGGGCTCGTCCCGAACCTGACCGTGCTGCTCGACGTATCGCCGGAGGCGGCGCGCGAGCGGTTCACGGAGGCTCCGGACCGGCTGGAGTCGGAGCCGGCGGAGTTCCACCAGAGGGTGCGGTCCGGATTCCTGACGCTGGCCGCGTCCGACCCGGGGCGCTACCTGGTGGTCGACGCGGGACAGGACCCGGATTCCGTGACCACCGTCGTACGCCACCGCCTGGACCGGATGCTCCCGCTCTCGGAGGCCGAGGTGGCCGCCCAGGCGGAGGCCCGGCGCCTCGCCGAGGAGGAGGCCCGGCGCAAGGCCGAGGAAGAGGCCGCCCGCAAGGCGGAAGAGGCGCGGCTGCGCGCCGAGGAAGAGGCCCGCCGGGCCCGCGAGGCCGAAGAGGCGCGCATCAAGGCAGAGGCGGAGGCCGCCCGCAAGGCGGCGGAGGAGCGGCAGCGCGCCGAGGAGGAGGCCCGGGCCCGGGCCGAGGCCGAGCGGCTGCGGGTGGAGGCCGAGGAGAAGGCGCGGGCCGCCGAGCTTGAGCGGCTGCGCAAGCAGGCCGAGGAGGAGGCCCGGCTGCGGGCCGAGGCCGAGGAGCGGCGGCTGGAGAAGCAGCGGCGGGCGGAGGAGGCCCTGCTGAAGGCCGAGGAGGCGCGCCGGGCGGCGGCGGCCGCGGCGGCCGAGCAGGCGGCGAGGGCTGCGGCCGCGACTGCCGCGTCGGCCGCCCAGCCTGCGCCGGCACCGGAACCCGAATCCGCACCGGCCCCCAAGGTCGCCATGAGGAAGGCCCCGGAGGCGGACGACGCCGTGACGGTCGAGACCCCGGCGCCCAAGCGGGTCCTGCGGCCGGACGACGTCACGCAGACCGTCCCGGTGCCGAAGGCCGACCCGGCGCAGGAGACCTCCGCCGCGGAGACGTCGGTGCTGCCACCGGTCCGCTCGACCGACGAGACGGCCGTGCTGCCCCCCGTCCGCCCGGCTGACGAGACGGCCGTGCTGCCTCCCGTACGACCGGCCGCGCCGTCCGGGGGGACCGGGCCCGCTCGTTCCGCCTCGCGGCCCACCGCCCGGCGTCCTGAGGAGAACCCGGCCGACCGGGTGCCGCCGGACATCTTCCGGGAGTCGGGCAACGACCGGACGCGTGAGCTCCCGGTCGTCGGCGACGACGGCCGCCCGCGCCGGCCGCGACCGGACTGGGCGGAGGAGACCCCGCTGGACGATCTGCCGACGCTGGCGGACGAACTGCTGGGCCGCCACGACGAGCACGACGAGGGCGACGAGGACGGCGGCCGGGGCACGCGCCGCCGCCGCTGACCCCGGCGGGGGCGGGGCCCGGGCCGGCCGGTCCGGATTGTCAGTGGCGCCCGCCACAATGGGTGTACGGAGAGTGAAAGGTGGTGGGCGGGATGCCCGTATGGGACGACCTGGTGGGACAGGAGCGCGTCCAGACGCAGCTGGCCGCCGCCGCCCGTGATGCCGACGCCCTGGTCACGGCCGTCTCGGACGGGACCCCACCGCCCGCCGCGTCCAAGATGACCCACGCCTGGCTCTTCACCGGACCGCCCGGCTCCGGACGGTCCACCGCCGCCCGGGCCTTCGCGGCCGCCCTGCAGTGCACCAGCCCCGACCGCGCCCTCGGCGCCGAGCCCGGCTGCGGCTTCTGCGACGGCTGCCACACCACCCTGGTCGGCACGCACGCCGATGTGGAGATCGTCCGGACGGACCTGCTGTCCATCGGCGTGAAGGAGACCCGCGACCTGGTCCGCCGGGCGCAGCTCTCCCCGGCCGTCGGCCGCTGGCAGGTCATCGTCCTGGAGGACGCGGACCGGCTCACCGAGGGCGCGGGCAACGTGCTCCTCAAGGCCGTGGAGGAGCCCGCCCCCCGGACGGTGTGGCTACTGTGCGCGCCCTCCCTGGAGGACGTGCTGCCGACGATCCGCTCCCGCTGCCGGCACCTGACGCTGCGGACCCCGCCCGTCGAGGCCGTCGCCGAGGTGCTCGTGCGGCGTGACGGCATCGAGCCCGCCGTCGCCGCGGTCGCCGCCCGCGCGACCCAGGGGCACATCGGCCGGGCCCGCCGGCTCGCCACCGACGAGGCCGCCCGCTCCCGACGGGCCACCGTGCTGAAGCTACCGCTCCGCATCGACGACGTCGGCGGCTGCCTGAAGGCCGCGCAGGAGCTGGTCGACGCGGCCGCCGAGGACGCCAAGCAGGTCGCGGAGGAGGTCGACACCAAGGAGACCGAGGAGCTGCGGGCCGCGCTCGGCGCCGCGGCGGGGACCGGCGGCCGGATGCCACGCGGCACGGCGGGCGTGATGAAGGAGCTGGAGGACCGGCAGAAGCGCCGCCGCACCCGCACCCAGCGCGACAGCCTCGACCTGGCGCTGACCGACCTCACCGGCTTCTACCGCGATGTGCTGGCCCTCCAGCTCGGCTCGTCCGTGGCCATCGCCAACGAGGAGATACGGCCGGACCTGGACCGGATCGCGCGGGCCTCGGGCCCCGAGCGGACCCTGCGCCGGATCGAGGCGATCATCGCCTGCCGGGACGCCCTCGACCGCAATGTGGCCCCCCTCCTCGCGGTCGAGGCGATGACGATGTCGCTGCGCGCGGGCTGAGCGGCAACGCCCGGTTGACCGGCTCACCCGTACGGGCGGACCGGCCGCCGGGGTCGGCACGGGCCCGGCCCGTGCCCCGCCCGGCACGGGTCCCGAACCCGGGGCGGCCGCCCGGTGCAGGTCCGCCCGCTGGCCCTCGCCGGCAGGACGTAGGCTCCGAGGATGGACACCAGGAGCCTGCTGCGTACCACCGGGACCGTGATCGCCGCCGCCGGGCTGCTGCTCTCCGGATGCACCTCGGGCGGATCGGCGGAACCGCGGGCCGCCGCCTCGTCCGGTACGCCCTCGGCACAGCCGTCCCCGGACCAGGCCGCGCTGCGCCCGTACTACGAGCAGAAGCTGAGCTGGCGCGACTGCGGTGTCCCCGGATTCCAGTGCTCCACCATGAAGGCCCCGCTGGACTACGCGAACCCCGGCTCCGGCCAGGACGTCGACATCGCGGTGGCCCGCCGCCCGGCCACCGGCCCGGGCAAGCGGCTCGGCTCGCTGGTGGTCAACCCGGGCGGCCCGGGCGGCTCCGGCATCGGATACCTCCAGGCGTACGCGGGCATCGGCTACCCCGCGCCCGTGCGCGCCCGGTACGACATGGTCTCCTTTGACCCGCGCGGGGTGGACCGCAGCAGCCCCGTCGAGTGCCTGACCGGCCCGGCGATGGACAAGTACACGCAGGTGGACCAGACACCGGACGACGCGGCCGAGCAGGCCCGCCTGGTGACCGCGTTCAAGGAGTTCGCCGCGGGCTGCCAGGAGCGCTCGCAGCGGGTCCTGTCCCACGTCTCCACCGTCGAGGCCGCCCGGGACATGGACCTGCTGCGCGGGGTGCTCGGCGACAAGAAACTCACGTACGTCGGGGCCTCCTACGGCACCTTCCTGGGAGCGATGTACGCGGACCTCTTCCCGGACCGGGTCGGCCGGCTGGTCCTGGACGGCGCGATGGACCCCTCCCGCTCGGCGCTCGACCTGAACCGGGACCAGACCGCGGGCTTCGAGACGGCCTTCACCTCCTTCGCGAAGGACTGCGCGAAGCAGTCCGACTGCCCGCTCGGCAAGGGCGGCCCGGAGGCGGTGGGGGCGCGCCTGAAGGAGTTCTTCCGCAAGGTCGACGCCCAGCCCCTGCCGACGGGTGACCGGGACCGCCCGCTGGGCGAGGCCCTCGCGACGACCGGGGTGATCGCCGCGCTGTACGACGAGAGCGCATGGCCGCAGCTGCGCGAGGCGCTCACCGAGGCCATGCAGGGTGACGGGGCGCCCCTGCTGGCCCTCGCCGACAGCTATTACGAGCGCGAGCCGGACGGCAAGTACGCCAACCTGATGTACGCGAACGCGGCCGTCAACTGCCTGGACCAGCCGCCGGCCTTCAGCGGCCCGGAGGCGGTGCGGGCCGCCCTGCCCTCCTTCGAGAAGGCCTCTCCGGTCTTCGGCGCGGGCCTGGCGTGGGCCTCGCTGAACTGCACGTACTGGCCGGTGAAGGCGACGGGCACGGCGAAGCCGCTGACCGCGAAGGGCGCCCCGCCGATCGTGGTGGTCGGCACGACCCGCGATCCCGCGACCCCGTACCAGTGGGCGCAGGCCCTGGCGGACCAGCTCGAGTCGGGCACCCTCCTGACGTACGAGGGCGACGGCCACACGGCCTACGGCCGCGGCAGCGACTGCATCGACACGGCGATCAACCGCTACCTGCTGGAGGGCAAGGCCCCGGAACCCGGCAAGAAATGCGGCCCGGCAGCCGGCTAGCCCCCCGGCAGACCCCCGATTCCCACCGTGGTCCGGGGCACTCTCCGCACCCTGTAGACTTAGCGCCGCTGCTGATGAGCACTCCCTTCCGAGGGAACACTTGTCTGACCAGCGGTGCCGCCTTAGCTCAGTTGGCCAGAGCAACGCACTCGTAATGCGTAGGTCTCGGGTTCGAATCCCGAAGGCGGCTCTGTGGAAGCCCCAGGACTCACTCGCCGTGACCTGGGGCTTTTGCTTTTCGCTGGATCTTGCTACGGCGCCGTCCTCGCGCCGCACGGGTGCTCGGTCTCAGTTCTGGTCTCAGACGCGGCCCCGTGCGGCCGCGGGGTTGAGTAGGGCTGCCAGTGCCAGCAGTGCCCGAACCGGGCCGCCTTGTGTCGGCCGACATGAGTGTGATGCAAACAGACCGTGGGGCCCCGGACCTCAATTCCGGGGGTCCCACTCAGCGACGGCGTCGGTTTGTTTGACCGACCGTGTCAGTTTTGACGCATCTTGGCGGCCAGCGTCTCAGCTGCCCCCTCCCAGGCGTCCCGCCCGGTGAGAGCCTTTTCCTTCGCCGTCATTGCCGTCGCCGTCGTACTTGGTCGGTTCGACGAGGGTGCCGTGGAACGTACTCCCCGCCCGGGTGAAGTCGATGGAGGTACCGGCCTTCATCGCCTCGGTGATGGTCACCCCGGTGCCATTGGTGACCTCGCCCACCGCTGTGGCAAGTGCGTTGGGATGATGTCGTTGCGGGTCTTCGACCAGTAGTCGTCCAGGGACCGCGGCTTGAGCTTCAAGCTCCGATCGTGGGCAGGTACGTGTCCATCCACTCCGCGACGGTCGGCTTTCGCCCGGCCTTCGTGGCCCGGCCTTCGTCACGCAGTTTCTCCAGCTCGCGGAGCTTCTTGGTGACCTCCGTCTCGGTCTTGGCTCGGCGGTGCCGGCGATCACGGCCGCCGTCCGGCTTCATGCCCATCGTGACTCAACGACGATCTTGGTGAGGGTCCGTTAGGCCGAGGTGAGGGCGGCGCGCTGGGTTCGTGAGCCCTACCGCAGAGCGGCGTGTTTCTTCGTGATGTGGGACTGCCACGCCCAGCGGGCGAGGCCGCCGACGGAGAGGGACACGATGATGGCGCCCCAGTCGATCACATGGGGGAGGCCGGGGAAGAAAGCGAAGAAGGCCAAGGAGGCTGCGGCACCGACAAGGAAGGCGGCGACGCCGGCGCGACGGCGTTTGGCTGCCCAGATGCGGTCTTCGGGGGTGGGCTGGGTGGTCATGTGCTGCTCACTTCGTGATGTGGTGGCACTGGCTGACCCGGCGGACGCCGTTGATGTTGAGGTGGGCGCATGCTTTGCCGTAGCGAGGGAGTGTCTGGGGTGCGTTGTCCCGCATGGGGTTGATCTTGCACTCGGTGTGGGTCTTGCCGCGTGAGGTCTTGTAGTCCTTGTTGTTGGTGTCGGCGTAAGTGAAGTCGATGCGCCAATTGCAGAAGCCGGCATTGAGGGCGCCGACGAAACCGCAGTCGACGCCGGCGTTCTGGTAGGTGATCTTCTTGCCGTCGCCGCGGATGACGTGGGTGAACATGCAGCCTGTGGGGACCTTCATGGTGACTCCTCCGACCTGGTAGTCGAAGGTGGCCACGGGGGTTGAGCCGATGGCGCCGGCGTGTGCTTGTGCCGGGGTTAAGAATGCGAGTGCGGTAGCTGCGGCGATGGCAGTCGTGACGCGGAGCGCGAGGTGGCCGGCCATGTGGCGCCTTTCCGAAGGAGTGTCCTTGCGGAGAAGGAACTCCTTTGACGGGGCTTTCGGCTCTCCTGCGGCGCCTGATCCACTACGAAGAGTGATCAGTCGATTTGTAGCTGACTGGCCTGTTCGAGCTACTCGGGCAGGGTCTGCTGCGTGAGCCGACTGGATGCCGAGTGATGACGGGTGCTACGTGGGGTTTCGGGCGATAGGTCTCTCAACTGGGGAAACGGGTTCGGTGGCACGACCGCACCAATCGAGATGATCTTGTCGAGACTGGTAATGCGTAGGTCTCGGGTTCGAATCCCGAAGGCGGCTCTGTGGAAGCCCCAGGACTCACTCGCCGTGACCTGGGGCTTTTGCTTGTCCTGGCGGGGCGGGGGAGGAGGGTGGCGGCTGCCGCCGGGTTCGTCCCCCGCCGGGGTTTCAGGATGTCCTGGCTCGCTGGGTGACCACGATGCAGGTGAGCACGATGGCGGCGGTGAGCGGGACGGCGGCGGTGAGGTGCTCGCCGAGCAGGAGCACCGCCCACACCAGCGTCAGCAGCGGCTGTGCCAGCTGGAGCTGGCTCGCCCTCGCCACGCCGATGAGGCCCATGCCCTTGTACCAGACGACGAATCCGCCGAACTGCGAGATACCGGCGATGTAGGCCATGCCGAGCAGGGCCTTCGCGGTGAAGTGGACGGGCTCGTGCGGGAGCGCCCACAGGGTCACGGCGAGGTTGACGGGGGCGGCGAGTACCACGCCCCAGGCGATGACGCGCCAGCCCGGCATGCCCGCCGCGGAGAGCCGTCCGCCGAAGGCGTAGCCCGCCGCGCAGACGAGCAGGGCGCCGAAGAGGAAGAGGTCCGCGACGGTCGGACGGCCGTGGCTCTGCGCCAGGGTGAACACGAGGACGGCCGCCGCGCCGACGCCGGCCGCGGCCCAGAAGACCTTCGAAGGACTGCGCCGGGTCAGGACGGCGGAGAACACGGCCGTGGCCATCGGCAGGACCCCGATCACGACCGCCGAGTTCGCGGTGGACGAGGTCTGCAGGGCGAGCGTGGTGAGCAGCGGGAAGCCGACCGCGCAGCCGCCGGCGACGACGGCCAGTGCGGGCCAGTCCCCGCGGGCCGGCAGCGGTGCCCGGGTGATGAGGAGCGCGACGACGGCGATGACGGCGGCCAGGACGCCGCGCACTCCGATGGCGCTCCACGGCCCGAACCCGTCGAGCGCCCACACCGTTCCCGGGAAGCTGAAGGAGAAGCTGACCACGCCGAGCGCGGCGTAGAGGGTGCCGCTGGAGACCGCCGGTGCGGTGAGGGGGGCGAGGGAACCCTGTTGCGCGGTCATGACCGTCCGTTCTTTCGCGTTCGGGAGATTTCTTCCAGCCGTGCGGAGATGACCTGCGCGAAGCGCGTGGCGGAGGCTTCCGAGAACGGCATGCTAAGCGACGGTTCGCAGAGCTCCAGTTCGAGGACCAGGGGCTGTCCGTCGGCGTCGCGGATGAGGTCGACGCGGCTGTAGAGGAGGGGTTCTTGCAGCTCGAGGTGGGCGGCCGCGGCGTCCAGCGCGGCCACGGCGACGGCGCGTTCGTCCTCGGCGGCGTCCCGCACCGTACGGGCGTCCTGCGTCGGCTCGTCGACCGTGCCGTCCGGCAGGAGCAGCGCGCGCTTGCGGATGGCGTGGCTGTAGACCCCGCCGAAGAGGATGAGGTCGGTCTCGCCGTACGTGTCGATCGAGTCCATGTAGGGCTGCAGGATGACATGGTTGCCCTGGTCGAGCAGCTGGGCCACGTACGCGGCGGCCTCGGTCTGCGCGGACCGGGCGAAGCGCTGCACGTCCTTGGAGTAGGCGCCCACGGTCGGCTTGACCACGATCTCCCGGGCCGTGGCATGCCGGTCGAGGAACGTGCGCAGGGCCTGCGCCGCATCCGTGCCGGGGGCCACGAAGCCGCTCGGTACGACCGGTACGCCGGCTTCGGCCAGATCGGCCAGGTAGCGCTTGTCGAGGTTCCACCGCACCACCGGGAGCGGGTTGAAGAGGTACGTCACGTCGGTGACGTACTCGCACCATTCCAGGAAGTCCTTGAGGCTCTCGACGTAGCTCCACGGGGAGCGCAGGAGGACGGCGTCGAAGCGGTCCCATTCGATGTCCGGGTCTCGCCAGGAACAGATTTCGGCCCTGATGCCGATGGCCTGGCAGGCCTCGAGCAGCAACGGCATGTCGTAGTCGATGACGAGGCTGGTCTCATCGGTGACCAAGGCCAGATGGTTGCCCATCGGGTGACTCCAATACGGGAAGGACGGCAAGGGGGAAGAACTGCCGTTCGGGGGCGGCTACCAGGGGATGGTCTGGCCGCTGTGGGTGTAGGTGCCGGTCGGGCCGTCGGCGTCGAGCAGGGCCATCGCGACGCTCGTCCTGGCTCCGTCCGTGACGTGCAGATCGCCCGCGCCGTCGTTCATTGCGGTCTTGGTGTAGCCCGGGTGCACGGCATTCACCTTGATCGGGGTGTCGCGCAGTTCGTAGGCCAGGTGGACCGTCCAGGAGTTCACGGCGCTCTTGGACGCGCTGTAGGCCGGAAGGGACTTGAACATGGGGCTGTACGCGTAGGAGTCCGGGTCGCTGTGCGTGGTCAGCGAGCCGAGCAGGCTGGAGACGTTGACGATGCGTCCGGCCGGGGACCCGGCGAGCAGCGGGAGGAAGGCCGTGGTCACCTCCACGACGCCGAACAGGTTGGTGTCGAAGGTCTCGCGCCACTGCCGGATCGGCTGCTCGGAGGGCTGTTTGCCGTACTCCTCGATGCGGATGGCCGCGTTGTTGACCAGGATGTCGAGGCGGCCGTGGACGCTGCCGACCTCGGACGCCGCGGCCCGGATGCTCTCCGGGTCCGTGACGTCGAGTACGAGGGCGTCGGCGGCGAGGCCGTCGGCGCGCAGCGTGTCCGCGGCTTCGGTGACCGCTTCGCGGTCGCGGCCCGCGAGGAGCACCCGGATGCCGGCGGCGGCCAGCTGCCGCGCGGTTTCGAAGCCGATGCCCCGGTTGGCGCCGGTGACGAGGGCGAGTCTGGAGGAGGGGTCGGGCATTGCGGTGCTCCAAGGGAGGGGGAGGGGGGACCGGACTGCGGCCGGGGTGCGGCTGGGGGTGTCTCCGTGAGACACCCGCTAGAGCGTGGTCAGGAACTTCGCCACGGGGGTTCCGAAACGAGCGGTGTCGATCAGGAAGGCGTCGTGTCCCTCGGGCGAATCCATCGCCAGGAACGCGACGTCCGTGCCGCCGGCGGCAAGACCGTCGGCGATCTGCTGCTGCTGCCGCAGCGGGAAGAGGATGTCGGTTTCCACGCCGATGACCAGGGCCTTCTCCAGCCGAATACGGGAGAGGGCCTCGTCGGTGGTGGCGCCGCAGGACTCGCCGAGGTCGAACCGGTCCATGCAGCGGCTGAGGCAGAGATAGCTGTTGGGGTCGAAGCGACGCGCGAAGCGCCGGGCGTGCCGCTCCAGATAGCTCTCCACCTGGAACTCGTGGTCGCAGGAGCCGTCGTGCGCGAGGTCCTCCGGCGCGATGCGCGCACGGCCGAACCGGCTGTCCCACTCCTGGGCCGACCGGTAGGTCATCATGCCGAGCTTGCGCGCGGTGAACATGCCGCGCTGCGGGTAGTTCCCGTCGTCGTACCGGCCCTGGTTCCAGTGCGGGTCGCACCGGATCGCCTCGCGCTGCAGGGAGCGGATCGCTATCGAGAACGGCAGTGCGCGCGCCGCGCCGCAGATGTTGATGTGGCCGCGGGCCAGTCCGGGATGGCGGGCCAGCAGGGACAGCGAGCTCATGCCCCCCATGGACGTGCCGATCACGCACGCCAGCCGGTCGACGCCCAGCGCGCGCACCGTGTGGGCCGCGGCGTCGGCGATGTCCTCCATCGACAGGTCGGGGAAGTCCGGACCGTAGGGCTCGCCGGTGCCGGGGTCGATCGAGGCCGGTCCGGTCGATCCCTTGCAACTGCCCAGTGAGTTCAGGCAGATCACGTACCAGCGATCGGTGTCGACGGGCTTTCCGGGGCCCACCATCGCCTCCCACCAGCCGGCGGCGGTGTCCTCCGGGTGGGAGGCCGCGTGCGCGTCGGGCGAGAGGCCGGTGAGGATCAGGATCGCGTTGTCGCGTTCCGGAGCCAGCCGTCCGACGGTCTCGTACGCGATGCGCGCGCCGGTCAGGGTTCCGCCCTCTCGCAGGGCGAATGCTGCGGGGAAGTCGACGAAACGGGCCGCGGGGGGGATGAATTCCCTCATGTGTCTGGTTCCTGCCAGGTGTTGGTGTGCCGCGAGGCGGGGGCGCCGGGTGCCGGGTACCGGATGCCGAGGTCAGGCCTCGCCGTCACCGGTCTCCAGGGAGGCGAGCCACTCGTCGTCCGAGCCCTCGACCATCCCTTCCATGAGGAACGTGGAGAGGTAGCGCTCGCCGGTGTCCGGGAGCATGGCGAGGAGTACGGAGCCCGCCGGCGCGGTCTCGGCGACGCGCAGCGCGGTCGCCAGGGTGGCGCCGGCCGAGATGCCGGTGAAGATGCCTTCCTCCGCGGCGAGCCGGCGCGCGGTGTCGCGTCCTTCCACCTCGTCGATGGTCACCAGTTCGTCGATGACGCTCCGGTCCATCACGCCCGGCACGAAGTTCGGTGCCCAGCCCTGGATCCGGTGGACGTTCCACTCCTGGCCGGCGAGCACGGCGGCGTTGTCCGGCTCCGCGGCGATGATCCGTACGGCGGGGCGGGCGGCCTTCAGCATCTGTCCGACGCCGGTCAGCGTGCCGCTCGTGCCGAACCCGGTGACGAAGTAGTCGAGGCGCTTGCCCGCGAAGTCGCCGAGGATCTCGGAGGCGGTGGTCTCGCGGTGGTAGGCGGGGTTGGCGGGGTTGTCGAACTGGTTGGCGCGGAACCAGCCGTGCTTGGCGGCGAGTTCGTCCGCGATCCGGTTGCCGCCGCTGCTGCCGAGGTGGCCCGGGAAGAGGAGCACCTTGCCGCCGTAGGCCCGGATCAGCTTGCGGCGTTCCGCCGAGTACGTGTCGCCCATCACCGCCACGAACCGGTAGCCGCGGGCGGCGGCCACCATCGCCAGGGCGATCCCGACGTTTCCGGAGGTGCACTCGACGATGGTGTCGCCCGGCTTGAGCAGCCCCTTCGCCTCGGCGTCGAGGACGACGGAGAGCGCGAGGCGGTCCTTCACCGAGCCGCCGGGGTTGAACGACTCCACCTTCACGTAGACCGTGGTGTGGGCGGGGGCCATGCGGTGCAGCTTGACGATCGGGGTGCGGCCGATGGTGTCGAGGATGCTGTCGTGGAGAGGCATCGGAAAGTACTCCTTGGCAAGGCGGTACCGGCGGTGCCGGTTGCGGGGATCGGCGGGGCTCGGCGGCTCGGTCCGGCGGCGCCGGGTTCGGCGGCGCTGGGTGCGGCGTCGCTCGGTGCGGCGTCGCTCGGTTCGGCGGGGGCGGGAGAGGGCCCGCGGCCGGGCTAGGCGGCGGGGGCGTTTTCGAAGGCGGGGGCGACCATGGCGAGGATCGTTTCCACCGCCCGGTCACTGAGCTGCTCGTCCAGCGGGGCGTTGAACTCGGCCAGTTCGACGCCGCGGAGCTGGGAGGGCGGGATCGTGTCGAAGATCATCCGGATCTGCTCGGGGAGCAGGCCGTCCGGCACCGTGTAGTCGGCCGGCACGTGTCCCGGTTCCATCACGTCCCAGTCGATGTGCACCCACACCGGCGAGTCGCCGATGACCGCCAGGATGTTCTCGGCCGTCGTCTCCGACGGGGGGATGACGCGGACGCCGTGCTTCGCGATCAGTTCGGCCTCGGCCTCGTCGATGTCGCGTGACCCGACCAGAACCGCCTGCCCGGGGCGCAGGCCCGAGCCGTGGCCGCTGTCCCAGAGCCCGCACGCGCCGGAGAGGACCATGCCGCCCAGGTACCCGGTGCCGGTCGTGTCGGGGGTGTTGAAGTCGCCGTGCCCGTCGATGTAGAGCACCACGGCGTCCGGGTGCTCCCGGGCCACGACCGGGAGAGTGGCGAGGCTCGCCGAGCAGGTGTTGGAGATCATGACCGTCCGGCTGCCGTTCCCGATGCTGTCGGTGACGGCCTGGCGCAGCCCGGTCAGCGTCTCGCCGGCCTGCGGAAGGCTGACGGTCCAGTCGTCGTCGGCGGGCGGCGCGGGCTCCCCGATGAAGCGGCCGGTGAGTCCGTAGCGGTGCTCCAGGGCCCGCGCGATGCGGGCGGCGCCCTCGATCATCCGGGGTTCCCGGTCGGCCACCCGGCCCTGGGACACGATGAGCTCGATCATTGGTCAGGATCTCCTAATTCGTTTCAGCGACCGTCTGGGGCCGGAAGGGGCAGACGCCGCTTCGCTCGGCGTTCTCGTCGATGAGCCCGTACTGGAGCCATTCGAGTGCTCCGGCGCCATAAGAGCCCAACTGCGGGGAATGCTGAATTCCGTCGTAACCGTGTATGCGCCTACGGATGTTCGCGCGGACCTTGCGGCCGCTCGGTGTATCGCCGGCGAACACGTCGAACCGTTCGCGGGGATTGATGACGATGGCGAAATATTCGCCGAGATTCCTGCTGCGGCGGTTCCGGTGTGCGGGATTGCTCATGTTGCAGAACAACGGCATTCCGTTGAAGCACATGGACCAGGATTCGGAATCCGGGTCCTGCCCGACCTCGTCCGGCCAGGGCGCGGGATCGAGCCGGTGCAGTCCCTGCAGCACCTGCCAGCCGAAGGAGTGGTAGCCCTCGACGCTGCGCGCGCTCACCGCTTCCGGCGAGAACATCACGACCAGCGGATACGCGGTGTCCAGCTGGCCGTCCCAGGCCCTGGACAGCTCGACGTACTCGGTGAGGGCCTCCGCCAGGTGGCGCATGCCGTCGCTGCCGGCGTCCTCCACGAAGACGAACCGCAGGAGCTGCTTCCGGAAGGCATTCCGGGAGAAGACGCACGGGAAGTCCGGATCGGTGAGACGTGAAGCGATCTCTCCGATGGCGAGTCGGTGCCATCCCACTCCGCCTTCGAGGACGTGCGCCTGGGAGATCAGCGTCGTGGTCTGCTGCGACCTTTCCACCTGAGCATCCATTTCTACGGGTCCCTGCCGTTTCGAATGAGGGGGTGAGAGGGTCGGCGTTTCCGTCCCGGACCGCTCCGCGTTCTGTGGAAATTCGCGGAATCGGGGAGCCGGAAAGGGTGCCGTTCATGTCCCCACCGTGGCGTCGGATTCGTTTCACCGGGCCGCGGCCTCACTCATCGTCACCCATCAATTCCGTCGCCACAACGCATTGCCACTAAGGGTTCATTAGGGGTGTACACCCCCTTACGCCGATGGTTGTATGGCGATGATCCCGAGGCCATTCCTAGGTTGTGATCGTGATTAATTCCGCTGGCTACCTGAGCGCCCCCGTTTCGGCTCGCGCTCTGGATCTCCGATGGCGCACCGCGGCACATGCGGCGCGTCTGTGCTGGGCCGAGGCGCGCCCGTCGGTACAGCTGGTGTTCCTGCTGCGCTTCGCGGTGGGGACGGTGTCCGCCGGGCAGCTTCCGCCGGCTCTGGGGCCGGCCGGGCTCGGCCTGGCGTCCTGGTGGTGCGCGGTGGCCTGCGCGTACCTGCTCAACGGCGTGACGGACGTCCGCGAGGACCGGGCGAACGGGTCCCGGCGTCCGATCGCCCGGGGCGACCTCCCGGTCCACACCGCCATGGCGGTCACGGTCCTGCTGGGGGTCGCTGCGCTGGTGCTCGGAGCGCTGGCGGGGAACGGCGTGCTCGGGTGGGTGGCCGGCTTCCTGCTGCTCGGCTGGGCGTACTCGTGCGCTCCGGTGCGGGCGAAGGATTCGAGCGTGGCCTGCGCGGTGGTGGTGTTCGGTCTGGGCGCGACCTCGTACGCGGCCGGTGTCGCGGCAGCCGGGTCCGGTTGGACCGCGACGGGCGCGGTGTTCGGCGGCGTGATGGCGGCCTGGATGGCGCTGGTCGGCTCCCTGGTCAAGGACCTGGGGGACGTCGGCGGGGACGCGGCCGGAGGACGGCGTACCGTGGCGGTCGTCCGCGGAGTTGCGGCGGCGCGGGCCCTGGCCGTGGCGGGTGCCGTACTGGTCGGCGCGGCCGGAACGGCGGCGGCCGCCCTGTGGGCCCCGCCGGCCCTGGTGGGGGCGGTGGCCGTGGCGGCCGGAGCGGTGTGGGTCGTCGCCCAGGTGGTGCGCGACGCCCGGCGGCAGAGCGCGGACCGCCGGCAACGGCGCGGCGCCTACCGGGCCTTCATGGTCACGCAGTACGCCGCGAACCTGCTCGTACTGGGCGTTCTGGTCGCCACCGGGTGAACCGCGGCCGCGCAGGGCGCGACCGCGGTGCGCCGCGGCGAGGTCAACCCTGTCCGGGGAACGCCTTGTTCAGCGCCTGCACCCGGGAGGTGGCCCCGAGCTTGCGGTAGGCGTTGTGCAGATGGCGCTTGACGGTCGCCTCGCTGATCTCGAACCGGCGGCCTATCAGACGGTTCGTCAGTCCCGCCCGCACCGCCTCGAGGATCTGCCGCTCCCGCAGCGTCAGCAGATCCAGGGCCTGCGCGTCCGAAGTATCCGCGGAGTCCGCGGCATCCGCGGGCGCCCCGGCGTCCTGCTCCCGCACCGCGGGGGCGGAGGGCTGCTGGGCCTCCTCGTAGCCCCGGATCCCCTGGTACAGACGGCTTCCGGCAGCGGCCCGGAAGGCGGTGCTCACCGTCCGCGCCGCCGCGTGCCGTTCACCGGCCTCCACGTGCTCGACGGCTTGCGCGACCGAGGGCTGCATGGCCTGCCAGAGCACCTCCGCCGCCCGTACGGACTCGGAAACGGGGACCCGTTGGACGACGCGGTGGGCGCCGAGCAGCCGCGAGTACTCCCCGGCACCCGGGAGTTCGGAGTGGTGGCCGGCCTCCAGCGCCTGCGCGCACTCGGCCACGATGTTCTGAGCCTGATGACGGCACTGTCGCCAGATGTCCTCGCGGGACACCAGGGGACTGCCGAAGCTTCCCAGTGCGGCCCGGTAGGCCTCGATGATCTCGGGTGCGGCAGCACGGAGCTGCTGAGCAGCCGCCTGATGACCCACAGGTGTCTCCCTCCGGCCACGGGTCATCGTCGCCGCCGGTCCCGGCGACGCTCCCCGTGTGTGTGGGGGGCAAGCTAGCACCGGACCGGTGCACCCGAAAAGGAAGATCCAATGGGCGGAACGGCCGGTCACGTGACGTAGTCGTTGCTGGCCGTAGCCCTGATCATCGGCAGGGCCCGGCCGCACTGTCCGGTGTTTCAGGCGGCCCGGTAGGCCCGCAGGAAGGCGGCGACGCCGCCCCTGATCAACTGCTCGGTGCGCTCCTTCGGCAGCGGCCGGACGCCGTAGTGGGAGAGCTGCGTGATCGAGTGTGAGGTCAGCGCCGTGAAGTGGGCGCCCGCCAGGGCCGGGTCCCCGTGGGTGTCGATCAGGCCGGCCTCGGCGAGGCCGGTCATGGTGTCGGCGAACGCGCGGGCGACCGGCTCGGGGCCGGCGCTCTTCCAGGCCTCGAGCACCTCGGCCGGTACGTGGTCGGCCTCGGCGTGGATGTGGCGGACGAGCGCGAAGTGGTCCCGGTAGTCGGCCATGAGGTCGACGAACGCGAAGGCCAGCGCGACGAGGTCGCGTTCCAGATCGTCCGGGTGGGGCGGGCGCTCGGGGGGCAGCAGGGCCTTGATCCGTGAGATCTGGGCGTCCTTGACCTCGTTGGAGGTCCAGGTGACGACGGTGCGGAAGAGGTCCGCCTTGCCGCCCGGGAAGTGGTTGTAGAGCGTGCGCGTCGAGATGCCGGCCGCGGCGGCGAGCGCGTCGACCGAGGCGCGGGCGTAACCCTCGCGCCCGAAGACCCCGCAGCACGCGCCGACCACGGCGATCTGCTTCTCGAGCTTGCGGGGCGGGACGTTCCGCCGCGCCTCGTCCATCCAGGCTTCGTTGCTGCTGCCCACACTCGGCTCCTCACGAACTACAACGACCGTTGTAATTTTTACAACGGTCGTTGTAGTTTACGGGAGGGGAGGCCGCACCGGGTGGCCGACCCGCTCGATGAGGGGACCGCCATGTCTGCCGCCGCCGAAGCCGTATCCACCGCCTCCACTTCCACCACCACCTCCACCGGCTCCAAGGGCGCTCATGAGGACGCGCCCCTGCGCGTCGCCGTCATCGTCGGCAGCGTCCGCGAGGGGCGGGCCGGACGCGCCGTCACCGATTGGTTCCTCGGTACCGCCGAAACGCACGGCGGGCTGGAGCTGGACGTCATCGACCTCGCGGACGTCCCGCTGCCGCTGGCCATGCCGGGCTGGGGAGGCACGCCGAGCCCGGAGGCCGCCGCCGCGCTGGCCGACGTGACGCCGCGGCTGGTCGCCGCCGACGCCTACGTCATCGTCACGCCCGAGTACAACCACAGCTTCCCGGCCGCCCTGAAGAACCTCATCGACTGGCACCACGTGCAGTGGCGCGCCAAGCCCGCCGGCTTCGTCTCGTACGGCGGGCTCAGCGGCGGCCTGCGCGCCGTCGAGCAGCTGCGGCTGGTCTTCGCCGAGCTGCACGCGGTGACGATGCGCGACTCCGTCAGCCTGCACGGGCCGTGGTCGGGGCTCGGAGAGGACGGCGTGCCGCGCGACACGGCCGTGTCCGAGAGCGCGGCCAAGGGGATGCTCGGCCAGCTGGTCTGGTGGGGGCGGGCCCTGCGGGCGGCCCGCGCGACCCAGCCGTACGAGGGCTGAGGGCGGCGGGGGGACATGACAACGACCAAGAACGGCGGCCGGGCCGTCGGGGCAGCGGCCGCGGCTGCGGAGCCCGCCCGGGACGCGGCCGCGGCCTCGAACGCGGTGTTCAACCGGACCATCGTCGTCGTGATCATCGGCTCCGTGATGTCGGTGCTCGACATGACGATCGTCAACGTCGCGCTGCGCCGCCTCTCGGAGGCCTTCCACGCACCCCTGGAGACGATCCAGTGGGCCGCCAGCGCCTACACGCTCGCGCTCGCCGCCGTCATTCCGACCGCCGCATGGGCGATGGCGCGGATCGGTGCCAAGCGGACCTACCTGACCGCCCTCGTCCTGTTCACGCTCGGCTCGCTGCTCGCCGCGGCGGCCTGGGACGCGGGCAGCCTGATCGCCTTCCGCGCGGTGCAGGGTCTGGGCGGCGGTCTGCTCATGCCGGTCGGCATGACGATGGTGATGCGGGCCGCGGACCGCGAGCGGCTCGGCCGGGCGATGGCGCTGAGCGGGCTGCCCGTCATCATCGGGCCGGTGATCGGGCCGACGCTGGGGGGCTGGCTGGTCGACACCGCGTCCTGGCGCTGGATCTTCCTCGTCAACCTGCCCATGGGGGTGCTCGCACTGGCGCTCGCCGCCAAACTGCTGCGGCCCGACGCGCCGCGTACGGACGGGGGGCCGGCCCCGCGGCTGGACGTGCCGGGGTTGCTGATGCTCTCGCCGGGGCTGGCGGTGCTGCTGTTCGGCCTGGCACGGGGAGGGGAGACCGGCGGCTTCTCCGCGGCCGGGGTGCTCGGGCCCACGGTGGCCGGGGCCGTGCTCGTGGCCGGCTTCGTACGGAGGGCCCTGACGGCCCGTGAACCGCTGCTGGACCTGCGGCTGCTGCGCGACCGCACCTTCGCCGCCGGGATCGGCACGCTCGCGCTGTTCACCTGCGGCTACTTCGGTTCGATGCTGCTGGCGCCGATGTACTGGCAGCAGGTCCACGGCATGGACGCGAAGACCGCGGGCCTGCTGGGCGCGCCGGTGGGTCTCGCGGTCGGTACGGCGATGCAGTTCGCCGCGCGGCGCGTCGACCGGATGTCGCCGCGGCGCCTGATCCCCGCCGGGATCGCGCTGGGAGCGCTGGGGATGGCGCTGTCGGCGTTCCAGGTCGGCGTGGAGGACGTGGCGGCCTGGCGGGTCGTGGGCTCGGCGATGGTGATGGGGGTCGGTTCGGGAATGGTCCTGATGCCCACGATGACGACGGCGAGCCGCGGCCTGCCGAACGACCGCATGGCGGCGGCCGGCACGGCCCTGAGCATCAACGCACAGGTCTGGGCATCGGTGGGGACGGCGCTCATCTCCGTACTCCTCGGCTCGGCCGGCGCCGACCCGGCGGGCTTCCGCCTCGCGTACGCGGCCGCGGCAGCCCTCCTCGCCCTGGCCCTGATCCCCGCAGCCCTCCTTCCGGGCCGCCGCCCCTGACCACTCCGGGCCGCCTACCCCGCGCGTCGTGCGACGCGGGGGCACGCGCACGGGCTGCCGGCCGTACGGCTGAGCAGCCGCCGTCGCCATCACCCTCGCACTATGGCTCGCGCGCCCGCCGGACTCCCGACGTCCTCGTCACCCGTTCCTGGAACCAAGCCGTCCGGAGGCCGAAGTTCCTGGATCGTCGATGTCAACTGTGATCTCGAACCCCGAGGTTGAGCTGAAGGTGGCCTCGGTTCCAAACAGCTGGATCCGATCAAATGGATTGGATTCGGCGAAGAAAATTGCCCAGATGAGCGCACGGTCAACAGTCAACCGCGCAATGAACCCCTCCGACCCGTACGAACCCTCACCGGCCCACAGCAGCCCCCTACTTCCCAGGTCTACTGCGACCAGCCCATCAACCGAAGAGACCCGAGAGGGATCGCTCTCCAACATTTCATCGAGATCGAACGGGGCGAGCACCCTCAAACCGCTCGACGCGTCGGAGTCGAGGTCAACATCACAGGACCTCCCGTCTGCATAATGCAGGGCATCTCTGATGGGAAGCTGAAAATCTTCCCATAGGCGTTCGATCGTCGTCATCTTGACTTGCACTTCCCGCTGCGCACGTGCTGCGGCCTCTCCTGTAGTCCGGTTCGAGGGGCGGGTGAACCGCGTTCGGATCGACTCGCTCAATGATGACCGGTCTCGCCGCTTCGCCCCGGCTCGCTGGGGGCATGGGGGCGGGCTACGTTGGAGGGGTGGGGGCTTGGCTCGGGGTGGTAGGAGGCCGGGCATGACGACGCGCTGGCGGAAGGCCGCCGTAGGGGTGGCCGCGGTCGGGCTCGTGGTGGTTCCCATGGGAGTGGGGGCCGGTTACGCGTGGGACGCCGCGGGCGGCGCATCCGCCGTGGCGGCGGCGCCGCCGGTGGGGGCCGTGGACCCGACGCCCGGAGCCGAGGAGTTCCCGCAGCTGACCCCTGCCGTCGCGGCGCAGCTCGACGTGGCCGTGAAGAAGGTGCTGGCCCAGGCGAAGGTGCCCGGGGTGACGGTGTCCCTGTCGGCGCCCGGGAAGGGCGAGTACGTGCGCGCCTTCGGAGTCGCCGACAAGGCGACGGGTGCGCCGATCGCCACCGACATGAACATGCGGATCGGCAGCGTCACCAAGACCTTCACCGTGACCGCCCTGCTCCAGCTGGTGGACGAGAAGAAGGTGGGGCTGGACGACCCGATCGGGAAGTACGTCGACGGGGTGCCCAACGGCGAGCGGATCACTCTGCGCGAGCTGGCCGGGATGCGGAGCGGGTTGTTCAACTACTCCGAGGACGAAGGGTTCTTCAAGGCCCTCACCAGCGATCCCCGTCGGGCGTTCACCCCGCAGGAGCTGCTCGCGTTCTCCTTCCGGCACCCGGTGCTGTTCCAGCCCGGCGAGAAGTTCTTCTACTGCAACACCAACCTGATCCTGCTCGGGCTCGTGGTGGAGAAGGTGACCGGCGCCAAGCTCGCCGACTACATCGACCAGAAGGTCGTCAAGCCCGCCGGACTGAAGCACACGCTGTTCCCCACCGGCGCGGAGTTCCCCCGTCCGCACGCCCACGGCTACACGGACGACACCGCCACCGGGAAGACCCAGGACGCCACCGACTGGAACCCCTCCTGGGGCTGGGCGGCCGGCGCGATGATCTCGTACCTCGCCGACCTCAGGTCCTGGGCCAAGACCCTGGCCACCGGAACCCTGCTCACCCCCGCCACCCAGGCCCAGCGGCTGGAGGCGGAACCGGCGCTTCCGGGCGCGCGGTACGGCCTGGGCATCTTCGACGTCCAGGGCTGGGTCGGCCACAACGGCTCACTGCCCGGCTACGAGGCGCTGGCCGTGTACATGCCGCAGACGCAGGCCACGCTCGTGGTGATGCTCAACACCGACATCAACTACCAGGGATCCGAGCCCAGCACGCTGTTCGGTGAGGCGATCACCAAGATCGTCACCCCCGACCACGTCTTCTCGCTGCCCGCCCAGCCCGTCTCCTCCCCCTGAACCCCCCTCCCCGCGTGCCCGGGCGGGCTCCCGCGCACAATGGGTCGCGGCGCGCGGGAGCAGAACACGCACTGTGGACTAGGGAGATGGACGTGGACGGTCAGATCGTGCAGGCGGACGGGCACCAGGCCCCGCCCGCGGAGTCCGGGGTCGTCGTACGCGCCGCGGGCGCGGATGATGTCGAGGTGGCGGCCGGGCTGTTCCGCGGCTACCTGGACTTCTACGAGGTGAAGGTGGAGGACCCGGACGGGCCGCGCGCCTTCCTGGCGGAGCGGATCGCCAACGACGAGTCCCTGGTGCTGCTCGCAGACGCCCCGGAGGCCGGGACGGTCGGCTTCGCGCAGGTCTACCGCACGTTCTCGTCGCTCACCCTGCGGCGCGCCTGGGTGCTCAACGACCTGTACGTCTCGCCCGCCGGCCGGCGGACCGGCGCGGGGCGCGCCCTGCTGCGCGAGGTGCTGCGCCGGGCCCGCGAGGCCGGGGTGGCCGGGGTGCAGCTGGAGACGGCGTACGACAACCACATCGCACAGGGGCTGTACGAGGCGGAGGGCTTCGTCCGCGAGGAGTTCCACGTCTACTTCCACGACCTGGGCTGAGTACGTCCCGCACGGCGACCCGGCTCACTCCCTGATGCGGATCCAGTACAGGAAGCACGCGCTGAGCAGCAGGAGCGCGGCGGTCACCGGCCACAGGCCGAGCAGGACCGGGCCGCTCGCGACCAGCGCCGCGAATCCGTAGAGCGCGACGGCGGAGCCCAGCAGGCCCTGGAGCGCGACCGGTGTCCTGGCCGCCCGCACGATGAGCAGCAGCAGGACGGCGCACGCCGGGTACAGCCACGGGTGGTCCCGGGCGGGGCCCTGGAGCAGCACCATGTCGCGGATGTCGGGGAAAGCGGACCAGGCCCTCTCGCGTGCGGCCAGTTCGAACGGCGGCCGCCAGCGCGGTGCCAGCTCCGCCGCCTTCTGGAACGGGAGGGTCCAGTCCGTGAGGAGGAGCAGCTGCCACAGGAGCATGGTCAGCGCGCCGGCCTGGCCCGCTCCGGCGAGGCCCCCCAGCCCGGCCCGGGACCGGGGCGGGAGCGGCGTGGGGGGCACGTAGACCGGGTCCGGGGCACGGACCGGTTCCGGTTCGGGCGCCGGCCGGGGCCGCGGCCGCGGCTGCGGGCGTGGGGGTGGCGGCGCAGGCGGGGGAGTGGGGGGTTCCTGGCGCGGCGGGGGAGTAACCGGAGGCTTCGGAGGCACGGGTGGGCCCGAGGGCTTGCCGTACTTGAGCCGGGCCTCGCGGGCCCGGCGCATCGCCTCGGTCGTGTCGTCGGCCATGTCCCCTCTACCTGTCCCTGGTGCCCTGTGCCCGGTCCCTGTTTCCTGGTGCCCTGCCCTCTGTTCCCCGCCCTGTTCCCCGCCCTGTGCCCGCGCCCCGTGCCCGCGCCCAGTGCACGCGCCGTCGGCCGGGTTCAGCGGTGGCGGCCCCCGCCGGCTCCGGCGTTCCGGGCGCGCTGCCGTTCCTCGTAGGCCCGTTTCTGCCGTCGCGTGATCTCCGCGTCGTCGCCCCGGCCGCTGTGCTCCCGCGGGTCACTGCGCAGCGAGAGGTCACCGCAGACCGGGCAGTCGGGCCGCCGGTGGGTACGGGGCCAGATGCTCTGGAAGGCGTACTGCCCGGGAACCTCGCCGAGGACCCGGGGGAAGAACCAGTGGTCCGGTTCCATGGCGAACAGCGCCAGGGAGAGGTCCTTGTGGAGCGGAGTGGCCAGGAAGCCGCCGATCCGCTCGTGGCCGCCCGTCGGGTGCATCAGGGCCAGTGCGATCTTCGCGGCGGCCGCGGTCAGGTGGTGGATGTCGGTCAGCAGGCCCGGTACGGCGAACGTCCGGCCGGTCCCGTAGTCCGTACGCGGCTGGTGGCCCAGCTCCCCCAGGGACTCGCGGACCCCGCCGGTGGCGCAGTCCCAGCACGGGGAGCCGGGGGTGGTGAACACGACCTCACCGCCCGCCGCGCCCTCGTACAGCCCGACGAAGAGGGCCGGGCGGCCGACGAAGTAGGCGAGGTGGTTGAGGCGCTGCTGGGCGTGGTTGTCGTCGGTCGCGGCGATCACCAACTGGGCGTCGGAGATCCGCTGCTGCCAGGTGTGGTTGTCCAGCGCCGCGACTTCGCGCTTGACGACGGTGATCTTCAGCCGGCGGTTCACCCGCTTCAGGCGCCGGGCGGTGGCCTTGGCCTTGTTCCGGCCGATGTCCCGGGTGTCGTACATCGAGCGCCCCAGATTGGCCGGCTCGACGCGGTCGGGGTCGACCAGGGTGATTCGGCCGACGCCCGAGCGGACCAGGACCTCGGCCAGATAGCTGCCGACCGAGCCGACGCCGACGAGCAGGACGTGGCTGTCGGCGAGGGCGGGCGACAGCAGCCCGCCGGTACGGGCGAACAGCCCGGCGCGGGCCGCCCTGGTCCGGCCGATCCCCACCCGCATGGTGAGCCGGCGGATCCGCCCCGGGGGCCGCTCGGCGGGACGGGCCGCCGCGTCGGGCGAGACCGGTGAGAGGGCGGGACCGGGCGGCGGCACGGGTACGGGCACGCCGGCCGATCCGCGCGGGTCGGGCAGCGGCACAGGAGAGGCCGGAGAGGCCGGACCCGCCGGAGCGGGGGCCGGGCCGGACCGGCCGGCCGCGAACCCCTCCTGGCGTACGGGGCCGGCGGCGAAGGACTCCCCGATCCCCGGCGGCGCGTCGGCCCCGGATCCGCCGCCCGCACCTCCCCCGCCCGCACCTCCGCCCGTGTTCCGCAGCGCTTCCCGGAGCCGTTCCCGCTCCGGCACCCGGTGGTCCCACGGCAACTCGCTGACGAGCAGCTCCGGATGGCGCCCGTCGGCCCCGGCCTCCTCCAGCAGCAGCGGCGCCGTCACCGGGAAGTCGGGTGTGGCGAAGAGGTACCGCCGCGCCCCGGACCGGTTCCGCGGCAGCGGGACCCGTACGCCCGCCACCCCGCCGACGACGCAGGTCAGCGGATAGGCGTCGGACCAGGAGATCCCGGCCTCCCGGAGGGCGGCGGCCAGGGGCACGACCACCGGGCGCAGCGGCTGGAGCTGCACCCCGCGGGCGGTCCACATGGCCCCGAAGAAGGACATCCGCGCGCTGTCCAGGGCGAGTTCGTGCCGGCTGAGCGGGGTGGTGAGGTCGTGGGTGACGATCGGGGCGATGTACCGCCCGAGGTCGGGCACGGCCTCCAGGGTGCGGCCGTATTCGCGGTGGTCCTGCTGGGAGGGGTGCGGCATGCCGAGCGGGTGCGAGTGGACGATGCCCTTGAACCGGATCGGACCGGCCGCCTCCTGGCGGCCGATCTCCTCCAGCAGCCAGCCGGTGTTGCTGTACTCCACCCGCGTGACCTGCGCGTGGGCGTCGTGCACGAAGCCGGTCAGCACGTCGCGGCCGCGCAGCCCGAGCAGAGCGCCGCCCTGCTCGGGCCTGGTCCGCCCGATGTCCTTCCCCACCTGGTCGATCACGTAGTCGAAGACATGTACGGGCAGCACGGCATCGGTCCCTTCCGCTCCGGGCGGGGCTGTTACTGCTTGTGGTTGAAGGGGAAGGGGTGGCCCATCTGGACGAAGTCCACGCCCAGGGCCCAGGCGGCCGAGCGGGCGTAGGCGTCCTGGAGGGTGGGCTGGCCCGAACCGGGCCGCTCGGACAGGCAGATCAGCCCGCTGCCGTAGAGGTGCACGCCGTGCGCGTCGTGGCTGGGGAGGGATTCCAGCTCGGGCTCGATGAGCCGTACCTGGTACTCCGTGCCGTTGAAGTGGGCGCACATCACGTACGTCCGGTTGAACATCGTGGTGATCTCGTAGACCCAGCCCTCGGCGCCGGGAGCGTCCTCGTAGTAGGTGTTGGCGGGCAGTTTGCTCCGTACGACCTCGTACTCGCGGGCCAGCCGGGCTTCGGCGCTGAGGGCGGCGAAGGTGCTCTGCGGAACTCGCGACAGCGGGGCGTCGTCCTCGCCGCCGGTGCCGAGGCGAACTTTGCCGTCGCGGTCGACGTAGACCTCCTGCTGGCCCGTCGGCTTCTTGGACTGGCTGGCGAAGAAGCTGTCCCGGATCGCGTTGAGGTCGTACATGTCAGCCATGTTCGTCATCCCTCCCCAGGGGAACGGTGGCGGTGCGGTGTGGTGCGGTGAGGTGTGGAGGTCCGAGGCGGCTCGCGCCGTCCCTCACGCCGGGTCGCGGGTGATCAGCTCCCACACCCGGATGGTCCTCGGGTCGTCGGGGCCGTGCGCCGTCAGATGGTCCTGGTAGAGGGATTCGAACTCGGCGGCCGCGAGCGCCTGTTCGCCGGCGGCGGCCAGCCAGTGGGCGCGGTCGAAGCGGATCTCCGACATGCGCGGGTCGGTGGCGGAGAGGACCCCGGAGACCGCGGTGAGCAGCTCCAGCAGGTGCTGCGCGGCCAGTGCGGCGTGCCCGGCCTCGCCCAGGTAGCGGGCGAGGTTGAGCGAGCAGACGAGGGCCAGCTCGTCGTCGGAGCCGAGGACCTGGCGGGCCCGCGCGGCCACCGGGGCGAGCCGGTCGGCCGCCTTGGAGGGCTGGCCGGCCCGGGCGAGGGCCTGGGCGAGGTGCAGGACGACCAGCCAGCCGCTGCGGTGGTCGGAGGGCAGCACACGGGAGGCGTGGTCGAGGACCTCACCGAGCCGTCTGACCCGCTCGGCCGGGTCGGACTCCGCCTCCAGCACGGCGTTGCACCGGGCTTCGACCTCGGCCGCCGGGTCGGCCGGGGGGCCGGGCGGCGGTGGCGGGGGCGGCGGGGTGTGCGGTGTGGAGACCACCGTGGGCGGCGGGGTGGCCGCTGCGCTCAGGGCGCGGAACAGCGCGGCCATCTCCCTCGAATCGGCCGGGCGGTGGCCCGGGTTCTTGGCGAGGAGCCGGGTCACCAGGACGTCCACGGCGGGCTGCACCTCCGGGCGCAGTTCGCGTACGGAGGGCACCACGGCGTGACAGTGCTGCTTGGCCAGGGCGCCGTAGTCGCCGTGGGAGACGTAGGGCTGGCGGCCGGTGAGCATCTCGAACAGGACGCAGCCGACGGAGTAGAGGTCGGTGGCGGGGGTGACGGGCTCCAGGAGGAACCGCTCGGGGGCCATGTACTCGGGCGTCCCCAGGAGTTGGCCGGTGGCGGTCACGCCGGCGGCGTATCCCAGCTCGCCGACGGCGGTGTAGGAGCGGGCGATGCCGAAGTCGAGCAGGATCAGCCGGTCGGCGGGCTCCCGGACCATGACGTTGCCCGGTTTGACGTCGCGGTGGACGAGGTTGCGGGCGTGTACGGGGACCAGCGCGTCGCAGAGCTGGGCGGCCCAGGCCAGGGCGTGGGCCACGGGCAGCCGGTGCCCCTTGGGGACGGCGGCGCGCAGGGTGCGGCCCTCGATGAACTGGGTGATCAGGTAGAGGTGCCAGGATCCGGCTATTTCGGTCTCGTCCACGTCGTGGATGCGGACGACGTGCGGATCGTCGATGGCCGCGAGGATCCGGGCCTCGCGCAGGAAGCGGCGGGCCGCATGGGTGCCGCGGTCCGCGACGCGGAGGAACTTGGCGACGACCGTGCGGTCCAGCCGCAGGTCGTGGGCTTTCCAGACTTCTGCCATGCCTCCCGGGAAGTGCTCAAGTAACTCGTACCGGTCCAGTACAAGGCGCCCCAAAGGCGCGGGGTTCGCCCCCCGCATACCCGACATGGCTCAATGGTGACACTTGCGTGTTCATCGGTTGACCGTATTCGGGAAAGATTCCGGCGGGTCTGTCGCGCCGGCCGCCGACGGGGACCGCGCCCGTCCCGCGCCCGTACGGGGGCTCGCGGCGGCGGTCATTTCGCGTCGGCGTAGCACTGCACGACCGCCGTCGTGAACGGGAACCGGACGGGGGTGTCGCCGAAGGCGATCCGGCCGGCCAGGTCGGAGGCGGCGCGGATCGCCTCGGCGACGGCCCCGGCTTCCTCGGCGGGGCAGTGCACGATCACCTCGTCGTGCTGGAAGAACACCAGCTCGGCCCGCATCGGGGCGGTCGCCTGCCGCAGGGCCGCGAGCAGCAGCAGGGCCCAGTCGGCGGCGCTGCCCTGGACGACGAAGTTGCGGGTGAACCGGCCGCGGGCCCGGCTGTTGGTCGAGGCGTAGCTCGGCGTCCACCCGTCGTCCCGGTCCTGCGGGATCCCGGCCTCGCCCGCGTCCTCCTCGCCGGAGCCGGAGCCGGATCCGGATCCGGCCGGTGGCGGGGAGGTGCGGCCCAGCCAGGTCCGTACGAGCCGGCCCTCCTCGCCGGCCCGGGCCGCGTCGTCCACGTAGGCCACGGCCCGGGGGAAGCGGCGGCGCAGCGCGGCGAGGTTCTTGAGGCCGTCGCCGGAGGTCTGCCCGTAGACGGCGCCGAGGACGGCGATCTTGGCCTTGTCGCGGTCGCCGGAGAAGCCCTGGCGGGAGACGGCGGTGTAGAGGTCCTCGGGGCGGCCGGCGACCTCCATGAAGGCGGGGTCGCGGGAGATCGCGGCGAGCACGCGGGGTTCCATCTGGTCGGCGTCGGCGACGACGAGCCGCCAGCCCGGGTCGGCGACGACGGCCCGGCGGATGACCTTGGGGATCTGCAGGGCCCCGCCGCCGTTGGTGACCCAGCGGCCGGTGAGGGTGCCGCCGGGGATGAACTCCGGGCGGAAGCGGCCGTCGTGGACCCAGTCGGCGAGCCAGCTCCAGCCGTGGGCGGTGTAGATCCGGTACAGCTTCTTGTACTCGAGCAGCGGCTCGACGGCGGGGTGGTCAAGCTCCTGGATGGCCCAGCGGCGGGTGGACGTGAGCTTGATGCCGGCCTCGGCGAAGGCCTTGATGACGTCGGCGGGCAGGTCCGGGCGCACGCGTCTGCCGAAGGCGGTGGAGACGCGGTCGGCCAGTTCGGCCAGACGACGGGGTTCGCCGCCGCCCGCGTAGCGCTCGCCGAGCAGTTCGGTGAGGACGGCGCGGTGTACGTCGGCCCGCCAGGGCAGGCCGGCGCGGTTCATCTCGGCGGCCACGAGGAAGGCCGCGGACTCGGCGGCGACGAGCAGCCGCATCCGGTCGGGGTGGGCGGTGGCCTCGATGCGTCTCGCCTGGTCGGCGTGGACGGCGAGCAGCGCGTCGAGGGGGAGCGGCGCCGGGCGGGGGTCGAACAGGGAGTCCTGCGTGCCTGGTTCGGCGGCGCGCTGCGGGGGGTCGGGCGGGACCGGGGCGCCGGTGAGCCGGGCCCAGGCGGCCGCCGCTGAGCGGGGCTCCCCGAGGCGGCCCTCATGGCCGAGCAGGAGGAGCTCGGCGGCCTCGATGTCGTGGCACCGCTCGACGCGGGCGCCCGCGGCGAGCAGGCGGGGGTACACCGCTGCCGTGGACGGCCACACCCAGCGCGTGCCGGCGGGGGCGGCCCGGACGGCGTCGGCGGGGTCGCGCACGGTGATCCGGGGGCCGGTGGCGGGAGGCACGGGGGCGGCGTGCCACCGGCTGTCGCCGTCGCCCTCCTCGGCGAGGGCCCACCGGACAGGGGTATCGCTCACGCTTGCGAGTGTCCCACCGGGGTCTGACAGTCCGGCGGTGCCGGGCCGTGGCCGGAGTCGGCGGTGCGGGGACATGCCCTGAGTCGGCGGTGCGGGGACATGCCAAGCTGAGGGGGTGAGAGACCTTGCCGAAACCGTCGACCGAGCCTTCGCCGCAGCGCTGTACGCCCAGGACGACACCGGGCTGGACACCGGCGCCTCGGTGCTCGCCGCCGAGCCGGGCCGGTGGGCCGGGGTCGGCCGGGAGCTGCTGGTGCGCGGGGAGGGGTTCGTACGGCAGGCCTGGGAGCGGGGCTGGCGGCCGGCCGACGTGCTCCGGCTGGTGCGGCGGGATCTTGAGGAACGGCACCTGCGGATCACCGGCGACCTGATCGCCGCCGAGGCGCGGCGCTACGCCCGGCTCCCCGAGCGGTGGACCGACGCCGAGGTGTGGTGGACGGGCGACGACACCTACGCCGAGGAGCTCGCGCGGCGGGAGAGGGCGGACCGGTTCACGCTGGCCACCGCCGTCCTGGAGGTGTTCCGGCTGCTGATCCGGCTCCCGTCCATCGAACCGGTGGGTCCGGTTCCCGGGGATCCGGCCGGCGATCTGGCGGCGCACGCGCACATCGAGCCGCGGATGCTCGGCCGCATCAGGGCCCTGCTGGCCAAGGCCGAGGCCACCACCTTCCCGGAGGAGGCGGAGGCGCTCAGCGCCAAGGCCCAGGAGCTGATGGCCCGGCACACCGTGGACGAGGCCCTGCTCGCGGCGAGCGGCAGGGGGCCGGCCCAGGTCCCGGCGGCGTGCCGGATCGGTGTCGAGCCGCCGTACGAGGAGGCCAAGGCGGTACTGCTCGACGCGGTGGCCACCGCGAACCGCTGCCGGGCGGTGTGGAACGGCGCCTTCGAGTTCTCCACGGTGGTGGGGTTCGAGAGCGACCTGGAGGCGGTCGAGCTGCTCTACACGTCGCTGCTCGTCCAGGGGACGGCCGCCATGACGCGGGCGGAGGCCGCGCAGCGGTCGGGCGGGCGCAAGCGGACGAAGACCTTCAGGCAGTCCTTCCTGCTCGCCTACGCCAGCCGGCTCGGACAGCGGCTGGCCGAGACCGCCGAGCACACGGCGAGCGAGGCGCCGGACAACCTGCCGGCCCTGGTGGCCCGCGAGGTGGCGGTCACCTCCCGGGCGGAGGAGATGTTCCCGCAGACCACGACGACCCGCCTGCGGGGCGCGACGGACCTCGCCGGCTGGGAGGACGGCACGGCGGCGGCCGACGCCGCCCAGGTGGGCGGCGGGCGCAAGCCGATCCGGCGGTAGCCGGGGCGGCGCCACGGCCGCCCCGGGTCCCCTGGACACCCGCGTATCGCGGCCGAACCGGTGGTTCGGCCGGTCGGGGGCCCGCTCGGCACCGCGCCGGGACGGGCCCTCGGCCTTCGTACCGTGACTAGCCGTCCTGGTTGGTGTTGGTCTGGGTGACGTTGTCGCCGTTCTGGTTGATGTTGGCCTGGTTGACGCTGTCCTTGCCGCCGGTCTGGTTGAGGCTGATGGTGTCGGCGTGGGCGTCGCCGCTCTGGGCGTTGCCGGTGGTGATGGTGCAGATGCCGAGGCAGTCGCCGACGAAGCCGGTGGTGGCGTGGCCGGTGGTGGCGCTGCCGCCGGTGGCGTTCTGGGCGTTGGCGGCGTTGCCGCCCTGGTTGAGGCTGATCGTGTCGGCGTGGGCTTCGCCGCTCTGGACGTTGCCGGTGGTGATGGTGCAGATGCCTGCGCAGTCGCCGAAATAGCCGGTGGCGGCGTTGCCGGCGACGGCGCTGCCGCCGCCGGCCCCGGCACGGCTGCCGGGCGCGGCGGAGCCCGCTCCGGCCGTGCGCAGCGTCCGGGCCACGGAATCGTGGCTGAGGGTGCGGAGCTTCTGGTCCAGGGCCACCTGCCTGAGGGGTGCGCGGAGTGCCTGGGTGACGGCGCGGCTGCGGGTGGTGCGGAGCGTCTGGCTCAGAGCGCCGCTTTCCCCGGGGGCGTGGGCGGTGGTGCTGCACAGGCCGGTGCAGTCGGTGGGCTGGGCGGCTGCGTAGGCGGGGAGTGCGAGGCCGCCGGTCAGCGCCGCGCTTGCCGCGGCCAGAACGAGGGCGTGAGTCCAGGAACGCTGATTCATCGAGGATCCTCCGGCATGTGGTGCGAAGTGGGCACACGGCCTGGCGGGTGGCGGTGTGCGGCCGGCCGGTTGCGCCCGTGGTGCATACGGACCGGTATGGCTGGGACCTGACGGGCGCAGACGTTATCGCGCAGGTCAGATCCCGCCTACGACCTGCCGGGCAGCGGCGTGTTCCGGCTCTGGGCCGCCTTTCCGACTCCCGGCCGATGCCCGGAGGCCGCGGGATTTTAGTTCTCCTGTGGAGCCTGTCAAGCCCCGAATGTGCGTCGCTTTTCTCGCTTCTCGTGGTGGGCCAATCTGATTACAGATAAACCGCCGAGTCGCCGCACCGAAGGTGAATGGAAATCTCGGCCCCACTCAAGGAGAAATAACATGTCTGTCAACATCCGCATTCAGATCCCCCGCATTATCGGCGCCTCTTTCATTGCTGCAGTGCTCGCCGGAACCGCAGGAGTGGCGGGCGCCCAGGCGGCTCCCCAGGCAGCCAAGACTGCGCCGAGCGTGGTGAGGGACGTCAATCAGACGAACCTGAACCAGGGTGACGGCGGCGCTAACCAGGCGAATGTGAACCAGGGTGGTGGGAAGACCAACCAGGCGAATGTGAACCAGGGCGGTAAGAAGACCAACCAGGCGAATGTGAACCAGGGTGGTGGGAAGACCAACCAGGCGAATGTGAACCAGGGCGGTAAGAAGACCAACCAGGCGAATGTGAACCAGGGTGGTGGGAAGACCAACCAGGCGAATGTGAACCAGGGCGGTAAGAAGACCAACCAGGCGAATGTGAACCAGGGCGGCGGCAAGACCAACCAGGCCAACGTGAACCAGGGTGGCGGCAAGACCAACCAGGCCAACCTGAACCAGGGTGGCGGCAAGACCAACCAGGCCAACGTGAACCAGGGCGGTGGCAAGACCAACCAGGCCAACGTGAACCAGGGCGGTGGCAAGACCAACCAGGCGAACGTGAACCAGGGTGGCGGCAAGACCAACCAGGCCAACGTGAACCAGGGCGGTGGCAAGACCAACCAGGCCAACGTCAACCAGGGTGACGGTGACACCAACCAGGCGAACGTGAACCAGGGCGATGGCGACACCAACCAGGCCAACGTGAACCAGGGTGACGGTGACACCAACCAGGCGAACGTGAACCAGGGTGACGGCGACACCAACCAGGCCAACGTCAACCAGGGTGACGGCGACACCAACCAGGCCAACGTCAACCAGGGCGACGGCGACACCAACCAGTCCAACCTGAACCAGGAGTAATCGTGACCTCTACCGCGGGGCTCCCCACGCCCCCGCGCTGACCACCCAGACGACGGAACCCGCCACACCACCGTGGCGGGTTCCGTCGTCTGCCCATGCGGTGATCGACACCGATCCGCTCAGAAGCGGATCAATCAGGAAGAAACGGTACGCTCGGCGGCATGGGCTGGTTTCGGGCGCTGAAGGCCTCCGCCCGCTCGGGCATGGCCGTCGAGCGGGCCCGGCTCGAACCCCTCGTCGCGCTCCGCGCGGCGGCCGGGCTCGCCCTCGTCATCGGCGCCGGGCTCGCCCTCCTCGGCCCCGGTTCGGCGGCCAGTTCCGCCTTCGGCGCGTTCATGGCCGCCATCGCCACCTTCCAGCAGAGCTGGCGCCCGCGCCCCGTCCTCGCGCTCGCCTCCGGCCTGACCCTGGCCGTCTCCACCTTCGTCGGGTACCTCGTCGGCTCCTCGCACACCGTCCTCTTCCTCGCGCTGCTCGCCGCCTGGACCTTCCTGGCGAGCCTGCTCTGGGCGGCCGGCCCCACCGCCGGGATCATCGCCTCCGGCAACGTCGCGATCATGCTGATCACCGTCACCCTGCCCACCTCCGTCCCGCAGGCCGCCGGGCACGCCGCGATGATCGCCGCCGGCGGGGTGGTCCAGGCGCTGCTCATCGTGCTGTTCCCCGTCCGCCGCTGGGGCGCCCAGCGCGACGCCCTCGCCGATGCGCTCGCCGCCGAGGCCGACTACGCCCGCCGGCTGCGGCAGGATCCGGTCGCCCCCTTCGACCCGGAGCCGCTGATGCGGGCGCGGGCGGCCGCCACGGTCACGCCCCGGCAGGCCCGGCGGCGTCCCGCCGAGCTGCACGGCGCGCGGGGGCTCGCGGAGCGGATCCGGCCGGTGCTGGCCTCGCTCGCCGACCCGGCGGTCGGGGCGCCCGCCGAGGGTCCGGCGCGGGACCGGGTGCGCGAACTGCTCGCCGCGGCCGCCGCGGTGCTGGACTGCGCCGCGCACGCGATCCGGCACGGCGATCCCGTACGCCTCCCCGCGCCGGCCCTGGCGGTCCTCAAGTCCCCCGACACGGCGGACCTCCTCACCGGCGCGCCCCTGCGGGCCGCACGCCGGCTCGCCGCCCTGCTGGACGACGTACTGGAGACGGCCCAGCCGCGGTCCGGGCGCACGGCCGATCCCGGGGAGTCGATGCTGCGGCCCACGATGCCCGCCCTGGTGCCGCTGGTCCTGAAGTCGGTACGGGCCGAACTGCGCCCCGGGTCCCCGGTCCTGCGGCACGCCCTGCGCGTGACGGCCGTGGCCTGCGCGGGCTACCTGATCGGCCACGCGCTGCCGCTCGGGCACGCCTACTGGGCCCCGATGACCTCGGTGATGGTCATGCGGCCCGACTTCACCCAGACGTACTCGCGCGCCGTCGCCCGTTTCGGCGGCACCCTCGTCGGGGTCACCGTCGCCACCGGCATCGTGCAGCTGGCGCAGCCCGGCATGTACCTGTCCGGCCTCCTCGCGGTCGTCAGCGCGGGCCTGATGTACGTGCTGATGCGCACCGGGTACGCCGTGGCGCAGGCCTTCGTCTCCGCGTACGTGGTCTTCCTGCTCGGCATGGGCGGGGTCCGCTGGGACCAGACCGTGCCCGACCGGGTGGCCCTCACCCTGGTCGGCGGGCTGCTCGCGATGGTGGCGTACGCCCTGTACCCGGCCTGGGAGACCCCGCGGCTGCGGACCCGCCTCGCGGACTGGATCGCCGCCGACGGGCGGTACGCGGCGGCCGTCCTCGGTCAGTACGCCGACCCGGCGGGCGCCCGCCGCGCCGAGGTGCGCGAGGCCCTGCTGGCCGCCCGCGACGCCCGGCTGGCCTGGCAGGAGGCGGTCGCCCGGGCAGCCGGCGAACCGGTGCGCCACCGGGGGCTCTCCCACGCGGCCGCCGACGACGCGGGGGACGCCCTGGCCGCCCTGGGCCGGGGTGCCATGCTGCTGGAGGCCCACCTGCCGGACCGCGCGCACGACCCGGTCCCGGGCGCGGCCGCCCTCGCCGAGGCGCTGCGCACCGCCACCGAGGCGGGCGCGCAGGCGGTACGCGAGCGCAGGGTCCCGTGCTGGGACGGGGTGCGGGCCGTGCTGGCGGACTGGGACGCCCCCGCGTCGGGGGTGCTGCGCGGAGCCGCCGACCAGCTCCTGGGCTCGCTGGACGAGGTGTCGGAAGCCCTCCGCCCCTGAAATGCCCCGTCAGGCCCTGAGTTCGCCCGTGAGGGTGAGCTGCAACCGGACCCCGGCCGGCCCTCGTCCGGGCCTGTGTGTGATCGCGGGAGCACCCCGCGTGCACGTGCATCTGCCCATGCATGCGCTCATGAACACAGCTATGATCCGGTGCAGTTGACATCTGCACTATCGGGGGCTTCCTGTGGACCACGCGTACAACGGGATGGCAGCTGCAGAACTCGACGGAGTGACCTGGCAGAAGAGCAGGCACAGCAACTCACAGGGTTCCTGTGTGGAGTTCGCCAAACTGCCCGGCGGCGACGTCGCCATGCGCAACTCGCGCTTCCCGGACGGACCGGCGCTCGTGTACACGCCGGCCGAGATAGAGGCCCTGCTCCTGGGCGTGAAGGACGGCGAGTTCGATCACCTGATCGGCTGACGGAACGGCGCACCCATCAAGCCATGCACGTGCAGCGGCCGGGAATGATCGCAACGATCATTCCCGGCCGATTGCCGTGCGGCTCCCGCCCGTACGGCCGAAAGCCGTAGGCGCGGGCCGGGTTCAGTCCTGGAGCAGGAACAGCGCCCAGACCACCTTGCCGGTCAGCCGTCCCGCGAGCGGGTGCCAACCCCAGCTGTCGCTGTACGAGTCCACCAGGAACAGCCCCCGCCCGGACTCCAGGTCGACGTTCTCGTCCGTCCGCTCCGGCGAGAAGGCCCCGCCCGGCCGGTCCTCGCTGGGGTCGCGCACCGCGCACACCAGCCGGGTGCTCCACCGCATCAGGTGCAGCCGTACCGGCGGCTCCGCCTCGGCGGCCGTCCGCCGCGAGTCCTCGGGCAGGGCATGGCGCAGCGCGTTGGTGACCAGCTCGGAGACGACCAGCGCCACGTCGTCGAAGCGCTCGTCGAGCCCCCACTGCGACAGCGTGGAACGGGTGAACGTACGGGCGCCCCGCACCGCCTCGAACCGGGCGGGCAGAGCGCAGGAAGCGGACCCGGAGACAGCCGTGGGGTCGACCGGGGGCAGCCCCTGCCGTAACGGCTCGAGCATGGTCGATCCATTCGTCCCCATGCGAGGCACTCCCGGGATTCGCGGACGGAGCGGTCGTGTCCGTCCAGAAAGAACTGCGGGGTGGGTCCGTGCGCCGGCGCGAAGTGCACGCAGGTGCGCGGGGACCATCGTTCCGAATGGCGGAGCCGGATGCAAGGGCAGATGCACGTGCACGCGCCGGACCTGTCCGCTCCCGTGACGGTTCTTGCTCATTTCTTCCTACGCATACTTACGGACTTCTTTTCCGGGACGCCGAATTCCGTTACAGAACGAGTACGGGCCGATGCGTTTTGGTGGCAGACTGCGGCCCCTGGGGTACGGGGGCCCCGCGACGCACGCGCACACCACGCGCACGCCAATGCGATGGGGAGGGCAGTACTAGTGACCGCAGAAGCAAGCGGTTCTGTGGTGCGCCGCATCCTCCTGGGCTCCCAGCTCAGGCGACTCCGAGAATCCCGCGGCATCACCCGTGAGGCGGCCGGCTACTCGATCCGCGCATCCGAATCGAAGATCAGCCGCTTGGAGTTGGGAAGGGTGAGCTTCAAGGCCAGAGACGTCGAGGACCTCCTCACGCTCTACGGAGTCACGGACAGCACGGAGCGCGAGTCCCTCCTCGGCCTGGTCCGCGAGGCCAACGCCACCGGCTGGTGGCACAGTTACGGCGACGTGCTGCCCGGATGGTTCCAGACCTACATCGGCCTGGAGGGCGCCGCCTCCCTCATCCGCATCTACGAAGTGCAGTTCGTGCACGGCCTGTTGCAGACCGAGGCCTACGCCCACGCCGTCGTCAGCCGCGGCATGCCCGGTGCCACCCGCGCCGAGATCGACCGCCGCGTCGCGCTGCGCCTGGAGCGCCAGAAGGTCCTGGTCTCCGAGAACGCCCCGGTCTTCCACGCCGTCCTCGACGAGGCCGCGCTGCGCCGCCCCTACGGCGACCGCGACGTCATGCGCGGCCAGCTGGAGCACCTCATCGAGGTCTCCCAGCGGCCCAACGTCCAGCTGCAGGTGATGCCGTTCTCCTTCGGCGGCCACGCGGGCGAGAGCGGAGCCTTCACCCTGCTGCGCTTCCCCGAGTCCGACCTCCAGGACATCGTCTATCTGGAACAGCTCACCAGTGCCCTCTACCTGGACAAGGACGAGGAAGTGGGGCAGTACGAGCGGGCGATGCAGCGACTTCAGGCCGACTGCCCCGACCCCGACCGGACCAGGGATCTTCTCCGTGGCCTCCTTCAACTGTCTTGATTCGCACGTAGTATGACGTCTGATCAGTGCATGACGACCGATCGGTCTCCGGTGCAGCGCACGGGTGCGCGCTCGCAGTAAGGGATGGCATGTCCATATTCAGCGACCTCGCTCACCAGTACATCGACGGCGAATGGCTGGCCGGCAACGGTTCGTGGGACATCATCGACGTCAACCCGTACAACGGTGAGAAGCTCGCCGCCATCACCGTGGCCACCGTCGAGCAGGTGGACCAGGCCTACCTCGGCGCCGAGCGCGCGCAGAAGGAATGGGCCGCCACCAGCCCGTACATCAGACGCGCGGTCCTGGAGCGCGCCCTGCGGATCACCGAGGAGCGCGAGAAGGAGATCGTCGAGGCGATGATCGACGAGCTCGGCGGGACCCGTCCCAAGGCCGAGTACGAGGTCCACCTGGCCAAGGAGTTCATCCGCGAGTCGCTCCAGCTGGCCGTGCGCCCCGAGGGCCGGATCCTGGCCTCGCCGGTGGAGGGCAAGGAGAACCGGGTCCAGCGCCTGCCCGTCGGCGTCGTCACCGTGATCAGCCCGTTCAACTTCCCCTTCCTCGTCACCCTGAAGTCGGTCGCCCCGGCGCTCGCGCTGGGCAACGCAGTGGTGATCAAGCCGAACCAGAACGCCCCCGTGGTCGGCGGCGGGGTCATCGCCAAGATCTTCGAGGACGCGGGGCTCCCGGCGGGCCTGCTGAACGTCCTGGTCACCGACATAGCCGAGATTGGCGACGCGCTCCTGACGCACCCCGTCCCCAAGGTGATCTCCTTCGCCGGATCGGACCGGGTCGGCCGGCACGTCGGGGCGGTCGCCGCCCGCCACTTCAAGCGGACCGTCCTGGAACTCAGCGGCAACAGCGCGCTGGTCGTCCTCGATGACGCCGACCTCGACTACGCGGTGGACGCGGCCGTCTTCAGCAGGTTCGTCTACCAGGGCCAGGTCTGCATGGCAGCCAACCGGATCCTCGTCGACGCGGCGGTCGCGGAGGAGTTCACCGAGAAGTTCACCGCCCGCGTACGGGGCCTGAAGACGGGCGACCCGCACGAGGCCGACACCCAGATCGGCCCGCTGATCAACTCCTTCCAGGCCGACGCCCTGACCGCGCTCGTCGACAAAGCCCTGGAATCGGGCGCGACCGCGCTCGTACGGGGATCTACGCGCGGCAACCTGGTCGAGCCCACCGTACTGGCCGGGCTCCCCGAGGACTCCCCCCTGCTCGGCCAGGAGATCTTCGGCCCGGTGGCGCTGCTGGTGGTCTTCGACGGCGAGGACGAGGCCGTACGGCTGACCAACGCGACCCCGTACGGGCTGAGCGGGGCCGTGCACACGCGGGACGTGGAACGCGGCGTCCGTTTCGCGCAGCGGATCGAGACGGGGATGATCCACGTCAACGACTCCACGATCGGGGACGAGCCGCTGGCCGCCTTCGGCGGCGAGAAGGCCTCCGGCCTGGGCCGCCTCAACGGCGAAGCCACCGTCGAGGCCTTCACCACGCAGAAGTGGATCTCGGTACAGCACGGCCGGAGCCGCTTCCCCTTCTAGGGCCTGTCGTCAAACTCCCGTCTGCCCCGCGACGCCTGGCACGCGCTCTCGCCGCACCGGGCGGAATCCCGGGTACGTCCAGTACGAGGGCTTCCCCCCGGCACGCCGAGAGCACGCACCAGACGCCGCGTGGCCGCCCTCCGGGCGACGACGGGAGTGTGACGACAGGCCCTAGGGGACCGCGAGGGTCCGCCGGGCCGCGACCCCCGGCCCGATCCGTGAGCCACCCCCTAGACTCATCCGGGCGTACGGCATGCGTCCGGGGGAGATCGAGTTGAGCAACATACCGGAGACCGGCCGGACCCCTCGGGTCCAGAACCGGCTCGTCGTCATCCAGATCGTGGTCTTCTCGCTGCTGCTCACCCTGGGCGGCCGGCTCTGGTACCTCCAGATACGCAATGGCCAGGGGTACACGGACGAGGCCAAGAACAACCACGTCCAGCGCGTGGTCCAGCCCGCCGTGCGCGGCTCCATCCTGGACTCGCGCGGCGTCCCCCTCGCCGACAACGCCACCCACCTCGTGGTCTCGGCCAACCGCACCGAGCTGCTCAAGATGAAGGACAAGGGCAAGGCCGTCCTCACCCGCCTCGCCGGCGTCCTCGGCACGGACCCCCAAGAGGTCATCGACAAGGTCCGGCTCTGCGACGCCAAGACCCCCAAGCCCTGCTGGAACGGCTCGCCCTACCAGCCCATCCCGGTCAGCGACGAGGCCACCACCGAACAGGCCCTCCAGATCCACGAGCACGCCGAGGACTTCCCCGGCATCACCGCCGAGCCCACCGCCATGCGCCGCTACGCCGCACCGGACGAGGCCAACACCTCCCAGGTGCTCGGCTACCTCTCGCCCGTCACCGACGAGGAGATCGCCAAGGCGAAGAACTCCGACTCGCCCTACCTGCGCTCCGACCAGGTCGGCCGCTCCGGCCTGGAGCGCACGTACGACAAGGAGCTGCGCGGCAAGGCCGGCATCACCCGCTACGAGGTGGACAACCTCGGCCGCGTCACCGGCCAGGGCCAGACCGACAAGGCGCAGCCCGGCTCGAACATCGTCACCTCCATCGACTCGCGCGTGCAGGCCGTCGCCGAGCGCGAGCTGAACAACGCGATGATCGAGGCCCGCAAGACGTACGACAAGAACACCCGCCGGAACTACGAGGCGGACTCGGGCGCCGTGGTGGTCATGGAGGCCAAGACCGGCCGCGTCGTGGCGATGGCCTCCAACCCGACCTACGACCCCAACGCCTGGGTCGGCGGCATCTCGGCCAAGGACTACGCCGGGCTGACCGACAAGGAGTCGAACTACCCGCTGCTGAACCGGGCCATCCAGGCCCAGGCGGCACCGGGCTCCGTCTTCAAGGTCGTCTCGTCCACGGCCGCGGTGAACGCCGGATACCCCTTCAACGGCCGCTACCCCTGCCCCAGCTCCTACTCGGTCGGCAGCCAGACCTTCACCAACTTCGAGTCCCAGGGCTACGGCGACATCACCATCGGCCGCGCCCTGGAGGTCTCCTGCGACACCGTCTACTACTCCATCGCCGACCAGGAGTGGAAGAAGGACGGCGGGATCAACCCCAAGAAGACCCCGAACGACTGGTTCTTCAAGACCGCCCACGAGTTCGGGCTCGGCAAGCCCACCGGCATCGACCTGCCCAACGAGGTGAGCGGCCGGGTCCCCGACCGCAAGTGGAAGCAGGACTTCTTCGAGGCGAACAAGGCCGCCTGGTGCCGGGACGGCAAGAAGAACGGCACCTTCGCCGAGAAGATCGCCTACGAGAACTGCCGCCAGGGCAACCAGCTGCGCGAGGGTGACGCCATCAACTACTCGATCGGTCAGGGCGACACGCTCGTCACGCCGATCCAGATGGCCTCCGTCTACGCGGCCATCGCCAACGGCGGCACACTGCACCAGCCCAGCATCGGCAAGGCGGTCGTGAGCGCCGACGGCACCTCCGTCCGGGAGATCGCGCCGAAGGTGCGGGGCAAGCTGCCCATGGACGAGAAGACCCGCGACGACATAGACGAGGCCCTCGCCTCCGTCGCCACCACCGGCAGCGCCGCCTGGCGCTTCGGCGGCTGGCCGCAGAAGCAGATCCCGATGCACGCCAAGACGGGCACCGCCGAGGTCCAGGGCAAGCAGACCACCTCGTGGTTCGCCTCGTACACCGAGGACTACGCCATCGTCATGACGATCTCCCAGGGCGGCACCGGCTCCGGGGCGTCCGGGCCGGCGGTCCGCAAGATCTACGAGGCGATGTACGGGCTCGACCCGACGGGCAAGCAGGACCTCTCCAAGGCCCTGCTGCCGCAGCCGGCCACCGCGCTGCCCGCGCTGCGGCCGGACGCGGAAATCCCGTCCCGGTGAGAGGGGCAATGAGGACGGAATCTGACCTCATTGCTCCGTAGCGTGGGGGTTGTAAGGCAGAAGAACCCCACACGCACAAGGCGGTTGGTCATGGCTCAGATTTCCACCGAGGTCCCGGGCGACGAGCGCGGCACGCTCCTCGCGTTCGTCGAGTCCCAGCGCGCGGCGATCCGCGAAACGCTGCTGGGGATGAGCGAGGAGCAGGCCGCGAGCCGCCCCACCGTCAGCGCATTGTCCCTGTCCGGGGTGCTCAAGCACGCGGCCGAGGTCGAGCTCGGCTGGCTGCGGATGGCTCAGCAGCTGCCGAACGAGATCCAGCGCACCCCGGAGACCTGGGGCGATTCCTTCGTCCTCGTCGAGGGCGAGTCGATCCCGTCGATCCTGGCCTTCTGGGAGAAGGTCACGCAGGAGATGGAGGCCTTCATCGCCTCCGTCCCGAGCCTGGACGACACCTTCCCGCTGCCGCCGCGGCCCTGGTTCCCCCAGGACCACAGGGTCTCGATGCGCTGGATGCTCCTGCACCTGGTGGAGGAGTTCGCCCGGCACGCGGGCCACTCGGACATCTTCCGCGAGTCCCTCGACGGGACCAAGGCCATGGGATAGCGGAGGGACGCCGACCCGCACTTGCACCTCACGTGGCGTGAGGACCCACAGTGAAGGGCGTACCCAACCAGAGGAGCGGAAGGCAATGAGCTACTCCGTGGGCCAGGTCGCCGGTTTCGCCGGAGTCACGGTGCGCACGCTGCACCACTACGACGAGATCGGCCTGCTCTCCCCGAGCGGCCGCAGCCACGCAGGACACCGGCGGTACGACGACGCCGACCTGGACCGGCTGCAGCGGATCCTGTTCTACCGGGAGCTCGGCTTCCCGCTCGACGAGGTCGCGGTCCTGCTGGACGACCCGGAGACGGATCCGCGAGAGCATCTGCGCCGGCAGCATGCCCTGCTGACCGACCGGATCGCCCGGCTCCAGCAGATGGCCAAGGCCGTTGAGCACGCCATGGAGGCGAAGAAGATGGGCATCAACCTCACGCCCGAGGAGCGGTTCGAGGTCTTCGGGGACAAGGACCCCGAGCAGTACGCGGAGGAGGCCGAGCGGCGCTGGGGCCACACCGAGGCCTACGCCGAGTCGCAGCGCCGGGTCGCCACCTACACCAAGGACGACTGGAAGCGGGTCCAGGACCAGGTCGCCGACTGGGGCGCCCGGTACGCGGCGCTGATGGACGCCGGTGAGCCCGCGGACGGCGAGGCGGCCATGGACCTGGCCGAGGAGCACCGCCGGCACATCGTCGAGTGGTACTACGACTGCACGTACGAGATCCACACGGGCCTCGGTGAGATGTACGTGTCGGACGAGCGGTTCAAGGAGTTCTACGACTCCATGAAGCCCGGCCTCGCCGAGCACCTGCGGGACGCGATCCTGGCCAACGCGGTGCGCAAGGCGTAGCCGAACCGCCCCGTGTGAGACCCCTGCCACGACCCCCCTCCGGCCTCTGGAACCGGGCGGGGGTCGTGTGCGTTGATAATTGAGACCGCCCGCCCCTGCAGTCGCCCCCTCATCCAGGAGTCCGGAAACCGTGTACACGCTTGCGCTCGGCCCAGAGTGGCTGTCCCCGGACTATCTGATTTCGCATTTCGGACTGGTCGGCATCCTGGTCGTCGTCTTCGCGGAATCGGGACTCTTCGCGTTCCTGCCGGGTGACTCCCTGCTGTTCACGGCGGGCCTGCTGGTCGCGAACGGCGAGTACATCAAGCAGCCGCTGTGGCTCGTCTGCACCCTGATCGTGGCCGCCGCGATCATCGGTGACCAGGTCGGCTACATGATCGGCAAGGTCTTCGGGCCCAAGCTGTTCAACCGGCCCAAGTCCAAGGTCTTCAAGCGGGAGAACCTGGACAAGGCGCACGAGTTCATGGAGAAGCACGGCCCGAAGGCCATCGTGCTCGCCCGTTTCGTACCGATCATCCGCACCTTCGCGCCGATGGTCGCCGGCGCCGGCTCCATGAAGTACCGCACCTTCCTCACGTACAACGTCATCGGCGGCATCGGCTGGGGCGCGGGCATCACGATCGCGGGCTACTGGCTCGGCCAGATCGAGTTCATCAAGACCAACATCGAGGCGATCCTCGTCCTGATCGTCCTCATCTCGCTCATCCCGGTGATCTTCGAGGTACTGAAGGCCCGCAAGGAGAAGAAGGCCCTGGCCGCCGAGGCCCCCTTCGAGGCGGACGGCCCCCAGGCTCCGGGCCAGCGCGGGCGGCACGCGAGGCGGTAAATCGCGCTGCCGGATCCCGTACGACCTCGTACGAACGCCTACGCCCTCGCAAGCTGAGCCTGCGGGGGCGTAGGCGTTCGTACGGCCCGCCCTGGAGCGGGCCCGCCCTAGAAGCCGCGCGTCCGCTTGGCGGCGCGTCGCTTGGCCGCGCTCGCCGCCCCCGGAATCCGCATGAACAGCCGCGAGGTCTCCGACCCGAGGTTGACCCCGATCGCGATCGCCAAGGCGATGGCCGCCGCGTTCACCAGCGACGCGAGCCCCTCGTTCAGCCGGTTCTCGGCGATCAGCAGCAGTCCGTAGTACGTCGCCGAGCCGGGCAGCAGCGGGCCGATGGCCGCGGTCGTGTACGGCAGGGCGGACGCGAAGCGGTAGCGGGAGAAGAGCTGCCCGAAGAGGCCCACCAGCCCGGCGGCGACGGCCGTGGAGGGCACCGGCGGGATGCCGCCCGCGTAGTGCAGCGCCCCGAAGGTCACCCAGGCGACCCCGCCGTTCAGCGTCACGATCCACACGGTGGACCGTTCCTGCTGGAGGAGGATCGCGAACGTGAAGACCAGCACCATCGAGGCCGCGATCTGGATCGGCGGCCGCTGGGTGATCTGGAGGACCTCCTCCGGCTTGGGCGAGGCGCCGAGCTGAAGCCCGAGGTAGAGCACGACCAGCACGCCCATGATGATGCCGATGAACAGGTACATGACTTCCAGGAGGCGGGCGGAGGCGGTGATGTAGAAGCCGGTCAGGCCGTCCTGGACGGCCGCGACCAGGGCCCGCCCTGGCAGCAGCGCGAACAGCCCGCCGGTGATCACGGCCGAGGCCTTGATGTTCTCGATCTCCGCCAGCTTGAGCGCCACCCCGAAGGCGGCCGGCGGCATCGCGGCGACCACGAACTGGTAGAACTCCGGCAGCCCGCGCCCGGCGCACAGCCACGCCAGCCGGTCGCCGAGCACCGCCCCGAGGGCGGCGGCGAAGAAGACGAGCACCCCGCCGCCGACCAGCGTCGAGGCGGCCCCGGCGAGCAGCCCGGCGGCGGTCGTGAGCACCCAGCCGGGGTAGGGGTGGCGGTTGCGGCGGATCTCCGCCAGCCGGCGGTAGGCCTCCTCCAGGGACACGTCGATCTCGTGGGCGCTGATGTCGTCCACGAGCCGGTACACGGCCGCCAGGCGGTTGTAGTCGGTGCCGCGGCGGCGCACGGTCCGGTTCGCCGAGACGGGGTCGCCCACGAGGGACGGCTGGTGCGTGATCGACAGCATCGTGAAGGTGACGGTGGGCTCGCAGCGGTCCAGCCCGTACGAGCGGGCCACCGCGAACATCGCGGCCTCCACGTCCTCGGCGCCCTCGCCGCCCGCGAGCAGCAGCTCGCCGATGCGCAGGGTCAGGTCGAGCACGCGGCCCACGGCGGGCCCGGTCTCGGTCGGCCTCTGCACCAGGTCCGGTACCGGACGCACGTCGACCGGCATGCGCAGCATCGTGCGCATCCGGTCCTGCCAGGGGGACTCCTTCATCCGCGCTACGGGGAAACCCTGGCCGGGGGTGTAGGCGGGCGGGGAGTGCTGGGCGCTGTAGGTGGCCGGGGCGGCGAAAGCGGAACCCTCTGGCTCGGCGGCGGGCGGCTCGGCACCGGCCGGCCGCGCGAACTCGGAGGTCGGCTGGTCATCCTCCGGAACCTCCGGCTCCACCCCCGGCGGCACCGAGAAGGCGCTGTGCGCCTCGTCGGACTTCGGCTTCCGGTCCTCGGCCCCGGATCCTTCGGCCTCCGCCACACGTCCTCCAGTCCTGGCAGCCCGGTATCAGTATGCGGAACGGGTGGGGTGGGGGCGCGGGGTGGGGTGGGGTGGGGTGGGGGTGGGGCGCTGGGCGGGGCTTCGGGGGCGGGACCTGCGTACCGGAAGTGGTGAGGGTTTGGGGGTTTCCCGTCAGTCCCATCGTCTCTCCGGTTCGGGCCGGTCCCTCAAGGGCGCTCCTCCTTCGTCGTCGCGTCGCTTCGCGATGGCCTTCGGCCACCCTTGACCGACCGGCCCGAACCGGAAAGCCGAAAGACTGCCGGGAAGCCCCCAAAAGAACGATCCACGGGTCCATGCCCATGTGCGGTCCCGCCAGGGAGCCGACGACCCCGCTCCCCCAATCCGGCCAAGGCCACCTGGGAGGGCTGGACGGCGCCGATCCCGGGCAACAGCCTCCGCCCGGGCCCACAGGCATCGGATTCCGGGCCGGGGGCGGCTCTGCCTGCACCAAACGGCGGCGACAAGCCCCTCCGGACCCGTGAGCGCGTCAGATCGCTACGCGCTTCTCGCGGCTTGGCGGCCTGCCGCCGTCTGGGGCTGGGCGTCCGCCGCCCGGGAGGGTGGACCCGCACGTGATGGGGGGCGAATACGAGCCTCGCCGGCGTTTGAGGCGCGGGGTCTGGGGCGGAGCCCCAGGAGGGCGGCGCCGGGGGCGGGAAACGGGGGGCGGGCGGCACCCCCGAGGGGGTGCCGCCCGCGTAGTCACCTGGGGCGCGGGGGCTGAGCCCCGGGCCGTTGCTGCAAGCGCAGCGTCAGTGGTGGCCGCCCTGGGCCTCGAGACGCTTGTACGAGGCCTCGATCTCGGCCTCGGCCTCGGCGCGGCCGACCCAGTTCGCGCCCTCGACGGACTTGCCCGGCTCCAGGTCCTTGTAGACCTCGAAGAAGTGCTGGATCTCCAGGCGGTCGAACTCGGAGACGTGGTGGATGTCGCGCAGGTGCTCGACACGCGGGTCGGAGGCCGGCACGCACAGCAGCTTGTCGTCGCCGCCCGCCTCGTCCGTCATGCGGAACATGCCGATGGCGCGGCACTTGATGAGGCAGCCCGGGAAGGTCGGCTCGTCAAGGATGACCAGCGCGTCCAGCGGGTCGCCGTCCTCGCCGAGGGTGTTCTCGACGAAGCCGTAGTCGGCCGGGTAGCTGGTCGAGGTGAAGAGGCGACGGTCCAGACGGATCCGGCCGGTCTCGTGGTCCACCTCGTACTTGTTCCGCGAACCCTTGGGGATCTCGATGGTGACGTCGAACTCCACGTCCTGCTCCTCCATATGCTTCGAGTGATAGCGCGTCCGGCCCAGCCCTGCCGGGTGGGGTGCCATGCTCGCGGCAAGACGCAGTGATTAAGTGTCCCTCACGCATATGTGTGATCGCGAAAGGGGCTGGTCCGAGGTGCCATTGGTCAAGACGTGGCAGCTCATCGCGGGGTCGGCCGTCTCCGGCCTGGCCCTGTCGGTGGCAGTGGTGGCCGCCGCCGGTCCATGGGACTCCGGCCAGCGTAAGGCCGAGCGGGACAGGGTCGCCTCCTGGGGCCGTACGGGTGGCGCAGATCACGGCGGAGGGGCGGTGCCGCAGGCCGCGCCCAGCGCTCCCGGGGTGCTCGGTGCCATCGGCCCGGGTGTTCCGCGCGGGCAGGCCGCGGCCGCCTCCGACGGGCTCGCCGCCGCGCTGAAGCCCCTGCTCGCCGATCCCGCCCTCGGCACCGTGCGGACCGCCTGCGTCGTGGACACCGCCACCGGCCAGGTGCTGTACGAGTCCGGGGCGGGGGACGCGATGACCCCCGCGTCGACCGTCAAGATCGCCACCGCTGCCGCGGCCCTGGCCGCGCTGGGGCCCGAGCACCGGATCAAGACCACCGTCGTGGCCGGCGCCGGGCCCGGGCAGGTCGTCCTCGTGGGGGGCGGTGATCCTTCCCTGACCGCCAAGAAGAAGAGTCCGGCCGGGTCCGGCGGCAGTCTCGTCGCACTCGCCGCCGACACCGCCCAGGCGCTCAAGGCCGCCGGCACCGCGAGCGTGACGCTGGCGTACGACGACAGCCTCTACACCGGCCCCGCCCGCCATCCCATCGGCGCCAACCCCAACATCGCCCTCGTGACCGCCCTCACGGCCGACGAGGGACGCCCCGACGACTCCACCTCCGGGCCCGTCGAACGGACCGAGGACCCGTCCAAGGCCGCCGCCCGCGCCTTCGCGGACCTGCTGGCCGAGCGCGGGGTCAAGGTCACCGGCGAACCCGTACGGGCGAAGGCCGCCGCAGGAGCGCAGACGCTGGCCAGTACGCTCTCCACCCCGCTGGCCGGGCTCGTCGAGCGGATGCTGACCAACAGCGACAACGACATCGCCGAGGCCCTGGCCCGGCAGACCGCCCTCGCCTCCGGGCAGCCCGCCGGCTTCGAAGGCGCCGAGAAGGCGGTGGCCGCGCGGCTCGCCGCTCTCGGGGTCGACGTGGCCGGTTCGCGGTTCGCCGACGGCAGCGGCCTCAACCGGGCCGACAAGGTCAGCGCGGGCCTGCTCACCGGGCTCCTCACCAAGGCGGCCGACCCCGCGCACCCCGAGCTCCGGCCGGTGCTGACCGGGCTGCCCGTCGCCGGATTCAGCGGGACGCTGCGCACCCGCAACGCCGGCAGCTCCCCGGCCGCCGGCCTGATCCGGGCCAAGACGGGCACCCTGACCGGGGTCAATTCGCTGGCGGGGACGGTGGTGGACCCGTCCGGGCGGCTGCTCGCCTTTGCCTTCCTGACCGCGAACAGCACCGACGGAGCGGCCGCCGAGAAGGGCCTCGACAAGCTGGCCGCCGCCGTCGCGGGCGCTGCGTAGGGGGTCCGCGAAAGCGCTGGTCCACGTACGGTTGACGCATGACGAGCATCAGTGGTGCGGAGATGGTCGACTGGAACCTCGCGGTGGCGACCGCGACCCGGCTGGTGCGGCCCGGCCCGGAGGTCAGCCGGGGCGAGGCCCGGGCCGTCGTCGCGGAGCTGCGCGGGCACGCCAGGACCTCGGAACGGCACGTGCGCGCGTACACCCGGATGGTGCCGGAAGACGCGCCCGTCAACGACACCCCCGTCCTGGTCGTCGACCGGCCCGGCTGGGTCAAGGCCAACGTGGCAGGCTTCCGCGAGCTGCTCCAGCCGCTCCTCGGCAAGCTGCAGGACCGCCGCGCGGGCACTCCCGGCGGGGCCGTCCTCGGCGCGGTCGGCGGCAAGGTCACCGGCGTCGAGCTGGGCATGCTGCTGAGCTTCCTGGCCTCCCGGGTCCTCGGCCAGTACGAGACCTTCGCGCCGGTCTCCCGCGACCTGCCGGGCTCCGGCTCCGGCGGCGGCCGGCTGCTGCTGGTCGCGCCCAACATCGTGCACGTCGAACGCGAGCTGGAGGTGAACCCGCACGACTTCCGGCTGTGGGTCTGCCTGCACGAGGAGACGCACCGTACCCAGTTCACGGCCGTCCCGTGGCTCCGCGACCACCTGGAGGGCGAAATCCAGACGTTCCTCGGCGCCACCGAAGTGGACCCGATGACCGTCCTGGAGCGCCTGCGCGAGGCCGCCCAGTCCTTCGTGGGCGCCCGCCCCGAGGCCGAGCGGGGCGACGAGCCCCGCTCCCTCGTCGAGATCGTGCAGACCCCCGAGCAGCGCGAGGTGCTGGCCCGGCTCACGGCCGTCATGTCACTGCTCGAGGGACACGCCGACTTCGTCATGGACGGCGTCGGGCCCGAGGTGGTGCCCTCGGTCGCCGAGATCCGGGAGAAGTTCCAGCAGCGCCGGGCCAGCGGGGCGGGGCGGCTCGACGCCGCGCTGCGCAAGCTGCTGGGCCTGGACGCGAAGCTGCGGCAGTACCGGGACGGGGAGCGGTTCGTGCGCGCCGTCGTCGACCAGGTGGGGATGGACGGCTTCAACCGGGTGTGGACCTCTCCGAACACCCTGCCGACCAAGGCGGAGATCGCCAAGCCCGCGGACTGGGTGGCGCGGGTCCACAGCAAGGGGAGTGAAGCGAGCGAATGAGGAGGGCCCCACAGGCCTAAACATGTCTCCTTGGGGGAAGCAGCATCACCCGTCCGAGGGACCGTGGGCCGTGGAAGGGCGTGCGATGCTCGGGGAACGGCTCGGTTCTGTCACCATCGACGCACTCTGAGTGACATCCCTCCGTCTTGTGGGCAACCGGGCAGCACCCCCAAGCCTCCGAGGCATCCGAACACCATCGAAGGGCACCGGACATGGGTCCCCATCCTGCGGTCGCGGCGATACGCCTGGCGGTCCGCCGCGTACTTCACGACGTCCTCACCGATCTCACCAACCTGCCCGCCGGCACGCCCGCCGGCGCCGGCACCCCGCCGCTCGTCCTCGTCGCCTGCTCCGGCGGCGCCGACTCCATGGCCCTCGCCTCGGCCCTCGCCTTCGAGGCCCCCAAGCTCGGCATCCGGGCCGGCGGCATCACCGTCGACCACGGGCTCCAGCCCGGCTCCGACCTGCGCGCCGCCGAGGTCGTCACCCGCATGACCGCCCTCCGCCTCGACCCGGTGGAGTCCGTCGCCGTGCGCGTCGGCCGCGACGGCGGACCCGAGGCCGCCGCCCGTGACGCGCGCTACGGGGCCCTGGACGAGGCCGCCGACCGGCTGGGCGCCGCCGCCGTGCTGCTCGGCCACACCCGGGACGATCAAGCGGAAACCGTCCTGCTCGGCCTCGCGCGCGGCTCCGGCATCCGGTCGCTGTCCGGCATGCCGGAAGTGTCGGGCGGCCCCGGCGGCCCCGGCCGCAGCCACCGCTACCGCCGCCCCTTCCTGCAGATCGACCGGCAGACCGCCCGCAAGGCCTGCATGGTCCAGTCCCTCCCCGTCTGGGACGACCCGCACAACATCGACCCCGCCTACACCCGCTCCCGGCTGCGCCACGAGGGACTGCCCGCCCTGGAGAAGGCGCTGGGCAAGGGGGTCGTGGAGGCACTCGCCCGCACCGCCCAGCTCTCCCGCGACGACGCCGACGCCCTGGACGCCTGGGCCGCCGAAGCGGAGACCGGCGTACGGGACGAGGACGGCCGCCTGGAGTGCGCCAAGCTCTACGCCCTGCCCCCCGCCGTCCGCCGCCGGGTACTGCGCCGCGCCGTGGTCGCCGCCGGTTCCCCCGCAGGCTCCCTCTTCGCCCGCCACATCGAGGAAGTCGACCGGCTCATCACCGGATGGCGCGGTCAGGGCGCCATCAACCTGCCCGGACGGGTCGAGGCCCAGCGGCAGGGTGGCAGACTTGTCATCCGGCAGGGCTGATTGGTGCTGAAACACGGCTGAGTCCTCCGGGGACACCCCCGGAGCCCCGGCCGACAACGAAAGTGATGCGGGTGGACGAGAAGGACATGGGCAACGACCTCCAGTCGGTGCTCATCACCAAGGAAGAGATCGACGCGAAGCTGGCCGAGCTGGCCGCGAAGATCGACGCGGAGTACGCGGGCAAGGACCTGCTCATCGTCGGTGTGCTCAAGGGCGCCGTGATGGTGATGGCGGACCTGGCGCGCGCCTTGTCCACCCCGCTCACCATGGACTGGATGGCGGTGTCCTCGTACGGCGCCGGGACCCAGTCCTCCGGCGTGGTGCGGATCCTCAAGGACCTGGACACCGACATCAAGGACAAGCACGTCCTGATCGTCGAGGACATCATCGACTCCGGTCTCACGCTGTCCTGGCTGCTGTCGAACCTGGGCTCGCGCCAGCCGGCCTCCCTCGAGGTCGTCACGCTGCTGCGCAAGCCCGACGCGGCGAAGGTCGCGATCGACGTGAAGTGGGTCGGCTTCGACATCCCCAACGAGTTCGTCGTGGGCTACGGCCTCGACTACGCGGAGAAGTACCGCAACCTGCCGTTCGTCGGCACGCTCGCCCCGCACGTCTACGGCGGCTGATCCCGCTCCCGTCCCCGGGAACCCCGTCACGCCTCGGGGAACCTGGGGACGATTCCCGCCGTTGGAGCAGGGGAAGGCGGGTCTGTCAGCCGTCCCACAGGGCCGCGGGTGACAATTCAGGGGTACATTCCGAAGAACAGTCTTTACTCACACAGCAGCATTTACCTACGGGCAGGAGGGACGGGGTGCCTGGCGCCCCGTATGGATGGACGTGAAGCGATACTTCCGTGGGCCGGTCATGTGGATCGTGCTGGCCGTCCTCGCCGTGGTCGTGTTGATGAATGTCGTCGGCTCAGGCGGCGGCTACAAGTCGGTGGACACCAGCGAGGTCATCAAGGCGATCAACACTGGCCAGGTGGAGACAGCCAAGCTGACCACCGGCGACAGCCAGATGATCAAGATCGAGCTGCGCCAAGGCCAGAAGCTCGGCAAGCACGACGGCACCAAGTTCCAGGCCAACTACATCGGGGATCAGGGCGTCCAGCTCGCCCAGAACCTCCAGACCAAGTACGAAGCCGGTCAGATCCCGGACGGATACTCCGTCACCCCGGACAAGACCAGCCCGTTCCTGAGCGTGCTGCTTTCGCTCCTGCCCTTCGTCCTCATCGTCGTTGTCTTCCTGTTCCTGATGAACCAGATGCAGGGCGGCGGCTCCCGAGTCATGAACTTCGGGAAGTCCAAGGCCAAGCTCATCACCAAGGACACCCCGAAGACCACGTTCGCCGACGTCGCGGGCTCGGACGAGGCCGTCGAGGAACTCCACGAGATCAAGGAGTTCCTGCAGGAGCCGGCGAAGTTCCAGGCCGTCGGCGCCAAGATCCCCAAGGGTGTGCTGCTCTACGGCCCGCCCGGCACCGGTAAGACCCTGCTCGCGCGTGCCGTCGCGGGCGAGGCCGGTGTCCCCTTCTACTCGATCTCCGGTTCCGACTTCGTCGAGATGTTCGTCGGCGTCGGTGCCTCACGTGTCCGCGACCTGTTCGAGCAGGCCAAGGCCAACGCCCCGGCGATCGTCTTCGTCGACGAGATCGACGCCGTCGGCCGGCACCGCGGCGCGGGCCTCGGCGGCGGCCACGACGAGCGCGAGCAGACCCTCAACCAGCTGCTCGTCGAGATGGACGGCTTCGACGTGAAGGGCGGCGTCATCCTGATCGCCGCCACGAACCGTCCCGACATCCTCGACCCGGCGCTCCTGCGCCCCGGCCGCTTCGACCGGCAGATCGCCGTCGACCGTCCGGACATGCAGGGCCGTCTGGAGATCCTCAAGGTCCACCAGAAGGGCAAGCCGGTCGCTCCGGACGTCGACCTCTCGGCCGTCGCCCGCCGCACCCCCGGCTTCACCGGTGCCGATCTCTCCAACGTCCTGAACGAGGCGGCCCTGCTGACCGCCCGCTCGGACAAGAAGCTGATCGACAACCACATGCTGGACGAGGCGATCGACCGCGTCGTGGCGGGCCCGCAGAAGCGGACCCGGATCATGTCGGACCGGGAAAAGAAGATCACCGCGTACCACGAGGGCGGCCACGCCCTGGTCGCGGCGGCCTCCCCGAACTCCGACCCGGTCCACAAGATCACGATCCTGTCCCGCGGCCGGGCGCTCGGCTACACCATGGTCCTGCCCGACGAGGACAAGTACTCGACCACGCGCAACGAGATGCTCGACCAGCTGGCCTACATGCTGGGCGGGCGTGCGGCCGAGGAGCTGGTCTTCCACGACCCGACCACGGGCGCGGCGAACGACATCGAGAAGGCCACGGCCACGGCGCGGGCCATGGTCACGCAGTACGGCATGACCGAGCGGCTCGGCGCGATCAAGTTCGGCGGAGACAACACCGAGCCGTTCCTGGGCCGCGAGATGTCGCACCCGCGGGACTACTCGGAAGAGGTCGCGGCGCTGGTCGACGAAGAGGTCAAGAAGCTCATCGAGACCGCGCACAACGAGGCCTGGGAGATCCTGGTCGAGAACCGCGACGTGCTCGACAACCTGGTCCTGGCCCTCCTCGAGAAGGAGACGCTGGGCAAGGAGGAGATCGCCGAGATCTTCTCGACCATCGTCAAGCGCCCGGCCCGCCCCGCGTGGACCGGCTCCGCCCGCCGCACCCCCTCCACCCGTCCGCCGGTGCTCTCACCCAAGGAGCTCCAGCTGACGAACTCCGCCAACGGAACCTCGGCCGCGGCCCAGGCCGCCGTCTCGGTGGAGAAGGCCCCGGAGGCCGCCCCGGAGGACCGCGCGGAGTAGTCCGCCGCACCCGATCCACCCGGAATGGAAGCCGCGCCCCCCAGGTTCTAGCCTTGGGGGGCGCGGCACTTTTTTGTGCCCGTGAGCGGTGCACACAGGAACGAGGATGAAATGACCGACCCAGTGACCCTGACCGGTGACGAGGGCACGATCGGCGAGTTCGACGAGAAGCGCGCAGAGGCGGCGATCCGTGAACTCCTGATCGCGGTCGGCGAGGACCCGGACCGCGAGGGCCTGCTGGAGACCCCGGCGCGCGTGGCGCGGGCGTACAAGGAGATATTCGCCGGCCTGTACCAGAAGCCCGAAGAGGTCCTGACGACGACGTTCGACCTCGGCCACGACGAGATGGTCCTGGTGAAGGACATCGAGCTCATGAGTTCATGTGAACATCATTTGGTGCCATTTCATGGTGTAGCCCATGTGGGGTACATCCCGTCCACCGACGGCAAGATCACCGGTCTGTCGAAGCTCGCCCGCCTGGTGGATGTCTACGCCCGCCGCCCGCAGGTGCAGGAGCGGCTGACCACCCAGATCGCGGACTCCCTGATGGAGATCCTCGACCCGCGCGGCTGCATCGTCGTCATCGAGTGCGAGCACATGTGCATGACCATGCGCGGTGTCCGCAAGCCCGGCGCGAAGACCATCACCTCCGCGGTCCGCGGCCAGCTCCGCGACCCCGCGACTCGCAACGAGGCCATGTCCCTGATCATGGCTCGCTGATCGCGGCGGGGCCGGGCCGCCGGTCGCCGGCCGCGGCTCGCCACCGCCCTCAGGCGGTCACGTGGGCCTTGTCCGGGTCGTCGTCCTCCGGGAGCTTCAGGACGTGTTCCAGGAAGAGGGCGGCGGCGATGACGGCCGCGCCCGCCAGGACCGAGAAGCCGGCGTACCAGGTCTGGTCGCGGCGGGCGGGGACGTCGAGGGAGTCCATCAGCAGGAAGACGCCCACGCCGCCGTAGGCGCCGGCGACCAGGGCCGCCACCAGGGCGCTGGCCTGGCCGAAGACCACCGCGCGGGCTGCCATCAGCGGTTCCACGCCCTTGGCGCCCGGGCGGCGCTCCCGCTGGGCCTTGAGGCGGGACCGCATGGACAGGGCCGTCGCGAGGAGGACCACCGCGATCACGGCCAGGACGATCGGTGCGGCCAGGGGGACGCCCGGGAGCGTGCCGTACGCGTTCCACAGCCGGGCGCCGGCCCAGGACAGGATCCCGGCGACGACGAAGATCCCCGCCAGGACCGCAGGCCTCAGTTGCTTCACGTGCCCGTTCCCCGCTTTCGGCGCTGATCCGTCAGGCAGTCCACAGGGTAACGACTACTCGGGGAGGCGGAGTTCCAGGTCCGGGCGCGGCGTGACTCCGGTCAGGCCGATTCCGGCCAGCAGGGCGGCGACGGCGCCGTGGCCCGGGAGCTGGGCCTCCGGGTCGATGTCGTGCCAGGGGGCCAGCACGAAGGCGCGCTGGTGGGCGCGCGGGTGGGGGAGGGTGAGGACGGGGTCGTCGGAGACCACGTCGGCGTACGAGACGATGTCGACGTCGATGGTGCGCGGGCCCCAGCGCTCTTCGCGGACGCGGTCGAAGGCCTCTTCGATGGCGTGGCCGCGTTCCAGGAGCGAGGACGGGGGCAGGGTGGTCTTCACGGAGATGACCGCGTTGAAGTACGCGGGCTGTGAGCCGGGGTCGACTCCCCACGGCTCGGTCTCGTAGACGCGGGAGACGGCCTTGACCCGCAGGCCGGGGGTGTCGCCGAGGGCGTCGATGGCGCCCTGGAGGGTCTCCAGCCGGTTGCCGAGGTTCGCGCCGAGTGCGATGACGGCCCATTTGGGGTTGGAGAGGGTGACGTCCGCGGCGTCGACGGTTTCGACGACCGAGGCGGGTACGGGCTGGACGGTGGGGTCGCTCTGGGCGTTCAGTCCGTTGTTCATGCGCGGCTCCGGGTGATCGTGATGGTCACGTCGTCGAAGGGGACGGTGATCGGTGCGTCCGGCTTGTGGACGACGACCTCCACCTGTGCCACCGCTTCGTGCTTGAGGCACTGCTGGGCGATCCGCTCGGCGAGGGTCTCGATCAGGTCGACCGGCTCTCCCTGGACCACGTCGACGACCTCCTCGGCGACGACGCCGTAGTGCACGGTCTTCGCCAGGTCGTCTCCGGCCGCCGCGGGGCGGGTGTCGAGGTGCAGCACGAGGTCGACGATGAAGGTCTGGCCTTCCTCGCGCTCCCTGGGGAAGACGCCGTGGTGCCCGCGAGCCTTGAGGCCGCGCAGTGCGACACGATCCACGCGAATCACTCCTGCTTTCGTAGGTTCTTCCGGTCCGGGACTACCCGAAACCATGGGCCTACGCCGAGTGCGGTCGGCGTCGTCCATCTTCGAATTTACCTGCGAAATATCGGTGACCCTGCCGGAGGGGTCACGAGGAGTCCTCCTCCTCGTCCTCATCGGACTCCGTCAGGACGGGAGAACCGTGGTGGGACCACAGTCGCCAGCCCTCGGATGTGCGTCGGAACACATTCGTCGCGACGACCAGCTGGCCGACCAGTGGGCCGAGCTCTCCGCCGTCCTCGGCGGGTCCGCCGCTGAGGATGTTCTCGGTGCACGTCACCAGTGCGGTGTCACCTATGACGGCGACCTTGGTGTCGGTGAGGAAGAACTGGATGTAGTCGGTGTGGGACATGATCAGGGCGTAGGAGCGCAGCACCTCGCCGCGGCCGGAGAGCACGGGCCAGCCGGGGTGGACGCAGGAGATCTCGTCATCGAGCCAGAGCGCCGACAGCGTGTCGAAGTCCCCCCGCTCCATGGCCTCGTAGAAGGCCGTGTTGACCTCTTCGACCGCTTCGATGTCGGTTCTGCTCACGTGGCTCCTTCTCGGGGGGCGGGGGTCACAGCGCTCCTTCCACGGCGCGGGCCACCCGAACCGCGTCCGCGGTCGCCCGTACCTCGTGGACCCGTACGGCCCAGGCGCCCTGGTGGGCGGCGATGGCGGAGACGGCGGCGGTGGCGGCGTCGCGTTCGCGGGCGGGCGGTGGGGCGGCGTCGTCGGCGCCGGCCAGGACGCGGCCGAGGAAGCGCTTGCGGGACGCGGCGACGAGCAGCGGGAAGCCGAGCGCGCGCAGCCGGGGCAGGTGGGCCACGAGGGCCAGGTCGTGTTCGGCGTTCTTCGCGAAGCCGAGGCCGGGGTCGACGACGATCCGCTCGGGGGCGATCCCGCCGGCGACGACGGCGTCGATGCGGGCCCGGAGTTCGGTGGTGACCTCGCCGAGCACGTCCTCGTAGACGGCGAGGCGGTTCATGGTGTCGCTGAAGCCGCGCCAGTGCATGACCACGAAGGGGACCTCGGCGGCGGCGACGGCCGGGATCATGCGGGGGTCGGCGAGTCCGCCGCTGACGTCGTTGACCAGGGCGGCGCCGGCGGCGACGGCCCGGGCGGCGACGGTCGCGCGCATGGTGTCGACGGAGACGGTGACGCCCTCGGAGGCCAGGCCGCGGACCACGGGGACGACCCGGCGCAGTTCCTCCTCCTCGTCGACGCGGGGGGCGCCCGGGCGGGTGGACTCGCCGCCGACGTCGACGAGGTCGGCGCCCTGGGCGACGAGGTCGAGGCCGCGCTTGACGGCGGCGGTGGTGTCGAACCAGCGGCCGCCGTCGGAGAAGGAGTCGGGGGTGACGTTGACGACGCCCATGACCGCGCAGCGGTCCCACTCGGGCAGACCTGCGACCCGGCCCCTGCCGGTGGCTCCGCGGTTCGTGTTCATGGGTAAAGGGTAGGGCTGCGCTGGATACGGCAGGGCCCCGGCGCCTGTCGGCTGCCGGGGCCCTGGTGAGCGCATGGCCGTACGGGTGACGGTGCGGCCGGGTGACGGGGCTACGCGGCCTGGACCTCGCGCTCCGCCTGGGCCGGGACCTTGGCGGTGGTGTGGGTGTCGGTGTGGGCGCAGGTGCGGACCGGCTTGGGCCGGCGGCGGCTGGCGAAGAGCCGGGGCAGGGCGAGCGTGACGAAGCCCTCGGCCTGCATCGCGGCGAAGCCGATGCGGGGCAGGTCGCGGGTGGTGCGGAAGACCACGAAGCGGGGCTCCCAGCGGGGGCGGAACTTCGCGTTGAACTTGTACAGCGACTCGATCTGGAACCAGCGCGACAGGAAGACGAGCAGTCCGCGCCACATCCGCAGCACCGGGCCGGCGCCGATCTTCTCGCCGCGGGCGAGGGCCGAGCGGAACATCGCGAAGTTCAGCGAGACCTTTTCGATCTTCAGGGCGGGGGCGGCCTCGAGGGAGGCGACGATCAGCAGCTCGTTCATGCCGGGGTCGGCGGCGCGGTCGCGGCGCATGAGCTCCAGCGACATGCCGTCGGTGCCCCAGGGAACGAAGTGGAGGACGGCCTTCAGGTCGCCGAAGGGGCTGGTGTCGCCCTCTTCCACCCGGTGGGCGGTGGCGATGAAGCAGTCGCCGTCGTCCGGGTCGCCGACCCGGCCCAGGGCCATGGAGAAGCCGCGCTCGGTGTCGGTGCCGCGCCAGGCCTCTGCGGCGCCGCGGACCTGCTCCAGTTCCTGCTCGGTGAGTTCGCTCACGCGGCGGACCTTGGTGGTGTAGCCGTTGCGTTCGATGCGCTTCACCATCTGGCGGACATTGCGCATGGCGCGGCCCGAGAGGGAGAAGTCTTTGACATCGACAATTGCCTCGTCACCCAGTTCCAGCGCGTCGAGGCCGGTCTCGCGGGTCCAGACCTCGCCGCCGGTCTCGCTGCAGCCCATGACGGCCGGGGTCCAGGAGTGGGCCTTGGCCTCCTCCATGAACCGCTCGATGGCGCCGGGCCAGGCCTCGACGTCGCCGACGGGGTCGCCGGAGGCGAGCATGACGCCGGAGACGACGCGGTAGGTGACGGCGGCTTTGCCGCTGGGGGAGAAGACGACGGCCTTGTCGCGGCGGAGCGCGAAGTGGCCCAGCGAGTCGCGGCCGCCGTGCTTGGCGAGCAGCTCGCGCAGCTTGGCCTCGTCGTCGGCGGTGAGCCGGGCGGCCGGGTGCTCGGGGCGGAAGGCGAGGTAGATCGTGGTGAGGGCGGTCAGCATGCCGAGGGCGCCGAGGGAGTAGCCGACGGTCCAGGACACCCGGCCGGCGTAGTCGACGGGGCCTTCGAAGCCGAAGAGGCCGTAGACCACGTGCTTGAGCTGTTCGTAGAGACCGGGGTTGCCGACCACCTTGCCGGGGTGGACGTTGACGATGACCAGGCCCAGGCCGATGGAGCCGGCGCTCATCAGGACGAAGTTCGCGAGGGCCTTCCAGCGGCTGCGCGGGTCGGGCAGCGCCTTGAATTCACCCTGGTGGCGCAGCAGCAGGGCGAAGAGGACCGCCGCGATGACGACGCCGATGACGGAGTGCCGGTACGCGAACTGGGCGACGGCTCCCGCGGGCAGCAGGATGACGGCGGCCCGCCAGGCCCGCCGCTTGTGCCGCTTGAGGCCGTGTGCCAGGAGCAGGAGCAGGACGCCCGAGCTGATGGCGAGGGCGGCTGCGAAGGGACCGACGGAGCCGGGCAGCACCTCGGTGACCGCGTGGATCCGGCTGTGCCGGAACCGGGGGAACACCCCGGCCGCGATGTCCAGAAGGCCGACGAGCGTGACGGCCGAACCTACGAGGCCGGGCACGGACTCCGGTCGTGGTCCGCGGAGGATTCGGCGGACCCGCTTCGGAACCTGTCCGGACTTATCGCCATCTATCCTGCTAGACATCGCTTCCCGTTGCTCCGCGAGAGATCATGTGGCCGAAGGCCGCGACAGCCTCCGGTGTGTTGGTGCGTCCCTTAGGACGACATCGAGGAGGAGCGGGTTCACTCTTCCGTCGGAAAAAAACTAGTCCTGCCATCAGAAAGTCGACTGACACCTCATGGGTCTCACCAGTAATACGGTCCTGGCGCTGGCCATCATCGCCGGTGTGCTGCTCTTCGCGGCAACGATCTGGTTCTGGCCGAAGCTCGCCGGCCGCACGTGGCGGGCGCTGGCCGGCCGGATCGGCCTCCTGCTGGCGACCCAGCTGGCGCTGTTCTCGGCCGTCGGTCTCGCGGCTAACAAGTCGTTCCTCTTCTACGGGTCCTGGGCCGACCTGTTCGGCCAGGAGACGTCCATCGGCAAGGTCGTCGACCACTCGATGAACAGCAAGGACATCAAGGTCCTCGACAAGCAGCAACTGGACGTCCCCGGCGGAGGCAAGCCGCAGGTCGGCGGTCAGATCCTGAAGGTTGCCATAACCGGCCAGAAGTCGAAGATAACGAGCCCCGGCTACGTGTGGCTCCCCCCGGAGTACTTCCAGCCGCAGCACAAGGACCAGAACTTTCCGGCGTCCATCGTCCTGACGGGGTACCCGGGCACCGCCGAGAACCTGATCAAAGGGCTCGACTATCCCATGAAGGCCTTCAGCCTGTCCAAAGCGGGCAAGATGAAGCCGATGATCCTGGTCATGCTGCGGCCGACCGTCGCGCCCCCGCGTGACACCGAGTGCGTGGATATACCCGGCGGACCGCAGACCGAGACCTTCTTCGGCCAGGACCTCCCGCAGGCCATCACCGACACGTTCCGGGTCGGCAAGAAGCCGCAGAACATGGGCTTCATCGGCAACTCCACGGGCGGCTACTGCGCCCTGAAGATCGCCGCGCACTACCCCCAGACCTTCGGCGCCGCCGCGGGTCTGTCCGCGTACTACGAGGCCCCGGACGACCCGACGACCGGTGACCTGTTCCACGGGGACGACAAGCTGAAGAAGCGTGCGAACGTCCTGCACAGCATCGAGCACAAGAAGCCGTCCGGTACGTCCTTCCTCGTCACCAGCAGCGAGAAGGGCGAGCCGAACCTCGGCGACACCAAGAAGTTCGTCAAGCTGGTCAAGAGCCCGGACCGGGTCTCCTCGATCATCCTCGACAGCGGCGGCCACAACTTCAACACGTGGCGCCGCGAGATCCCGCCGATGCTGGTGTGGATGAGCGGCCGCATCCAGGCGTGAGCCGTGCGCGCAGCGGCGGAAGGGCCCGACTCCGGTCGGGCCCTTCCGCACGTTTCCGGCCTTTCCGCTACGCCTCCTGCAACTGGGCGCGGCGCAGGGCCCGGTGGACGGCCTGCGGGGTCAGTACGCCGATCAGCTCGCCGGAGCCGGGGTCCGTGACCCCGATCCGTCCGGAGTCCTCCTGGAGCAGCGCGGAGAGGGCCTCCCGCAGCGTCGCACCCAGTTCCACCGCGGCCGCCGGGGCGGGGGACCGGTCGTCGGCCGGGGCCAGGTCGGCCGCCTCCACCGCAGTGACCGCGAGCCGCTTGAGGCCCCGGTCGGCGCCGACGAAGGAGGCCACGTACTCGGTGGCGGGCGCCCCGAGGACCGCGGCCGGGCTCGCGAACTGCTCGATGGTGCCCGCGCCGTAGACGGCGATGCGGTCGCCGAGCCGGATCGCCTCCTCCAGGTCGTGCGTGACCAGCAGGATCGTCTTGCGCACCGTCTTCTGGAGCGTCAGGAACTCGTTCTGCAGGCGCTCGCGCACCACGGGGTCCACCGCGCCGAACGGCTCGTCCATCAGCAGCACCGGCGGATCGGCGGCGAGCGCGCGGGCCACGCCGACGCGCTGGCGCTGCCCGCCCGACAGCTGCTCCGGGTACCGGCCGCCGTACACGGCCGGATCCAGGCCCACCAGTTCGAGCAGTTCGGCCGCCCGTGCGCGGGCCTTGGCCTTCGGGGTGCCGAGCAGCTGCGGCACGGTCGCCGTGTTTTCCAGCACCGTCTTGTGGGGGAAGAGCCCGACCTGCTGGATGACGTAGCCGATCCGGCGGCGCAGCTCGACCGGATCGGCGGCCGCGATGTCCTCGCCGGCGAGCAGGATGCGGCCGGAGGTCGGCTCGATCAGCCGGTTGACCATCTTCATCGTGGTCGTCTTGCCGCAGCCCGAGGGGCCCACGAGCGTGACCAGCTCACCCTCGGCCACCTCGAAGGACAGGTCCTCGACGGCCGTCGTCCCGTCGGGGTAGCGCTTGGACACATGCTCGAATCGGATCACCTCTCCATCCTTCCCTACCGGTGCGCCCGTTTCGGCGAAGACTTCGTCAGGTGTGTGTTGCGCGACTGTGAAGGGTTCCGGCCATTGACGGCGGTGGGGGTTAAGGTCGACGGGACGTCTTGACACGTACGTTCGGTGACGGGGGGTGAGGTGCATGGCCGGCCGGGGCAGCTGCCTGGTGGCGAACGACTGGATCTGCTGGGAGTACGTCACCTCGCGCTCCCAGGAGCTCACCGACGCCACCGTCGAACACGTCTGGATCACCGCCGCGTCCGTCCTCATCGGCCTCGTCGTGTCCCTGCCGCTCGCCCTGCTGGCCCGCCGCGGCCGGCGCTGGGCGGCGCCCGTGCTCGCCTTCACCACCCTGCTCTACACGATCCCCTCGCTCGCCATGTTCTCGCTGCTGCTGCCGCTCTTCGGGCTCTCGGCGGCGCTGGTGGTGACCGGACTGGTGCTCTATTCGCTGACCATCCTGGTCCGCAATGTGATCGCCGGTCTGGAAGCCGTTCCCGAGGACGTACGGGAGGCCGCGCGCGGCATGGGCTACGGGCCCGGCCGGCTGCTCTGGCAGGTCGAACTGCCGCTGGCGCTGCCCGCGCTGCTGGCCGGGGTCCGGATCGCCACCGTGTCGACCGTCGCGCTGACCACCGTCGGCTCCATCGTCGGCAAGGGCGGCCTCGGCAACCTCATCGCCCCGGCCGTGACCAGCTCCTTCAAGGCCCAGGTGCTCACCGCCTCGGTGCTGTGCGTCCTGCTCGCGCTCGTGGCCGACCTGCTGCTGCTCGGCCTGCAGCGGCTGCTGACGCCGTGGACCCGGGCCTCCGGACGGCCGGCGGTCCGGTCGGCGCCGGTGCCGGATCCGATCGCTGCGCCGGCCACGGGAAAGGCGGTCTGAGGCCATGGGCGTTCTCGGAGGAGCCTGGGACTGGCTGGCGAACGGCGCCAACTGGGCGGGGGAGAGCGGTGTCTGGCACCGGCTCGGCGAGCACGTCTACGTCAGCGCGGTCGCCCTCGCGATCGCCTGCGCGGTGGCCCTGCCCGTCGGCCTGTACCTCGGCCACCTCGGCAAGGGCGGCGCCCTCGCCGTGAACATCTCCAACATCGGCCGCGCCGTGCCGGTCTTCGCCGTGCTCGCGCTGTTCATGGTCTCCCCGCTGCGCAACGCGGGCTATCTGCCCACCGTCGCCGCGCTGGTGCTGTTCGCCGTCCCCCCGCTGCTGACCAACGCGTACGTGGGCATGCGCGAGGTGGACCGCTCGGTGGTGGAGGCGGCCCGCGGCATGGGGATGTCCGGCAGCCAGCTCTTCTTCCGCGTCGAACTGCCCTTGGCGCGCGGGCTGGTGATGACCGGTCTGCGTTCGGGCGCGGTGCAGGTCATCGCCACCGCCACGATCGCGGCGATGGTCGGGCAGGGCGGCCTCGGCCGGATCATCACCGCCGGCTTCAACACGTACAACACCGCGCAGGTCGTCGCGGGCGCCCTGCTGGTGGCGGCGCTGGCCCTGCTGGTGGAGGGGGCCCTGGTGGCCGCGGACCGGCTGCTGCCGCGGGCCGCGGCCCACCGCTGATCGGCGCCGCCCCCGCCCTCTTTTCCTCCCCGCTTCTTCCTCGCCTCGAACGGAGTACCTCCATGACCAAGACCACGCGCGTCCTCGGCGCGTCCCTGGGCACCCTGGCCCTGACGGTGTCGCTAGCCGCGTGCGGCGGCGACAGCCTGGAGAAGAGCAAGGACGGCGGTTCGTCCTCCGCCGCCGCCTCGGGCGGTGCCAAGGGCAGCCTGGTGATCGGCGCGGCCGGGTTCACCGAGTCCAACGTCCTGGCCGAGCTGTACGCGCAGCTCCTCAAGGACGCCGGCTACAGCACGTCGATCAAGACGGTCAACAACCGGGAGCTGTACGAGCCCTCGCTGGAGAAGGGCGAGATCGACGTCGCCCCGGAGTACGCGGCCACGCTCGCGGAGTTCCTCAACGCCAAGGTGAACGGTCCGAAGGCGCCGGAGGACAAGCCGGTCGCGTCGAGCGACGTCGCGGCGACGGTGGCCGGCCTGGAGAAGCTCGCGGCCCCGCTCGGCCTCAAGGCGCTGGCGCCGGGAGAGGCCGTCGACCAGAACGCCTTCGCGGTGACGAAGGAATTCGCCCAGAAGAACAATCTCAAGTCCCTTTCCGATCTTGGAAAGTCGGGTCTGAAGGTGAAGATCGCGGCGGGCGACGAATGCGCGGTCCGCCCCTTCTGCGCACCCGGGTTGACGAAGACGTACGGAATCCAGGTTTCCGGTATTGACCCGAAGGGCGTCGGCACCCCGCAGGCCAAGCAGGCGGTCAAGGACGGCACCGCCCAGCTGGTGCTGACCACGACCACGGACGCCACGCTGGACACCTACGGCCTGGTCCTGCTGGAGGACGACAAGAAGCTCCAGAACGCCGACAACGTGCTTCCCGTGGTCAACGCCAAGGACGCCGGCGCCCCGGAGGTCGCCGAGGCCCTCGGCAAGCTGACGAAGACGCTCACGACGGCCGACCTCGTCGACCTGAACCGCAAGGTCGACGCGGAGCGCGCCAAGCCGGCGGACGTCGCGAAGGCCTACCTGGAATCCAAGGGGCTGTTGAAGAAGTAGCAGTGACGCGGTTGGTGGAGAAATGTGGGGTAACCGTCCGGAAGAGATTTGCCGGGCGGGTACCCCACACGGGGTCCACGCCCTGTAAATTTCAGGCCATGCCCCGTGGACGCCACCGCAATCCCGAACCCCTGCACCGGCTGCTCACGCCGACGAGCGTGGCCGGTGTGTCCATCGCCGGCGCCGGAGCGGCCTGGCTGCTCGCGGAACCCGTGGCGCTACGGCTGCTCGTGGCCCTCACGGCGGGCGCCGGGGTGGCCGGCGCCGTCGTGATGCGCGCCTGGGACCGTTCGGCGGGCCGGCGCGTCGCCGAACTCGCGCGCGAGCGGGTCAAGGACGAGTGGAGGACGGAAGAGCGGATAGCCGAGCTCGAATCCGACCTCGAAGAGGCGCGCCTGCTGCGCGCCAGGCTGGACGGCAAGCTGCGCGCCAAGCGGGTCGAACTGGCCGGACTGCGCGGCGAGCACGCGTCGCTGCTGCGGCGGTACGCGACCGCCGAGACCGAGCGCGCCAGCGCACTGGAGGGCCGCCGGCTGCTGGCCATCGAGGCCGCCGCGGCCCCCGCCGCGCCGAAGGAGCTTCCGCCGGTCACCGAGGAGCGCACCTCGGCGGGCGCGCCCACCGCGGTCGGCTACGCCCGGGCCCATGCGGCCCTGGAGGCGCTGGCGGCCCGCAGGGCGCAGGGACAGGCGCAGGCACAGGCACAGCTGCCGGCGCAGCCGCAGCGGGAGGCGCGGGCGCTGCCCGCCGCGCCCGCTTCCCCGACCGCGCCTTCCGGGGGCGACGGCGGTCACGGGCGTCCGCCCGGCGGGGTCCCGGCCCGGCGTCCGGCGGCCGCCGTGGCGCCGTACGCGGCGCAGCAGCGCACCGCGTCGCGGGTCGAGGGCGGCTTCGACTTCTTCGGTACCAAGAGCACGGCGCAGGCGCGTGCGGCGATCGAGTCGGTCCAGAACGAGGACCTCGCCGATGTGGTCGGTGCCGAGGCCCTCGCGCTCCACAAGGCGGAGTCCGCGCAGACCAAGCCGGCCACCCCCGAGATGCGCGCGGTCGGCCAGGTCATCGACCTGACGGCCCACGACGAGACCGAGCCGATCGACGTGGCCCGGCTCCGCACCGCCATCTCCTAGGCCTGATCCGCACGACCCCCCTGGTTGGCGTACGAGGCCACCAGGCGGGCCAGGTGGCGGCCCGCCAGCAGGAGCGGGGTGCGGCTGCGGGTGACCTGTGAGGTCATCTCCGCGCCCTCCAGCGTGGCGATGACCGTCACCGCCAGGTCGCGGGCATCCGGTTCCGGGTGGCCCGAGGCGAGGAGCTTCGCGGCCACCAGGTGCTGCCAGTTGGCGAAGGCCTGGGCGCAGGCCGCCTGGAGTTCCGGGAGGCGGCCCACCGTTTCGAGGGCGGTCGCCGTCACCGGGCAGCCGTCCCGCCAGTCCGAGGCCGCCAGGGCGTCCGCGAGGAGCGCGGCCACGGCCTCGACGGCCCGGGCCGGGTCCTCGTGCGAGGACAGGCCGGCGCGGAGCGCTTCCGCGAACTCCTCGTCCCCGAAGTGGATCGCGGCCACCGCGAGCTCCTGCTTGCCGCCGGGGAAGAAGTGGTACAGCGAGCCCAGGGTGGCCTCGGCCTCGCGGACGAGCTGTTTGACCGGGGTGTTCTCGTAACCGCCGTGCTGCATGAGGCGGGAGGCGGTGCGGACCAGCCGCTCCCGCGTGCCCGGCGCGGTCTTCGCCTCCGGTGCCGCCTTCGTCGTCGCTGCTGATGCCATGGGGTGGATCCTACCCGGAGTTCTGGATAGAGCGTTCGTTCTAGATCATGCTACGGTCGCCGCTGAGCGCTGGATAGAGCGTTCGTTCTAGAACTTCGTCGTGGGGAGAACTCCGTCATGAACCAGGCTTCGATCACGATCGTCGGCCTCGGCCCCATGGGCCGGGCCATGGCCGCCGCCTACCTCGACGCCGGCCACCGGGTCACCGTCTGGAACCGCAGCGCCGGCAAGGACGGCGACCTCGTGGCACGCGGTGCGCACCGCGCCGCCGGCATCACCGAAGCCGTCGCCGCGAGCGACCTCACCGTCCTCAGCCTCATCGACGTGGACGCCATGTACAGCGCACTCGGCGACACCGCCCTCGAGGGCCGGGTCCTGGTGAACCTGTCCTCGGACGTGCCGGACAAGGCCCGCAAGGCCGCCCGCTGGGCCGGCGCCCGCGGGGCCGCCTATCTCACCGGCGGCGTCAACGTCCCGCCCTCGGGCATCGGCCAGGAGGGCTCCTCGATCTTCGTCAGCGGCCCTCAGGAGGTCTACGAGGAGCACCGCGCCGCGCTCGACGTGCTGGCCGCCACCGACTACCGGGGCGCCGACCCCGGCTACGCCCAGCTCTACTACCAGCTCAACATGATCATGTTCTGGACCGCCTACACCGGCTGGTACCAGGCGCTCGCCGTCGCCCGCGCCAACGGCCTGACGGCGGCCGACGTCCTCCCGTACGCCGGCTACACGGCCGACAGCATGCGCGGTTTCTACACCCACACGACGCCCGCGATCGACGCGGGAGACCACGGCGGCGCCGACGCCCGCCTCGCCATGTGCGCGGCGAGCGTCGAGCACGTCCTGCACACCGCCGCCGACTCCGGCGTGGACACGGGCATCCTGGCCGCGCACGCCGAGCTGTACCGGCGCGCCGTCGACGCCGGCTTCGGCGCGGACGGCACCCCCCGCCTGGTCCAGCTGCTGACGCAGAATTAGCCAACCGCCCGGAGCAGTGGCGACCGACCCGGGCGGCGGGGCCTTCAGTCCTCCCGGGAGGCCAGCCACTCCTCGTGGGCCCGGTCCACCTGGGTCCACAGCGCGTCCCGCTCCGCCGGGGTCAGGTCGCCCAGTTCGCGCCCGAAGACCGTGGCGATGGCCTCGTAGAACTCCTCCGGGGTGGTCAGCTCCCGCTCGCTCGGCCCCTTCGCCGGGTCGATGCGCGTCAGGACCCGCCCGCGCAGCAGGTCGATGGACTCGGCGTCCCGGCGCAGCAGGGCCAGCGTGCGCACGAACGGCGAGTCCTCGGCGGTGGACAGCCGCAGGTGTTCCGCGTCGAAGTCGGCCATGGTGGCCGGCGCGGACAGGAAGTTCATCACCGGGAAGGGGCCGAACGGATTGCGGTACGTCCAGCCCGTCACCGACCCGGCCGCCAGCGGTTCCAGCGCGTAGGAGAAGCCGCCCTGCTCGTAGGCGCCTTCCCGCAGCGGCAGCGGTGCGTGCGGGCCGTCGCCGAGACCCACGTCGACGAGGTACTCGCCGCCGTCGACGCGGACGGTCAGCGCGAGGTGGTTGCCGTTGACGTCCCGCACCCCGGCGTCCTCGTACACGGCGCCCACGTGGAGGGAGACGTCGTAGCCGAGGTGGGCGAGGAGGGCGGCGAAGGCCCCGTTGAGATGGAAGCAGTAGCCGCCGTGCCCGGCGGCGAAACGCCGGGCGGAGAGCTCGGGGTCGATGCCGGGCGGCCGGCCGAGCTGGATGTCGATGTTCTCGTAGGGGACGCGCTCCAGATGGGCCCGCTGGAGCGCGAACAGCCCTTCGGCGGAGGGCGCGGAGGGGCGGGGGACGCCCAGCCGTCGCAGATAGGCGTCGAATATGCCAGAAGTCATGCGATCACACTAAGCGTCACATCCCTGTACTCTCCATCGATCTGGTGCCGTGTCAGGTCATTTCCTGAGGTTGCCGACGCAGGGGGAATCGCGCCGCACCGGCATCAGCCCTCCCGAGCCGGGCGCCGGTGCGCGGCTACTTGTCGATGTCGCCGACCACGAAGAAGAGGGAGCCGAGGATCGACACCATGTCCGCGACCAGCTGCCCCGGCAGGAGCACGGCGAGGGCCTGGATGTTGTTGTACGAGGCGCTGCGCAGCTTCAGCCGGTACGGGGTCTTCTCGCCCTTGGAGACGAGGTAGTAGCCGTTGATGCCGAGGGGGTTCTCGGTCCACGCGTACGTGTGCCCCTCGGGGGCCTTCAGGACCTTGGGCAGGCGCTGGTTGATCGGGCCGGGCGGCAGCTCGGCCAGGCGGTCCAGGCAGGCCACGGCGAGGTCGAGCGCGTTGTGCGTCTGCTCCAGCAGCACCTCGAAGCGGGCCAGGCAGTCGCCCTCGGTGCGGGTGACCACCTTGAGGACGTCCTGGAGCTCGCCGTACGCCAGGTAGGGCTCGTCGCGCCGCAGGTCGAAGTCGACGCCGGAGGCGCGGGCGATGGGCCCCGAGACCCCGTACGCGTGCACCGCCTCGGGGGACAGGACGCCGACGCCGCGGGTGCGGCCGCGGAAGATCTCGTTGCCGTGGACGAGCTTGTCGTAGACGTCCATGCGGGTGTTCACGTCGGCGATCGCGGCGCGGGCGCGGCCCAGCCAGCCCGCCGGGAGGTCCTCCTTGAGGCCGCCGACGCGGTTGAACATGTAGTGCATGCGGCCGCCGGAGATCTCCTCCATGACGGCCTGGAGCTCCTCGCGCTCGCGGAACGCGTGGAAGATCGGGGTGATCCCGCCCAGCTCCAGCGGGTACGACCCGAGGAACATCAGGTGGTTCAGCACCCGGTTCAGCTCCGCCAGCAGGGTCCGCATCCACACGGCCCGCTCGGGGACCTCCATGCCGAGCATCCGCTCGACGGCCATGACCACGCCGAGCTCGTTGGAGAACGCGGACAGCCAGTCGTGGCGGTTCGCGAGCATCACGATCTGCCGGTAGTCGCGGGCCTCGAAGAGTTTCTCGGCGCCCCGGTGCATATAGCCGACCACCGGCTCGGCGCTGGCGATCCGCTCGCCGTCCAGGACGAGGCGCAGGCGCAGCACGCCGTGCGTGGAAGGGTGCTGGGGGCCGATGTTGAGCACCATGTCGGTGCTCTCCGCCGCGCCGCCGATGCCGACCGTGGTCTCCGTCATGCGGGCATTGTCTCAGCAGGAGGCAGTGGCTCGTCGATCGGGCCGAGCCCGGCCTGACCGGCAAGCCGCCACCCTAGGGTGGAGGGATGGAAACGGGGACGACGGGTGAGACGGGCGGACCCGCCTGGGTGGGCCTGCCGGGCGGGCTGCTCACGCTGCGGCGGCTGCTCCTGGTGGGCTGGCTGGGCCTCTTCACGGTGGTGACCGGGGTCGTGCTGGGCGTGTTCGCGGGCCCGCCGTGGGCGGCCCTCGGGCTGCTCTGGCTCGGCGCGCTGGCCTGGGGCTGGGTACTGCTCGGCCGGAACTGGCGGTCCTGGCGGTACGCCGAGCGCGCCGACGACCTGCTGATCAGCCGGGGCGTGCTGTGGCGGGAGGAGACGGTGGTCCCCTACGGGCGGATGCAGCTGGTCGAGGTGACCTCGGGGCCGCTCGAGCGGCGCTTCGGGCTGGCCTCCGTACAGCTGCACACGGCCGCGGCGGCGACGGACGCGAAGATCCCGGGCCTGGCACCGGCCGAGGCGGAGCGCCTGCGCGACCGCCTCACCGCGCTGGGCGAGGCAAGGTCGGCGGGCCTGTGACCCCCGGCCCGGCCGCCGCCGGTCCCGACCCGGGCGCGCCCGCGGGCGAGCGGCGGCTGCATCCCTTCACGCCGCTGCGCCGGGCCTGGGTGCCGATCGCCGCCACCGTCGGCGTGGTCGCGCAGCAGGGGGACCGCGCCGGGGAGTGGATCGGTTCCCTGTCCGCCCTGCTGCGGGTGGCCGCGCTCGCGGGGCTGGTGCTGGTGTTCGGCCTGTACGGGTTCCTGAGCTGGTGGTTCACCCACTACGCCGTCACCGACACCGAGCTGCGCATCCGCACCGGTCTGCTCTTCCGGCGCACCGCCCACATCCGCCTCGACCGGATCCAGGCGGTCGACGTCACCCGCCCGCTGCTGGCCCGGCTGACCGGTGTCGCCAGCCTGCGCCTCGACGTCATCGGCACCGAGGAGAAGGACCAGCTCGCCTACCTCTCCGAGCAGGAGGCGGTGGCCCTGCGCGCCGAGCTCCTCGCCCGGGCCGCCGGCTTCGCGCCCGCGGAGGCGGTGCGCCTGGGGGAGGCCCCCGAACGCGAACTGCTCCGCGTCGGCCCGCGTGACCTCGCCGTCTCCCTGCTGCTGAACCTCGGAGTCCTGGCGGCCGTGGCCGGCGGGCTCACCGCGCCGGTGGTGGTCTGGTGGGTCAGCTCCAACCCGTGGGCGGCGCTCGCCACCCTGCTCCCGATGCTCGGCGGCGTGTGGGCGGGCAGCGCCGGCCGCTTCCTCGCCGAGTACGACTGGACGGTCGCCGAATCCCCCGACGGGCTGCGCCTGGACCACGGGCTGCTGGACCGGGCCCACGAGACCGTGCCGCCGGGGCGCGTGCAGACCGTACGGATCGTGGAGCCGCTGCTGTGGCGGCGGCGCGGCTGGGTCCGCGTCGAGCTGGCCGTGGCGGGCTCGAAGAACGAGGTGCTGGTGCCGGTGGCCTCGCGGGCCGCCGCGTACGGCGTGATCGGCCGGGTCCTGCCGGGGGTGGACCTGGCGGCGCTGTCCTTCTCCGGCTCCCCGGGCGCCGGTTCGCGGTGGGTGGTCCCGGTGTGGTGGAAGGGCTACGGCCTGGCCGTCTCCCCGGACGTGTTCGCCGCCCGGCACGGCCGGCTGTGCCGCCGTACGGAGATCGTCCCCCACGCCAAGGTGCAGAGCGTCCGCCTCACCCAGGGCCCCTGGGAGCGCGCCCGCGGCCTGGCCGACGTCCACGTGGACACCGGCGCCAACGGCACGGTCACGGCCCGGCTGCGGGCTGCGCCCGAGGCCGCGGCGCTCCTGCACGCCCAGGCGGCCCGCTCCCGCACCTCGCGGGCCACGGCCCGCCCGGACCGCTGGATGACCTGAAGCGGCCCTACCCCGCCCCGCCGCCGGCCCGGACCAGGCCCGTCTCGTACGCCAGGACCACCACCTGCACGCGGTCGCGCAGGTTCAGCTTCGTCAGGATGCGGCCGACGTGCGTCTTCACCGTCGCCTCGGAGAGCACCAGCCGGGCCGCGATCTCCCCGTTCGACAGCCCCTGGGCCACCAGCAGCATGACCTCGCGCTCGCGGTCCGTGAGCCGCTCGATCTCCTTGTTCTGCGGCTCCTGCGTGGTCGTCGGCAGCATCGGGGCGAACCGGTCCAGCAGCCGGCGCGTGGTCGAGGGCGCCACGACCGCGTCGCCGCTGTGCACCGAGCGGATCGCCGCGAGCAGCTCGGCCGGCGGCACGTCCTTCAGCATGAACCCGCTCGCGCCCGCCTTCAGCCCGGAGAAGGCGTACTCGTCCAGGTCGAAGGTGGTCAGGATGATGACCTTCGGGTGCTCCTCGGGCTCACAGATCCGCCGCGTGGCCTCGACCCCGTCCAGCTTCGGCATGCGCACGTCCATCAGCACCACGTCCACCTTGGTGGCCCGCAGCACCTCCAGCGCTTCCAGGCCGTCGCCGGCCTCGGCGACGACCTCCATGTCCGGCTGGGCGGCGAGCACCATCCGGAAGCCGGTGCGCAGCAGCACCTGATCGTCGACCAGCATCACCCTGATGGACATGCGTTACCTCGACCTCGTCTTCTTGGTCTTCGTGTTCGCGTTCGTGTTCGCGTTCGTCTTCGTCTTCGTCAACTCTTCTTCAACGGAAGCAGCGCGCTGATCCGGAAGCCGCCGCCCGGCCGGGGACCGGTGTCGAGGGTTCCGCCGACCATGCCGATCCGCTCGCGCATGCCGATCAGCCCGTGCCCGGCGCCGTCGGCGCCGCCGTCCTCGTACAGTTCGTGCGCCGCGCCCCGCCCGTCGTCCTCGACGAGCAGGCCGAGGCCGTCGTCGAAGTAGACCAGCCGCACGCTGGCCCGCGCGTCGGGGCCGCCGTGCTTGCGCGTGTTCGTCAGGGCCTCCTGCACGATCCGGTACGCCGTCAGCTCCACGCCGCTGGGCAGCCGCCGCGGGGCGCCCTCGACCTCGAAGTCCACCGCGAGCCCCGCCGCCCGTACCTGCTCGACCAGGACCTCGATCTGCTCGACGTCCGGCTGCGGTACGTAGTCCTCGGACTCCTGGGGTTCGCCGGTGCGCAGGACGCCCAGCAGCCGGCGCATCTCGGCGAGGGCCTGGCGGCCGGTGCCGGAGATGGTCTGCAGGGCCTCCTTGGCCTGCTCGGGGGCCGCGTCCATGACGTACGCGGCGCCGTCCGCCTGGACGACCATCACCGAGACGTTGTGCGCGACGACGTCGTGCAGCTCGCGGGCGATCCGGGCCCGCTCGGCGGCCACGGCCACCTTGGCCTGGGCCTCGCGCTGGTTCTCCAGCCGCTGGTTGCGCTCGATGAGCTGGGCGTAGTAGGCGCGGCGGGTGCGCAGGGAATCACCCAGGACCCAGGCGAGCACGAAGGGGATGATCATGAAGAGGGTGAAGAGGACGTTGTCGAAGGTGCTGGTGCCCTTGTCCACGCCGAAACGCACGAAGTAGAGCGGTGCGGCGGCCAGGCCCCAGCCCAGCGCGGTGCGCGAGACCCAGCGGGGGACCTCGCTCGCGGCGACGGTGAAGAGGATCACGAACATGGCGAGGTCCCAGACCCCGGCGACGATCCCCGTGCCCAGCTGGAAGACGCCGGCCCCGAGCGTGAGCCAGAACATCGCCTGCGTCCACCTGCGGCGCAGGGCCACGGCCGTGCTCAGCGCGAGCACCACGGGGACGGCGGCGAGCTTCAGGGGGGTGCTGAGTGCGGACTCGTCGGCGACGTTCAGCATCGAGACCCCGAAGAGGAGGACAGCCCAGAAGCTGTCGACGCCCGTCGGGTGTCTGCGGAGGAAGTCGTAGAGGCGCTGCACGTAACCCAGAGTAGGGAACGGTGATAGGTGCTGGAGTCAACCAGAGGTGCGAACCTCGCACGGGGGGTGTACTCCCCAAGGTGGAGCCGAGCTTAGCCTTGGGGCGATGAGTGCTCAGGGTGAAAGCGTGACTCCGGTGACCCCGGTGCGGTGGCGCGGGGCGATGGAAGCGGCGCTGTACGGTCCCGGCGGCTTCTACGTGCGCCCGGGCGGCCCGGGGCCCGCCGGGCACTTCCGGACCTCGGTGCACGCCTCTCGGCTGTACGCGGGCGCCGTGGCCCGGCTCCTGCGGTGGGTGGACGGGCAGCTCGGGCACCCGGAAGGGTTGGACCTGGTCGACGTCGGGGCCGGACGCGGGGAACTGCTGGCCGGGGTGCTCGCGGCGCTGCCCGCGGAGGTGGCCGCGCGGGTGCGTCCGTACGCCGTGGAGCGGGCGGAGCGGCCGCAAGGGACCGATCCGCGGATCCGCTGGGTCGCCGCCCCGCCGGAAGGGACGACGGGGCTGCTCTTCGCCAACGAGTGGCTGGACAACGTGCCGCTGGAGGTCGCCGAGGACGGGCGCTACGTGCTGGTCGCGCCGGACGGCACGGAGACGCCCGGCGGCGTGGTGGACGGGCCGGACCGGGCGTGGCTGGAGCGCTGGTGGCCGGGCGGCGGCCGCGCCGAGATCGGCCGGGCCCGCGACGAGGCCTGGGCGGCGGCCGTGGCGAGCCTGGAGCGGGGCCTGGCGGTGGCGGTGGACTACGCCCACACCCGCGACGCGCGGCCCCCGTACGGCACCCTGACGGGCTTCCGCGGGGGCCGGGAGGTGCCGCCGGTCCCGGACGGCAGCTGCGATGTCACCGCTCACGTGGCGCTGGACTCCTGCGCCGGGCCGGGTTCGGTACTGCTGACGCAGCGCGAGGCGCTGACCCGTCTCGGGGTCTCGGGCGCCCGCCCCCCGCTGGCGCTGGCCTCCGCGGACCCGGTGGCCTACGTACGGGCCCTGGCCTCGGCGGGGGAGGCGGCGGAACTCACCGCCCGCGGCGGGCTCGGGGACTTCGGGTGGCTGGTCCAGCCGGTCGGGATGGCGGCGTGGCCGGGGGCGACGAGTACCGGCTGAGCGCCGCTGCCGGGGCTCCGCCCCGGACCCCGCGCCTCAAACGCCGGCGGGGCTGGATCCACCAGCCCCGCCGGGGAGTGCGTGTTACTGCGTCACCTCGTCGTGGCCCTCGTGCAGGCCGCCGCCGCTGCCGCCGCCCGGGGTCGGCTGCGAGACGACCGGCTTCGACAGCGGGGCCAGGTCGTAGGCGTAGTGGCCGACCGCGTCCGCGATGACGTCGACGTTGATGTCGAGTGCCTTCTGGTCGATGTTGGTGATGTCGTCACCCTTGGCGTGGTAGTTCACGTCGTAGGCGACGCCCGCCTGACCGCCGAACTTCGCGGCTTCCTCGGGCGTCTTGATGCCCTCGGCGCCCGTGAACGTACCGCCGGACGGGATGCCGACCTCGATGAACGGGCCGTAGTCCGAGCGGCCGGAGAAGTCCGTGCCCGCGTGCGGGATCTTCTTGGAGTCGAGGAAGTCGTTGATCCCCTTCTCCAGCTGGGCGGAGCCCGCCGGGCCGGGGCCCGCGCCGACGCCGTCCGAGTCGTCGCCGTCGTAGACGAAGTACGCGGAGTTCGGCGAGGCGATCATGTCGAAGTTCAGGTAGAGCTTGATCTGCTTCTTCTGCGCGTCGCTCAGGCCCGCCACGTACGCCTCGGAGCCGAGCAGGCCGTACTCCTCCGCCGACCACCAGGCGAACTTGACCTTGTTCTTGATCTTCGTCTGGCTGCTCGCCAGCCGCTGCGCGACCTGGAGGATGCCCGCCGAGCCGGAGCCGTTGTCGTTGATGCCCGGGCCCGCCGCCACCGAGTCGAGGTGCGCGCCGAGGAAGACGGTGTTGTCCTCGTCGCCCCCTCGGGTCTCCGCGACGACGTTGTAGGTCTTGCGGTTCTCGCGCAGCTGGCGGATGTCCAGGGTGACCTCGACCGGGCCTGCCGCGGCCTGCGCGGCGAGCTTCTCGCCGTCCTCCTGGGTGATGCCGCCGGTGGGGACCTTGCCCGCGTTCGCGTCGCCGAGGGTGCCGTTGAGGGCGCCCGCGGTGTTGTTGTAGATGATCGCGCCGACCGCTCCGGCGGCCGCCGCGTTGGCCTGCTTGGCCGCGAAGGTGCAGCCGCCGCGCTTGACCAGGGCGATCTTGCCGGTGAAGGCGCCGGCGGCGAAGTCACCGGGCTCACAGCCGTTCGTCCCGTCCGCGTCGACGGGGGCGACGGCGACCTGGGCCGTCACGCCCTCCGGCGGGGTGCTCGCCGTGTAGGTCATCAGGTGGATCGGCACGTCGCGCCCGGCCGGGCCGTTGACCGTGAGCTTCTCGGAGATCGTCTCGACGTACACGAAGTCGAACTCGTTCTTCGTGACCTTGTAGCCGGCCGCCCGCATCACGGCCTCGACGTACTGGGCGGACTGCACGTGGCCCTTCGAACCGGCCACGCGGGTGCCGTTGTTGTAGTCCGCGATGGACTGAAGGACCTTCAGGTGGTTGTACGCACCCTTGCCGGTCGCGTCCTTGACCAGTTTCCTGGCCAGCGCGTCACCTCGGGCGGCGTCGCTCTGCGGGCTCCCGGTGGCACCGGCCGGCCCGGCGAGCAGCAGCGGGGAGACCAGGGCCGCTGCCGCCAGGGCGGCGGTTGCAGCGGCTATACGGCGTGAGGGCATGCAGGTTCCTTCCACGGCAATGGAGCAGGGAGGAGCGGTGGACGCACGTTAAGCAGCAAGGAGCCACTCTGGCCAGAGTTTTAACTGATTCCGGCACCCGAATTCCGGATATCGGCGATGTGGGGCTGCTGGTGGCGCGCCTAGCGCAGGATGCCCTCGATGAAGTCGGAGCCGATGCGGGCGACCGCCGCCAGGTCCAACTGGTGCTGTACGTAACGGCCCTGGCGTCGCGTGTGCATCAGACCGGCCTTCTTCAGGACGGCCAGATGGCGGGACACCTCCGGCGCGGTGATCCCGTACACGGCGGCCAGCTCGCTCGTCGTGTACGGGGCCCGGGCCAGGCTCCGGCACAGTTTCATCCGCATGGGGTGGGCCAGCGCCTCCATACGCCGCTGGAGCAGCTGCACCGAGCCGGGCGCGGAGGCCGGTTCCGGGGTGTCGAGCGGGTAGTGGACCACGGGCCGCCAACCCGGGGCGTGCAGCACGAGCAGGTGGGGCCAGCCGAAGTTGGTCGGTACGAAGACCAGGCCGGTGCCCGTGCGGGGGTCGGTGGCGGTCGTCGAACCGTTGACCATCTTGTCGGCGGTGATGGTGGTGAGGTCCTCGTCGACGCTGAGCGCGGACGAGACCTCCTTCAGCGCGGCCGGCAGCCCCTTGCGGCGCAGCACCTCGGTCTTGTGCCGGGCGTCGGCGCTCTGCCCGGGCTCGATGCGCTTCCACGTCTCGGCGAAGAAGGCCTCGTCGCAGTCCTCCAGGAGGCGGCGCATCCACACCCGGACGGCGCCGGGGTCGTCCAGCAGCCGGACGGAGAAGTCCAGCTGGCGCGGGCCGCGGGCGGCGGCCGTCTCCAGGGCCCTGGCCCGGGCCGCCGGGTCCGTGAGCGGGGAGGGACCGCCACCCTCGTTGTAGAGCGCCAGCCAGCAGTGCTCCAGCGCGGCCATCACGAACTTCTCGTCCTCCATCCGGTCGAGGACGTCGAGTTCCCCGGCCAGGGTCCCCGCGGGGCGGCCGCTCCCGGCGGGGGAGGCGGCGAAGGCCATGAAGATGTCGGAGAAGGAGCTCCGCCACATGAAATCGGCCTCCAGCAGCCGGTCCGCGAGGCCCGGATCGAGGGCGGCGGCGGTGGCGGAGGTCCAGGAGGCGAGGCGGGGGTGGTGGGCGGGCTGGGAGAGCGCGTGCAGGGCCATGCAGAGCTCTGCGAGCGGCGAGGGCGCGAAGGAGATCCGCTCCGCGGGGAGGCCGGCGATGTCGATGGTGACGCTCATCGCCCCATTCTCCCCGCCGCCGCCAGGGGGCTCCGCCCCCGGACCCCCGCGCCTCGAACGCCGGCGAGGCCGGATTTTGCCTCCCTCGGCGTTCGGCCGCGCCTCGGGCCCTGACGAGCGGCGCTCAGCACTGGCCCCGATTGACGCTGCCCGTCAATCGTCGTGCGGCGGCCGGGCGACGGGAGCACCGTGGAGGGATGACCGCCATCGAGCAGTACCTCGTCGACACGTACCGCGCGGCCCAGCTCGCGACCCCCGTGCCGCCCCCGCCCGGGCGGGACGACGTCGCCGTCCTGCGCGCCGCCCGGTCCTACGAGCAGTTCCGGGCCGTCCTGGACGGCCGGCCGGCCCGGCACCCCTGGTGGGCGGCGCTGCGCCGGCTGCTGGCTCCCGCCGCCCCCCGGAGATGATCAGTCGAAGTTCGGCGCGTTGCGCTCGTAGACCAGCCGCAGCCCCATGAGCGTCAGCCACGGCTCGTGGTCGTCGATCACCGAGGACTCGCCGAGCACGATCGGGGCCAGCCCGCCCGTGGCGATGACGCGGACGTCGTCCGGGTCGCCGTTCGGTCCCGCCAGCTCCTTGGCCATCCGGCCCACGATCCCGTCGACCTGCCCCGCGAAGCCGTACACCACGCCCGACTGCATCGCCTCGACCGTGGACTTGCCGATCACGTTGCGCGGCCGCGCCAGCTCGATCTTCCGCAGCTGAGCGCCCCGCACGCCGAGGGCCTCCATCGAGATCTCGATGCCCGGGGAGATCACCCCGCCCACGTACTCGCCCTTCGCGGACACCGCGTCGAAGGTCGTCGCCGTACCGAAGTCGACCACGATCGCCGGGCCCCCGAAGAGCTCGACGGCCGCGACCGCGTTGATGATGCGGTCGGCGCCGACCTCCTTCGGGTTGTCCATGAGGATCGGCACGCCCGTCTTGATGCCGGGCTCCACCAGCACCGCCGGCACGTCCCCGTAATAGCGCCGCGTGACCTCGCGCAGCTCGTGCAGCACCGACGGCACCGTCGAGCAGATCGCGATGCCGTGGATGCCGTCGCCCAGCTCGTTGCCGAGCATCGGGTGCATGCCCATCAGGCCCTGCATGAGCACGGCCATCTCGTCGGCCGTGCGCCGCGGGTCGGTCGAGATGCGCCAGTGCTCGACGATCTCGTCACCGTCGAACAGGCCCAGGACCGTGTGGGTGTTGCCGACGTCGATGGTGAGGAGCACGGCTTACACCGCCTCGCGCAGGTCGAGGCCGATGTCCAGGATCGGGGAGGAGTGGGTCAGGCCGCCGACGGCCAGGTAGTCCACCCCGGTCTCCGCGTACGCGCGGGCCGTGTCCAGGGTCAGCCGGCCCGAGGACTCCAGCACCGCGCGACCGGCCACCAGGGCCACGGCCTGCGCGGTCTGCTCGACCGTGAAGTTGTCCAGCAGGATCAGGTCGGCGCCGGCCTCCAGCACCTCGCCGATCTGCTCCAGGGTGTCGACCTCGACCTCCACGGGCACGTCCGGGAAGGCGTCCCGTACGGCCTTGAAGGCCTGCGCGACCCCGCCGGCCGCGACCACGTGGTTGTCCTTGACCAGCGCCGCGTCCGACAGCGACATGCGGTGGTTGACGCCGCCGCCGCAGCGCACCGCGTACTTCTCCAGGGCGCGCAGGCCCGGGGTCGTCTTGCGGGTGTCGCGGACCTTGGCCCCCGTGCCCTCCAGCACGTCCGCCCAGCGGCGGGTGGCGGTCGCGATGCCCGACAGGCGGCACAGGATGTTCAGGGCGCTGCGCTCCGCCGTGAGCAGGTCGCGGGTACGCGCCCGCACGGAGAGCAGCACCTGCCCGGCCCGGACGGTGTCGCCGTCCTCCGCGTGGCGCTCCACCTCGAAGGCCTCCGTGCAGACCACGGAGAAGACGGCCTCGGCGATGCGCAGCCCGGACACGACGCCGTCCTCGCGGGCGACGAAGTCGGCGACGGCTTCCGCGTCCTCGGGGATCGTGGCGACGGTGGTCACGTCGACCCCGCCGTCGAGGTCCTCGGAGAGCGCCATGTGGGCGATGTCCTCGACCTCGACGGGGTCCAGGCCCGCGTCCGCCAGCAGCTGGGCCAGCGCCGGGTCCAGACCGGTCTCCTCGCCGTCGCCGCAGGCGCAGTCGTCGCCGCAGCCGCCGTCGTTCTGGTCGATCAGGGGAAGTTCGGGGGTGCTCACGGTCACTGCTCCAGGCTCTGGGTGCTGAGGGGTTCGCGCACGGACGGGAAGTCCGCGGAGTCGGTGGGGACGACGACCAGGGCTCGCTTCTCGGTCGCCGAGAGCCGGACGACGAGATGGCGTCGCCAGGCGGCATCGTCCCGCTCCGGGTGGTCCTCGCGCCAGTGGCAGCCGCGGGTCTCCACGCGCTGCCGGGCGGCGGCGACCAGGACCCGGGCCACGCACAGCAGGTTCGTCGCCTCCCAGGTGTCCACCCCCGGTTCGGCGGTCTTGCCGTGCGCTTCGAGGTCGTTCAGGGCGGTGGCGTACAGGCCCTCCAGGGCCTCGGCCGCCGTGCGCAGCGACTCGGCCGAGCGCAGCACGCCCGCGCCCTCCGTCATGATGCGCTGGACCTCGTACCGCGCGCCGGCGGGCTGCAGCGGTCCCGTGGAGGGGACCGGTATGCCGGGGCCGTTGCCGGTACGGGCCTGCGCCGTGATGTCGTCGGCGATGCGCTCGGCGAAGACCAGGCCCTCCAGCAGCGAGTTGGAGGCCAGCCGGTTCGCGCCGTGCACGCCGGTGCAGGCGACCTCGCCGCACGCGTACAGGCCGGGGACGGTGGTCCGCCCGTGCAGGTCGGTCCGTACGCCGCCCGACGCGTAGTGCGCGGCGGGCGCGACCGGGATCGGCTCGGTCACCGGGTCGATGCCGTGGGCGCGGCAGGCGGCGAGGATGGTCGGGAAGCGCTGCTCCCACATCTCGGAGCCGAAGTGCCGGGCGTCCAGGTACATGTGCTGCGCGCCCTGCTCCTGCATGCGGCGCATGATGCCCTTGGCGACGATGTCGCGCGGGGCCAGCTCGGCGAGCTCGTGCTGGCCGACCATGAACCGCACCCCGTCCGCGTCGACGAGGTGGGCGCCCTCCCCGCGGACCGCCTCCGAGACGAGCGGCTGCTGCCCCTCGGCGTCCGGGCCGAGGAAGAGCACCGTCGGGTGGAACTGCACGAACTCCAGGTCGGAGACCTCGGCCCCGGCCCGCAGTGCGAGCGCCACGCCGTCGCCGGTGGACACCGACGGGTTGGTGGTGGCCGAGAAGACCTGGCCCATGCCGCCGGTCGCGAGGATCACCGCGGGCGCGTGGACGGCGCCGACGCCGTCGTGCTGGCCCTCGCCCATGACGTGCAGCGTGACCCCGGCGGTACGGCCCTGCGCGTCCTGGAGGAGGTCCAGTACGAGCGCGTTCTCGACCGTACGGATCCCCGCGGCCTGCACGGCTTCGACCAGCGCCCGGGAGATCTCCGCACCGGTGGCGTCACCGCCCGCGTGCGCGATCCGGCGGCGGTGGTGGCCGCCCTCGCGGGTCAGCTCTATCTCCCCGGTCTCCGCGGAGGTGTCGAAGACGGCGCCGGTGTCGATCAGCCGCCGGACGGCGCCGGGGCCCTCGGTGACCAGGAGCCGGACGGCGGCCTCGTCACACAGGCCCGCGCCCGCCACCAGGGTGTCGTCCAGGTGCTGCTCGGGGGTGTCGCCCTCGCCGAGGGCCGCGGCGATCCCGCCCTGGGCCCAGCGCGTGGAGCCGTCGTCGAGCCGCGCCTTGGTGACCACGACCGTACTGCGGCCCGCGGCGGCGCAGCGCAGCGCGGCCGTCAGCCCCGCGACGCCCGATCCGACGACCACGACATCGGCGTCGACGGACCAGCCGGGGGCCGGAGCGTGCAGCCGTATGCCGGTGCCTGCGCCGCCCGACGGGAGGTCTCTGCCTGGGGTGCTCACGAGTGTGCTCCGAATTCCAGTGGGATGTTGTCGATCAGCCGGGTCGTGCCCACCTTCGCGGCGACGGCCAGCACGGCGTGCCCCGTGAAGTCGGGGCCGATCTCGGTGAAGTCCTGCGGGTCCACCAGCGCCAGGTAGTCCAGCTCCAGCGGAGGGTCGTGGCGGCCCGCCTCGTCCAGGACGTGCTGCGCGGCGGCCCGTACGGCGTCCGGCAGACCGGCGCCCGCCGCCGAGACGGCGTGCGCGTCCGCGGAGGCGCGGATCTCCCCGAGCCTGGCCAGGGCGGTGGCCCGCTCGTCGCTGGCCGGGGCGGCCTCGGCCCGGGCGCGCAGCGCCGCCTGCGCGGCGAGCCGGTCGCGCCCGGCGAACAGGGCGCGTGACAGGGACAGCGCGGTGCGGCGCTCGACGGGGGAGAGGTAGCGGTTGCGGGACGACAGCGCGAGCCCGTCCTCCTCGCGGACGGTCGGTACGCCGACCACCTCGACGGGGAAGTTCAGGTCCGTCACCATGCGCCGGATCAGGGCCAGTTGCTGCGCGTCCTTCTGGCCGAAGAGCGCCAGGTCGGGCCGGGTGAGGTGGAGCAGCTTCGCCACGACGGTCAGCATCCCGTCGAAGTGGCCGGGACGGGTGGCCCCTTCGAGGCGCCCGCCCATGGGACCGGCGCTGATCCGCACCTGGGGATCGCCGCCCGGGTAGACCTCGTCGACGGCCGGCGCGAACACGGCGTCGGCTCCCGCCTCCCGGGCGATCGCGAGATCGGCGTCGAGGGTGCGCGGGTAGCGGTCGAGGTCCTCGTTCGCCCCGAACTGCAGGGGGTTGACGAAGACGGTGACCACGACCTGCCCACCGGGGCCGGCCTGCTCGCGGGCGCTGCGGACGAGGGTGGCGTGGCCCTCGTGCAGGGCGCCCATCGTCATCACGACCGCCCGGCGGCCGGCGCGCGGGAGCGCGTACAGCTCCTCGGCCGTGTGCAGCAGCAGCTCGGTCACTGGTCCCCACCCTCGGGATCGGCGAGGACGCCGAGCAGGTCCTCGGCGAGCTCGGGCTTGAGCAGACCGTGCGCGAGGGCCCGGTCGGCGGTGGTGCGGGCCATCGCCAGGTACCCGGCGACCGTGCCCGGGGCGTGCCGGCGCAGCTCCGAGACGTGCGCGGCGACCGTACCGGCGTCGCCGCGGGCCACCGGGCCGGTCAGGGCCGCGTCACCGGAGCGCAGGGCGTTATCCAGGGCCGCGCCGAGCAGCGGGCCGAGCATCCGGTCGGGGTGCTCGACCCCGGCCTTGTGCAGCAGCTCCATCGACTGGGCGACCAGGGTGACCAGGTGGTTCGCGCCGAGGGCGAGGGCCGCGTGATAGAGCGGGCGGTTCTCCTCCGCGATCCACTCGGGCTCCCCGCCCATCTCGATGACCAGGGCCTCGGCGGCCAGCCGCAGCTCGTCGGGGGCGGTGACACCGAAGGAGCAGCCGGCCAGCCGCTGCACGTCGACCTCGGTACCGGTGAAGGTCATCGCGGGGTGCAGGGCCAGCGGCAGCGCGCCCGCGCGGCGCGCCGGGTCGAGCACGGCCGTCCCGTACCGGCCGGAGGTGTGCACCAGCAACTGGCCGGGTCGCACGGCGCCGGTCTCGGCCAGCCCCTCGACCAGCCGGGGCAGCGCGTCGTCGGGGACCGTGAGCAGGACCAGGTCGGCCCGCTCCAGCACCTGCGCGGGCGGGACGAGCGGTACGTCGGGCAGCATCCGCGCGGCGCGGCGCACGGACGCGTCGGACACGCCGGACACGGCGACGGGCCGGTGCCCGGCCTGCTGGAGCGCCCGCGCGAGCGCGGGACCGACCCGGCCGGCGCCGACGACACCGACGGCGAGCCGGGCAGGGCGGGGCTGCTGAGATGGGTTCACGCGGGGAGGGCCTTCCGTTCCAGTCCGCGGGGGGTACCGGACGATACGCCGCCATGCTAGCTCCTGGGGGTTCTGGCGGGTCGGCGATGATGCGGGCATGACGGACGAGGCGGCGGACGACGCGCAGGACATGAAGCGGCTGGTGGCGGCCTGGCGGGGGGCGCAACGCACCCTGTCCCGGGGCCTGCGCGAGCCGACGGTGGCGGAGCTGCTGGCGCCGCTCGCCGAAGCCCCGTACGACCTGGACCAGCCGGCCGACGTGTACGGCGACGGGGTGGTCGCCGAGCTGGAACGGCGCGTCGCGGACCTGCTGGGGACGCAGGACGCGGCCTTCTTCCCGAGCGGGACGATGGCCCAGCAGGTCGCGCTGCGCTGCTGGGCGGGCCGCACCGGGAACCCGGTGGTCGCCCTGCACCCGGAGAGCCACCCTGAGCGGTGGGAGGGCGGCGCGCTGTCGGCGCTCTCCGGCCTGCGGACGGTCCACCCGACGACGGAACCCCGCCAGCCGCTCCCGGAGGAGATCACTGCCCTCCCGGAACCCTTCGGCACCCTGATGCTGGAGCTCCCGCTGCGCGACGCGGGCTTCCTGCTGCCGTCGTGGGAGGAACTGGAGGCCCTGGTGGAGGCCGCCCGCGAACGGGATGCGGTGGTCCACTTCGACGGGGCCCGGCTGTGGGAGTCCACGGTCCACCTGGGCCGCCCGCTGAGGGAGATCGCGGCGCTGGCGGACTCGGTGTACGTGTCCTTCTACAAGTCGCTGGGCGGCCTGAGCGGCGCCTGCCTGGCGGGCCCGGCGGACTTCGTGGAGGAGACGCGCGCCTGGCGCCACCGGTACGGCGGTGAGGTCTTCCGCCAGTTCCCCCAGGCCCTGGCGGCCCTGACCGGCCTGGACCGGGAACTCCCCCGGCTCCCGTCCTACGTGGCGCAGGCCCGCCTGGTGGCCGACGCCCTGCGGTCGGCGCTCACGGACTCGGCGATCCCCTGGTTCCGCGTCCACCCGGAGCCCCCGCACACCCACCAGTTCCAGCTCTGGCTCCCGTACGACCCGGCCCGTCTCCGCGAGGCCGCCCTCCGCCAGGCGGAGGAAACCTCCACGGCCCTCTTCCACCGCTGGTCCCCCGGCGGCCCGCCGGGCCTGTCGGTCACGGAGGTGACGGTCACGGAGCCCGGCCTGTCGTGGACGCCGGCGGAGGTACGCGAAGCGGTGCGCGCCTTCGCGACCCGCCTGTAACCGGGGCCCCGCCCCGCGCCTCAATCGCCGGCGAGGCTGGATTGGCCACCCGCCTGGGTGGTCGGGTGCGGCTACAGGCCCGGGGCTCCGCCCCGTACCCCAGCGCCTCAATCGCCGGGGCTGGACTGCGCCCCTGGGTGGTCGGGTGCGGCCACAGGCCCGGGGCTCCGCCCCGTACCCCGCGCCTCAAACGCCGGCGGGGCTGGACTGCGCCCCTGGGTGGTGGGGTGCGGCTACAGGCCTGGGGCTCCGCCCCAGACCCCGCGCCTCAAGCGCCGGCGGGGCTGGACTGCGCCCCCTGGGTGGTGGGGTGCGGCTACAGGCCTGGGGCTCCGCCCCGTACCCCGCGCCTCAAACGCCGGCGAGGCTGGACTGCGCCCCTGGGTGGTGGGGTGCGGCTACAGGCCCGGGGCTCCGCCCCAGACCCCGCGCCTCAAGCGCCGGCGGGGCTGGTTTGTGGCACCCGCTTGGGTGGTTGGGTGCGGCTACAGGCCCGGGGCTCCGCCCCGTACCCCGCGCCTCAAGCGCCGGCGAGGCTGGATGCGCCCCCTGGGTGGTCGGTGGCTGTGCCTGTGCAGACAGGCGGGCGCGATCCAGCCCGTCCGGCGTTTGAGGACCGGGTCCGGGCAGAGCCCGGTTTCGGGAAGGGGCGGGGTGGGGGAATGGCCCCGCGCAGCGGCAGCCCGCAACCGGGCCGGGGCCGTGCGAATCGCCGAAATTCTCGGAAAGGCTGTGGCCGGCCGCCTCCATGGAGTTACCGTCCCCCGACGGGAAATACCGGCAACCGTGCCCGGAGGAGAGACCATGACCGCTCAGCCCACGTGGCAGAAGTCCTCGTTCTGCGGTGAGGGAGACGCCTGCGTCTACGTCTCCGCCGCCCCCGGCGCCCTCGTCCGCGTCGCGGACCACGCGGACCCCGCGCACCTCGTCCTCGCCACCACCCAGGCCGCCTGGACCGCCTTCCTCCGCGCGGTCAAGGAAACCGGCTGACCCGCCTCGCCCCACCCCACCCGCCACCGAAACGCCGAAACGCCGAAACGCCGAAAGCGATCACCCTCAGGGGATTTTGTCCGATTAGCGCGTATCTTCGGCCCATGCCCACGCCCTACGGATCCCGCGGCGGCATGGCGTTCAGCGCAGCTGAGCTGCTCGTGCTCAGGCGTTCGCTCGCCCACGCCCTTCAGCCCTCCCCGGCCCCCCTCGCGGCCGCGGAGGTCCAGGACTGCCTGCGCCTCGCGCAGTCGGTGGACGACGTGGTCCAGGAGGCGGGCCGGCTCAGAGCCTTCCTCCTGGAGGATCTGGGCCGCTACCGGGCCGCCCTGCCCGGCAGCCTCTCCGGATACCTCGAACTGCTCCAGGACGCCCTGGCCGCCGGCTACGAGCCCGTACCCGACGACCTCGCCGCCCTGCGCGCCCTGCGCGCCAACCCGCTCGCGGCCGCCCTCCTGGACCGGGCCCAGACCGTCGCGGAGCGTTCCCTGCGCCGCCGCCTGACGACCACCCCGGCCCCCCGGACCCGCCTGCTCGCCCTGGCGGGCGGCGTCCGGGCCGACGTGGGCGCAGGTACCGGCACCGGCACGGGCAGCGGCGGCGGCCAGGAGCGCCGCCCCACCCCCGGCGCCCCCACCCCCGGCGCCCCGAAACCGCAGCCCAAGGACCCCGCGGCCCCCGAGCAGCCCCCGCGCCCCGTCCCGACCCCGGGCGAGGTGTTCCCGCCACGCCGCAAGCCCACCCCGCCCCCCGCCGCGGGGCTGGCCGTCGGCTAGCTACGCTGGGGGCATGGACTACGTCTCCGCGCTCGTGCCCCCCGTCGTGATGGCCGCGTTCTTCATCGCTCTCGTCGTGACGATCGTGAAGAGCCAGGGCGGCGCCAACAAGGCCAAGGAGGACGCGGCGGTCGACGCCGTGATCGCCCGGGCCGAAGCCGCCCGCCAGCACCAGAAGTAGGCACCCGGATACGAAGGGCGCACGGCACCGGCCGTGCGCCCGATTTTGTTGCGCGTTGTCGGTCGAATAGTCGGGCAATTACCCACAAGCCGCACTATCGTGCTGTTGTGCCTCGCCCCTTGGGAGAACTCGAAGACGCCGTCATGACGCGGGTGTGGCAGTGGAACCGCCCGGTCACCGTTCGAGAAGTGCTCGAAGACCTCCAGCAGGAACGGTCCATCGCGTACACCACGGTCATGACCGTTATGGACAATCTTCATCAGAAGGGCTGGGTCCGCCGCGAGGCGGAAGGCCGCGCCTATCGATATACGGCGGTCTCCACCCGCGCCGCCTACTCGGCCGCACTGATGAACGAAGCCTGGTCGACGAGCGACAACCCCGCGGCGGCCCTCGTCGCCTTCTTCGGCATGATGTCCGCGGAACAGCGCGAAGCCCTCCGGGACGCCGTAAGGGTCGTCCAGCACGGCGACGAGTCGCCCGCGGAGACCCCGGCCGCCGAAGCGGAGACCCCGGCTGCCGAAGGGGAGTCCGCCGAGCGCCCACAGGAGCCGGGGCGATAGCGTCCGGTCGCATGGGAGAGTTTTCCGCTGCACATGCAGAAACAGTGACGATCCGCCGCGCCCGCACCGGTGATGTTCCCGCGCTGCGCCGCCTGCTCGACCAGTACGTGCAGCAGCGGATCCTGCTCGACAAAGCCCCGGTCGTCCTTTACGAGGACATCCAGGAGTTCTGGGTCGCGGAACGGGACTCCGACCACCAGGTGGTCGGCTGCGGCGCTCTCCACGTGATGTGGGAAGACCTCGCCGAAGTGCGCACTCTCGCCGTGGACCGCGACTTGAAGGGCGTCGGCGTCGGCCATCGCGTGCTGGAGCAGTTGTTGCGGACCGCCCGGGAGCTCGGGGTGAGCCGGGTTTTCTGCCTGACCTTCGAAGTGGACTTCTTCGCGAAGCACGGCTTCGTCGAGATCGGCGAGACCCCGGTGGAGACCGATGTCTACATGGAGCTCCTGCGTTCCTATGACGAGGGCGTAGCAGAGTTCCTCGGTCTCGAACGAGTGAAGCCGAACACCTTGGGCAACAGTCGGATGCTTCTGCACCTCTGATCGATCACCGCGGCTTTTCCCGTACGCCGCACGCCTGTGGCCTATGTCCGAATCGCGCACGTTTCCCGCCCCGTTGCGGTCTCGAACCTCTCCCGGGGGGTTTGTGTTTTCCAGGCAAAAGCGGTTTCCTTTCCGCGTACTGCTTTTCGATGAAAGGAAATCCCGGTGGCACAGAAGGTTCAGGTCCTTCTTGTCGACGACCTCGACGGTGGCGAGGCGGACGAGACGGTGACGTTCGCTCTGGATGGCAAGACCTACGAGATCGACCTCACCACCGCCAACGCTGAAAAGCTCCGCGGTCTGCTCGACCCGTACACCAAGGGCGGCCGCCGTACCGGTGGACGCGCGACCGCAGCCCGCGCCAAGGGCCGCGCCGCCTCCGCCGGCAACCCGGACACCGCCGAGATCCGCGCATGGGCGAAGGAGAACGGCTACAACGTGAACGACCGCGGCCGTGTCCCGGCCGAGATCCGCGAGGCCTACGAGAAGGCCAAGGGCTGACCGGTCCGAGCCGTACCGCGCCGCAGGCGCGCGCGGTGGCATTCCGTCGCCGCCGCGGCCACGAGGCGTACGAGATCGGGCCCGCGGCCGGGCCCGTCGCCCCGGCCGGGACCCGGCAGGGCGGGAAGCAGGGCCTCACACCCCTGCTCGGGGGGCCGCAGCCACACGGCGGCTCCCCGAGGGCTCGGGGGCGTCCCCGGGGGAGCCGGGGCGGTGATCCGGCCACCCACACCCAGGGCGGCGAGATCCAGGGCGACCCCGCCCCACTCCAGCCAGTCGAGCAGCCCCTCCAGCTCGTCGGCGCTCCCCGCGGCCACCAGGAACCGCATGCGGCGGCCCATGAGCGCCACCGGGCCCGTGGCGACCGGCCTGCGCAGCAGGGCCGCGCCCGCGTCGGACGGCAGCTCCAGCACGTCGAACCGCAGGCCCGTGACGAGCTGCGCCGGCGGACCGCCGGTGAGGGTCCAGCCGAGCACCTGCTCGTACCAGGAGACGTACGCGTCCTCCTCCCCGGCCGGTGGGCGGGGCAGCGGGACGGTGACGGCGGGCGCGGGGGACACGGCGGTTGCGACCATGCCCGGAGCAACTCCCGAAACGTCCCGGGGTTACGGCCGCCGTGACGCACCGCACCCGAACCCCTGCGGAACGTAAACGTCCGCGGGGCGCACGTCCCGCATTCGGGAGCGAACCGTGTTCGCCCTTAGCGGAGGGGACCGGTGCCACCGGCATGGAGTGTCGGACCTTACGGGTAAGACATTCCTAGTGGATCGGGGCGACACGCTGATTTGAGCGGCGCCCGTTCGCCATCGGCGTACACGCATGACGGGTATCTGCCTGGCCTGCGGGAACATCGTCTCCCACTATCGGGTTGGAGCAGTTGTCGGCTGTTCAGGCCGGTTTTCCTCACCGACGTGGGGGTGAGCCGTGGACGGATGTCGGCAGTTGGAATGAGCTGTCCCGCCCCGCGGGACTAGCATGCGGAAGGACAGGGCGGGGACCGACCCCGAACTGCCCGACCGCTCTGAGGAGCGATAAACGATGTTCGAGAGGTTCACCGACCGCGCGCGGCGGGTTGTCGTCCTGGCTCAGGAAGAAGCCCGGATGCTCAACCACAACTACATCGGCACCGAGCACATCCTCCTGGGCTTGATCCACGAGGGTGAGGGTGTCGCCGCTAAGGCCCTGGAGAGCCTCGGGATTTCGCTCGAGGCTGTTCGCCAGCAGGTTGAGGAGATCATCGGTCAGGGGCAGCAGGCCCCGTCCGGCCACATCCCCTTCACTCCGCGGGCGAAGAAGGTCCTGGAGCTTTCGCTCCGAGAGGCCCTCCAGCTCGGCCACAACTACATCGGCACCGAGCACATCCTGCTCGGCCTGATCCGCGAGGGCGAGGGCGTCGCCGCCCAGGTCCTCGTGAAGCTGGGCGCCGATCTCAACCGAGTCCGGCAGCAGGTCATCCAGCTGCTCTCCGGCTACACCGGCGGGGGCAAGGAGTCGGCCACGGCCGGCGGCCCGGCCGAGGGCACGCCCTCGACCTCGCTCGTCCTGGACCAGTTCGGCCGCAACCTCACCCAGGCTGCCCGCGAATCCAAGCTCGACCCGGTCATCGGGCGCGAGAAGGAGATCGAGCGGGTCATGCAGGTGCTGTCCCGCCGTACGAAGAACAACCCGGTCCTCATCGGCGAGCCCGGCGTCGGCAAGACCGCCGTCGTCGAGGGCCTGGCCCAGGCGATCGTCAAGGGCGAGGTCCCCGAGACCCTCAAGGACAAGCACCTCTACACGCTTGACCTGGGTGCCCTGGTCGCCGGTTCCCGCTACCGCGGTGACTTCGAGGAGCGCCTGAAGAAGGTGCTCAAGGAGATCCGCACCCGCGGCGACATCATCCTGTTCATCGACGAGCTCCACACCCTCGTGGGTGCGGGCGCCGCCGAGGGCGCGATCGACGCCGCCAGCATCCTCAAGCCCATGCTGGCCCGTGGCGAGCTCCAGACCATCGGTGCCACGACGCTGGACGAGTATCGCAAGCACCTCGAGAAGGACGCGGCCCTCGAGCGCCGCTTCCAGCCGATCCAGGTGGCGGAGCCTTCCCTCCCCCACACGATCGAGATCCTCAAGGGGCTGCGCGACCGCTACGAGGCCCACCACCGCGTCTCCATCACGGACGAGGCCCTCGTCCAGGCGGCGACGCTGGCCGACCGGTACATCTCGGACCGCTTCCTCCCGGACAAGGCGATCGACCTGATCGACGAGGCCGGCTCCCGGATGCGCATCCGCCGGATGACCGCGCCGCCGGACCTCCGCGAGTTCGACGAGAAGATCGCGGCCGTGCGCCGCGACAAGGAGTCGGCCATCGACTCCCAGGACTTCGAGAAGGCAGCCTCGCTCCGCGACAAGGAGAAGCAGCTGCTCTCGGCGAAGACCAAGCGCGAGAAGGAATGGAAGGCCGGCGACATGGACGTCGTCGCCGAGGTCGACGGCGAGCTCATCGCCGAAGTCCTCGCGACCGCGACCGGCATTCCCGTCTTCAAGCTCACCGAGGAGGAGTCCTCGCGACTGCTCCGCATGGAAGACGAACTCCACCGTCGCGTCATCGGCCAGAAGGACGCCATCAAGGCGCTCTCCCAGGCCATCCGCCGTACCCGTGCGGGTCTGAAGGACCCGAAGCGCCCCGGTGGCTCGTTCATCTTCGCCGGCCCGTCCGGTGTCGGTAAGACCGAGCTGTCCAAGACGCTCGCCGAATTCCTCTTCGGTGACGAGGACGCGCTGATCTCCCTCGACATGTCGGAGTTCAGCGAGAAGCACACGGTTTCCCGCCTCTTCGGTTCGCCCCCCGGCTACGTGGGCTACGAAGAGGGCGGCCAGCTCACCGAGAAGGTGCGCCGCAAGCCGTTCTCCGTCGTCCTCTTCGACGAGGTCGAGAAGGCCCACCCGGATATCTTCAATTCCCTTCTCCAGATCCTGGAGGACGGTCGTCTGACCGACTCCCAGGGCCGGGTCGTGGACTTCAAGAACACGGTCATCATCATGACGACCAACCTGGGTACCCGGGACATCTCGAAGGGCTTCAACCTGGGCTTCGCGGCGCAGGGTGACACCAAGACCGGATACGACCGGATGAAGGCGAAGGTCAACGAAGAGCTCAAGCAGCACTTCCGGCCCGAGTTCCTCAACCGTGTCGACGACACGGTCGTCTTCCACCAGCTCACCGAGGAAGACATCATCCAGATCGTCGACCTGATGATCGCGAAGGTCGACGAGCGCCTGAAGGACCGCGACATGGGCATCGAGCTGAGCGGCGACGCCAAGCTCCTGCTCGCCAAGCGCGGCTACGACCCGATCCTGGGTGCCCGGCCGCTGCGCCGGACCATCCAGCGCGAGATCGAGGACGTGCTGTCGGAGAAGATCCTCTTCGGCGAGCTGCGTCCCGGTCACATCGTGGTCGTCGGCAAGGAGGGTGAGGGCGAGGAAGCCAAGTTCACCTTCCGCGGCGAGGAGAAGTCGGCCCTGCCGGACCTCCCCCCGATCGAGGCCACGGGCTCCGGCCCGGACCTGTCGAAGGGCGCGTGACCGCCGCCGGGCGGTAGCGGTACGAAGGGGCGGCCCCGGAACCGGAAGGTTCCGGGGCCGCCCCTTTTCTGTTGCCCGTCCGAAGGTCCGAGGTCCCCCACCTGGCGGACGGAGGCCTCTCGGCGGTGACAAGCCGCACAGGACAAATCGGACCTACTAGTAGGTTTCGTAGGTGCATGCACCCGGTTTGTCACCCGACGGTCCGGTAGTGACCTGGTGGTCCCCCGGTCAACCGGTTGCGTCACACTCGCCCGGACTACGAGTTCGGCTAGTAATGCGCAGGTTTGGGGAAGTACGGGGACCCGGGTTACCAAGGATGAGCCCACCCGGCACACGCCTCACCGTGCCGGGTCACTTCATGCCCGTGGCAGGCATGACACCGCTCTTGTTCCCGGCCCGGAGGTCTGCATTCATGTTCGCGAAGCGCGTCAGCACCCGTCGTACCCGTACCGCCGTCGGCGCCACCGCTCTCGGTGCGGTGCTGGCCCTGGGGGCCGGGACGACCGCCGCGTTCGCCGACACCACGCAGACCGCCCTGTCCGGCACCGCCCAGCTGGTGGCCGCGCAGGCGACCGCCCAGGCCGCCAAGGCCGCGGACTCGGCGAAGAACGCGAAGGCCGGGGCCACCAAGGGCGGCCTGTGGAGCAAGCCGGTCGAGAAGTACACGCTGTCCGCGACCTTCGGCAAGGGCGGCAGCATGTGGTCGCACAAGCACTCCGGCCAGGACTTCGCCGTCCCCACCGGCACCCCGGTCAAGGCCGCGGCCGCCGGCACCGTCGTCAAGGCGGGCCCGAACGGCGGCGGCGACGGCCCCGCGTACGGCAACGCCATCGTGATCAAGCACGCGAACAACACGTACTCGCAGTACGCGCACCTCTCGAAGATCCAGGTCAGGATCGGCCAGAAGGTCTCCGCCGGCCAGCGGATCGCCCTGTCCGGCAACACCGGCAACTCCAGCGGCCCGCACCTGCACTTCGAGATCCGCACCACGCCGAACTACGGCTCGGCCGTCAACCCGGTCGCCTTCCTGCGCAACGCCGGCGTCACGGTCTGACGCCGGCGCCCCTCGGCGGCGTTCCCGGCGTCGCCCTCAGTGGCCCCGCCCGTCAGACCAACAGCCACGAGCCCGTCGGCTTGATGGAGGCGCTCAGCTTGCCCGAGCGCAGCGCGGCCACCTGGTCGGCGGTAAGGGCCACTCCGTAGGTCCGCAGGCTGTCCAGCGAGCCGTTCCACGAGCCCGCCCAGTTGCCGTGCTGGCGCACCCGGCCCAGCTGGAGCGGGCCGGGGGCCTTGAAGACCTGGCCGACCTGGGACTCCCCGGCCTTCTTGCCGTTCACGTACAGGGTGACGATCTTCTTCTCGGCGTCGTAGGTCCCGGCCAGCGCCGTCATCGAGCGCTCCACCTTGATGTTCTGCGCCACGACGGTCGTCACCGTGGCGTCGGCGCCCTGGTCGCCGGTCTGCACCTTGAAGACCCACGCCATCTTGCCGTTCACCTCCTCGGCGCCCAGAGCGAAGGAGAACGAGTCGCCGTCGCCCTGGCTGACGGCCACCCTCTGTCCCTTCTGCGCCACGCTGTAGACGCGGGCCGAGACGGTGAAGCTCTTGGAGACGTCGACGACCGGATCGGTGGACTGGGCGTACGAGTTCGGGGTCTCCTTCATCCGGATCTCGTTGCGCTTGTCCACCGGGAAGACACCGGCGTCCGGTCCCATCTTCAGGTGGGCCTTGCCCGTGCGGTCCCGGATCTGGGTCGGGTCGCCCGGCACCGTGGCGGAGTCGTCGGCCGGGGCCTTGCTCTTGGAGCCGCTGCCACTGGGCCCCGGGCTCGTGGAGGAGGACGTCGAGGTCGACGGCTTGTCCTGGGCCTCGGGCCCGGGGCCGTCCTTGTCCTTCCCCATCAGCAGGAACGATCCGCCGGCGGCGAGCAGCGCGAGGACGACCACGGACCCGCCGATCACCAGCATCTTCTTGCGGCGGCGCTCCTTCGCCGACCGGTCGGCCATGGCCTCCCAGTCCGGCTGGTCGGCCGGGGGCGGGAACGGCCCGCCCTGCGGGGGGAACGGGCCGCCGGGTATGCCCGGGCCCGGGCCGAACGGGGTCGGTGCCTGACCGAACTGCGGGTAGCCGTAACCGCCTTGGTCGGGCGCGGGCGCGGGCGCGCCCGGCGCGGGCTGGGGCGGGAAGCCGTAACCGCCCTGCGCGGGCGGGCCGGGCGGGAAGCCGTAGCCGCCGGACGCCGGCGGGCCCGGCGGGAACCCGTAGCCGCCGCTCCCGGGGGCGGGCTCGGGCTGCGGGTTGCTCGGGGGATTCGTGCCGTCGGTCATGCCACGGATGCTAAGTCACGCACCTGCGGGACGTACGGCCCGGTACCGATCCGGTATCCCCCCGAGATCAGGAGCGGCCCGCGGCCGCGCGTCCCCGCCGGCCTCAGCCCTGCGGCACCTGGATGACCGGGAAGCTCCCCGTGGCCGTCGGGGCGTGTTCCGGCAGCCACAGCACCGCCACCGCGCCCGCCGCCGCGCCCTCGCGGTCCACACCGCCCGGGGCGGCCACGTTGCGGAAGGTCAGGCGGGCGCCCAGCACCCGGGCCTGGCCCTCCGCGATGGTCAGCCCCAGCCCGTGCCCGACGCCCGCGCGGTCCGTCGACCCCGTCCGGAACCGGCTCGGGCCCTCGCGCAGCAGCGCCTCCGGGAAGCCCGGCCCGTGGTCCCGGACCCGTACGACCCGGCCCTCGACGTCGACCTGGACCGGCGCCCGACCGTACCGGGCGGCGTTGGCCAGCAGGTTCCCCAGGATCCGCTCCAGCCGTCGCGGGTCGGTGCTGACGATCTCGTCCGCGACGACCCGTACCGACGCCTCCGGCATCAGCGAGGTCACCCGGCGGCTCACGAACTCGCCGAGCGCCACGTCCTGGAGTTCCGCCCGCTCGGACGCGCTGTCAAGCCGGGCCACCTCCAGCACGTCCTCGACCAGTACGCGCAGCGCCTGCGCCCGGTCCCGCACCAGCTCGGTCGGCCGGCCCGGAGGCAGCAGTTCCGCCGCCGTGAGCAGGCCCGTCACCGGCGTGCGCAGCTCGTGCGCGATGTCCGCGGTCACCCGCCGCTCGGCCTCCAGCCGTTGCTGGAGGGCGTCGGCCATGGCGTCCACGGCCCGCGCGAGGTCGTCCGTCTCGTCGCGTACGACGCCCCCGACCGCGTCCCGTACCCGTACGTCGGGATCCCCGTGCGCCACCCGCTGCGCGGCGGCCGCGGCCTTGCGCAGCCGGCGCGAGATCTGCTCGCCGATCAGCACGCCGAGCGCCGAGCCGGCGATCACGACGGCGAGGGAGCCGACGACCAGGGCCCGGTCCAGGTCGCGCACCATGTTGGCGCTCTCCCGGAACTGGGTGTGCAGCGACAGCACCTGCCCGTTGCCGAGCGGTACGGCGGCCCACACCTCGGGCAGCCCGCGCGGGTTCTCCTGGATGTACGTCCCGCGCCGCCCGGACCGCGCCTTCTCGCGCAGCTCGCCCGGCAGGTCGGGGTCGTTGAGCTTGGCCCCCATCGGCGGTTTGCGCCCCGCCTCGGCGTTGCGCGAGATGAACTGCACCCGGTCCAGCTGCGTCTCGCGGGCGCTCTCCAGCATCGACGTGCGGGCAGCACTGTGCACCACCAGGCTGAGCGCGACCGTGATGAGGGTGCCCACGGCCGCGATGGCCAGCGCGATCTTCCAGCGGATCCCCGTACGCAGGGTGAACCGTCTCATGCCTTGAGTTTGTATCCGAAGCCCCGGACCGTTTCGATGCGGTCCTGTCCGATCTTGGTGCGCAGCCGCTGGACGTGGACGTCGACGACACGGGTGTCGCCGCCCCAGTCGTAGTCCCAGACCCGCTCCAGCAGGCGGTCGCGCGACAGTACGGTGCCGGGCGCGGAGGAGAACTCCAGCAGCAGCCGCATCTCGGTCGGGGTCAGGGCCACGGGTGCGCCCGCCTTGAGCACCTCCATGCCCTCGGTGTCGACCTCCAGGTCGCCGAAGGAGAGCACCCCCCGCTCGCCGTCCCGGTCGTCGTCGGAGGTGCCGGAGCCGCCGTTCTGCGGGCCGCCGGCGTGCCCGAAGCGGCGCAGCACCGCGCGGATGCGGGCCACGAGCACGGAGCCGTCGAAGGGCTTGGTGACGTAGTCGTCGGCGCCCGCCTCCAGGCCCAGCACCACGTCGATGGAGTCGGCGCGCGCCGACAGCATGATCACGGGGACGGTGGACTCGTCGCGGATGCGGCGGCACAGGCTCACGCCGTCCATGCCGGGGACCATCACGTCGAGCAGGGCGATGTCGGGCCGGTCGGCGCGGAAGGACTCCAGTCCGGACAGGCCGTCGGGCATGGCGGTGACCACGAACCCGTCGCGTTCCAGCGCCAGGGTCGTGGCCTCACGGATGACGTCGTCGTCCTCCACGAACAGGACATGGGTTTCGGCCATGCGGAAGCCTCGCCTCGGTTCCTCGGTACTCGGTTGTTCGGTGCTCAGTTCTTCTGACTCGTGGCCGGGGCGGGCTGGCTCCCGCCGTCGACCACGTTGCTGTACTCCGAGTGGACCCGGTCCTGCTCGGTGAACTTCTCCCCGTCCCAGCGGTACGTGATCACGTCCTCGCCCGACGGATAGGACAGCGCGTCGCTCTTCCCGTAGACCTGCTTGGTCACCACGAGGTCACCCCGGTCGATCTCCGCGTAGACGGGCGGCTGCTCGTCGGAGAACACGTTCTCGTACTTCGCGCCGTCCGCCCGGTACACGTACGAACCGCGGCCCAGCGCGTCCGCGCAGGACAGGACGTTGACCACGATGTCCACGACGGGGCTGCCGGTGACCCTCCCGTAGCTGACGTCCACGGGGTACTCCTTGCCCGTACAGGGCTTGAGGTCCCGCTTGATCTCGGCGCTGACCTTGGGGTCCGCCTTGAGCAGCGCGACGGGGTCGACCTTCTTCAGCGGCCGGCCGGAGGCGGCCGCCGAGGGCGGCGACCCCTCGGAGGAGGAGGCGTCGCGGGAGGCGGCCGCGGGAGCGGTGGGGGTGGTCTTGGCCACCGCCTCGGTACGGGCGGGGCCGCCGTCGCGCAGACCGGTGCCGCCGGTGGCGCAACCGACCGCGAACACAGCGGTGCCGACGAGGACGACCGTCCCCGCCGACATCAGGACCAGCGAACGTCTGCCGGTCAGTCCTTGGCCGTTCAGGCCGCGCACCGCTCACGCCCCTCGTACCGGATGGTGTGGTCACCGCGCTCCAGCGCCCGCATGTCCAGGTCCCGGCTCTCCAGTTCCTGGCGGAGACGGGCCAGCGCGCGGTGCAGAGTGCTCTTCACCGTACCCGCCGACATTCCGAGCGCGGCGGCGGTCTCCTCGGTGCTCATCTGCTCCCAGTGTCGCAGCACGACCACACTGCGCTGCTTGGGCGCGAGCACCTTGAGGATGTCCATCAGCAGGGCGCGGTCGGCGCGCTGGTCGGAGCCGTCCTCGACGGAGGCGTCGGGGAGCTGCTCGGTGGGGACCTCTTCGAGCTTGCGGGCGCGCCACCACTCGGTCCGCGTGTTGATCATGACGCGACGCAGGTAGGCGTCGGCCAGGGACTTGTCGGCGATGCCGTCCCAGCGGCCGTAGGTGCGCACGAGGGCCGTCTGGAGCAGGTCCTGCGCGTCGGTGGGGTCCGGGACCAGGCGCCGGGCACTGCGCAGCAGCGCGTCCTGCCGAGTGCGTACGTACTCCTCGAATCCGAGTACCTCGCCGTGCGCCATCTCAGACCGCCTCCGTTCCGACCAACCGCTGATCCGCTGTCCTACGGATCCGAAGGTACGGAGGGGTTGTCACGAGCCTGTGCGGGCCAGCCTGCGGTGGGCGCACGGACACCCATAGGTTGTGTAACAGTGCCGGTGAGCTGGGGTTTCCCTGCCCGGAAACGGAATCTTCGAGTCAGCTCCGGGCCGGGACCGCGTCCCTGCCGGCCCGCCCGCCGATCAGGTCAGCGGCAGCCGGTAGAACCCGCCGTCCAGGGGTTCCACCAGTCCGTCGGAGACCAGCCCGTCCAGGGCCCGGGCGCGCTGCACAGGCTCCTCCCAGACCGTGTCGAGCACGGCCTGCGGAACCGCGCCCGCCGCCTCCCGGAGCACGGCGAGGAGCCTGCCGCGCACCTGGCGGTCGGTCCCGGCGTACGTCTGCCCGCGCCGCGGCGGCCCCTCGTGGGGCGGCTTCCCGGCGAGCCGCCACGCGCACAGGCCGGCCACCGGGCAGCGGTGGCAGTCCGGGCTCTTGGCGGTGCACACCAGCGCGCCGAGCTCCATCGAGGCCGCCGCCCAGCGGGCCGCGGTGCCCTCGTCCTCGGGCAGCAGCGTCCGGGCCAGGCGCCGCTCGGCGGCGGTGGTGGCGTTCGGCGGGTACTCGACGCCGGTCGAGGTGCGCGCGAAGACCCGCCGGACGTTGGTGTCGAGCACGGCGTGCCGCTGGCCGTACGCGAACGAGGCCACGGCGGCCGCGGTGTACTCCCCGATCCCGGGCAGGGCGAGGAGCTGCGCGTGGTCCCGCGGTACGTCGCCCCCGTGCCGCTCCGTTATCGCGACGGCCGCGCCGTGCAGCCGCAGGGCGCGGCGGGGGTAGCCGAGCCGCCCCCAGGCCCGCACGGCCTCGCCGGGGGCCTCGGCGGCCAGGTCGGCGGGGCGCGGCCACCGGGCGAGCCACTGCTCGTACACGGGCAGGACCCGGCTGACCGGCGTCTGCTGGAGCATGAACTCGCTGACCATGACCCCCCAGGGGCCGGCCTCGGGGCGGCGCCAGGGCAGGTCGCGGGCGTGCTCGTCGAACCACGCGATGACGGGGGAGTGCAGCGCGTGTGAGACGCCGGGGGCGGGGGCGTCCGGGGTTGCGTCTGCGTCTGGGGAGGAAACGGTGGATGCAGTCATGGCAGAGGGCATCCTGGCACGTTTCGCCCCTGGCGCGCCGTGGTCGCCGGCGGTACGGACCGTTTCCCGCCGATTCCCGGTGCCTCACGTTCCGCCCGCGGGATGATCATCGGCAAATCGAGCCTGCTGTGCGGCATGGGGGGCACCGATCGGGCGGCGAACTCTCGTAAAGTTCCGTTCGTGGGATCTCTGCGCAATCCGGTCGGGCCGCTCCCCTCCTCCATCTACTGGCGACGGAGGGCTGTGCTGGCGTCCGTCGTCGCGCTCCTCGCGCTCCTCGCCGTATGGACCGTCAGTTCCGGTGGGGGGAAGTCCACTACGAACAGCAAGGGCCAGACCGGCCCCGATCCGGCCGTCTCGATCACCCCCGGCCCGCCGGGCACGGGGCCGGCGATCAGTCAGGCCCCGGGCGGACGCCCGGAGTCGGGCGGCGGCGCGGGGGGCGCAGGTGGCGGTGGCGCGGGCAAGAACGGTGAGCCGGGCTCCGGTTCGGCCTCCGGTTCGGCCTCCGGTTCCGGCTCCGGTTCGGGTGGCCTGGGCGGGGACGCCGCCACCGGCGCCGGCGGCGGCGGCCCGGCACCGGCCCCGGTCCCCGCGGACTCCCCGCTGCCCACGTGCGCACCGACCGCGCTGCAGTGGGAGATCAAGAGCGTGAAGAACGAGTACGAGGCGAACGAGAAGCCCCGCCTCGAGCTGATCGCCCGCAACATCTCCGGCACCACCTGCAAGGTCGACCTCGGCCCCAAGCAGGCGGTCGTGACCATCCAGGCGACCGGAACCAAGGCGGTGTGGTCCTCGGCGGACTGCCCGACGGGCGCGGGCAACGCGTTCTTCCGCCTTCCCGCGCAGAGCGAGACGAAGCAGTCGGTGGAATGGGACCGCAGGTTCAGCGCCCCCGACCAGTGCCAGACGCCTCCGGCGGGGGGTGCGGCTCCGGACACGTACGTGGTGGAGGTCAAGGCCCCCGGCATGCCCGTGGCCCGCACCTCGTTCGTCCTCAAGCAGGACTGAGCCCGCGACCTGCCGACCGACCGCCACGCATCGACGGAACCCGCCGCAGACACTGCGGCGGGTTCCGTCGATGAGGCGGTCGGCGCGGGTGCGCGTCCAGCTGACAGGGGTCCCGACTAGTCCTGGTTGACGTTGGCCTGGTTGGTGTCACCGTCGCCCTGGTTGACGTTGGCCTGGTTGGTGTCACCGTCGCCCTGGTTGACGTTGGCCTGGTTGGTGTCACCGTCGCCCTGGTTCACGTTGGCCTGGTTGGTGTCACCGTCACCCTGGTTGACGTTGGCCTGGTTGGTGTCGCCATCGCCCTGGTTGACGTTGGCCTGGTTGGTGTCGCCATCGCCCTGGTTGACGTTGGCCTGGTTGGTCTTGCCACCGCCCTGGTTGACGTTGGCCTGGTTGGTCTTGCCGCCACCCTGGTTGACGTTGGCCTGGTTGGTCTTGCCGCCACCCTGGTTGACGTTGGCCTGGTTGGTCTTGCCATGGCCCTGGTTGACGTTGGCCTGGTTGGTCTTGCCATGGCCCTGGTTGACGTTGGCCTGGTTGGTCTTGCCATGGCCCTGGTTCACGTTCGCCTGGTTGGTCTTACCCCCGCCCTGGTTCAGGTTGACCTGGTTGCTGTCCCGTACCACGCTCGGCGCAGCCTTCACCGTCTGGGGAGCGGCCTGAGCACCCGCCACACCTGCCGTTCCGGCGAGAACCGCGGCAACGAAGGAAGCGCCGATGATGCGGGGGATCTGGATGCGAATGTGAGCCATGATGATTTTTCCTCGAGTTCATTGTTTGTGCGTCGAAATTCGATAACCGGTCTTTTTCTTTGCCCGGTGTGCCATCCCGTTTTCGATGGCCTGGCGACTTCGCCTAAAACAACTTTCGCCCGGCGTGAGGGGCGTGCAAAGCGACGCACATTCGGGGCTTGACACGTCCGGGACGGGAAGTAAACTCCCCGCGGCCTTCCGGCGCCCCCGCAGTGGCCCGAGAGGGAGAAGAACGCCGAAACGGCCCGCCGGAGAACCGGCGGACCGTTGTGAAATCGGGGGCTGTCAGCGGGCCCGGGGCCCGGACTACAGCCTGGTGGGGGCCGGCGCCCCCGGAGGCTGGGGCTGTGGCATGGGCACCGGCTCCTCCTGGGACATCCGCTCCGGCATGGACACCGGCGTCGACGCAGGCCCCACGGGCGGCCCCCGTTCCGGCATGGGTACCGGCTTCGTCTGCGGGCTCAGCGCCGGCCCGCGCTCCGGCGGGGCCGTGGATGCGGCGGTGGGCAGGAGCGCGGCCCCTCCCACCAGCGCGGTCGCGACGGCAAGCACGGCGATACGCTGCTTTCGATGAACGAGATCCACGGGGATTCTCCTTTTGGAATGGGAGGAAGGAAATGCCGACAGGCCGAAGGGGCCCGCGTGATAAGTAAGCCCCGGGCCGTGAGTCGGGTCAGGCCCCTGCCTCTCGGGGCTTGACAGCCGGCGACGGCCCCGGCGGTGGCCCCGGCGGCGGGCGGCGCGGTCACCCGTCACGACGGGCCTCCGGCTTCGCCACGGGGCCCTGTTCCCCCCTCCAGGACAGCTCCGCTCCGCGGGATTACGCTGAAATCACAGCGATCTTTCCCGGGCGGCAGCGGTACCAGGGGGAGGGGTGGTGCCGCCCCGGTCGAAGGGGACGTCATGAGTGCACGAGTCACAGGTGTCGCTGTCGGCGTTCTGGCGGCGGTCATCACCGCCTGGAGCCCTGCGGTGGCGCGGGCGGACGATCCCTCGCCCAAGCAGGTCTACGAGAAGGCCGCGCCGGCCACGGTGCACGTGATCGGGAAATACGGCTCCGGCACCGGCTTCGTCTACGACGCCGACAAGGGGCGCATCGTCACCAACGCGCACGTCATCCAGGGAGAGGCCGCCCTGAAGGTGGTCATCGGGGACCAGCCGCCGACCCCCGTGCGGGTGCTCGGCAGTGACCCCTGCGAGGACCTCGCGGTACTCGAGTTCACATCTCCCCAAGAGGACCTGAAGGAGTTGGAGTTCGGGAAGAGCGCCGACGTCGGGACGGCCGACACCGTCATCGCGCTCGGCTATCCAACATCGCTCGGCAACACCGACGCCACACAGGACCTCGCCTTCACCTCCGGCGCCGTACAAACGCCCGAGGTGGGCTCCACGCCCCTGACCTCACTCCCGAACTACCCCTCCCTGATCCAGCATTCCGCCACGGTCAACCCGGGCAGTTCGGGCGGCCCGCTGCTCAATGCCAAGGGGGAAGTCGTCGGCATCAACACCCTGGGCTACTCGGAGGAGGGGGTGTCGGGGCAGTTCTACGCGATCAGCAGCGATCACGCGGAGCCCCACCTCGCCGGGCTGGCCGCGGGCGACACCAAGAACGACCCCGGGTGGTGGCTCTTCGACCTGTCGGACCCGAGCCTCGCCGCCACCTTCGAGGGGATCGGGGCCCCGGACGACAAGGCCTTCACGGCCTTCCAGAAGCAGGGCATCGACGGGGTGATGGCCCTGTCCGTCACTCCGCAGTCGCCGGCCGCCAAGGGCAACCTCGAAGCGGGCGACGTCCTGACCTCCGTCAAGGGTGAGCCCGTCACCTCGGTGGCCGAGGTGTGCGATGTCCTGCAGTCTTCGCCGGCCCACGAGAAGCTGCCCGTGGAGGGCGTCTACTCGGGCGTCCTCGACAGCACCGGGGGCAAGGCGGGAGAGGCCTGGACCGCTGAGCTGCTGCTGGGAGGCACGTCCTAGCGCCGGCCCGGAACGTGTACCGAGCGTGACTGTCTAGACGTACCGCTCGAGGATCGAGGATTCGGCCAGGCGGGACAGACCCTCGCGGACGCTGCGCGCGCGGGCTTCGCCCACGCCGTCCACCGTCTGCAGGTCGTCCACACTGGCGGCGAGCAGTTTCTGCAGGCCGCCGAAGTGCTCCACCAGCCGCTCGATGATGGCCCCCGGCAGCCGCGGGACCTTCGCCAGCAGCCGGTAGCCCCGCGGGGACACCGCCGAGTCGAGGGTCTCCGGGGAGCCCGTGTAGCCCAGCGCCTTCGCGACGATCGCCAGTTCCAGCAGCTCCGGATGCGTCAGCGCGTCCAGTTCGGCCAGCGCCTCGTCCACCGTGCGGGAACGCTTCGCCGTCGGCTCCGGAACGTAGTCCCGGATGACCAGCTCCCGCTCCTGCTCGATCCCGACCGTCAGCTCGTCCAGCTGCAGCGACAGCAGTCGCCCGTCCGTGCCCAGTTCGACCACGTACTCGGCGATCTCCGTCGCGATCCGGCGGACCATTTCCAGCCGCTGCGCGACCGCCGTCACATCGCGGACCGTGACCAGGTCCTCGATCTCCAGCGCCGACAGCGTCCCAGCGACCTCGTCCAGCCGCAGCTTGTACCGCTCCAGCGTGGCCAGCGCCTGGTTCGCCCGCGACAGGATCGCCCCGGACTCCTCCAGCACCCGCCGCTCCCCGTCCACGTACAGCGCGATCAGCCGCATCGACTGGGAGACCGAGACGACCGGGAAACCGCACTGCTTGGAGACGCGGTCGGCCGTGCGGTGCCGCGTGCCCGTCTCCTCCGTCGGGATCGACGCGTCCGGCACCAGCTGCACACCGGCCCGCAGGATCTTGGTGATGTCCTTGTCGAGGATGAGCGCGCCGTCGAGCTTGCACAGCTCGCGCAGCCGGGTCGCGGTGAACTCCACGTCCAGCACGAACCCGCCGGTGCACATCGCTTCGACGCTCTTGTCCATGCCGAGGACGATGAGCCCGCCGGTGTTGCCGCGGACGATCCGTTCCAGGCCGTCACGCAGCGGCTGACCAGGCGCGACCGCGCTCAGCGAGGCGCGCATCATGGCCTCCTGCTTGGAGCTCGCGCCCGACTTGCCGGATGCTGCTGCCCCGTCCTTGGCTGCCACTGCACTCCTCGGGTCGCGGGTTGCGCCGCCTGCATACGGCCGGGCGGACCATCCAGAAGTCTACCGGCGTGCGCTGCGGCCCCGCCGTGGCTTGGCCAGGTAGGCCCGGCGGGGACCCCGTACGGACCCTCTGACCTGCTATTCGCCCGCCCGCTCCCGGGCCGGCGTACGGGACCGCCCGCGCGGCAGCACCCGGAGCGCGTCCCCCATGTCGGCCACCTCGATGACCTTCATCCCGGCCGGCACCTTGCCCGGATCCGCCGGCACCAGCGCGTGCGTGAAACCGAGCCGGTGCGCCTCCGCGAGCCGCCGCTGTACGCCGGTCACCCGGCGCACCTCCCCGGCCAGGCCGACCTCCCCGATGGCGACCAGGTTCTTCGGGAGCGGGACGTCACTGGCGGCCGAGGCCAGGGCGAGCGCGATCGCCAGGTCGGCGGCCGGCTCCGTCAGCTTCACCCCGCCCACGGTGGCGCTGTAGATGTCGCGCTTGCCGAGCGCCGTGATCCGGCCGCGCTGCTCCAGCACCGCCAGCATCATCGAGACGCGGGAGGTCTCCAGGCCCGAGGTGGTGCGCCGGGGCGAGGGGATCTGCGAGTCCACGGTCAGCGCCTGCACCTCCGCGACCAGCGGCCGCTTGCCCTCCAGGGTCACGGTCAGGCAGGTCCCCGGGACGGCCTCGGCGCGCCGGGTCAGGAACAGGCCGCTGGGGTCGGCGAGGCCGGTGATCCCCTCGTCGTGCAGTTCGAAGCAGCCGACCTCGTCGGTGGCGCCGTAGCGGTTCTTCACGCCCCGTACGAGCCGCAGGCGGGCGTGCCGGTCGCCCTCGAAGCTCAGGACGACATCGACCAGGTGCTCCAGGAGGCGCGGGCCGGCGATGGCGCCGTCCTTCGTCACGTGGCCCACGAGGAGGGTGGCCATCCCGCGTTCCTTGGAGGCCCGGATCAGCGCTCCGGCCACCTCGCGGACCTGGGCCATGCCGCCGGGCGCGCCGTCGATCTCGGGTGAGGCGACGGTCTGTACGGAGTCCAGGACGAGGAGGGAGGGCTTCACGGCGTCGAGGTGCCCGAGCACCGCCGAGAGATCCGTCTCGGCGGCGAGGTAGAGGTGGTCGTTGAGGGCGTTGATCCGGTCGGCGCGCAGCCGCACCTGGCTCGCCGACTCCTCGCCCGTGACGTACAGGGTGCGGTGCTCGTCGCTCGCCGCCTTCGCCGCCACGTCCAGCAGCAGCGTCGACTTCCCGACGCCGGGTTCGCCGGCGAGCAGGACGACGGCGCCCGGCACGAGCCCGCCGCCGAGGACGCGGTCCAGCTCGTCCACGCCGGTGCTGCGCGCGGTCGCGGTCCGCCCGTCCACCTGTGCGATCGGCAGCGCGGCGGTCGACACCCGGCCCGCGGCGGTGGTCCGCACGGCGGGCGCGCCCATCTCCTCGACGGTGCCCCACGCCTGGCACTCGGGGCAGCGCCCGAGCCACTTCGCGGTCGTCCAGCCGCAGTCGGTACAACGGTAGGACGGCCGGTCCTTGGCGGATGAACGAGCAGTACGGGCAGCCATGCGCCCCACGGTAGCGGCCCCCACCGACAGCGACGGGGGCGCGGTCCGGGCGGGGGCGCGCGCCGCGGCGTCAGGGGCGCGGTCAGTGCCACGCCGATCTGTTCACCCGTAAGGGCTAATTGCGGGGAAGGCTTCCGGAGCGCAACCGGCGCGCCGCCTACGGTTCGCCAAGTGAACAGCAGCAGCCAGGCACACCCCTCAGCGCGCACCGGCGCACACCGGGCGCACGGGCGCACGCCCCCCGACGGGGAGCCACCGCCCCCCTTCCGGCACGAGCCCTACCTGGACGGCCTCTTCACGTACTGCCTGTCGGTCCTGTGCGACCACGACACCGCCACCGACGTGCTCGGCAACGTCCTCGCCGTGGCCGAGCGGCACCCGGGCCGATGTCCCGACGAAGGGGACCTGCGGGCCTGGCTGTACGCCCTCGCCCGCTGGGGCTGCCTGCACCGGCTGGCGGAGCAGCGGCGCGCACGACAGGGAGCGCATTCCGCCCGGCGTGCGCCGGAGCACACCGGACCCGGCCGTGCGCCGGGGGGCGGAGCCGGCACCGGCCCCGACAGCGGCCGCGCCCCCGAAGCCCACCGCACACTTGACGTGAGCGCGTACCGCCGTACCGAGCTCGCCCGCCTCGCGTGGCCCGAGGCCGCCGGAACCACGCCCGAGCAGCGCGAGGCCCTCGAACTCGCCGTCCGCCATCGCCTCGGCGTGAACGAACTGTCCTCCGTCCTCGGCACCCCGCCGGCCGCCGCCCGCGAGCTGCTGTCCGGCGCCGCCTGCGAGGTGGAGCGCACGCGCGCCGCCCTCGCCGTCGTGGAGACCGGCAGCTGCCCCACCGTCTCCCGGCTCACCGGCGACGGCCAGGTGCTGCTCTCGACCAGCCTGCGCGCCGAGCTCGTACGCCACGTCGACGACTGCCCGCGCTGCCGCCGCGTCGCCGAACGCGTGGGCGCCGCGGCCCCCTGGCCCGGCTCCGGCGGCATCAACCCGGCCGCCCTCCCGCTCGTCCCCGCCCCCCGCACCGCCGTCCACGCCGCGATGCTCCGCTCCGCCCGGCGCCGCGGGCCCGGCCCGCGCTTCGACCGCACCGGCTTTCCCATGGACCCGAGGGACCGCGCGGCCCGCCGCGACCGGCTGCGCGCCCGGGCGGTGACCACCACCGTGGTCGCCACCGTCGTCGCCGCCCCGGTCCTGGCCCTGTGGGCGGCGTACCGCGGCGCGCCCAGCACCGGCGAACCCGTCGGCGCCGACGCCACCCGCGTCTCCGCGAGCGAGTCGGACATCCCGCTGCCGCCACACGTCGGCGGGCGCCCGCTCACCGCCTACGAGAACACCGGCAACGCCGCCGCCACCACCAGCGGCACCGGCTTCGCCCCGGGCATCGCCGACCCCGACGTCTCCGTCGAGGTGATCAGCACCGGCCCGCCCGCGCCCCCCGACCGCGCCGGCCCCGGCGCTCCCGGCCGGCTCACCGTCGCCGCGTCCTCGCACGGCGCCACCACCGTGCTGACCCTCACCGCCTCCGGCGGAAGCCCGGTCGACTGGCGGCTCTGGTCGGACGCGCCCTGGCTGCGCGCGAGCCGGACCGCGGGCACGCTGGCCCCCGGAGAATCGGTCACCCTGCGGATCACCGTCGACCCCGAGACCCAGCCCGTCGGCGCCTGGAGCGCCCGGGTCGGGGTGGACCCGGGCGGCACGGTCGTCTCCATCCAGGGCCGCGGCCGACCGGCGCCGACGCAGGAACCGCCGTCGACCCCGGCGCCGGACCCCACGCCGACCCCGACACCCACGCCGACCCCGACGCCGCCCGCTCCCACGCCGACCCCCGAGGAGTCGGCGACGCCGACCCCGACCTCAGGAGGAACGGTTTCCCCGGAACCGGAGCCGTCGGCCACGGCCACGTCGCCCTAGAGAGCCGTACCCGCGCCCGCGCCCGTCCCCGCGTCCGTGCCCGCATCCCCCGTACCCGGAACCGGGTCGGCCGGGTGCGGGGCCATCGGCAGCAGCGAGGCGAGCCGCGCCTCGCACAGCCCCACCAGCGTCTCGTACGCCTCCTCGCCCATCAGCTCCGTCAGCTCGGCCCGGTATGACACGTACACCGGGTCCCCGGCGCCGTGCGCGGACGTGGCCGAGGTACACCACCAGTGCAGGTCGTGGCCGCCCGGACCCCAGCCGCGCCGGTCGTACTCGCCGATCGACACCTGCAGCACGCGGGTGTCGTCCGGCCGGTCGATCCACTCGTACGTGCGGCGGATCGGCAACTGCCAGCAGACGTCCGGCTTGGTCTCCAGCGGCTCCTGGCCGCTCTTCAGCGCCAGGATGTGCAGGGAACAGCCGGCCCCGGCCGGGAAACCGGGCCGGTTCAGGAAGATGCAGGCGCCGTCCCAGCGGCGGGTCTGCTTCTCCCCGTCGTCGTCGAACTGCGTCCACCCGCTCTCGCTGCCGACGTCGTGGAACTGCCACAGCTCCGGCGTCAGCCGCGCCACGTGCGAGGCGACGCGCTGCTCGTCGTCCTCGTCGGAGAAGTGCGCGCCGAGCGTGCAGCAGCCGTCGTCCGCACGGCCCGCCTGGATGCCCTGGCAGCCGCTGCCGAAGATGCAGGTCCAGCGGGAGGTCAGCCAGGTCAGGTCGCAGCGGAAGACCTGCTCCTCGTCGGCCGGGTCGGGAAACTCCACCCACGCCCGCGGGAAGTCCAGACCCTTCTCGTCGGCGACGGCGGCCTTGGCCGCGGCCTTGGCGGCGATCTTGGCGGCGGCCCTGGCACCGGCCTGGACGTTCACCTTGGGGCTGTTTTTGGCCTTGCCCGCGTCCTTGCCCGCGTCCTTCTGCGACCGGGTCTTGTTGGCCTTCTTCGTATTTGGCACAAACACCAGCCTAAGCGCCCCTTCGTCACCCCCTCCGCGTTCGTCGCAGTAGCGTTTCCCCCTATGAGACTCGGTGTCCTGGATGTGGGTTCGAACACGGTCCATCTGCTGGTGGTGGACGCGCACCCCGGTGCGCGCCCGCAGCCGGCGCACTCGCACAAGGTGGAGATGCGGCTGGCGGAGCTCCTGGACGGGCACGGAGCCGTCACCCCCGAAGGCGTCGAACGTCTGGTTTCGGTCATCGGCGACGCCGTGCAGGCGGCCGAGGACAAGGGCTGCGAGGACGTCCTCCCCTTCGCGACCAGCGCCGTACGCGAAGCCACGAACGCGGACGAGGTCCTGGCCCGGGTCCAGGCCGAGACGGGTGTCGCCCTGTCGGTCCTCAGCGGCGACGACGAGGCGCGGCTGACCTTCCTGGCCGTGCGCCGCTGGTTCGGCTGGTCGGCCGGGAAACTGCTGGTCCTGGACATCGGCGGCGGCTCGCTGGAGATCGCGTACGGCATCGACGAGGACCCGGACGCGGCCGTCTCCCTCCCGCTGGGCGCGGGCCGCCTGACAGCGGGCTGGCTCCCGGGCGACCCGCCGGACGCCCAGGACATCCGGGCCCTGCGGCGGCACGTGCGCGCGGAGATCGCGCGCACGGTGCGCGAGTTCAGCCGCTTCGGAGCCCCGGACCACGTGGTGGCGACGTCGAAGACGTTCAAGCAGCTGGCGCGCATCGCGGGCGCGGCCCGCTCGGCGGAGGGCCTCTACGTGCAGCGGGACCTGACCCGCAAGTCCCTGGAGGAATGGGTCCCGCGCCTGGCCGCGATGACCACGGCCCAGCGCGCCGCCCTCCCGGGCGTCTCGGAAGGCCGGGCGAACCAGCTCCTGGCGGGCGCCCTGGTCGCCGAAGGCGCCATGGACCTCTTCGGCATCGACGACCTCGAAATCTGCCCCTGGGCCCTCCGCGAAGGCATAATCCTCCGCCGCCTGGACCATTTGCCGACGGCGTCGGGGGGATGAGGGGCTCGGGCGGGGCTTCCGCCCCCCTCTCACCGCCCTCCCAGCCGGGGGTTGCCCACCCGCCGCGGGCGGGGGCCGAGCCGAACGGGGTTGCCTGCGGGGCGGGGGTGGGGCGGGCGGTGTGCTGCGGGGGCGAGCCGATATGGGGGCGGGGCGGGGGGACGGAAGCGTGCCGGGCGGGACGGGGAAGCGAAGCGGCACGCGAGGGCCGGAAGCATGCCGGGCGGCACTGTGATCGTCAAGCGGCACACGATGGGCGGCAGCCGACTTACCCGGAAGTGGTGAGGGTTTGGGGGTTTCCCGTCAGTCCCATCGTCTCTCCGGTTCGGGCCGGTCCCTCAAGGG